>DGYW01000064.1:219589-238066 GCA_002396805.1 Firmicutes bacterium UBA4996 | reverse complement strand
TCTTTTTTCTGATCATGGGCAATGAGGGCAATTTTCAAAGCGTAAGCTCCTTCCATAAAGCATCCACCTGTGACCAGGTCTCAGCCAAAGTTTGATTATTGTCAATTACCTGCTGGGCTCTTGTGGCCTTCTCCTCTAGAGGCATTTGGCTAGAAATCATCTGCGAAGCCTCGTGGGCCGAAATCTGTGCCCGAGCCATTAAGCGGTTTAGCTGGACTTCTGGTCTGACATACACAACCCAGACTGGATTGATCCACTCATCCCAGCCCGCTTCATAAAGGAGCGGGACCTCTGCAAAGACCAACTTTCCGTTACCCTCCAACTGAGCACTGTCCGTTTCCAAACGGAACCGCACTAGGGGATGAATGATTTCTTCTAAGCGCTTTCTTCTTCTAGGGTCGCTAAAGATAATCCTAGCCAGTTCACGACGATCAATTGCTCCATTTTCCTGAATTACCTCGGGAAAGAACTCCTTCACCTGGGCCCAGCCAAGGGTGTGCGGCTCCACCACTTCTCGCGCGATCAAATCAGCATCCAAAACAATGGCACCAAGGGCGCGCAAACGCTCCGCAACCGAACTTTTCCCACTGGCTATGCCACCTGTAATTCCAATCATGACCTACTCCCTCTGGCAACTGGGGCAGAAATGACTTGTGCGCCCCGCTACCTTGCGATGTTCTAATTTGGCCTTACAACGGGGACACTCCTCGCCCTTCTTGCCATAAATCAGAAGCTTATTCTGAAAAGAACCCTCCAGCCCGTAGCCGGTCCGATAATCCCGCAGGGTGGTTCCCTGATTTTCTATGGCCAAGGTTAACACTTCCCGAATGGCGGAATGCAAAAGCTGCTGTTCTTGGCTTGTGAGGGAGCAAGCGGGTCGTTCAGGATGAATACCAGCCATAAACAGACTCTCATCCGCGTAAATGTTACCGAGACCGGCAATTTTCGTTTGATCCAAGAGTAAGCCTTTGATTTTCGTGCTACGCCCTTCCAGCAATTCTTGAAAAACAGATAAGGAGAATTCTGGAGACAGGGGCTCAACCCCCAGGGTGTGCAAGCCCTTAATTTGCTCATAATCTCCCTTAGGGACCAAGTCTATGGTGGCAAACTTACGGACATCCTCAAAGCGCAGAGCGCCAGCGGAGCCTAGGTCAAACACTACTGAAGTGTGTTTTTCTAGGGGTATCTGAGTATCAGAAACAAAGATTAGCCGACCGGTCATGCGCAGATGGGCAACTAACTCCCAATCATTCTCTAGGCTAAAAATTAGGTATTTACCCCTGCGCGAGATCTGCAAAAACTGATTACCTGTCAGTAAATCGCGAAAATCCTGGACAGAAACATGCTGTAAGATCCGCTCATAATGAACATCCACCCGTTTGATAGGCTGATGCAATATAACTGGTTCTAAGCTACGGCGTACCGTTTCTACTTCTGGTAGTTCAGGCATTATTTTGACTCCTTAAACTGAAAAGACTCCACATCTCGCCAATTGAGCCCGCAAAAAACTTCCACAACCAAAGGAACATCTAAAGCCATAACCCCTTCCATTTCACCCTTAACAAGTTGGGCAACAGGCTCCAGTTCAGCGTGGGGTACCTCAAAAACCAACTCGTCATGGACTTGCAGAAGCAGTCTAGCCTGGAAAGCCGATTCACGCAGTGCTCTGTGCACCCCGAGCATGGCTAACTTGATAATGTCGGCCGCGCTTCCCTGGATAGGTGAATTCATGGCGGTTCTGGCAGCAAAATTTCGAGCATTAAAATTGCGACTCTTAAGAGCGGGTAAGTATCTCCTGCGGCCCTTAAGGGTTTGGACATAACCTTGTTTCTTTCCTGCTTCTACTGAGCCATCGAGAAAGGCCTTAACCTTGGGATAACGCTCAAAATAAGAGTCAATGTACTCCTGAGCTTGAGCTCTGGTTAGATTAATGCCCTTGGCCAACCCAAAACTACTAATTCCATAGACAATGCCAAAGTTGATGGCCTTAGCTGCATTGCGATACTCTGAGGTTACTTCCGTTAGGGGCAGACCAAATACTTCTGAGGCGGTTTGGGCATGAATGTCCTTGCCACTACGGAAAGCTTCAATAAGGGCATCGTCTTGCGACAAATGGGCCAACAAGCGCAACTCAATTTGAGAATAGTCCGCAGAGAGTAAATAATAACCTTCGGGGGCCACAAAGGCCTCCCTTATGCGTCGTCCCTCCTCAGTACGTACAGGTATGTTCTGTAAATTAGGATGGGTACTACTGAGTCGACCCGTGGCAGTTACAGTTTGGTTGAAGGTAGTGTGAATGCGCTTCGTTTCAGGTGAAATCAATTCACCTAGAGCATCGGCGTAGGTAGACTTTAACTTGGCCACCTGCCTATACTCAAGGACCTCATTGACGATGGGATACTCACTAAGTTCTTCTAAAACCTCAGCACTAGTACTTGGCCCAGTCTTAGTTTTCTTAAGAACCGGCAAGCCCATCTTTTCAAAGAGAACCACGCCCAGCTGTTTGGGGGAATTAATATTAAATTCTTCTCCCGCTTGCGCATGGATAGACTCCGTTAGTCTTTCTAAGGTTGCTTGCAGGTCATCGGAGATCTTCTGCAGTTTTTCGGCATCGACTAAAACACCTTGGGCTTCCATACTAGCCAAAACAGAGCTTAAGGGTAACTCGATCTCTTGATAGAGTGACCAGAGATCGTTGTCACGTAATTCCCTTTTAATCAAAGGTGCCACTGTAGCCAATAAACGCAGATAGGCCACGTGGAACTGCAAATCACTCGGGGCTAAGCTAGTAGCCGGCTGTCCATAATGGTGGGCCAAAGTAGCGAAATCCCAACGTCCTTCAGGATTGAGGCAATAGAGAGCTAACTCTAAATCGAAGCGTATTGGTAATGGATTCTCCACACTCACCAAGAGATGTTGCAAATCCTTACTACTGGTACAATAAATTTCCTTGTCCCTCAAAAGATTACGCAATTGATCTACCTTGCTAGCAAGGAATTTGTAGGACATAGCCCACACCCTATTACTGACTAGACACACAAGCTTGTGCTGATCACCAACAGTGGCCACATGTATGACTGAACTTGACCTCAACAGATCGCAAAACTCCAGAAAAGTATCCTCACTCACGGACTCATAATCGGTGTTGTACTCCTTTTGTGACGCCTGTTCTTCGCCTGACTCACTCTGGGGTAGACGTTCCAATAGAGTCTTAAAGCCTAGATGCTGAAACAGTTCTTGAATTCTGGCGTAATCTGGTTTTCCAGCTACCCCCAGCCCAACTTCAACTGGTACATCACATTGAATGGTTGCTAATTCCTTACTCAAACGAGCTTGTTCTTCGTTTTCAACTAGACGTTCTCGAAGCTTACCCTTAATCTCACCAATATTTGCGTACACGCCTTCCATGCTCTTATAGCTCTCAAGCAGCCTTAAAGCAGTCTTCTCACCAACACCTGGAACCCCCGGAATATTATCGGAGCTGTCACCCATTAGGCCCTTCAGATCCTTGACCTGTTCAGGTGTCACTCCATATTCCTTGAGTAATCGTTCTTCATTCACTAACTCAGTATCGGTGATGCCACGCCTAGTAAATAAGACTGTTGTTTGAGGTGAAATTAACTGGAAGGAGTCCCGATCCCCAGTGACAATGTAGACCTGATAACCTTCTAATTCGCCCTTTTTGGCAACAGTACCAATAAGATCGTCCGCCTCATAGCCCGCAAGCTCCAGGCGGGCAATCCCCAGGGCATCCAAAACATCCTTCATAACTGGAAGTTGAGGTCTTAAATCGTCGGGCATTCCTTTACGATTAGCCTTATACTCTCCATATTGCTCGTGCCTAAAAGTAGGTCCAGAAACATCAAAGGCCACCAACATTTGGTTGGGGGCATAATCCTCCTGCAAACGCAAGAGCATCATAGTTAAACCATAGACCGCATTAGTCGGTTCTCCGCTAGCATTAGTCAGGGGTGGTAGGGCATAAAAGGCCCGGTTAATCAAGCTATTACCATCGATCAGAAACAAACGTTTTTCCACAGATGATCCCCCATTTCTCCCTTCCCTATTCCACGCTTAACTGTAAAAACCTGCCGAAACTGGGTAAAGGCACCCTTTCTACCGAGTATTACATAGAGGGCTCTTCTTGTCTTTCCAGAATCTTAGGGTGTAAGATAGATACAGCTTAGTAGAAGAGGAGTATGTTCATGCGACCCACAACTTATCATGTTATGGTTTTGGTTCTCATTTTATTATTTTCAACCTTTGGGGGAAGTACGGTGGGCTGGGCTGCTTTTAGCGATTTAGAGGATAATTGGGCCCGGGAGGAGATTTTGTCCCTAGAAGAACGGGGACTCTTTGAGGATGTATGGGCAGAAGAGTTTGAACCCCATAGCTACCTTAGTCACGAAACTAGCCTGGAGCTAATTAACCGTGCTTTTGACTTAGAGGCAGAACAGCAAGCAGATGTGACCACGTGGCTGAAAGAAACGTTCGCGATGGATCCGGAAGGTATTACTCGAGGTGAATTTGTTGCCCTCCTTGCCAACGTGCTAGGACTAGGAGCAAGGCAAGAGGTTCCCTCTGGTTGGTACCCCTCTTTTGTAGATTTGAGTTTAGATTATCCAGGGTTTTTAGCGGTTGAGGTCATGCAAAGGCTGGCACTATTGCCAAGTCATATGCTGATTAACTTTGAACCCTATCGCCTAATCACCCGTAGTGAAGTAGCTTATTTAATCCACGAAGCCTTAGAATTGGAGCAAATAACCGGAGTCATTGCTGCTCAAGGTGAGAATAACCAGATCTTAGTTGACGTAGAGAACGCTGTAGAACACACTATCCAGCTCTTGCCCGAAACTCTCTATGTCACCTCACAAGGATTAGCCAAAGACCAAAAACCACAACTAGAAAAGGATCAACAAATCGTGGCCCTAGTGCGCAATGACAAAGCACTCTTGGTCCAACTCGAAGAAGAAACAACCGCGCAAGCCTTCATTCAGGGCATCAATAATGTCACCAAAGTACTAGCAGATGTGTTAACCCCGGAGCAGGTTTCTGCTATTATCGCTGGTGATTGGGAACAGCTAAACGAAGAAGTCCGTTATGAGCTATACGACGAATTGGTGAAACGGGGAGCAGCCCCCTGGGAAGCTGACGCTCTGCTCAAGCAAGATTGGGAAAGTTTACAGACCATGATTCAAGAGCGCCTGACCCAAGAGGCCGCAACGTTCTTACAAGTTACACCAGAATTGGTCCACTCTGCGGTAACTCGAGACTGGCCAAAACTTCTAGAGTACGCCCAAGTAGAATTGGCTCAGCGTTTATTAACTAGCGAGTGGCTCAAGGGAATTACCGAAAATTAGGGCCAGATCAAGCTCAGCTCTTGTTCAGGAGCAGAGTGCCTGAAAAGACTGGCGGGAAAATAAAGCTCACCCCAGTGGATTAAGACATTAACAATTTCTGGAACAAAGTGTTGTTCAAACTGGGTATGAGCAATATAAATTTCATTATCGTAAACAAGCGCTTTGCCCAAGGGGATGTCTCCTAAAAAGGCCGTGGGCCTTTGGAAGATCCATCTACCTTGGGCTTTGCTCTGTCTTAGGCCAGTGAGTTTAAGATAGAGATCCAAGGGTAGAAAGTAGTGTTCTCCCCACTGGACCACTTGGTTAATGAAATCCAAGCGTGGATCAAGGGGCAAATCCCAGGGAACGTAGCGCCGTTCGCCCCACTCTACCCCCACCAACTTCACTAGTTTGTCCTCGAAATAAAGGGGAACGGCCCAAGGCACCGGCTGAGGCTTTCCTATTGGCAGACGAAGTAAAGTCAGCAAAGCTGGCCAAAATACTTCACCCCAGTTCGTCCTAAGCAATTCGTCTTCTAGCTGGCTGGGGGTTACACCCTGCTTATAAACATCCGGAAAAACAGTGATGGTTCTGGTATGTAAGAGGGGGTCTTCTTGAAACAAAACCGTTTGATAGACGAGGCGCACAGGAGTACCTATCCTAACTAACTCCGTTAACTCTTCCACATCATGGTTATGCATGCGAATACAACCAGAGGAGGCTGCAGAACCAATGGATTGAGGATTATTAGTGCCATGAATGCCATAGCCCGATAGACCAAGCCCTAACCAACGGGTGCCCACCGGATTATCGGGTCCTGGTGGAATGGGTTCTAGACCCCGAGCAGCGGCGTTAGGTGGATAGTAGGTGGGATCAGCCACCTTATTTATAATGGTGGTCTCAGCCAACACAGAGGGGTTAAACTCTGTGCCAATCGCTATGGGGTAAGACTTTACTGGAACACCTTGATCATACAGATAGAGGGTGAAGGCAGGAATGTTGATCACCACTTCCACTTCTGCCCTCACTCCTGGAGATACGCCCATAAGAAGCATCAAGACGAGTATCATCACAGATCTACTTTTAGACATAAAAAATCTCCTTCCCATTTCTACACTCCAGTATGTGAAACAAGGAAGGAGATTATGCTTGTTATGGTAACTTTAGCTAACTACAACGGCTGAACCCACAATCTAAACACGTGGCACAACCGCTTTCTTCCACCATGTTGCCACCGCAGTCAGGGCAACTCTCCCCATGGAAAAGGGAGGCAGATGGACCAGCCTGTGGGCTAGCTGCGAAATTTCCGTTGTTATTGTCCTCTCTTACCCCATTTTGCTGGAGATAGCGATCCAAGACCTGAGCAATAGCATCTGGACAAGAGAGAACCTGTTGACCATCTTGCCAAATCGGATGAGGACAACGAATTCCCTTTAGTTGCTTTACTACCTGCTGTGGCTCTACCCCTGAACGCAATGACAAGGAGATTAAACGCGCCGTTGCCTCGGAGAATGCCCCAGCACATCCACCAGCTTTTCCAATAGTGGTAAAGACCTCGCAGATTCCCTGTTCGTCTTCGTTGATGGTCACATAAAGTGAACCGCACCCGGTTTTGATTCGTACCGTTTGACCTTTTGTAACCATGGGACGTCTGCGTGGATGGGGTTTTTGCCCAGCTGTTGCCTCAGTAGCAGGGCTGGATTCTTTCTTATGCCCCACTGTGAGAACTTCCCCTTCTCGCGAGCCGGCTCTATACACCGTCACACCCTTACAACCTAATTCGTAGGCTAGTTGGTAAACTTCTTGAATATCTTCCTTCGTGGCTTCCCTCGGGAAGTTCACTGTCTTACTTACGGCATTATCAGTAAACTCCTGGAAAGCTGCTTGCATGCGGATATGCCATTCTGGACTAACTTCATAGGCGGTCACGAAGGCTTGCCGCAAGTGCTCGGGGATTTCTTCTAAACCGATCACATTCCCATTCTGGGCCACCTTTTCAATCAACTCCGGCGAATGGAGTCCCGCTTCTTGCAGGATTTCTTCGAATTGAGGATTAACCTCGATCAGGCGATCATCGTCCATGACATTTCTCGTAAAGGCGAGAGCGAAAATGGGTTCAACCCCGCTAGAACATCCCGCAATGATCGAAATGGTTCCCGTTGGAGCAATTGTAGTCACTGTGGAATTACGCATGGGCTTGCCCGTGGCTTCGAAGATGCTTCCGGCGTAATTAGGGAAAGAACCCCTTTCTTCTCCTAAAGCAGATGATGCCTCGTGACCGGTGGTTTGGATAAAGCGCATGATTTCCCGCCCTAGTTCCACACCTTCGTCACTATTATAAGGAATGCCAAGACGCATCAATAGATCTGCAAAACCCATGACACCGAGGCCAATTTTCCGGTTCGCCCGGGTCATCTCGTCAATTTCAGGAATGGGATAGTTATTTACTTCAATTACGTTATCTAAGAAGCGGACACCAATTTCCACCACTTCCTGTAAGCGATCCCAATCAACTACCCACTTGTCCCCATCTTGTTTTGTCATTTTAGCAAGGTTAATGGAACCTAAGTTACAACTCTCATTTGGCAAGAGAGGTTGCTCCCCACAGGGGTTTGTTGCTTCAATTTCGCCCACATGAGGTGTGGGATTGGCTCGGTTGATTCGATCCAGGAACACGATCCCCGGCTCTCCGTTTTTCCAAGCCATCTCTACAATAAGCTCAAACACTTCCCGCGCGTTTAATTCACCGGCAGGCTCTTTGGTACGCGGGTTGACTAGCTGATACATTTCATCGGCCATAACCGCTTCCATGAATTTTTCTGTAAGAGCCACAGAGATATTGAAATTGGTAATTTGGGAAGTATCTTCCTTACACTGAATAAACTCCAGAATATCAGGATGGTCTACTCGTAAAATACCCATGTTGGCGCCACGACGAGTACCACCTTGTTTAATGGCGTCTGTGGCCGCGTTATAGCATTTCATAAAGGATACAGGACCACTAGCTACCCCACCAGTGCTACTGACCACATCAGAATTAGGCCTAAGGCGGGAGAAGCTGAAGCCGGTCCCACCACCGGATTTTTGAATCAAGGCAGTGCTCTTTAGGGTCTCAAAGATTCCCTCCATAGAGTCTTCTACTGGAAGGACAAAACACGCCGATAATTGCTGCAATTCACGACCAGCATTCATGAGGGTGGGACTATTAGGCAAAAATTCGAGGTTGTCCATAACCTCAAAGAATTTCTCCTCCCACATGGGATCTGTTTCTAACTGAGCGATATTTTTGGCCACCCGTCGGAGCATATCTTCTGGTGTTTCTACTACTTGATTGTCAACTTTAGCTAGGTAACGGCGCTCTAACACCGTCAGGGCATTGTCAGATAATTGCACCTCTATCTTCCTCCCTAAATACAAGAAATGGTATTACTACAAGAAAATTATACAACATATAGTGCATGAAGTCCACAAAAAAATCCGGGTACCGTGATGATACCCGGACAAATTTGAGACCGCTAGTTAGCCTTAGCTTGCTTTTCTTGGACGCATTGGGGACAGAGACCATAAAATTCAAGGCGATGACTCTTCACCTGATAACCACCAAGTTTCTCTACCTGGTCTTCGAGTTCGACAACGGCCTCCATGTCTAGATCATCGATGGCCCCACACTCTTCACAGACAAAGTGATAATGGCTGTGAGCTCTCGCATCAAACCGAGAATGGGTACTGCCATAGGCAAGTTCTTGGATCTCCCCATGCTCACTAAGGGTCTTTAAGTTACGATATATTGTACCTAGGCTAACATGGGGCATCTCTTTACGTACCTCTTGATAGACCCAATCTGCGGTGGGGTGACAATCTGTTCCCCGGAGGACCTCTAAGATCACCTCACGCTGCCTAGTGCGTCTTACAAATCCTTTAGGCTTCACTGCAATTCCTCCAGATCATTAATAAGAATTCTGGTTATTATTCTATCATGAACAGGTTCATTGTTCAAGGTTAAAAAACGCTTGCAAAAGCCGGTGCTTCGTGGTACTATAATCTATGTTACGAGCTAACAACCAGCCGAAGTGGTGGAATTGGCATACACGCACGACTCAAAATCGTGTGGGCTTCGCCCGTGAGGGTTCGACTCCCTCCTTCGGCACCATTTATTTGCTCTTGCCAACACCTCAAGGGTGTTGTTTTTTTATGCCTAGCTCGAAGCCCCAACCAAACTTGCCTCTGTTACTTGACGAATAATACCTAAAGGAGTTTGTTCAGCAGATTGGCCAAGGGGATTATCTTTCAATAGCTTTTCTAATAAGACCACATCAACATCGGGATCAGAAACACCCAAAATATTGACGCCAAGATCATTGGCGTCAATCACTGCTGTGGCACAGCCTAAAACAGCGCTGATCTCTTTTGCCACCAGCTCTGGTTGTTCAGGTCCCAAAACTGCGTAATTGTTATAGGGTGGGATAGTGTAATCGCAGGGACCATCGATAGCTCTAGCTTTGTCCCCACAAAGGCGATAAAAAAGGCCCCTGATGCCAAACAGTTTCCCTATCGCGGCAATCATAGCAGCCCAGATCAGTTTGAACCGCCCCACTTCGCGTAAGGCTAACTCCATAGTATAAGGACTAGCTAGCCCAATGCCAGCTGGATTCTTATAGACAAATCTACTCAGAAGCTTGGCTAAGCCAGAAGGTTTAATCTCATCTAGGCGAAAAGCCCGTCCCTGAGTGATAGCAACTACCTTTTCGCTGACCACTACTAGATCGCCAGCCTGGATGAGCTCCTTTGTATACTTTTCTACAATCTGCACAATATCATCATCCGCAGTAATGATGTCTGTCTTCACAGGCATTCTCAAATACGATTTTCCGTCCACATCCATCTCTAATTGCTTACCTGGATTGGCTTCCATCAGTTCGCCCCCATCATCTATCCAAAATCGTTATTTGTTCTCGCGGGCCCAAAACTTCCAGAGCTCATCTTCCACATGGGTGGAGAGATGCTCTTGCTCTCCTGTTTTGCGCACCAAAACGGGCATTTTTCCTTCAGTAATCTTACCCACTATATAAGCAGGAATATTATCTTGAGCCAGTCTAGCTACTAAGCCTTCCCCATGAGGGGTCACCATGAGCATAGACCCTGAAGAGAGTAGAGCCAAGGGATCTAGCTTGAGATGTTCAGCTATTTTTTGAGTCAAAGGGGCCACCGGTACCTGTTCTTCCCAAATCTCTGCACCAACTTCAGACGCTTGGCAGATCTCACGAACGGCCCCCAATAAACCACCCTCGGTGATATCGTGCATGGCGGTAACCCCATATTCCGCCGCAATGAGGCCTTCAGGAACTACAGAAAGTTGCTTAAGAAGGCTTTCGATTTCCTCTTTGGTAATTTTGAAGGGTAGAGTGTGACCAAAATCCCGGGCCAAGATGGCTGTAGCTTCAATGGCTACACCCTTACTAATCACCAAATCATCGCCAATCCCGGCACCACTTGAGGTTACATAACGGGTTTTGGGAGCTCTCCCCACTGCGGTCACTGAGACAACGCAGTCCTTAACACGGCTAGTAATCTCTGTATGACCACCAATTACTTCTACGCCAAGTCCAGCAGCAGTTCTCTGAATGTCTTCCATAATCACATGAATTTGTTCTTGCTTAATATGTTCCGGAAGCAGCAACACGATTTGTACACCAACAGGGGTTCCACCATTAGCAGCAATGTCATTACAGGAAACATGAACAGCGAGTTCTCCGATCCCCTCCACTGCCCCTGTAATAGGGTCACTTGAGACTAAACAGACTTCGTCGCCAAAATCTATCACGGCGCAATCCTCGCCTAATCCTGCGTGGACCAGAACATCGTCCCGCTGGAATTGTATTGTGGAAAGCACCATCTGCTGTAGTATTTCCCCCGATAGTTTTCCTACTTTCAAAAGTTCACCTACTATTCTGGACTAGGAGTTAGTCAACCTCATGCACTTGCAACATATTAGTTCCACCAGCGGTACCCACTATTACGCCAGTAATGATGGTTACGACATCGCCAGAACTAACTAGATTACGCTTTTTTGCTTCCCGAACGGCATTGTCCACCATGACTTCGATCTTTGTAGTCTTGTCGACTAGAACAGGATAAACGCCCCACGAAAGGGCTAGCTGTCTAACGACCTGTTCATTGGGGGAAGTGGCGAAAATAGTCGCCTTAGGACGCTTTTGTGAAATCGAGCGGGCGGTGGCGCCTGATGAGGTGGAGCAAACTATTACTCCAAGCTCCAAGTCCTGAGTAACCTGACAAGCCGCTAAGGACACAGCTTGATCAACGGCGGTCCTGCCTTCATTCATCTTCTCTTTGAGAATCGCGGGATAATCAATAACCTGTTCCATACGGCGGGCAATTTTATCCATTACTTGCACTGCCTTCACAGGATATTTACCCATGGCGGTTTCACCAGAAAGCATAACACAATCTGTACCTTCAAAAATCGCGGTAGACACGTCTGTTACCTCTGCCCTTGTTGGTCTCGGATTACGGATCATCGAGTCCAGCATCTGGGTGGCAGTGATCACAGGCTTACCAGCGAGATTACACTTTCGAATTAACATTTTTTGAGCTAGTGGTACCTCTTCGGTGGAAATCTCCACACCTAAGTCACCTCGAGCCACCATGATCCCATCGGACGCCTCTAGAATTTCATCAATATTGCGTAGTCCAGCATCACTTTCGATTTTCGAGATAACAAGCTGATTACCGCCTGCCTCACGGATAATCCTGCGCACCGCTTGGACATGTTCTGCCCTACGCACGAACGACGCAGCAATAAAATCTACACCATGAGCCACACCAAAGCGAATATGTTCAGCATCTTCCCTTGTAATCGGTGGTAGATCAACATCCACCCCTGGTAAGGAGAGTCCTTTGCGAGAGCTAAGCTCTCCGCCTACAATAACTTGACAGATTACATCGGGACCTTTAATCTCCTGCACCCTAAGCTCTAATAGACCATCATCAATATAGATGATAGAGCCTGGGCGAACATCTCGATTTAAGTACGGATAGTCCACATGAATCTTTTCGGCATCACCCTCATAAGGTTCCACCGTTAAGATATACTCTTGGCCCGGGATTAATTCCACGGGACCGTCTTGTAACCTGCCAACCCGAATCTTGGGGCCTTGAATGTCTAACAGAATGGCTAAGTTATGTTCAAGTTCCTCGGCCGCCTCCCGAAGAGTAGTAATCCGGTACAGATGCTCCTCATAAGTACCATGAGAAAAATTCAGGCGAGCTACGTTCATACCGGCCCGAAGTAAAGCCCGAACGGTTTCGGGACTCTCACTTGCTGGACCAATCGTACAGACAATTTTTGTTTTACGCATGTGATACCTCCTAAGCTATATGGACGAGAGAATGTTGGATAAATGGTAATAATCCAGATTTAGCTCTTTTTCTTGAGCCAAGGCATACGAAAGATCAAAAGACTTCACCACTTGATCCACTTCACCCAACATCTTACCACTCTTACCTTGATAAATAAGTTCAATGGCATGATAGGCAAGTCGACTTGCTAAGAGGCGATCACGCACAGTAGGGGCTCCCCCCCGTTGAATATGTCCTAGAATGGTAATTCGTGTATCATAACCAGTTTTCTCTTGAATGTAACGCCCGATCTGCATAGAAGGACTCTCACTACCATCAACTCCTGAAACAGATTTAACCCCCTCCGCGACCATGACAATATTATAGGTTTTGCCCTGCTCATTCGCGCGCTTAATCTGTTGGCAAACCTGATCAACATCATAGGGAACCTCAGGAATCAAGATTACATCTGCACCACCGGCTAAACCCGAATAAAGGGCAATATAACCAGAGTCTCTTCCCATTACTTCAACCACATAGACCCGGTCATGACTACTGGCCGTATCCCTAATCTTGTTGACTGCATCCATGACATTATTGACAGCCGTATCAAAGCCGATAGAATAGTCGGTGCAAGCAATGTCATTATCGATAGTTGCCGGGATGCAAATAGTTTTCATGCCCAGCTCCTCTAGGGCAAGAGCTCCTGCAAAGGATCCATCGCCACCAATAACTACTAAAGACTCGATTTCATTTTTCGTAAGCATGTCCATGGCTTTAGCGCGCCCTTCAGGTGTACGGAATTGATCAGAACGGGCACTTTTTAGGACAGTGCCACCGCGCTGAATTATTCCGGAAACAGCCCTACTACTCACAGGCTCCATTTCGCCACGGATCAGTCCATGATATCCCCGGTAAATAGCCCAAGGTTCCATATTATAATGAAGAGCAGCTCGCACCACAGTACGTACAGCAGCATTCATTCCTGGGGCATCGCCCCCACTGGTTAATACGCCTATTCTCTTCGCCAACATTATCCCGCCTTTGTTACTACATTTACATTTCTGCTAGCTGCTTCTCGGCAAATTGGCCAATTTTGCGGAAACGAGCTAGTCTCTGTTCAACAAGTTGATCTAAGGGTGTCTTATTGATAATGGCCAAGTAACGCCGCATAAAGGCCCTCATCTGTTGCCCTGTTAAAGCATGATCTCGATGTGCCCCACCGAGTGGCTCTGTAATAACATCATCAATTATACCAAACTTAAGTAAATCTGTGGGAGTTAAACGCAAGAGCTCTGCTGCTTCTGCCGCTCTTGAAGAATCACGCCACAAAATATTGGCACACATCTCGGGCGAAATAACAGAATACCAAGCGTGTTCTAACATTAAAATCCGATCTCCTACTCCTAAGGCTAAAGCCCCACCACTACCACCTTCGCCTGTGATGATTGCTAGAATAGGGGTTCGTAAAAAGGACATTTCCTCAATACATTCAGCAATTACTAAACCTTGCCCCCGCTCCTCCGCTGCAATACCAGGATAGGCACCCACTACGTCAATTAAGGTAATAATAGGTCGTCCAAATTTTTCGGCCTGCTTCATAAGGCGTAACGCTTTGCGATACCCTTCAGGGTGTGGTAGACCGAAGTTACGAGCGATGTTTTCCTTTGTATCTCGTCCCTTTTGGGGGCCAATCACGGTAACAGGCTGCCCCTCAAAAAGGGCAATCCCACCAACAATTGCTCCATCATCTCGGTAAAAACGGTCCCCATGAAACTCAACAAAATCGTCAAAAAGCAGATCAATATAGTCCAGAGTAGTAGGGCGCTTCGGGTGTCTGGCCATCATTACCCGCTGAAAAGGAGTGAGTTTCTCATAGATTTCCTTCCGGAGTTTTTCTACTCGCCGTTCTAGGGTATTAATCTCTTTACTAAAGTCCATCTCAGCAGAGTCCACAAACTGTCTGAGTTCAGTAATCTTAGCCTCCAACTCCAAAATAGGTTTTTCCCACTCAAATGCTTGGATCATCTCATCACCTACCTATGCCACTTCAGTAAGCGCCCCACATAATCAACCATTTGATTTCTAGGGACAATGTCATCGATCATCCCATGGGCTAAAGCAAATTCAGCCGTTTGAAAACCTGGGGGTAGCTTTTGTCTGGTAGTTTCTTCCACAATGCGCGGTCCCGCAAAGCCGATTAGTGCTCCTGGTTCTGCTAAAATGATATCCCCTAAGGAAGCAAAGCTTGCATAAATCCCCCCCATGGTTGGATGGGTCAATACTGAAATATACAATAAGCCGGCGCGACTATGCCTCCCCACAGCTTGAGCGGTTTTGGCCATCTGCATTAGGCTGAAAATCCCCTCATGCATGCGGGCTCCGCCCCCACCGCCAGAGAAAATAACCACAGGTAGACGATGTTCTAGGGCATATTCAAAGCCCCGGACCAATTGTTCGCCTACAACTGAACCCATACTCCCGCCAATAAACGAAAAATCAATAATACCTAAAACACAAGGTGAGTCTCTGACACATGCTTTCCCAATTATGATCGCATCGTCTAAACCCGTCTGTTCTTGAGCTAGCTTGATTCTCTCAGGATAACCTGGAAAAGTGAGGGGATCTGCGGCTATTAGGGGAGGGAAAGGCTGGAAATCATGGCCTTCCACTAGCTTAGCAAGTCTTTGGGAAGCACAGAGCCGAAAGTGATGTCCACAATGGACGCACAAAAACCCGTCTTTCTCTAGTTCCTTGTTGTAAATCATCTTGCCACAGCAATCACAGCGGGTCCAAAGATTGTCTGGAAAATCCTTTTTCTCCACTCTTTCGTGTTGCTTCACAGTAGCGTATTTTGGCTTACTCCTAAATACATTGAGCATGTCCTCTTGTCCACCCTACCCAAACGAAGCAGCAATGATCTCATTGGCTTCGTCTACTTCGGATTCTGGTACTAATATTTCTACACTAGCGGAATCACCCAAGTGGGGTGCCCCGATAGGTCGTAGCATAGGTAAAATACCACCATTCTCTAATAGTTCTTTTAACATTTCTGCTATAGGCCGATTGGGGGCAATGTATACCACCGTCCACATCGTATCGTGCCCTCCTTCTTATTCTGACTCAGCGATGCCCAATTTGGTGAAGACCTTCGCCTTACCCCTTATTTTAATCGCCGACGTATGTTCTGTAAACTGAGCAATTAAAACTTCGCCTTGATCAAGCTTTTCTGTGTGATGAAATTTCGTATTAAAACCCCTGGTCAACCCAATAATGGTCACACCGTTTTCTAAGGCTTGCACCATGATATAGTTTTCTTCTTCATAGCTCATCCTGACCCCTCCAGTACGCTAATCATATTTCGTTAGTGGTCAAAAAATCCCTTCTAAGAAAGCAGTTCTTTCCACGGGTCAAACCAGATATGAGTGACTCCTCCGTTTTGCAGATCTCCATCCACTTTGTGAATGTCCTTCACCCAAAATTCCCGGGGAAGCAAGTGGTAGGCAATCCCCTCTCCTAAACGGAGCACCACGGGCCTTGTACCGTTTTGTTGATTCAACACATCTTTAAGCTCTTCAAGCTGGTTTGGTTGGGGTGAAACCAGGAGTGTTGGTCCTAAGGGTAGTTGCCATTCTACGTGCCAAAAACCATGCTTCCAAGCACCAAAAAGGGCCACAGCTGTTCCTGGTTTGATCCCTTGGTTCTCTCGGTTCATAACAGCTCTGAAATTGATGGAGCCCTCAGGACTATCTAGCACTCCTGTAACTGCCTTGCCGGCTCTTTTGATCTGGAGGACTTCTCCTACTACTACTTCTAGATCCCCTTGTAAGTTGCGCATGAGGGGCAGAAAAGTAGAACCGGGGTGTTGGGAGACATAAACTCCCACTAATTCTCGTTCGCGACTTAGTAGTTCCCGTTCAGATAAGTCCATTAATCCTAACTCCTTGAGATGACTATTACGAGAGCCCAATTCGTCGCACGCACCTGCTAAAATAAGGGTTTCCCAAATCTTAGTATCAAGCTTCACTTGGCGCCGCAACTCTCTAAAATTCGTCCAGCCCCCCCTGGAACGTACTTCCATTAGCTTCGTTACTACATGAGGACTAAGTTGGCGAATGCTTGCTAGACCTAAACGCAATCCTCCACCCTCTGGGATAGCGAAAGCTTGAGAATACACAACACTAGGGGGCAAAATCTCAATACCCTGACTTTGACATGCTAACAGATAAGCACTTTGTTCCTGGAGGGAGACACCTTCATTGAGCAAAGTGGAGTAAAACTCCAAAGGATAATGGGTTTTTAAATAGGCTCCCCGCCAAGTTAAAAGGGCATAACTTACGCTATGGGCCTTATTGAAAGCGTAACCACTAAAGTCTACTATGGTTCTAAACAGACCCGTAGCCTCTTGGGGGGATAAACCTCTCGCCTGAGCCCCTCTGACAAAACGTTCTTGCCACATCTGTAGCGAGATCTGATCGTTTTTTCCCAAAGCCACTCTTAACATATCTGCATCACCAAGGGACAATCCAGCAACTTTGTGGGCAATCAGAATCACTTGTTCTTGATAGAGAATCAACCCATATGTTTCACCGAGAATCTGCGCTAAATCTTCACTCAAATATTGCACTTGCCGCGGATTTTTTCGTCGCCGTAAGTATTCAGGAAACATGTCTAAGGGCCCTGGCCTACCCAGAGCCAAGAGAGCCACTAAATCACCAAAGGACTGTGGATCCAAAGAACGGAGCAGATCTTGAAACAAGGCACTCTCTAGTTGGAAAATGCCCAGACTCTTTCCTAAAGCCAGTAGTTCAAAAGTGGCCTGATCAGCAAGGGGAATCTGGTTTAGGTTAAAGCCAGGATCGTGCCTTTGCACAGCGGCCTCCATCTTGGTCAGCAAGGTAAGAGTGCGCAGACCTAGCAAATCTATTTTGAGCGCGCCTAGCCTTTCTAAACTGTACATATCAAGCTGGGTGACTGCTAAATCCCTGTCTTGATAAATGGCACTGACATTTTGAATGGGTTGAGCCGTAATAATCACACCTGCCGCATGGGTCGCCCGGTGCCGCTTGAGACCTTGAATCTCGCGAGCAATCTGGGGATGGTCAAAACCGAGGGCACGTTTCACCTCTTGCATGGCGGAGCGTTCCCCAAAAGTCCCATAGGTACCAATTTGGGCCACATGTTCTCTACCAAAACGGCGAGATACGTAGGCTAAGACCTCCGCACGTCTCTCATAACAAAAATCCAGATCTATATCGGGACGGGTATGGCGGGCCTTGTTCAAGAAGCGTTCAAATAACAAGCCCCACTCCAATGGATTGACTTCTGTAATACCCAAACAATAAGCTACCAAGCTACTGGCAGCACTTCCACGCCCTGGACCTACGGGGATACCAGATTCCTTAGCAAAACCTACAATGTCAGAGACAATCAAAAAGTAATCACTAAACCCTTGATCGGTAATTATGGCAAGTTCATACTCTAAGCGTTCGCGAATCTCTTGGGTTAGTTTGCCAAAACGCCGCTGGGCACCACTCCAAACCAGATCACCTAGACTGTGTCCATCGGGGTGGGGTGGCAAAATCCGCTCTCGGGGCAGGCTAACGTTGCACATAGCCGCTAGTTCTAAAGTATTTTCGATCACCCCAGGAGGGCCCATAAACCTCTTTGTTAAACTCTCCCAACTCAGCAAAGGAAACGGTGGGTACACCCCTTCTCGACGTCCAATTTGAGACAGAACATGAAGAGCTTCATGTGCCGCACTTTGATCATGGCTCCACCG
>DGYW01000064.1:171890-219336 GCA_002396805.1 Firmicutes bacterium UBA4996 | reverse complement strand
ATCATATCTTAAATAAAAGTCTGATCCGAACTCAGCATTATACCAGTCTAACAGGTGTTGTGCCTCCGCGAGCTTTCTACTTTGTACAAGCTGGCTGACTCTGCCACCCTCTCCTCCCTCTAGAAAAACTAGTCCGCGCGCAAACTCTAAAAGTTGTCCTAAGGGCACTGGGGTTTGGAGGGAGGCGAGGCGCAGTAGGTTAGCATAACCCTGGGCATTTCTAGCTAAAGCCACCAAAGGTGCTTGCTCACTACTGCCAGCGTACAATACATCTAGTTCTAGCCCAAAAATGGGTTTTATACCTACTTGTTCACAAAAAAACTCAAGCTCCCCATGACCCGCAGTAGTATTATGATCGGTTAAGGCGAGGCTTTCTATTCCTAGCTCCTTGGCCGCAGCTACCAATGTTTCTACGGTAAGCAGAGATTCCAACAAAGAATAATCACTATGGCAATAAAGCTGGACAGACAGTGCGGATCCCCCCCTTTGCGAATAAAAATGCCCTTAGTTCTAAGGGCACAGAGTCCTAACTCTAAAAAGGTGGTGCGTTTTCGAGCTTCTCTCTAGTAATCTGGGCGCCAAGCTTCTTCAGCTTGTCTTCGAAATACTCATATCCCCGATCCAAAATCTCCACCCCATATAGTTCTGTTCGACCTTCCGCAGCTAACGCCGCGATGGCTAGGGCTGCGCCCGCCCGTAGATCTGTGATTTCCACTGGGGCCCCGGTGAGTTGGGGCACTCCACGAATAATGGCAGTTCCCCCTTCGGTTTTAATGTCAGCTCCCATCCTTCTCAACTCATCTATGTACCGGAAACGATCGAAAATAGTCTCGCGCACCACACTTGTTCCATCAGCTATACACATAGCTGCCACTAAGGGTTGCTGCAAATCAGTGGGAAAGCCCGGATAGGGCATAGTTTCTACATCAACTGGCTTGAGACGTGATGGTGCTTGTAAATGTAAATCATTGTTACCGCGGGTAACAATCACGCCGGCTTCTTCCAATTTGACAATGGGAACCCGTACATGCTCTGCCACCACACTCTTCAAGGTCACAGTACCACCTGTAATCGCGGCTGCAAACATGAAGGTACCTGCTTCGATACGATCGGGAATAATTGAGTATTCGATACCTCGTAGTCGCTCTACACCTTCAATGCGAATAGCATCTGTACCGGCACCCCGTACCTTTGCTCCCATCCCATTTAGAAAAATAGCCACATCTACAACCTCAGGTTCTTTAGCAGCATTTTCCAAAACTGTAATCCCTTCTGCTAAGGAAGCAGCAATCATGAGGTTAATGGTGGTTCCTACACTAGCTCGGTTAATGTAAATCTGAGCGCCCTGCAGACGCTTGGCCTCAGCTTTCATATAGCCGTGCTCAATTACCACTTCAGCCCCCATCTGGGTGAAGCCCTTAATGTGATAGTCTACTGGGCGGGAACCAATGGCGCACCCGCCTGGCAAAGGTACTTCTGCCTTTCCGAGACGAGCCAGTAATAAGCCTGCGCTATAAAATGATGCCCGCATTTTCCGAACCAAATCATAAGAAGCTTGATGCTTATGCAGATTTTGCCCCTGCACATGCAAGCGCTGTTCTTCATCAAACCAAATCTTTGCACCTAAATCCTGGAGAATTTGGCAAATTGTTGTAATATCGCTACCATGAGGGATATTCTCTAAAACTGATTCACCCTCAGTAGCTAAAGCCGCGGCCACAATAATGGCCAAAGCACTATTTTTAGCGCCACTAATCTCCACTGTTCCCTGTAAGGGTCTTCCGCCTTCAATTATTAATCGCGACACTCTCGCACCCCCGCTTTTAAACCAAATCTTTGAAGTAACTGGCCACAATCTCTTCCAGTAGATCGTTGCGCTCGATACTTTGAATGAGACGCCGTGCGTCTCCGTGGGCCGTAATATAGGAGGGATCACCCGAAACTAGATAGCCCACTATTTGGTCCAAAGGATTATACCCCTTCTCCTCTAGGGCTGTCCACACCTTAAGCAATGTCTCCCGAGTATTCAGGGTTTCCTTCTCCAATGCCGAAAATAATCGTGTTTGATCAGATACCATTAAAACCCTCCTCTTTGTACAATAACCGACCATTCCTTAGTTATTCCCCGTTCGGGCAACGGTTCCTGCCTGTTATTGTTACGTTAGACTCTTCGCCCTTTTAGATGGCTTGTTGAGGGCAATTATTTTGCAAAGGCGATATCTGCAACCGCCTCCGCTATATTGTTAGCATGATCCGCCACTCGCTCTAGATTACTAACCACATCCAGAAATAAAACCCCAATTTCCGGTAGGCAGAGTCCCTGGTTCAGCCGTTCAATATGATTGCTACGATAACGCTTTTCCAAGTCGTCTACAATGTCGTCCTGAGCGATCAATTCTGTTGCTTTAGCCGCATTGCGATGTAATAAGGCATCCAACGAATCTCGAGAGATTTGGAGCACAACCTCAAACATATTCACCAAGTCTTCACTAGCCCCAGGACTTAGCTCTAGCTTGTCTCTTTCCCTAATTTGAGCTAGCTCAGCAATGTTAATCGCATGATCGCCCATGCGTTCGATATCGTTGACGATGTGCATAAGATTAGTGAGAAATCTCGCTTGACTCTCCCCCATGGGAAATTGATTGGCCTTCGCCAAGTAGGCAGTAATCTCTTTTTCCAAAGCATTAACAGCTTCTTCCCTCTGTTCGATCTGTTCCAATAGCTCAGTATTACTCTCTAAAAAGGCAGTCACCGCCTGTTCTACCATAGTTACCGCCAGCTCTCCCATGCGCACTGCTTCTCGCTGGGCCCCAATTAGGGCTGCTGGAGTGGCCACAACCCGATTCTCTAAATATAAGGGCTTCTGCTCGATTACCAGATCTTCTCCAGGTACTAAGACCGTGACAAGCTGTACGAAACGAGTTAAGAACGGAATTAAAATTACGGTAGTAATCACATTAAACAAGGTATGGGCATTAGCAATTTGCCTGGCAACCGAGACTCCGGTCAAAGCCACTAGGTTAACGAAAGGACCCCGGAAGATAATGAAGAGAAACACTCCAAAAAGATTAAAGAGCACATGGCTTAGGGCTGCTCGTCGAGCAGTGACCGAAGCACCGAAGGAAGCTAAAATTACTGTGATACAGGTTCCAAGGTTAGCACCTACAATAAGGGCCAGACCAGCGGGCAAAGAAATCACGCCTTGCCACGAAAAGGCAATCACTAATCCTGTTGTTGCGCTAGAACTCTGCACCACGACTGTAAATAGGGTACCAGCTAAGATCCCTAGCAAAGGCCTTTCGCCTAAGGTAATAAGGAGCTGCAAAAAGGGCGGATAATCCCGGAGGGGATCAACCGAACCACTCATGGTGGAAAGACCCAACAGCAATAGTCCAAAGCCCAAAAGACTTAAGCCAACATGACGGTGAAGTCTTTTCTTAACAAAGTAGTAGAGTAAAGCCCCAACTCCGATGAGTGGTAGAGCTAAACTATAGATATCAAAGGAGACAATTTGAGCTGTAATGGTGGTACCGATGTTGGCCCCCATTATGGTCCCCACTGCTTGCGAAAGGGTCATCAAACCTGAATTGACGAAGCCCACAATCATGACTGTGGTGGTCGAACTTGATTGGAGGAGTGCAGTTACTAGAGCTCCCGTTGCGACAGCAGTGGAGGTCCTGGACGTGAAGAGTTCGAGAATGCGACGCATGCGCTCGCCTGCTGCCTTTTGGAGACCTTCAGCCATTAATTGCATTCCCAGCAGAAACAAACCTAATCCACCAAAAAGCCCGACGACAATAACGATGCTAGGTACCACAAAAGTCCACACCCTTTACTTATCAGTTAGAAATGCTCAACTCAACAGCCTTCCCCGCATAAAGTAGTCAAAGGATAGTATGCTAGGGGGAACGCAGAGTGAAAGTACTTATGCTCAGTGATTTTTTTCTAAGCGGGCAAACCACCCACGTTTTAGAATTAGCTCGACAACTCACAAGGCTAGAGGTTGAAGTTCATATCGCCTTCGGCACAATCCATAGTAGGCTTTTTTACAGCCATTATTCCCCCATTTTGTCAGCCAGCAATGTTTCCCATTCACAAGGGGGAGATCTCAACTATCTACATTCGACAACAAAAAATTGGCGACCAGACATAATTCATTGTCAAAGCTCTACCTTGTTTAAGCACACTCAGAATCTATCGCTACGCTTAGGTGTTCCCTATATCTTGACGTGCCATGGTCTAGGCTTTCAACATCCCAAGTACCGTCCCCAATTTAAGCTGGCTAGTGCCATAGTAGCCATTGGGCCTAGAGTAGCGTTAGAACTCCAGGACTATATGGAGAAAGTGACCATCATCCCAAATGGAATTGATACAGAACACTTTGTCCCCCATCCTGAGTCTCCCTCCCGTCGAAAGAAAGTCATTTACATGGGCCGACTCGAGGAAAGGAGAATCCGCACTCTCAAGCAGCTTGCTCTAGCCCATGCCAATATTACTAACCTTCCCCTTACCATCATTTCTGACTGGAACCCCAACTTACCGGGCACAAGCTTTGTCCCTTGGCAAGTGGATCCCGTACCCCATCTGCAAAGAGCAGGAATCGTTGTAGGCTGTGGTCGTACTGCTAGAGAAGCCTTAAGTTGTGGTAACGCTGTGCTCTTAATGCAACAGTCCTACGATGGTGTTATCTCACCACAATTAGTAGCTTGCCCCGATTTTGACTTTAGCGGAAATCTCGGTCGTTTTCCCCTTACTACTCTAGAAGGAGATCTACGGAGAATCTTAAGATCCAATTTCCGCTTAAAGAAGCTCCAAAGCTGGGGCAGAAATTATGCTGTCACTTACCTTTCTAGTAACGACATGGCTAAAAAGACACTCTCGCTCTACAAGGAGGTTCAGGGCTTATCTGGTTCTTTAGCGAGACGCTCAACAAAACCACTTTGCTCATTAGCTAACCTTGCTGCACAGAAAAGATAATCACTAAGCCTGTTCAAAAACGGTAAGATGTTAGAGCCCAGGGGATATTCCTGGAAGTCTAGTTCAATTACTCTTCGCTCGGCCCTACGACAAACACTCCGGGCGCAATGAAGCGCTGCAGCTGTATTAACTCCCCCCGGCAAAATGAAGTTGGTTAACGGTGGCAATTTATTGGTAATCCGATCAATTGCTTGTTCTAAGGTAGTGAGGTCAGATCCAGAAATCTCACCCAACCCAGCGGACACTTCTCGACCAGGAAAGGCCAGCAATGACGCTAGCACAAAGAGTTTTCTTTGGATCCACGTCAGCTCTTGAACCAAAGGTTCGTCTTCAGGAAGTGTGCTTACAGCCAAACCTACAAAACTGGACAACTCGTCAACCGTTCCATAGGCTTCCACCCGGGGGTCCGTCTTTGTCACCGAAATCCCAGTACCTAACGTTGTATAACCCTGATCGCCTTGCTTGGTATAGATCTTATCCATGTTCTTCTCTCCTTACGAACAAAAAAGCCTCATCAACGCTGATGAGGTCTCCAAAACAGTGTGGCTGGGGGACTAGGATTCGAACCTAGACTAGATGATTCAGAGTCATCCCCTCCGACCAGCCCAAGACGCCCATCTCGATGATATTATAGCGATTTAAGGTGCTTTTTTCCAAAAATATAGATGGCCATTTAGCGGGCTTGTAGGCAATTGTGGGAGATAGTTTTGCCCAAAATTGCCCAACGTTTAAAGCGAACTCGGACGAAGCTCCGAGAATTTAAACTCGTATCGCTTACCGTCATCGGCCATCTTGCGAACTGTATCGCAGAACAACAAAATCACCTGGCCCACTAAAACGCCTTCAGGAATATCAGTAATTTCCACATAGTAACAACCCTCTGCGGGCCCGGGTTTGGCATCAGGGATACCTAGGCTAATAGCGGATGGAGTTACCTTTAAAATCACATTGACACCCCCTAATGGTTAAATACGGGGCTCTTAGGTAGATTCCTGCAACAAAAAGACCCCACCGTTTGGTGAGAGTCATACGTTCTGGTTTGATTATAGATCAATACGAAGTTGCGATGTTAAGAGAAGATACGCAAGCTTTAGTGGCCCTTATGGTCATCGAAGAGCCGATGACCAAAGGATGATTTGCCTTAGCCCTAAAAAACAAAAGAGACCGCAAAGTGCGGTCTCATCGTGGTTTAAGTAATGGCTGGGGGACTAGGATTCGAACCTAGACTAGATGAGTCAGAGTCATCCGTCCTGCCATTAGACGATCCCCCAGTGCTACTTTTTAAGATACCACACCGGCGTGAACAATACAAGGGTTGCTTTACTCTTTTATTTCAACTTTCCATTCAATAGTGGCGGTCTGAGAAACCATTCCCGCTACCGAACAGTATTTATCAATGGATAGGCGGACCGCATCTTCCAAAGGTTTTGGCCGCAAATCCTCGCCCGCAAACACAAAGGTAAGATCCACTTTCGTAAACACTCTAGGATGCTCATCTGCACGCTCGGCCCGGACAAAGACCTCAAAGTCCCGCACCTTAACTTTTTTCTTTTCAAGGATCAGGGCAATATCCACCCCCGCACAACCGGCGAGACCAAAAAGGACCATTTCCATGGGACTAGGAGCAGTTCCGTCGCCTCCTACTTGAGGCGAAACATCCATAACAACTGCATGATTCGTGCCGGATGTTCCCACAAAGCCCATCTTTCCGTTCCAACGTACTTTAACTTCCACTATACCAACTCCCCTTCTCTTAGCATCTCCAGGGTCCTTTCTATTCTTGCTAGCACCCTGTCGCGGCCAAGCAACTCTAGAACTTCGTAAATGCCTGGGCTAATATTGGTTCCAGTTAAGGCCACGCGAATTGGTTGAATCAAATCTCCCATTTTAACTCCGTATTTCTCCAAGCCGGCTTTGAACAGGGGTTTCACGTGTTCCTCATCCAAAACCGGAACAGCGGATATGGCTTCATACACGTACTGCAAAATAGCCTCCGTCTGAGGTTTACCTAAGATCTTCTGAACGATTTCTTTATTGTACACATAGTCGTCCTTGAAAAAATAATAGGCCAAGTCTATCACATCTTCTACAAGCTTAAGGCGACTTTGCAGTTCTTTCAAAATCCGCAGAGCGTAATCTTGTTGTTCTGGGCTCACTTTCTCAGGCAAGAATCCAGCTTTCTGCCAAAAAGGCAAAGCGACCTCATAGAAGTCCTCTAGAGAAAGCTCGCGAATGTAAACACCATTCATCCACTCTAACTTCTGCAAATCAAAGACTGCGGGGTTTTTCGATACCCGCTCTAAACTAAACTTCTTAACCAAATCTTCCTTAGAAAACATGGTCTGAGAATCATCATAGCCCCAGCCTAATAAGGATAGATAGTTTACCATGGCCTCTGGTAAATAACCTTCATCATGAAATTGCATGACGGACGTTGCCCCATGCCGCTTACTGAGTAAGGATTTGTCTGGGCCTAGAATCATGGGAATATGGGCAAATTCAGGTAGAGGAAAACCTAGGGCTTCATAGATTTGGATTTGCTTTGGCGTGTTAGAAAGATGGTCTTCTCCTCTGATTACATGGGTAATCTTCATTAACGCATCATCAACAACCACCGCGAAATTATAGGTTGGCATGCCATCCGATTTATAAATCACAAAATCATCAATCTGGGTGTTTTCAAAAACCACATCACCCCGGATAATGTCGCGAACGAGCGTTTCACCCGTCTCCAAAGCGCGGAAACGGATCGCAGGGATTCGCCCTTCTGCTCTATATGCTGCTTTTTCTGCCGCAGTTAACTGTGCGCAACGCTGATCATAGCGAGTAGCCTTGCCTGCCTTGATCTGCTCCTGTCTTCTGTGATCTAATTCTTCAGGAGTACAATAGCATTCGTAGGCACGATCTAGTTCCATTAGCTTGTTGGCGTACTCTCGATAAAGATCTAGGCGTTGGCTTTGGTAATACGGACCATACTCGCCACCACGCTTAGGGCCCTCATCCCAGTCTAAACCTAAGAATTCCAGAGCATCCAAGATCACTTGAGTGGCTTCATCTGTAGAGCGAGCCAAATCGGTGTCTTCAATTCTTAATACAAACACCCCTTTATGATGACGAGCGTACAACCAGTTAAATAAGGCAGTCCGCGCACCTCCCACGTGTAAATAACCTGTTGGACTCGGCGCAAAGCGCACTCTTACTGTACTCATAAAAAAATCTGCCTCCTATAATTACCCTATCTATTATTTGTTTTTTACTAAATCGCGTGCTAATTCCCGATAAGCTAAAGCACCAGGCACCTGAATTTTGGTTTCAAAAACCGGGATACGTTGCGCGGCACTCTCCGCGAAGCGAATACTCCTAGCTACCGTATGGGGATAAAGATGGAGATCAGCAAATTCGGTCTCCAAAAGTTTGAGAATCTCTCGGCCGTGAAGAGTTCTACTATCAAACATAGTCGGTAAAATCCCCGCTACAGTCAATCGACTGTTAAGTTGTCCCTTAACTTTGGCGACAAGTTTTAAGAGCGCACGTGTCCCCCTAACACTGAGATACTCACAAGAAACGGGAATAATGACCTGATCAGCTGCGGCTAACGCATTCATCGTTAACAATCCTAGGGAAGGCTGACTATCGATCAAGATAAAGTCATAGTCATCTCTTAGTTCGTTAATTATTCGGGTCACCCGTCGCTCGCGCGCAGGAGCATTAATCAACTGAAACTCCGCAATAGATAAATCTATATTGGCAGGTAGTAAATGAACCCCATATTCATTCGAAACAATGACTTCCCTAGGATTAGTATTACGAACTAAGCAGTGATAGATAGTCTTCCCAAGGTCTTCCGGTTCAAAACCTGCGCAATAGGTTAACCCACCCTGCGGGTCTAAATCTAAAAGCAATACTCGCTGTCCGATATCGGCTAAGGCAACCCCTAAGTTATAAGTTGAAGTGGTTTTTCCCACTCCTCCCTTCTGGTTAGCCAGGACAAAGACTGTGGCCACTAATGATCCCTCCGCTTCGTTGCTGAAGTATTTCCACGACAGTCAGCGAAACCCTGCTGTTTTTGGTTAATTGAGAAAAAGGATCTCTGGCTTAGGGCAAGAATAATATGGCGA
Organism: Firmicutes bacterium UBA4996; assembly: GCA_002396805.1. Taxonomy (GTDB): domain Bacteria; phylum Bacillota; class Limnochordia; order Darwinibacteriales; family Darwinibacteriaceae; genus UBA4996. The sequence goes on along the minus strand of DGYW01000064.1, from coordinate 210,241 downwards.
GAGGAAGTGAAAGTATGTTGAATGTATTTGTGACCAGACAACTACCAGGGGATGGCTTAGATAAACTCCGTTCCCTTTGTAATGTAACAGTTTACCCGCACGACCGCAACATAACTAAGGAAGAACTCCTGAAAATTGTTTCGAATCAAGATGGTTTAATAACCATGCTTTCGGATCCCATTGACTCAGAAGTAATTTCCGCCGGCAAAAGACTCAAAGTTATCGCTAATTACGCAGTAGGTTTTAATAATATTGACCTCACCAGTGCAACCACCCAAAGGATCGCCGTTGTGAACACCCCCGATGTCCTCACGAATGCCAGTGCAGATCTAGCCTGGGCTCTCTTAATGAGCACTGCGCGGCGGGTAGTGGAAGGAGATCACATGACCCGGAGGGGAGAGTTCACAGGCTGGGCACCAGAAATGCTATTAGGGGTAGAGGTGTACGGAAAGACACTTGGTCTCATAGGAGCTGGTCGCATTGGTCAGGCTGTGGCCAAGCGAGCCCAAGGCTTTGATATGAGAACCCTCTACCATAATCGCAATCGTCTGCCGCTAGAGGTGGAAGAAAAGTACAATATGGAATACGTTGATTTAGATACACTTCTGCAAGAAGCAGATTTTGTTTCACTCCACTGCCCCCTCACGCCGGAGACAAAATATCTCATTGATGAGCGGGAACTCAAAATGATGAAACCTACCGCGGTGTTGATTAACACGGCTCGAGGGCCTGTTGTTAATGAAGTTGCCCTAGTCAAAGCACTAGAAGAAGGAACCATCTATGGTGCTGGTCTAGATGTCTTCGAAGACGAGCCGGCCTTGAAACCTGGTCTAACCCAATTACCCAATGTAGTCTTGACTCCCCATATTGCCAGTGCCGGCCAGGAGACTAGGGTGCAAATGGTAGAAATGGTGGTAAATGACGTGCTGGCAGTCCTACAAGGACAACGTCCACGTAATTTAGTAAATCCAAAGGTTTATAAGGGGGAATGATAATGCCCAAGAAATTGTATCGCTCTAGGGAGAAAAGAATCGGTGGGGTGTGTGGCGGCATCGCTGAGTACTTTAGTATCGACCCCACCATCGTGCGCTTGATTTGGGCCATCTCAGTTTTTGTTTATGGTACTGGTCTACTAGCCTATCTAATCTGTTGGATTGTGATCCCAGAGGATTCGTGGCAACGCTAACATTAATCGATCTCAAAAGACCCTAGCGGATTATTAGCTCTGCTAGGGTCTCTACATGCCCGCATGACGCAAATGAAGAAAGCGACTAGCTATTAGCTAATCGCTTCCAAGATGGCTCCCCGGGTTGGACTCGAACCAACAACCCTTCGGTTAACAGCCGAATGCTCTGCCATTGAGCTACCGAGGAACACTAAGGATACTTTAGCATAGCTTTTTCCGAAAGTCAAGAGTAACCAATCACTCTTTCCAGTCATATCTTGTTATGAACCGTGAACCAACGGTATTGATCTGCAAAGGAGGATTGACTTTGGAAAGAGATGACAAGATCTTAGAACAACACGAACAACAGGCCGAGGCTACGGTAGTATCTGAGCAAGTCTGTGGGCCAAACACCACCCCATATATAGTGCGCCCAGGAGATACCTTTTTCTCCATCGCTCGTCAATTTGGAGTAACTGTGGATGCCCTAATTGCAGCCAACCCACAAATCCAGGATCCTAGCCAGATTCGACCTGGTCAGGTTGTCTGCATCCCGAATCAGCAAACAGTATGCCCCCCCGGAACTTTCAGCTACATTGTGCAGCCTGGTGATACCATGTTCACTATCGCCAGAAGATTTGGCGTATCTTTACAAGATCTGATTGATGCTAATCCCCAAATTCCTGATCCATCCAGGTTAGTTCCAGGACAAATTGTCTGCGTACCCACCATTACCTGCCCTACTGGAACCTTTAGCTATACAGTAGTACAAGGGGACACCATGTTTAGCATTGCCCAGAAATTCAACGTACCTCTCAACGAACTAATCGCAGCGAATCCCCAAATTCCCAACCCCAACCAACTATTTCCAGGAGAAACCGTTTGCGTACCAACCGTAACACCACCGCCCACCGTTTGCCCCCCTGGAACTTTCTCCTACACAGTGCAACCAGGTGATAGTATGTTTAGTATTGCGCAAAAATTCGGAGTTTCGTTGGATGCATTGATCGCGGCAAACCCACAAATCCCCAATCCTAATCTAATTTTCCCTGGACAAATAGTCTGTGTACCGACTGTAACTCCACCGCCCACCGTTTGTCCCCCCGGAACTTTCTCCTATACTGTACAACCGGGCGATAGCATGTTTAGTATTGCACAAAAATTCGGGGTATCCTTGAATGCGTTAATCGCAGCCAATCCGCAAATTCCCAATCCTAGTTTGATTTTCCCTGGGCAAATTGTTTGCGTGCCAACCGCACCACCCCCACCTGGATGCCCTGCAGGGACTTTCGCTTATACAGTGCAACCAGGAGATAGCATGTGGAGTATTGCTAAGAAATTCGGGGTATCCTTAGATGCCCTCATTAGGGCGAATCCCCAAATCCCCAATCCTAGTTTGATTTTCCCTGGGCAAACTGTCTGCGTACCACGAACTTCACAACCTCCAAGCGGTTGCCCATCTGGAACGTTCGCCTACACAGTGAAATCTGGAGATAGCATGTGGAGCATTGCCAAGAAATTCGGAGTATCCTTAGATGCCCTCATTAGGGCGAATCCCCAAATCCCCAATCCTAGTCAAATTAAGCCGGGGCAAATAGTCTGCGTACCCAATCGTTAAGGAGTGAAGCCTACACCTTCTGGTCATACTAGCACTAGGAGGTGTAGCTTTTTTATGATCAAAGCAGAAGTATCTTTGTACCCTGTAGTTACCGAAGAAATGAGTAGTCTGGCGGGCTTATCTAGGCAATTCTTGGACGAGCATGGACTGGACTACGACTTTTATCTTGGCAATACATCCTTAAATACAACGATTTCGGGAAATCCAGATGAAGTTTGGCGAGCTTTACGACATCTATTTCAGCAGAATTGCGGCCAAGGGCATGATGTGGTTATGGTTACCACCCTAACTCAATGGGAAGAGGGCTAGGACCAGCTGACAGCCGGTTCTATGCTCCCGATATTTTTTGTTAAAAGGACTTGACGATGGGTCCTAAATTTGTTACGCTTAATTTGGGCCCAGTTGGTGAAAGTATTCACTATAGTAATTCAAGTGGAGGTTGTGCAAATGAAAAGATTGTATCTAGTTTTAACATTAGTACTAGTTTTATCATTTACATTTGTGTCCCAAGCTGCCTGGATCGATGGAACATACGAGGCATGGTCTGATGCTGGTCCAAAAAGCATCCAATCCGCTAAAGTCTTTATTGAAGATGGTAAAATCGTAGCAGTCGTACTCAGAGAGTTCACTGACAAACACGTTGAAAAAGACTGGAGTACTTATCCCTGGCCACAGGCTGGAGAAGCCGCTCGTACCTTAGGTCTTCAATTTGTGAAGAACCAAGCCGCCCAAGCAGACATCGTAACCGGTGCTACCCACAGCTCAGAAGGGTGGATTCAGGCGGTCGAAAGAGCGTTGGTCAAAGCCAGCGACACGAAGCCTTCTAACAAGTATTTTGACGGAGTCTTCCTAGGTCGCTCCGAAACCTCTTCCTACGGTCAATACTACAAAGTAGTATGGGTTACCTTGAAAGATGACAAGATTGTAGACTACGCAGTACAAAGAGTTCTACCCGATCACACCATTCAAGATCCAAGCGTAGAGGTCTATGGTTGGCCATTAGAAATTGCTCGCGAGAACTATAAAGAAGCTGCGATTAATAGCGAACCTGGTTATGTTGATGTGATTACTGGTGCTACCGGTCTCACCCACCAATCTAACCATGCCGTTCGTGATGCCCTAGACAAAGCACGTATCAAGTAAAGTCACCAACAAAGCCCAACTTAAAGGGAAAGCACCTAACAGACGTTAGGTGCTTTTTCATTTACTTAATTGCTCAAAAACCCATAATATTGTAGCCCGTATCTACGTAGATTACTTCACCTGTAATTCCACTAGCCATGTCACTAGCTAAAAATGCCGCTGTATCCCCAACTTCCTTACTGTCCACAGTCCGTTTAAGGGGGGCCTTTTGTTCATGCACCTCCAGGATATCCAAAAATCCTGCCACACCCCGAGCAGCCACCGTATTTATTGGTCCAGCAGAAATCGCGTTCACCCGCACTCCTGCTGGACCCAAATCGTAAGCAAGGTAACGTACACTAGCTTCTAAAGCTGCCTTAGCCACACCCATAACATTGTAGTTAGGCATCACTTTTTCTGAGCCATAATACGTTAAAGTCATGATGCTAGCTTGGTTACTAAAGACTGGGGTGAGCCCACGAGCTAAGGCAACTAACGAATAGGTACTGATTTCTAGGGCCGTTAGAAAGTCATCACGCTCTGTAAACAAATAGGGGTTTTGCAACGTCTCTTTCGGCGCAAAGGCCAAACAATGTACTAACCCGTGGATGGTACCAGCTACTTTCCTAACGGATTCTTGCACCTGTTCAATTTGCTCAGGGAAAACAACATCACAGGGTAAGATGGCCAAGGGTTGGTGACTTAGCTCCTTGGCCAATTCCTCTACACTAGCCTTAGTTCTTTCATTTTGATAACCTAGAATTAGTTTAGCCCCTTGGGCGTCCATTGATCGGGCAATGGCCCATGCAATACTACGTTTATTGGCAATGTTAAAAATGGCGATGCGTTTATCTTCTAGCAACACTAACACCTCTTTTGAAGTTCATTTCATAAGGTATTATGCACCATTCTTCAACATTCCTGCGTACCAAGATTATGATCTGGTCATAAGTTGCTCGTTCATGCGAAAAGCAAGTCGCAAAAGACTGTCAGTCAAATGCATATGCTCCACTATGACATGATCATCCACTACTAGGTGAGCCGGGGAGAAATTCCAAATGCTCGTGACCCCAGACTTGACAAGCAAATCGCATACTTCTTGACTACTTCGCTTAGGGGTGGCAATGATGCCAATGTCCACAGGCGTCTTCTTCAGAAAATGCCCCAATTCCTGATAAGGACGAATCACACAACCACCGTGATGATTGCCGATCAACAAAGGATCTATATCGAAGATTGCCGTCACCTCAAAACCCCTAGTACGAAAGGATTCATAACTGGCAATCGCCTTCCCAAGGTTGCCTGCCCCCACCAACACCATGCTATAGGTCCGATCAAGACCGAGAATATTCTTTACTTGTTGTAGCAGGTCTTTCACGTTGTAACCATAACCTTGTTGCCCAAAAGAGCCAAAATAGCTCAAGTCCGAGCGAATCTGGGCCGCGGTAAAATCTAGTGCTTCGCCCAATTGGGCCGAGGACACCCTCTCGATATCGGCAGCTTCTAATTCTGATAAGTAGCGAAAATACACTGGTAGGCGGGCAACTACACCCTGGGGAACAGCCTCCCCTTTTTTCCTCCCTCTTAAAGTCATTGCACTCCTCCTCGAAAATCAGGTTATTAAGATATATTCAACGGATTTAGGTTGTCTCCTTTTTCACAAGACAAATTAAAACACACGAATTTCTCGTTCCTCCACTAAAACTCCCTGATTCAACTGGTCGCGAACGATAATCTCACCGCTATACACTCCCCGAGGTGCCCACCAAGGAATGTCCACATATATGTAGAACCAAATAGTAGCAGGAGGTTGCTCATACCAAGAGTCAAGCTCCAAAACATTGGTGCGCGAGAAGAGCTTGAAGCCCCTTTTACTTCTCAAGTTCACATCAACAGCCAGTTCCACATAGAATAGTCCCTCGATTTCTGCAAGGGAAAAGCCCTCCAGTTCTAGATAAGTGTACGCCCGCTCCCCCCGGGGAAAAGCTCCCTCGAAATTAGGGTCATAATCTCCCTCATCACGCACCTCATAAGCCCACTGGGCTACAACAAAGTTCAACTGGGGTTCGGTTTTTTCTAAGGCTAAACCCGTGCTAGGACAAGGAAAAATCAATAAAATACAGACTATTAACATTACGAACATATGGAACACCCCAATCTTACTAGGAATAATCAAACTTTTGTGTAATACATACAGTGGGAAAGGATGAGATGATGTTAAAAGAGTTGAATCAAGGAACTTGGAGTCGTCCCACCGACAAATCAGCCGTTTACTTAGAGATTGCACCTGGTGATCAATGGGGAATTAGAGTCACACTCATTGATTACTATGCCAAAGTAGAGGCCGTAGACGGACCGCGAGGTGTTTGGTATAAGGCACCTCAACGCTATTGCTCAATTCTTTATCCCCCCAACTTCTGGGAGCGCTTGATGGGCATCACTCTTGAGCAAAAAATCATGCAAGCGGTTAAGGAAAAACGACTGGTTGCCCAAGAAGAAAATGCCCGACTAAAGGGATGCGATTCCTAAATGGCTTTTTGGGCAGGAAAAACACAGTATTTCACAGAATCATTCCCTATGGATGACGTGATTTAGGTTGGGAGGATCTAGCTTGAAACTTTTGATTGTTGGCGACACTGTTGATCCGCAGTTATATGACCATTTCCGGCGTGAGCGTTTTCCAGAATCCATCGATGCTATTTTGTCCGTAGGTGATTTGCCCCCATGGTACTTATCTTACTTAATGTCGGTCTTCAATGCCCCTCTTTACTATGTGCGTGGCAACCACGACGACAACTATGACATTAATCCCCCTGAGGGGGGAGACAACATCCATGGAAAAGTCATCACCTTTAAGGGCCTAACTATAGTGGGTTTCGAAGGCTCCATGTTCTACCATCACCCTAGCGCTGTTCAATACACGGAGCGACAAATGCGCCAGGTGTGGCGTAAAATGTCTTGGCGCTTTCTTTTTGGGCGCAAAATCGACATCGTCTTAACCCACGCGCCCCCCTTTGGTATTCATGATGCTGAAGATCAGTGCCATAAGGGCTTTTTAACCTTTTCTCGCATCATTTATAAGTACAAACCCCGCTATTTTATTCATGGTCATACTCATTTAAACTATGGCCTAAAACAAAATCGGATAGACGTGGTCAACGACACCACAGTAATTAATGGCTACGGTTTTCACATTTTAGAAATTGAATAATACCTGGCCTGGAGTGAAGAGAATTGAGACCCAGACGAAATGTAGAGGCTTTTGATACCCCTAAGGAGAAATACGGTTTGACCGATTCTATTGACCTAGGTTTACGCATTGTACCCGTAGATGATATTGTGGGTTCTGTGAACCGCTGGCGCGACTTCGATGATCGCTTTCGAATAAAAAACAAGTCCACCATGTACCGCTATCGAAGAATAAAACAAGCGGTAGAACAGGGTAAAATTATGCCACCTGTGATCCTCTACAAGGTGAGGGATAAATATTATGTTGTAGATGGCAACCACCGTGTCGCAGTGGCTAAAGAGGTAGGCCAAACCTATATCGATGCCGAAGTGGTTGAATTCTTCCCGTCTTCTAATAGTGAACCAAATCTAATCTGGAGAGAGCGTTCTCTCTTTGAGCGCAAAACTAATCTATCAGGGATTGAATTCACTGAACTAGGTTCTTACGAAAAACTACTCATGCAAATTGAAGAGTTTCGCAAAGAAGAATCCAAGTCTATCGGCCATGAACTCAGCCTAGAAGAAGCCAGTGCCAGTTGGGAGCAGGAAATCTATAAGCCAGTGGTGGCCTTAATTCACAAGCAACGTCTCTTAGATGAATTTCCCAATCGTACCGAAGCGGATCTCTTCCTCTATGCTTCCTATCATAAGGTGGCCAAGGCTCGTCTGACAAAGCAAAAAGTGAGTTACCGTGAGGCCCTGGCGGACTTTAAGGAAGAGCTGCCCCAAAAGACCTTCAGAGAGCAGATCGCGGAAACTATCGCCAGCCTCTTTGCCCCCGATACTCAAGACCAATGCCACCAGGGGCTCATTTTCGATGAAGATGGTCTAATCAGGGTAATCGAGGGTTGTCACGGCTGTGGTCGTTGCCAAGACCGCAGTAGAAGGGGGCACACCTTGATTCCAGATGAAGATGAATTTCTAGACATCTAAATTTCTGGCCGTTCCTACCGGGAAGTACTTTCCGAGAACGGCCTGCTTTAATATGGAGGTACCCCATGTCAATCATACTCGAAATTTTAGAAGACCTGTACCCAAATCCCACCACTGCCCTAACCCATAGTAATTCCTACGAACTTCTAGTGGCCACAATTTTATCAGCCCAATGCACGGATGAGCGGGTAAATATGATTACTCCTGCGCTATTTGCCGCCTTTCCTACCCCCCACGCCTTGGCCCAAGCTAGCTTCGAAGAAGTGGCTCCGTATATCAAAAGTGCGGGTTTATGGCAAACTAAAACCCGCAACCTGATTAGAACTGCCCAGCTATTGGTGACAGAACATGACGGTGAAGTACCACGAACCAGAGAAGAACTGGAAAGCTTGCCTGGAGTAGGCCGAAAAACTGCGAGTGTCGTATTGGCAAATGCTTTTGGAATTCCAGCCATTGCCGTGGACACCCACGTGTTTCGAGTGGCCAATCGCCTAGGATTGGCGAAGGCTTCAAACACCTATCAAACAGAATTGCAATTAATGGAGGTTATTCCGCAGGACAAGTGGATCGACGCTCATCATTGGCTCATCCTCCACGGGCGAGCCCTCTGCAAGGCACGTAGGCCGGAGTGCGAGAGTTGTCCACTACAGTCCTATTGCGCCTACGCCCAACGCAACTCACCTGACAAAAATCAAGACCACGACAGCTAGCAGCACGATGACGATCACGACAGTATCGAAGAGCAAGTTCGTACGATTAGTTAGCCAATTCGCCAAAGACCAGGTCCCAGACCACGTCCTTGTTCGTTTTGGCTTTTGTTTTGCCTTACGCAAAGTATTCAACCTTGCAAACGTTGCTTGGATTCCTAAGCCCCATGCCCCTAAGAGGTTAAAAAAACCCCGTGCTCCACGATACAACGGTTGATAGACCAAAAACTCCACACTCAACCAACGGGGTACCGTGAAATAACGACCAAAGAGTGCCTGGAACAGTAAAGTAGCCCCTGCAATGCCATAGGACAAAAGTGGTCCCTGTAATTCATGGAGACTCCAAAATGGTACCTGTCCTAAGTGTTCCAAGTCCAGCGGATTAAATTCGGTAATGCCCAGGGCAGGTAAGGTCAACTGGTTCACTCTGGTCTGAGCAGCAAGGCCAATGCCGAGCAAAATAAAAGTATAAACACCAAAAATCCCTCGCTGTCCAGCACTAAGATCCTGAACCTGGGACCAATCTTGCTTGGGTTTGCCAAAAAAGGTCTTAATCCAGATCTTCGAGATATAGGCAGCAGTTAGGCCACCGGTAAAGACAAAAACACGCTCTAGCCACAACAGTGAACTCCAACCCTTTAGCTCGAAAGCATGGAGAATACCTTCATGAATGAGAATTTTGCTCACATAACCATTAAACCCTGGTACACCAGTAATGCCCCCGGCCGCCACCAAGAAAAATCCCAAGGCCACAGGCATATGGCGCTTCAATCCTCCTAATTTTGTCAGATCTAGTTCTCCTGTCTGCAAGTAGACTGCTCCGGCCAACAAAAAGAGGAAGGACTTAAAAAAAGCATGGTTAATCATATGCATCCAAGCACCGGCTAGACCCCACGCGCCATCGGGACCTAGCATTACCCCCACACCTAAAGAAAACAAAATATAACCCATCTGGCTAATGCTAGAATAGGCCAAAATTCGCTTCATAGGTGTATGAATCAGAGCCATGAGAGCGCCACCTAACATGGTGATGGCTCCAATCCAAATGAAGGCGTAACCAAAGGCCTCTTGCAGGAAGAACAAGCGCGAGTCTGGTGCAACCGTAAAAAGGACATAAAAGAACCTTAAAAAACCATAAGCCCCCGTCTTGATCATCAGCGCCGAAAGTAGAGCTGAAGCTGGCGCTGGTGCCACTGGATGAGCCTTGGGTAACCAAATATGCAAAGGGAGCATTCCTGCCTTGACCCCGAAACCCAAAAGAACTACCACAAACAACCACCAAGGATTCAAACCCGCCGCTACCAACTGTTCTAAAACTGGCGCATAGGCTGTATTACCCACAGTGTGCTGTATGAAAAATATGGACCCCAATAAAAACAGCCCACCAATCACACTCATAAAAAGATACACATTACCAGCCCGTAATGCATCTGCATTTTCTTCGTGAATCACCAAGAGATAGGCGGCAAAAGTCATAAGCTCAAAGAACAGGAAAAGACTGAGCAAATCCCCTGCCAAAAAAACCCCCAAAGTGGAACCGAGAGTAAAAATTGAGGCAACGAAAAACCGGGTCTGCTGGTGTTCGTGGGCCATATATTCCACGGCAAACAGTGTGGATAAGAGCCAGACTAAGGCTACAATCACCGCAAACACGGCACTGAGAAAATCCACTCGCCAATACAAGCCAAAACCCACATACCAATCAAGGGTGTAAACTAAAACACGTCCACTTTGTACCAACAAGAACTGCCATACGGTTAAAAGGACGGTTCCGAAAGTAAGTAAATTGGCTACTCCCGCCCTAACCGCACTCCCCCACCTGGCGGAATAAGCCACAACTCCAGCACCTAGTAGAGGCAGGGCAACCACTAGGAGGGGGATGATACTGGATTGGGTGACCATTTACAGCCCAGGCCCCCCTCCAAATAACGCAGCCGCTGTAACCTCCGAAAGATTCAAGAGCACATTAACGGGAATAATATCAAAGAACACAGTAGCAATGGCTAATACTACAACGGGTATTAGCATCTTGGGCGATGGATCAGATATCTGTGAGAAATCATGTTCTTCTTGCTTGAAGAAGGCATTGATCACGATCGGCAAGTAATATACCGCGTTCAATAAGCTAGAAACCAGAAGCACAATGGCAGACAGAGGCTGATTCACCTCAAGGGCTCCCAGACCTAAGAACCACTTACTCAAAAATCCATTAAAAGGCGGAATCCCAATCATAGAAAGGGAAGCCATAGTGAAACAAGCCATAGAAATAGGCATACGCCTACCAATACCTTTGAAATCATCAATCTCAGTCTTTCCGGTAAGAAGAATCATGGTTCCGGAGACCAAGAACAGACAGGATTTCATGATGGCATGGGTAAATATGTGGAACACATCACCAATGAGAGCTTGCTCCGATAATAGCGCCATACCCAAAAGAATATAACCCATCTGGGCCACACTCGAATAGGCTAAGCGTCTCTTGAGATTCTTTTGCATAATCGCGAAAATGGATCCCAGTAGGATAGTCAAAATGGCGGCTACCAGAAGATAGTTGATCCAGCCCACTTCTTTCAGAAACTGAAACTCGTAGACATTAAAGATAACCCGAAGTAGGCCAAACGCACCAATCTTTAGCATCACCCCAGATAAAAGGGCACTAGAAGGAGAGGGTGCCACAGGGTGAGCTTCTGGTAACCAGACATGCAAAGGAAACATGCCCGCCTTCATCCCAAAGCCAATCAAAAAACCTATGAAGGCTCCTAGGGATAGAGCACTACTTGAAGTCAAAAAGCCACCGGCTGTAAAGGCAACCGTACCTGTCATTTGATAGACAGCTAAAACCCCAAAGAGGAAAGCAAGACCACCACCGATAGTCATGATCAGGTAGAGAAAGCCGGCGCGCATCGCTTGAGGATCCCCTTCATGAATCACTAAGACATAAGAGGAGAAGGACATGAGTTCAAAAAAGAGGAACAAGGTCACTAAATCCCCTGCCAAGAGTGTTCCCAAGGTAGCACCTAGAGTAATTAAAGTAAAGGCATGATAACGATTAATGTTCTTCGATGGTTTAATATAATCAAAGGAGTAGATGGTGACCAACAGCCAAATTGAGCTGGCGATTGTCACCAAAACTACACTTAGCCAGTCAATGCGAAAAGAAATCCCAAAGGGTGGCAACAGCTTCGGATACTGCAAAACCACAACACCTGTATCCCTGAGGAAGGTGTATAAAAACAAGACCAAAATCTCTGTAAGCACTGTTACAGCCAGTACAAAGCGGTCCCTAATACGATCCTCGAGCTTCAGCGCGACGGTCAAAAGTCCACCAATAATGGGAATAAAAATAATCAGAAACGGGAGCATGGATGTTCCTCCTTAGGTTCACTTATACTTCTGATCTGTATATTCGCCGTCGAATCGTTTTTCCCTGTTCAGGACCTATTTTACGCTCCATAGGGATTTGGCAGATCGCTAGTTGTGGGTATAAAGTCTACATCGGTATAAATGTACACCATCGTCCCCTCATCCACTTCCGCTAAGGGTGCCGGAACCTGCCCAATAATTCTGCTTCCTTCCCCAACAACTTCTACCCTAAATTGGACGCCCTGCAAAACTCTAGTAGCCTCGCCAATTCCTAGTCCACCCACATCGGGAACTACTACCTGCCGAAGCCCGCTCTCCACCTTACCCTTGCGCTCCACACCTAAATAGGGTAGTATTTTTGCGGCTAGCCTAGCGAAAACAGGCGATGCGATGATGCCTCCATAAAAGGCGCCCTGGGGCTCCCACAGGACCAACAAGCCAGCCATTTGGGGATCGTCACTCGGAGCAAATCCAGCGAACGAAGTAACCATTTTGGAATGGGAGTAACGCCCCCCTTCCACTAATTGAGCCGTGCCCGTCTTACCGGCAACGCTATAGCCGGGCACCTCAGCGCGTTTTCCCGAACCGTGCTCTATAGCAGAGCGGAGCACATAGCGGGTAGTATCTGCAGCCTCTTTTCCGATTACTTGCCGTTGTTCAGGAATGTCAGGTGGAAAACTCCCTTCTTCTGTCACAAGCTCCTTCACATAGTGGGGGACCGACAAAATGCCCTCATTGGCTATGGCTCCGAACGCCGCGATCAACTGCAGAGGTGTCACTGTGAGGCCCTGCCCAAAACCAATGTTTGCCCAAGTAACCAAAGGAATCGCTGGACCTGGAGACCGTAGGGTACCCCCCATCTCCCCAGGAAAATCTACGCCCAGCTTGTAACCTAAGTTAAAGCTAGTTAGTCCGTTGTAGTAACGCTGATCCCCCAGATCAATGGCCAATTTAGCGTAATAAGGATTACAAGAGTTTTGCATAGTTTCCACAAACGATTGAGACCCATGCCCACCTCGATTCCAACAGCGCACATTCCAACCTGAAACCCGAATATAGCCAGGGTCAAAAAAGCCCGAACGCAAAGTTGCTACCCCTTCATTCAAGGCAATCGCCGCAGTGACCGCCTTAAATGTTGAGCCAGGCTCATAAGTGTCCGTTACCGCGATATTCTTGCGGTTTTCTGGGGCATAAGACGAGAAATCTTCCACGTCAAAACTGGGATGAATCGCGGTTGCTAGGATTTCTCCTGTCTTTGGATCTGTGACCACGATTAGACCCAACCTCGATCCAGTTTCATAACATGCTCTGCGCACTTCTTCTTCGGCCATCCTTTGAATGAAATAGTCAATTGTGAGGACTAGATCTCCACCCCTTTGACCAGGTTGATATCCCCGCACACCATCTTCAATTACTCGCCCATGGGCATCCCTCTCGAAAACGGTTTGACCAGGAGTCCCCCGTAGGAACTGATCGTAGTAGAGTTCTAGACCCTCAAGACCCTGATTATCGATACCAACAAAACCCAAGACCTGTGGTACTACTGAACCATAGGGATAAACTCTGGTAGAGGTCGGCACCACGCCAATACCAGGTGAATTAAGAGCAATAATCTCATGGGCTTCTTGGTCGCTAATCTTCTTCTTGATCCACTGGGTGGCTGTACGTTTTTGCAGTCGTTGGAGAATAAAGTCGTAATCCATTTGCAGGATCGATGCCAACTTCCGTGCGGTCCCCTCAGGGTCATCCACCTCCGCAGGAATGGCATAGACTGTATGGGCACTCACGCTAATCGCTAAGGGGATACCATTGCGATCGTAGATATTGCCCCTTAGGCCCTCCACCGGGATCTTTTGCACCCGTTGTTCTAGAGCCTTAGTTTGAAAAAAGTCGTTTTTCCATAGTTGAAGATAGGCCAAGCGACCCGACGAAAACAAAGTGATTACTAAAACAATTAAGAGCAGCCCAAGAATCCGTCTATGCACCAGGGTGTCAGTAACTTTTTTCACCCGTTCACCTCCCTAAACCCAAAAAATGGAATAGACGTTGGAAAATCCTCCGTAGCCAAGTAGCCAATCCTGTTCCCTGTTGGGCCACAATGTCCAGACGTGTGAATTCTTTTCCTGCCTTGAGCACAACCAACTCACCAAGCTTATTACCCTGATCCACGGGAGCACGCAACCCAGGAATTAGTTCGATCTTGGTGTCGAACTTAAGATCTTCCTCCGAAGCGGCTACGAGGGAAAATTCTCGTTTTAGAACACCATTTACCTGATGTTGCACCCCATCAGGAATAAGCACAGGCGTGATCACTTGCTCGCTGGAGATGAGCACACGCAGATTCTCGTACGCCCACTCCATCAATTGCCGATTCTCACCATTACGAACTTCTCGACTGCGGGCACCCAAGATTATCGTAATCAGACGTCGGTCATGCCTGAGGGTTGATGTCACTAACGTGTGACCTGCAGGCGTAGTTGCTCCCGTCTTACCTCCTTCCACACCGGGCAAATCTAGGAGCGGGTGGGAGTTCACGATTTTACGATTTTGGGCCTTTAACAAGTACTCCGGGGTGCCAAGAATTTGGCGCAGAAGATCGTATTGTAGCGCGACCTTCAGTAATCTTGCTTGATCCAAGGCTGTTGAATAGTTATTACTGAATATGGAAAGCAGCCCTGTGCAATCTGTGTAGTTAGTATCCCCTAGACCTAGATCCTCGGCTGTTTGGTTCATCAGCTTGGTAAAGTTCGCCTCCGAGCCAGCAACGTATTCTGCAATGGCTACTGCCGCATCATTAGCCGAGACTAAGGCAGTGGCATAAAGCAACTCCTCTAAGGTAAATTTGTCACCCGCTTTCAAATTGATTTGAGTTCCGTCGCGACTGGCCGCGCGAGCACTGGCCGTGACCACATCATCTAGTGATAACTTGTTCTGTTTTATGAGTTCGGCGGTGCAAACTAAGGTCATAACCTTAGTAATGCTAGCAATGGAACGCTTCTGCTCCCCGTTCTTACCCACAATCACATAATCAAAATCCGCATCGTAAATTACATAAGCAATGGAACTAAGCTCAGGTACTGGAGATAGGGCTCCCCAGGCCACTGCACTTGAGCAAAGTACCATCACCAAAAATAA
Source organism: Firmicutes bacterium UBA4996 (assembly GCA_002396805.1). Lineage (GTDB taxonomy): Bacteria > Bacillota > Limnochordia > Darwinibacteriales > Darwinibacteriaceae > UBA4996. Next base: position 194,970 of record DGYW01000064.1, on the reverse strand, counting down.
CACTACCAACCTTAGGCCCCCCATGCTGCTCCCCCTTCCCTTCGTCTATTTGAATAAATACGTGCCCACAATGGCAATTAGTACATATAATAGAAATGCTATAGGAAGGAGGAAAAACGTGGAAGCTCTACTTTTAGATGAGCAAGAAACCATCTTTAACCACTATGTGGCCACCCATCCCCACGGAGATCTACTCCAAACCACTAACTGGGGAAAGGTAAAAGCCAGTTCGGGCTGGCAGTATTACCCCTTGGCAATTCAGGAAAAGGGAACACTTCAAGGAACTGCTCTGGTCCTAATAAAAAAACTACCTTATCTACCTTACACCGTTGCTTATTCGCCGAGAGGACCCCTTTATTCTTCAGAGGAGGCATTGAGAGCGCTCTGGAATGCAGGTAGCCAATTAGCACGCACTCATGGCGCCCTCGTTTGGAAAATGGACCCCCCCTTACTCCGCACCGACAGACTGTGGCCAGAACTCGCCAACAAGCAAAATCTCCGTCATCAGGATACTGGTCTAGATTTTCTGGGAGTGCAGCCCCGGTTTGTTATGACCTTGGATCTATACCCCTCCCTAGACACCTTACTTAAAAACATGAAAAGTAAGACCCGCTACAATATCCGTTATGCCGAACGGAAAGAAGTGCGGGTCTTCATAGCTAAAGAAAAGAAACAATTAAGTGTGTTTTACACGCTCTTACAGGAAACAGCTAGGCGCGATGGTTTTATGATCCGTCCCTTGAGCTATTACGAGACAATGTGGGATCTTCTAGTTGAGCACAAACTAGCTCAAGTATTCTTGAGCTACAAGGATGGAACACCTCTCGCTGGCGCCATACTGTTCCGTTTGGGCAAGCGAGCCTGGTACGTTTACGGAGCATCTAGTAATGAGCAACGCAATTTGCAGGCTGCCCATCTAATCCAGTGGGACATGATTAAGTGGGCCAAAAGTCAAGGTTGTCAGGTCTACGACTTTCGAGGAGTCTCTGGGGACCTAAGTCCCGAACATCCCCTGTACGGCCTGTACCGATTCAAGGAAGGATTTGGAGCTCAAATACAAGAGTATGTTGGGGAATACGATCTACCCATCTCCAGGGGAGGTTATCTCTTATGGCAACGGGCCTTAGCAACTCATCAGTGGCTACGCCACAAAAAGAAAGAAGCTTAACCTGGTCAACTTGGATCGAAGTGAATTTAGATGCCCTGGGCCACAACTTACAAGAAATTGAACAACATAGCCACAGCCCCATCTTGCCGATTCTCAAGGCAGATGCCTACGGACATGGGGCCCCTGTGGTAGCCGCCTTTCTGCAAAGCCTAGGTTACCACTTCATGGCGGTCAGCACAGTAGAAGAAGCCCTCTCAATTCTTGAATGTACCAAGCCGACCCTCCTGGTACTCACTCCTCCTAGCTTGGAGCAATTACCCCTCGTCTTACAGCATGGAATCATACCCACTATTACTTCTCCTCGCCTTGTAGTGGAGTTAGGAAAATTGGCCCAGCAGAAACGGCAAAAAGTGGTGGTTCACCTGAAAATAGATACGGGCTTGGGGCGCTTAGGCGTGGCACCTAAGGATGCATGGGAAATTATCCGCCTGATCAAAAACACCCCCTATCTTAGTCTAGGGGGCATCTTCACGCACTTTTCCGAGGCATTTAAAAACTCTAGTTTTACCAAAACACAACTAAACCGTTTGCTAGAATTTCGAACACAACTGTCAAAGACAGACCCTGTACAGCTTCTTTGGCATGCAGCCAATAGTGCTGCCTTCCTCTCCTTGCCCGCGAGCCATCTTGATCTGGTTCGCATAGGAACCCTACTCTATGGTCAAACGCCCTTACCCCTAGATCCCACTTGGCATCTACAGGAGACCTGGCGGGTGAAGGCGCGCCTCCTCCAGATTCGTACTCTACCGAAAGGCCATGGCGTAGGTTATGGTAGGGATTATAGAGCCCGGAAAGCAATAAGGGTGGGAGTAATTGCCCTCGGTTTTTGCCATGGCGTAGAGTTAGAGCCTCAGGGAACCCCAAAACACCAGCTCAAAGTCGCCCTTGGCAGGCTAATCCACGCCCAACATCCCAAGGTCTTCTACCAAGACCAATCCTTACCCCTGATTGGAAGAATTGGCATGGGACTCAGCTGCGTGGATCTCAATTCAGTGCCAGAATTAGATGTGGGCCAAGAGCTCACCGTGCCCATGCGCCGCGTTACAGCTAGCGCCCACTTACCGCGTTTGTATTACTATCAAGAACGGTTGCACTGCGTATTCTGGAATAGTAAATTCTACTATAAAGGTCAGTGGAGAACTAATTCAAGAGGTCTTTTCCTAACAAAATTTCCTCCTCATCGTGGGTCTTCGCCTGAACCACATACCCTTGTTGGTCAATAATGCTAGATTGCCCTTCGAACTCCACATCCAAAAAGTTACCCACTAACATTGGGTTAATGGCTAAATCAAATTCTTTATTCTGAGCTACTGCAGCAAAACTACTCCTGAGCCAGTCTTGTTGTTGCCACTCGTTCCACGGGCCATTATTAGCTGAAGGTTGCACCAAAATTTGGGCACCCAAGCCCATAAGTCGCTGTCGAACCTCGTCCTCAAAGGCATCCAAACAAATGGCTATGCCCAGATCACCAAAGGGGCTTTGCACTACGCTCATGTAGTTTAAAGGGGCTGGTTCCAAATTGAGTCCCCCTTTATCCTCCATCTCCACTAGGTTAACCTTGTGTTGCCGATAAATAACATCACCGGTAGGCGTGATCACGGGAGAACTGTTATATATGCGCTTGGTCTCTCCCCAGCGCAAGGTTGCAGAACCAGCAATAATCCAGGCCCCATACTCCCGAGCCGCCTTAGCGAACGTAGAGAGGTAGATCCGCTCAATCTCAGCTGCCTTAGCTAAGAATAAGGCTCGCACAGGTGAAACACGGTAGGATAGCATATAATGTGCTACCGCAACCCAATTGTGCATAACCAGACTGATGCTAGCCCGAGTGAAGCTCTTTTGCGACCAAACCCGTTCGGGGGCATTACACATAATACAAAAAGTACCTATATGTTCAGGAAAGACTACCAGCAGGCGTCCTTCTCCACTTTTTTGGCGAATTTGATCCATGATGCTCATAATCTTGTTTTCAAAGGTATGTTCCGTGCGATAATCCTGAGCACGTAATTTCATCTGGACACAAGCTATCATACCAATCACCTCAAGATGATCTTTCGCCTTGCACTTGCTTTTTCCTTGCACAATCTACAGAAGGACAAAGAAAACCTGCGTTTGACAGCACAAGCGGGAAAAGCTATGATCAATCTAGGAAGGGGGACAGCTAGTGGGTAGTCAAGACAAAAACAATGTGTTACAACGTTTGAAGCGTATTGAAGGACAAGTACGAGGTTTACAACGCATGGTAGGTGAGGAAGAAGCTTGTGTGGACATTCTCACCCAGATCGCAGCGGTCCGTGCTGCCTTAGCCCAAGTGGGAAAAGTGGTGTTTGAAAAACATTCCCGTACCTGTATTCAACAAGCACTTGCCGAAGGGGATAGAGGAGATGATGCCCTAGATGATTTGCTTCAGTCCCTCAACCGTCTGCTAAAATAGAAGTTCCAGGGGATCTATTGTCTGATCCCCTATTTTGATCCGAAAATCCAAGTGCGGTCCTGTGGCTAGTCCCGTCCGACCTGAAAGGGCGATTGCTTGGCCCTGCTGTACCACGTCACCTACTCGCACCAAAATCTGGGAGTTGTGCCCATACCAAGTGGTATAACCGCCACCATGGTCGATAACGACTCCAAGACCATAATTGCCCATGGCGCCCGCCCTAACCACTCTACCAGCTGCTGAAGCCCGCACCTGGGTACCCTGGGGAACCGCTATATCAATTCCGCCATGAAAATGGCGAACTTTTGTCACAGGATGAATCCGGTAACCATAACCGGAACTCATCCGCCCTTGCACAGGCCAGAGGAATTTCGGTTGATTGGCAAAAAAACGACTTAGTACCGCCAGACTAGTAGTGGGAATATGCAAAACTTGACCTGGCCTTATGCTGTCGGGATTCGCCAAGTCGTTGTATTTGATAATATTGCTGACGGTAGTGTCGTATAGTTGGGCTAACCTAGTCAAATTGTCCCCGGATTGCACTGTATACCGAACCACACCCTGTCTCAGCTGGTTTAAAACGGTTATGGTCTGCTGACCCACCAAACCATCAACTCTTAGACCCATGGATTGTTGAATCGCCTTAACTAAACTCTCGGTCTTCGGGCCAAAGACTCCGTCTACCACAACCTTGTAGCCAAGATCAAGCAAGAGCACTTGTAAAGATGCCACATCATTGCCCCGCATGCCCCGCTTTAGCACCCTGGCATTGCTGGGTAGAGCAATTCCTAGCAACAGAGTTAAAAGAATGATCGCCAGTCCACATCGCACAGCAGAAGTACGCTTGGCAAGCGTGGTGTATTGCATAAAATTATCCCCCCCAAAGCTTTTTGTCCTTAGTATAAGCCCTAGGGGGGAAAAATATTCCAGATAATAATTAGACTTAGAGATTTTCCAAGTAGTGATAGGCCTGCATAGCGGCTATGGCACCGTCACCTGCGGCAGAGACAATTTGGCGTAAAGGCGTTGTGCGCACATCACCAGCTGCAAAGACTCCCGGAATGCCCGTCTTCATATCAGGGCCCGTCACAACATAGCCTTCTTCATCGAGTATGGACATGCCCTTCAGATATTCAGAATTAGGATAAAACCCAACATAGATGAATACTCCGGCACCAGGAATCACTTGAGTAGAGTTGTCCTTTACATTGCGGATTTTCACTCCACTAACCTTACCATCGCCTTGGATCTCTTCTACCACCGAATCCCAAACAAACTTCATCTTCGGGTTCGCAAACGCCCGTTCCTGCAAGATAGCTTGAGCCCGTAGAGTATCTCTACGGTGGATCACGGTAACAGAATTGGCGTAGCGAGTCAAAAAGATCCCTTCCTCAACCGCAGAATCTCCGCCACCAACCACAATTACATCGAGGTCTTCGTAGAAGGCCCCATCACAGGTGGCACAGTAGGAAACACCACGACCGGCTAATTCCTTTTCGCCAGGAACCTCCAAATAACGTGGTTGCGCCCCACTAGCGACAATCACACTACGCGCTTGAATGGTGGTATCGCCAAGCTCAAGAGTCTTAGGTTGCCCTTCGAGGTCAACTCTAGTTACTTCACCCATTTTCCACTCCAAACCAACCTCAAGGGCTTGATTGTACATGTGATCGGACAAGTCTGGACCACCGATGTTCTTGAAGCCTGGATAGTTCTCGATTTCTAAGGTGTTTTGCATTTGCCCACCATGTAAACCGCGTTCAATCACGATTGTCTTCAAATTAGCACGCGCGCCATACAGGCCAGCAGCTAGACCAGCAGGTCCCCCGCCAATAATCGCCAAATCATACATCTACATCTCTCCTCCGTTAGATATTATTGCGTTACCACCTGTTTAGCCAAGCCAGGTGACATCCACACATCGGTATCACTCACAATAATTGCTTCCACATTATCCAAACTCTCTACTAGGGCTCGACCTTCGTCCCAACCTAACACAAAGACAGCAGTAGAAAGAGCATCACTGATGGCTCCGTTTTCTCCTATAATAGTGACACTACGGAGACCTCTAGCTGGATAACCGGTCTTAGGATCAAGGATATGATGATAGCGTTGCCCATCTTTGCTGAAAAAACGCTGATAGTCACCTGAGGTGACCACACTATTATTGTCCAGAGGTAGGATCCAACGGATATCGCTAGGCGAATCGGGATTCTGAACCCCTACACGCCATGGTTGACCGTCAGGACGCTTTCCGATGACAGAAATGTCACCTCCAGCGTTAATGATAGAACGTTGCACCTTGGCCTTCCGTAGTAGACTGATTCCCCCATCCACCACAAAGCCTTTGGCGATACCGCCAAGGTCCAAAATAACGCCTTGAGGAATGCGCACCTCACTAGTAGTAGGATTAACCTCTACCCTTCTATAATCCACTGTGGCCAAAGCCTGGGCTAACTCTTCCTCTGTGGGCACATAGTATAGGCCACTACCAAAGCCCCATAGATCCAAAAGGGCCCCAATGGTGATATCGAAGGCACCTTGGGAAATATCCCCTATTTCAACCCCCAACTGAACCAATTCTAGAGTAGTGGAGCTAACCTTAACCCACTCTCCTGCCTGCTGGTTGATGAGAGCCACCTCGCTCGTGGCCACGAAGCGCGATAAGGTTTGTTCCAGGGACTCCATAGTTGCAAACACTTGGTCAACTAATTGGGCCGAATTGCGCCCATCTACCCTAACATCCACTATGGTATCCATGAGAATCTTGGTGCTCTGAGTTCGACTATCACTTGATTCCAAATAGGGTAGGTAAAAGAAATAATATCCTCCAAGCGTAGCCACGCCTAACACTAAAAAAACTGTAATCAAAACTAGGAAGTGTCGTCTGTCAACACCATTTTTCCTCACAATGACACTTCCTTCCTTAATTTGCCACTGCCTTTTCAATCAAGGGTTTGCCTTCTTGCCACACAATGGTGTTCATGGGACAAACAGCTACACATTCTCGACAGTTAGTGCATTTATCATAGTTGATATGGGCCAAATTGTTCTCCATATAAATTGCGCCTGTGGGACAAACCTTAACACAACGTTGGCAAGCGATACATCCAACGGAGCATGCGGGCCTAACAAAACGACCCGTCAAGAGCGAACGGCAACGAATGTGAACGCCCTGTTCTTCATTGACGAGCATGATAATATCCCGTGGACAGGCCTCAACACACTTACCGCAAGCGGTACAATTGTCTTCAATAACTACTGGAAGACCGTTTTCATCCATATACATGGCATCAAACTGACAAGCTTCCACACAGGAGCCGTAGCCCAAACAGCCATAACTACAAACCTTATCTCCACCTTGGGTGGCGTTGGCGATCCGACAATCCTGCGGGCCATCATAGGTGCCCCGTTGTTTTGCTTCGGCCAAACCGCCCTTACACAAGACTTGCGCTACCCGGCGTTTAGGACCATCAGACTCAACTCCAATGATCTCGGCCACTAACTTAGCCACTCGAGCCCCACCAACTGGGCAACCATTAACTGGAGCCTCGCCAGAAGCTACGCCTTCAGCAAAACTACGACACCCAGCGAACCCGCAAGCCCCGCAGTTCACACCTGGTAAAACCTCTTCTATCTCATCCACCTTGGGGTCAGTCTCAATGGCGAATTTTTTTGAAGCAACAGCCAAACCAAAGGCGAACAAAGCGCCCATGGTACCCATACTTACGAGGGAAACTATGGTAGTATTCATTTTCAACCCCTCCCGATCAAAACATCCATTATACTAAACCAGCGAAGCCACTAAAAGCTAACGAAAGCAAACCAGCAATGATAAAGGCAATACCAGCACCTTGCAAAGGTTTCGGAATGTCGGCAAACTCAAGGTCTTCTCTAATGCCTGCCAGCAAAATTAGGGCTAGAGTAAACCCTAAGCCACCACCAAGGGCAAAAACTACCGTTTCAATGAAGCTGTAGTTTCCTTGCACCGCCATGATGGCTAGACCTAGAATAGCACAGTTGGTGGTAATTAAGGGCAAAAAGATACCCATGGCCCTATACAAGCCAGGACTTGTCTTGTGTAAAAACATCTCAACTAGCTGCACCATCGAAGCGATGACCAAAATGAAGGCCATATTCTGTAGGAAAGGTAAGCCAAAGGGTTCTAAAAGAAACCATTGGATTAACCAGGTAGCAGCAGATGCTACCACCATGACAAAGGTAGTGGCCAATCCCATACCAATGGCCGAGTCTACCTGTTTGGACACACCCATGAAGGGGCAAATTCCTAAAAAGCGAACCAAAACGAAGTTGTTGACTAAAAGCGCACTAAGCAAAATCACAAAAAGATTCATCACGGAAATCCCCTCCTAACTAGCCTTTTGACGGTTGGCAATCATGTTCATGACTGCAATAAGAATACCTAGGGTAATAAATCCACCTGGTGGTAAAGACATAATCCCGAAAGTTGTGGCTCCCTCTGGCAATAGTCTGTAACCAAAGACAGAACCGGCACCTAAAATCTCCCTAATCGATCCCAGTAAGGTGAGGGCCCAAGTAAAACCTAAACCCATACCTAAACCATCAAAGACCGAAGCGATTACCGTATTTTTAGAGGCGAAGGCCTCTGCTCGACCCAACACAATACAGTTCACCACAATCAAGGGGATAAACAAACCTAGAACTTGGTGTAACTCAGGAAGATAAGCATTCATGAACAAATCGACGATTGTTACAAAGGTAGCAATGACGATAATATAGGCGGGTATCCTCACCTTATCAGGAATTAGCCTTTTCAGCAAACTAATTAAAGCACTAGAACAAATCAAAACGAAGGCCGTTGCTAACCCCATGGACATCCCATTAATAGCACTGGTCGTCACAGCTAGGGTCGGACAAAGACCAATCAGAATCCGAAAGGTAGGGTTTTCTTCCCATAAACCACGGACAAAATCCTTCCAAAGACTAGCCATACTATTTCCCCCCCCTGTAAATCGCTGTCGCATCATCAAATCCTTGACGAACAGCCTCGGTCACAGCACGGCTGGAGACAGTGGCCCCAGAAATGCTATCAATATCTTGACCCAGCTTGAGGGGATCTTCCACTTTCTTACCTACGAATTGTTTGCGGAAACTCTCATCCTCAATCTTGGAGCCTAGACCAGGAGTTTCTGTGTGTTCCAAAACTTTCACGTTCAAGATCTCGTCAGAAGCTTCTTCCACACCTACTAGTACTCGCACGCTACCACCGTAACCATTTCCTTCTCCAACAAAGGCGTAGCCAATGACTCGATCCGCATCATCAACACCTTCATAGATAAGGGAGGTTGTTTGCTCTTGTTCGCGCATTTCCTTGGGATCGTCAACCCCTAGTTCATCGGCACTACGACGAATAATATTCACCTTCGTAGTCCCGGGTAACACTTGAAAAACAGAACTTTCTAAGGCACGGGCTTGGTTCTCTTCAATTATAACACTTGTAATGCTATAAACCTGTGCCAAAATCCCTGCAGAGATCATGGCAATTACTGACAAGACAATCACCATGCGGAGAGACTCATTCACTAGCCTTCACCCCTTGCCCATAAATTCGCGGACGGGTCCAGCGGTTCAACAATGGTGTTGCCGCATTCATTAATAGAATAGCAAAGGTAACCCCATCTGGATAGCTGCCCCAAATTCTAATCAACATGATAATCAAACCGATCCCAATTCCGAAAATCCAACGTCCCCCTACAGTTATTGGGGAAGTTACAGGATCAGTCGCCATGAACACAGCACCAAACAACACACTACCTGCTAAGAGATGAAATACAGGGTCTTGACCTGTGAGTAACGACATTGCCACTACCGTACCCAAGATCCCAACGGGAATACGATAATCCAAAGCACCTTTGTAAAAGAGGTAAATTCCCCCAATTAAAATGGCCACTGCGGACGTTTCACCTAAAGAACCAGCCACCGTTCCAAAAAACAAATTGGGAATATTACTACGAGCAGCCCCAAGTGCTAAGGGAGTAGCAGCCGAAATAGCATCAAAAGGAGCGGTCCAATTCGTCATAGCCACGGCAAACGAAGCGGTTAAGAATGCTCGTCCCACCAAAGCGGGATTGAAAGGATTATGCCCTAGGCCACCAAATACTTGCTTACCAATGGCCACTGCAAAGGCAGAACCGATAATAATCATCCAGCTTGGTAAACTGGGAGGAACAATTAGACCTAGTAACACCCCTGTAACTAGAGCACTACCGTCTCCAATAGTAATTGGTTTGTTTCGCAGACGTTGGAAAATTGCTTCGGTGGCCACTGCGGCCCCAGCTGACAACAACACTAAACGCACCGCATCCCATCTAAACAAATAGATCGAAGCAACCAAGACCGGTAGCAAAGCAATTAAAACGCTAAACATGATCTTTTCTGTGCGATCCGTATCCCTAATATGAGGTGACGGTGCTACAATCAATTTCATATCTTCCATTGCCCCACCCTCCTTTAGCTTGGTTTCTTCTGTTTGGCAACAATTTCTCGTTTTGCCAGACGAATGTATTGTAATAGGGGACGTTTTGATGGACAAATATAGGAGCAGCAACCACACTCAATGCAGTCTAAGGCACCGTAACGTTGCGCTTCATCCCACATCTTGTTCATTCCGTACGCTTCTAAGCGCAAAGGAAGAAGATTGGCCGGACAAACATCCACACAGCGGGCACATTTAATACACGGCAAGACGGGAGGTGTAATGCTTTCTTCTTCAATAAAGGCCAAGACACCGCTAACCGTTTTACAAACGGGTGCACTCAGATCAAACTGGGCTCCCCCCATCATGGGTCCGCCCACGACTACCTTACCAACGGTTCCGTTAAAACCACCTGCAGCCTCCACCAGGTACTCAATTGGTGTACCAAGGGGAACCAAGAAGTTTTTGGGCTCCTTAATGGTTTTCCCAGTCACAGTTACAACTCTGCTAATAGAAGGTTCACCATCACGAACCGCTTTTGTCACCGCCCAAGCCGTAGCGACGTTTTGTACAATGGCTCCAGCTTGAAATGGTAAGCCACCACTGGGGACTTCCCGACCGGTCACTGCTTGAATCAGCTGTTTTTCTCCGCCTTCAGGATATTTTGTGGGGAGAGAAATTACCTCAATAGCCCCAGCATGTCTCCGCAACGCTTCTAAGGCGTCTGGTTTGTTGTCTTCTACCGCAATAATGATTTTTCTGGCACCTGAGGCCTTAGCCATTAGTTTGGCACCAAGAATAATCTCCTCAGAATACTCCACCATAAGGCGGTGGTCAGCAGTGAGGTAGGGTTCGCATTCACAACCATTAATAATCAAATAATCAATGACGATATTATTAGGAGGATTTAGCTTGAGGGCTGTAGGAAAACCGCCCCCACCCATACCCACGATCCCAGCATCTGCAATACGCTGCCTAATAGTGGCCGCATCTAGTTGTACGGGATCATGGTGCGAATTTTTCTCCACCCACTTGTCTTCACCATTGTTTTCAATGACTATTGATGTCACCGAAGAGCCGCAAGCGTGTGCCCGCGGTTCGATCGCTACCACTGTTCCTGATACTGGCGAGTGTACTGGAGCACTAACGGCCCCATTTGCCTGCCCTAGTAGCTGGCCCTTGAGCACCTCATCGCCCTTAGCCACCACAGGGGTTGCTTCTGCACCAGCGTGTTGCAAGAGAGGAACAACAAGTGTTGGGGGGGCTGCTAAGATTTCTATGGGAGCTTCTGCAGTGCTTTTCTTAGAGTCATCTGGATAGATACCTCCGAAGAAGGATTTTACTCGTCGCATGTATCACATCACCTCACACTCTTTTGATTTAACTAATTAGATACCGCCTAGATATTCTTGTTCAACTCAACTTATCCTGCCTAAATTAGTTATTTCACATTCACAAAACCTAATTGCCGCCACGCTTCATAAACCACGATTGAGACAGTGTTGGAAAGATTAAGTGATCTAACATCTCTCTGGGGCAATGTTATAATCTGATCCGCAAATTCTTCTAAAAGGTCCAGGGCTAATCCCTTAGTCTCACTTCCGAAGACCAAATAATCGTCCCAAGTATAGCTAACATCTGAATACAAGTGTTGTCCACCAGTTTCCACAAAAAAAAGGCGTTGCGGATGGACGGTCTCTAGAAAGTCATCAAAACAGTCATGAACCACCAAATCCAGATGTTCCCAATAATCAAGACCAGCCCTTTTTAGCTTGGGATCACTAAGAAAAAAGCCCAAGGGCCGAACTAAGTGCAAAGTTGAACCGGTGGCCACACAAAGTCTTGCTACATTACCGGCATTAGCCGGAATCTCCGGTTCTACTAACACTACATGCATAATGCTCCCCCCTAGACGCGATGAATGAGGGCTAAGCCCTCACATGAAAATTTATTTCTAAAAAGAATAACGGATAAAGGCCTGAATCTTGTTTTCTGTCCAACCGGCTCCAAAAGTTGTCGGCCGCTCCGGCATAGACAACAAGACGTGAAAACTAAGCTCCTCGTTGACCACAGCTACATCAAACTTTAGTTTTTCCATGGGCTCCAAATAGGACAGCCCAAACCCAAAAGCGTCCCCTAAAGATATGGAGAAGCGCCAGATTCCTTGCCTTGTAAATTGCACATAAGGACTGATGCTATACTCAAACTGACCTAGTTCATTCACGAACAATTGGGCTGTTCCAGCCAAACCATGCCCAAAATCTCCATACATGCGATTAAACTCTCCGTAAGCTCCGATGTGTGGTTCCACATTATTGATGAAAGTAGATAAAATGGGGCGTTGGGTGTTGGCCACGAAGAGTTCTAGAGTGTATCCAATATTCCCTACTAAAACTTGCTTGTGTCCACCAAACCAACTGGCCACCTGATCATCGTCGTCACCAGGCTGTAACAAAAATCCCCCGATTCCGGTTTTCTCGTAGCCAAAAAAACCTAGGGGTTTGATGTTTTCTTGGGTCAGACTAAGACCAGCTTGCCACCCATTATTACCAAAACCAAAGGGTAGGTCTTCTGCTTCAAAGGCCTGTACGCACCAGATGGGGCTCAAACCAAGCACTAAAACTACAAGAATAATCACTAATAACCATCGAGACCGCGTGCGCACCGGTAATCCCCTTTCTACATTTTGACTTCTTTCACCTTAGGCAAGTCCTTCAATTGCTCTGCACTTAAATCCCCGTTTAGGACCACATTATCAAACTCGATTTTCCCCACAAAAACACTCTCTTCAAACAGTAAAATTTCATGGGGTATCCAGGTGTCACTTTTTACTCTCACTTGCACTAAGTCTTGTTCTTTCCAACCCTCTACCTCTAACAGATACTCCCACACCCCATCCAACTCCACGCTTTCTAATAATTCCACATCGTAAATGGTGAAGTCAAAGTAAGAAGTTATATCTGCTACACTTAAAGCGGAAAGGGCCTCTTTGCTCATGTCCTCCAGGCCCTGCACCATAATTTGGTTGGTTACAGGCTGGAATGTTTTTGTTTCCATCTTTTCTTGATCCACTACTACAATATAGCCACGAAGCTCATTTGGTGCGGAGAATTCGGCCCGAGCTAATTTGTGCTCCACACCAGCAGCTAACTTGCCTGCAATCTGTTGGGTACGCCTACCCTTTATTTGGGTCACCAAAAAGTCTAGATTTATGGTCTTGACTTGTGTTATCTGCTCCTTAATGTGGTCTACAACCTCGACTGCCTCGGCGGAAATGGAGATCTCGCTTAAAATTTCACGATACTTTTCCTCAATCACATCTGTCTTTTGGACTGATTCGACTTGTTGTGATGGTAAACTTAAGTCAAGATTTATTGCTTTTGGCAGTTCTTCGCCACTTACCAGGCCAGTATGCACTAAGAATGCACAAGAAGTAATCAAACCAATAATAAGTATAGATGATTCCCAGAATTTTTTCATGAAGTAGCTCCTTACTCTTATATCCTACTCCTAGTTGCATTCGCATCCCACAAGTTGTAGAATGTTCTTTAGATGCTTGAAAGGAGGGATGCCACATGCCCGTATATGAGTACAAATGTCCTAATTGTGGTCACTTTGAACTAAAGCAAAGTATTAAGGATGATCCCATTAGTAATTGTCCAACCTGCGATGCCCAAGTCCAGCGTCTAATCAGCAAGAATGTTGGCATAATCTTCAAAGGATCCGGTTTTTATATCAATGATAGCCGAAGCGACTCAACTGATACTTCCGCCTCCTAAAAGGAGATGCGCCTCCCGAACGGGGGGCCTTTTTGTTCCAGTAAAATACTAATAGCCTAGCTGTAAATTGACCACATTTATTTTCGGGGTGCCATCTTTCATAAAGTGTTGCCAATTCTTAAGGAAGATCTCCAAAGCTCGCTCCTTATGAAAGGGGGTCAACCCACTATTATGTGGGGTAATAATCACATTATCCATTTCCCACAGGGGACTTTCCACCGGTAATGGTTCAGGATCCGTCACATCTAGCGCCACTCCAGCAATCCAGCCTTGTTGGAGGGCTAAAATTAAGTCATCTGTGGGAATTAGAGTGCCCCTGCCCACATTGACAATAATAGCATGTTCTGGTAGCAGTTGCATCCGCTTTTGATTCAAAAAACCAGCCGTTTTTTCTGTATGTGGTAGAGTACAAACCAAATAATCCAGTTGGGACGCGAATGGTTCGAATTGATCAAGGGCATAAACTGCAGTTGCATAGGGTTCGTCCCCCTGGGGATGCTGGCGAAAGCCAACAACATTACAACCAAATCCGCATAAGCGTTTTGCCACCTGGCTTCCTAAATCGCCATAACCAAGAATCCCTACTGTGGAGCCAGTAAGTTCTCGAAAAGAATTTTGTAATCTCGGTTTCCATACTTTCTGCCTTTGGTTGTCTCGAGCCAAATGTAAACCACGATTAAAAGCTAAGATAAGTCCTACCACATGTTCGCCAATGGGTGGTCCAAAGATTCCTCGCCCATTTGTATAAATCATCTGGGGATTTCCCCAAGGAGTACCTAAAATAGTTTCAGCACCAGCGTAAGGCGTTTGTAACCATTGGCACCTACCTGCAGCCAAAAGGATTTCTGGGGAAACAAAACCAAAAATCACATCCGCCTGAGACGCTAATTCCAAAGTTTCTTCTTTGGAATGGCCCAGTAACATAGTTGCACCAGTTTGTGTCTCAATGAGCTGTAGATCTGCCTCATTTAAGTCTTTCCAAGTAATTAACAGACGCATAAATCTTCCCCTTTATGGCAGTACTAGGGAGGGTCGAGTCAAACGAATGGTGTCTCCTTCGCGAATTACGGTTGGTGACAAGATCCGCTGACGTTGCAAGACTAACGGAACAGGGTTAGGTACAACGACCGGTTTTGTAGGAGGAGCACTAGTATGGTACCAGTCCTCACCTCTTAAGAAGTAGAGACCTTCATCAAGCCAGATAGGTTCTTTACCTCCCAACGGTCCGCTTACCGGTAGATATACCTCAGTATGGACATAAGTTACCATGATTTGATCCTCAACACCATCACTACACTGTAGCGCGAGCATCTCACCCCGAGGAGACCAGCTTAAAGCAACAATCCTTCCATACTTCACGTCAGGCTGCAATTTTTGTACTACATGGCCATAACGATCCACAAACCATAGTTCTGTTAAGGAGCTTTGCTCAACTACCAAAGCGAGATACTGTCCCGTTGGTGACCAGGCAAAATCCTTAACCTTAATGTCTTCCAACCAAAGCATTCTCTGCTCGCTTTGTGCATCATAGACCTCTAATCCAGAGGACAACCCTTTAGCTACAAAAAATCTATTATTAGGATCACTTCGCCTATTTTGGTCATAATTCCTGCTCTCTATCAATATTTCCTTGAGTTGGGCGGCTGGTACGAACTGTGGTATGGACCAGAACGAAGTCAGTCTTTCTTCGACTCGATATCTCCTATCTTTAGTATCGGGATGAGTACGAAAAACCTTCATAGGTAAATCGAAAGAATCTGCTTCTAAAAGATCGTCTAGAAGTGCGACAGCACCAATGCCGTCGAAACCAGCCCTTACCGCCAAACTTTGACCCACCGCATCGGCCTCGTATTCCGCTTCGCGACCCCAACCTAGGTGTAGGAGCTGAAGCAGTGTCGTGCTAGCCACACGCAGTAGATCTGCAGGAATTACGTCCAACCACAGCATGCCCACTTCCACCAAGACAGTTAATCCCATTTGCCGCAAAACCGCATTAATCCCATGCTTTTTCTCCACATGAGCGATTTCATGGCCTAGAACCGCCGCCAATTTGGCCTCATCTTGAGCAATGGCCTTCAAAAGGCCGCGGGTAACAAAGAGATAGCCCCCTGGAAGCGCGAAGGCGTTATACTCAGGCGAATCCAAGACTGTAAGGTTGTAATCGAGCTCTTTACGTTCAGTGACCTCAACTAAACGTTGAAAAACCTCGTCAAGCCAAAGACGTTCCTGAATCGGTACTATGTACACCCCACCGTATTGTTTTACCAATTCGGGCACAGCACTACTACCCAAGCTGCGCTCAAACCATTCCCCAAAGGACTGGGCCCCTTGGGCATAACTTATCGTAGGCGCAAGAATTAGGCACAACAATACAACACAACAGGCTGTTTTTCGCGCAACAAAAGTTTTCAAAACAACCACCGCCACTGGCTCAAAGTCTCTGTTAAGACTGGATAGTCCTGATCGTTCCAGGGAGCTCTGCCCCCGAGGGCAATTGAGAAACCCTGCTGATCAGGTAAAATTAAAAAGATGCGATATTCCCACAGCGTAACCCCTGAGCGTTCTTCATAGCTATAAACACAAGCTAAACCCCGCTCCCCTGCCACCTCTACCTGGTGAGGAGCCTTGTCCAGATAAAACTTCTGCAAGCCTCCTGGCCCCTCATATAAAGCCAAAGTCCGTTCCACAAAAGCTTCTACATTTGCATCGGAAATTGGGCCCAAGTTTTGAAAATAGAGCAAATCGTAATCCCCTTCTCCGTAAAAAACAGAGAGATGAGGGTTGCTCCGCTGTGCTTGATAGACCCAATTCTCAGGGATTTCTGTAGTATACAGTGAAGAGGGGTCGGCAAAACTTAGGGCTTGGTTACTTACTACCATCAGGACGATCACATTCAATAAGATGACCCGAACCAACTTTTTCATTGCACCCACCCTCCGAAAAAACTCAACCCGAATCTCTTATGACCAAATGGGCCGGAAGCACCTGGTGATCTGGTCCTTCCCCCGAACCATAAATCTGAGCAACTAACATCTGCACAGCAATTTGCCCTAGCTCATAAATGGGAACATGAACCGACGTTAGGGCCGGCTGTACACACGCTCCTAAAATGGTGTTATTAAAACCGATAACTGCCACATCCTCGCCCACCTTGAGACCCCTTTCCTGCAAGGCTCGCATGGCACCAATTGCCATTAGGTCATCTACTGCAAACAGGGCAGAAAATCTAGAATTACGTTCCAAAAGACGCAGTGTGGCTTGGTACCCACCCTCCACAGAAAACTCCGAATGCTCTACCAAACTAGAATCCAGGGAAAGTCCATGATCCGCTAGGGCTTCAGAGTATCCAGCGAAACGATCTAAGCTCACAATAAAGCGAGGATCCCCATCTAAACAAGCGATGCTTTGATGCCCCTTTTTGAGCAAATAATTAATGGCCGTCTTAGCATCGCGAACATTATCATTATTCACCCAGTTGATTGCCTCTGGTCCATCGTAACGACCAATGAGCACAAAGGGAAAGCCGTCTACACTTAGCCGCGGGATCAGACGATCTTCGCTGTGGGAGGCTAGCAAAATCACCCCATCAACCCTCCGTTGTCTCAACAGGTTAAGACATTCTTCATCCTCTTGTTCAAAGGTGTTACTGGTAGATAAGACCAGATTTAATCGATGTTTGTGGGCAACAGAAGATATCCCTTGAATAACCGCGGGAAAAAAAGGGTTGGCAAAGTTTTCTTCCCCGGTTCGCGAGCGGATCACTCCCAGACTATTGCTGGTCTGATTGACTAAACTCCGAGCAATAGCATTAGGATAGTAACCCAGATCCGCCATAACACCGCGAACCCTCTCCTTGGTTTCGGGACTGATGCGGGGATGATCCGCAATGACTCTACTCACAGTAGAGGGAGATACTCCAGCTTTCAGCGCCACATCCTTGATCGTCACACTCATGACCACACATCCATTAACTAGTTACTTGAAAAACGCTTGCTATATCACTCTCAGGTGGAAAATAGAAGAGCATGCGCTCAATACCGGTTGTAAAAGACAACTCTTCTACAAAGATTCTTCGACTAATCTCCCTTGGTCCTAAGGGTTTGAGCTCAGGAAGGATCCGTAATATTTCTCCAGATTGAATTAACTCGTTTTCTAGACGCCGATTCGATAAGCCGCCCATCCATTCAGGAGTGGCTTGCCTAGGCTCATTTCTACGAAAATCATAACGGAGCCATGGTAGAAGATCCGCATTGCCCTTCGCCATTAATTCACCCAAAATCTGATATAAGCTCACTAGAGAATGATTAAACCAATGATGGCCAGCTGCTTCCCATCTTTCGGCCAATTCGTTAAAAAGGGAGAAGGGAGATCTACCATCTCTTAGCAAGTACTCCATAGAACGCTCAAAACGGACTCCCCCAAATTTATCTACCAAGTCTTCGATCAACTTTAAACGTTGGATTTCTTTGAAGGACAAATCCTTTGTATACAACACTTCATAGGGCGCTTGATCCGTATAAACGCAACCAAAACTAGTTGCTTCCGCCCGCAAACGGGAGCCACGTAGCAACTTAAGGAATCCTAAGTGAATACGATCGGGTTTTAGGGAGTAGACGTAATCAAAGGACTCCCCAAAACGCCAAAATCCCTCTTCAGGCAGACCGGCGATGAGATCTAACAACACTCGCACGGTGGTCTCGGTTTTTAAGAACTCCACCACTTCCTGCAAACGCTGCAAGTCAGCTCGCCTCGAAACAGCCTCAAGAGTTGGACCATAGGTGGACTGGACTCCAATTTCAAACTGAAAGCGATTTTCCGGAGCACGCTTTAGTAATTCCAGGACCGGTTTAGTGAGGATATCCCCACTGACTTCTAACTGAAAACGAGTGGGAGTATCCAACTCCATCATGAATTCCAATAGCTCGTACGCTCGTCTAGCATCGTAATTAAAGGTACGATCAACAAAACGAACCTGTTCTACTCCTAGGGAAGCCAAGGTGCGCAACTCTTCTTTGGAACGTTCCAGAGGAAATTCCCGCACTCGCCCCATTACTGACGAAAGGCAATAGGCACAGCGATAAGGGCAACCTCGAGTAGTCTCATAATATACGATCTTATTTCCTAATTCCTCTAAATCTCCCTGGTAAATCGGGGGAATAGTGCTCAAATCCAAAGGTTCTTGCGGATTTTGGATCACCATCCCATCGTCTCTAAAGACCAAACCGGGAATTGTTCTAAGCTGCTCTGAACACAGGCGTCCATCGCCCTTATGATACTCTTCTAAAAATCTCCTTAAAGCCTCTTCTCCCTCTCCCGCAATCACATAATCAATGGCTGGATAAGTTTCTAGCCAAAAGTCCGTATCAAACGAAACTTCAGGTCCACCTAAAATAATCGTGGTTTGAGGACACACCTTGCGCAGGTTAGCAATTAAGGGAAGGATCAACTCAATATTCCAGATGTAGCAGGAGAAACCTACCACATCTGGTTCTTGTAGTGCTAAATCAGCCAAGATCACCTGAGGATCTTGGTTGATGTTGTATTCTAAGCTTGCCAAGCCAGGAAATTGGGGTCCGCAATAATATTGTAGATACCTCAGGGCTAAACTAGAGTGACTGTATTTTGCATTTAGAGCCACTAAGAGGACTTTCATTTCTCACCCCTCCGTCTATTCAAAGCAAGAGCCACCAAGAAACTCCTGTAGAATGGAGTTACAAGGAATGTCAGACAAATCAGTGACGGCGTAAAAGTGACTCAAGAAACGCAACAAGCGCCTAGCCTCCGAATACTGGGGATCAGCTGGAGAAATATCTTCTAGGAGCTCTTGAGCCATGGGTTTTAGCACCGCGAGTTCGTAAACTAACGTGGAGTTGAACAGGACATCAGCATCTTCCTGGAAGGGGAAAATATGGCGATGTTCGCCGCGCCGGACTGATGGCCACCGTTCGATTGTGGCCCTAGCATCGTGACCTCTAAATTGGTTATCCCTAATCATCCTCCTTAACATCCGTACATCGGTGGTGGAAATCCGGGTATGATGGTCCAGATTAAGGTTGGTTAGGGCCGAAACATAGATTTTGAACTTGCGTCCCTTCGGGATAGACGAAGTCAGTTTATCGTTTAGGCCATGGATTCCCTCAATAATAATAGGTTGATCTGGGCGCACTTGCAGCTTTCTCCCATTCCACTTCCTAGTTCCAGTCACGAAGTCGAAAGTGGGAATGTGCACCTCTTCCCCTTGAATTAGTTTGGTAAGATGCTCATTAAACAATTCAATATCAATAGCTTCCAAGGCCTCAAAGTCGGCATTACCATCCTCATCTAAGGGGGTGTGCTCCCGGTCCACAAAATAATCGTCCAAGCCAATGGCCACAGGCAACAAGCCTTCCACCCGCAGCTGGACAGAGAGCCTGTGAGCAAAAGTGGTTTTCCCCGAGCTGGAAGGTCCAGCAATGAGAATGATCCTTAAACGATCCCTATCCTTGGAGATTTGCTGGGCAATATCTCGAATCTGATTCTCGTGATAAGCTTCAGAAACTCGCACTAAGTCACCAAATCCCCCTTCGCGAATACAGTCGTTTAACGAGGCCACATCAGGAATCGATAGATTATCCTGCCATCTCTCTGCTTTGAAGAAGACATTAAAGAGCTTACCTTGCTCCACATATTCCTGGATTTGGGAAGGATGGGCGCGACGAGGATACTCCAAAATAAAGCCAGGTAGATAATAACGGAGTTTAAAGTGTTGCAAGACACCTGTGCTGGCCACTAAGATGGTAGAAAGATAGTCATGGAACCAGCCAAAATTGTATAAAGTTACTTCCCCCCCATTGTATTGTTCCAAAAGGCGGATTTTGTCAGCAAAGCCCTGTTGGGCATAGATCTCCCTAGCTTCTTGCACAGGGACAGTACGCCGCTCAAAGGGTATGTCCTCATCGACCAACTGACGCATGCGTTCCTCAATTGCCCTAATGTCCTTCTCGATCACCGGATGACTATGATCGATTTCTCCGTAAAGACCATTATTCAAAGAGTGCTTAATGTGCACTGTACAGCCTGGGAGCACCTCTAGAGCAGCTCGAACAAATAGGAACACTAAGCTAGCTCTATAGGCCCGCATTCCATCTTCGGAATTAGTGTTCAAGAATTGGACGCGACAATCTTCAGTTAAGGGAAATTGGTATCCCATTATATCATTATTTACCCGAGCCACCACTGCACCTTCTGCCTCAGGAATCAGTGTAGCCAGATCCCCTACTAAGGTTCCTGCTGTCACCTGTAATTCTTGTTGATCCAAGGTAACCGTAATGAGTTCTTTCTTCATCGTACTTCCCCCTTAACGTGTCTGGCGCGAGAATACACTCGAAATACGGAGCTAGCAAGAATAATCCCCGCTGCTACCGCACCAGCCAAAAACACTGTAGATACTAATAGTTCTAAGCCTTCAAGATAATCGTTCTGCAAGAAACTTAACATGGTCAAGTAGGCCTTGCCCCCTGGGACCAAAGGTATCACACCGGGAATTAGAAATATCACGACCGGTTGTTTCCACTTACGGGCCAAAAGTTCACTGAGCACGGCGACCGCCGTTCCTGCCACGAACATTCCCCCGATTTCGCCCCAGTCTCCTTTCGTCAATAAAAACATTGCCCACCCCAGTCCTCCTACTACACCGGAGCGAACGATCTGGTCTTTGGGTACATGAAAGAGGTGAGCAAACGTCAAGGCAGAAACGAAGCCTGCCAAAAGCTGTACTCCCATCTTATCTGCCCCCTAAACTGAGAATAACGGCCACGCCCGTAGCAATTGCAACTGCAATGGCTAAAGCTTCGGCACTAC
Source organism: Firmicutes bacterium UBA4996 (assembly GCA_002396805.1). Lineage (GTDB taxonomy): Bacteria > Bacillota > Limnochordia > Darwinibacteriales > Darwinibacteriaceae > UBA4996. The sequence continues at coordinate 173,293 of DGYW01000064.1, read as the reverse complement.
GACTGACACCTGAGACCAATTCACCGCTCAGCATATCCCTAATAGCGGTAGTCATTACTACTCCAGGTGCTAAGACCATAACGGCCCCTAAAGTCACCACGTCGAAATTAAACTGGAACAAATCAGCCGCTGCTGTAACCATGCCCGCGGCGATTACCGCACCAGTGGCTGCCTGTAGAACCTTAGGTACGGGACGATGTTCTAACCAAGAAACAATCATCAAAACAATGGCGCCGCTAATCCCCGCGATCAAGGCCTCAAACCAAGTACCGGCATACATCAAGGTAAAGGATGCGGCTCCTAATCCCCCAATTAGATACGACCACAAACCACCGGGGTTTTCTTGTTTTTGCAACCGCTCCAGTTCTTCTCTGACTTGATCTAACGAAATTTGTCCAGCAGAAAAACTCCGACTCAAGGCATTAACCTCAGAAATAGTGGCTAAATTATTCTGGACATGGCGGATACGTCTCACCCTAGTGTAAACCCGACCATCCGTCGCATGTAAGGAGATAAACACACCTGTTGGTGTCGCGAAGATCTCAACTTGGGTAAAGCCTGCCGCTATCCCCATGCGCTCCACAGTCTCCTCTACCCGATACATTTCGGCTCCGCAAGTCAATAGTAACTCACCAGCCAATAAAACCAGGCCAACCAGTTGTTCCATATGTCATCAATCCATTTCCCTTAATACTTCGGCATCATCATAACAGTTTCCTTTGCAGGAAACCCCCCACTTCTGTTGAAAAAGAATTCATGAGGAGGTCGATAGGATGAATGTAAATCAACAACGTATAGTAGATGAGTTCTTAGAATTAGTGCAAATTGATAGTGCCTCAAAAAATGAACGACAAATAGCCGATGCCCTAAGAGCCAAACTGAAGGATCTAAATCTCGCCGTAAGCGAAGATGATGCGGGCAAAAAAATCGGTGGTTCGGCCGGTAACGTCTTGGGGGTTCTGGATGGGGAAAAGCCTGGTCCAGCCCTCTTGTTCTGTGCCCATATGGATCGGGTAGAACCAGGTTCTGGCATCAAACCCCAGATTAAAGACGGAGTAATCACTAGTGATGGTACCACTATTTTAGCGGCAGATGACGTAGCCGGAATCTGTGCCATCTTAGAAGGCATTCGGGTGATTCAGGAACAACAGATTCCCCACGGACGCATAGAAATCCTCTTTACCGTGGCAGAAGAAGGCGGACTCCATGGCGCCAAATCCCTAGATGCCAGTACGTTGCAGGCGCAAGCGGGGTTTTTCTTAGACTCGGGTGGTCCCGTGGGCACCATTGTGGTGCAAGCACCTGCCCAAAAGGGCATTCAAATCACTATCCACGGCAAGGCTGCCCATGCTGGTGTAGCCCCAGAAACGGGTATTAACGCTATCATAGTTGCTGCGCAAGCC
>DGYW01000064.1:169424-171697 GCA_002396805.1 Firmicutes bacterium UBA4996 | reverse complement strand
TTACCAAGATGAATCTTGGCCGTTTAGACCCAGAGACCACCGCCAACATTGGAGTAATCCAAGGTGGGGTGGCCACGAACATCGTGCCTGATCGGGTTGACCTCAAGGGAGAAGCCCGTTCTAGAGATAATGCCAAGCTAGCCAAACAGGTAGAACATATGACCGATGTGGTCAGAAAAACCTGCGCCGATTACGGTGTAACTGCTGATATTACCGTGCGGGACAGTTATGATGCATTTAGTCTAGACCAAGATGACTACGTAGTCAAATTAGCCTGCTTAGCAGCGAAGGCTATGGGTGTAGAACCACGCCTCGAGAGTACTGGTGGGGGTAGTGATGCTAACATCATCAATGGCTATGGTATTCCCTCAGTTGTGTTAGGAATGGGTTACTCCAATGTGCACACAACTTCCGAGTCCATGCCGATTGAGCAGTTGGTCGCGGCAGCTGAATATGTTGTTAGTATCATCAAGAATAACAGCTAATTGAGATTTAGATTGGACCCTGGGGCCATTGACTCCAGGGTGTTTTTTTCTTCTACCCTATGATACTATCTTCCAAGATTTTGGTTAACTGATCCAAGGAGGGCTTGCCAAGAGAATTAGCAATATTTTTAGTCAAGGTAGCCCGGGAAGCATAAAGCTGAATTTGCTCGGAGTTCAAGACCAACTTCCCCACATATTGGGAAAATAGACTATCCATTAGTTCACCAAAGGCGTCTATGGAGGCTAAATCTAATAATTCCAATACGGTTGCCACCCGTTCAGGCGCGACCGTTTGAGTATAACGCAAATACTCAGTCATTAGAATTCCGTTTGCCCGTCCATGGGGATAGTCATGGAAGTAAGTTAGGGGATAACCCAAGGCGTGCACTAGAGTTGTGCCCGTTTGGGCAATGGTGATTCCGCCTAAACTCGACGCTAAGAGCAGTGCGGTACGGACCACTTGATTAACTTCTCCCCTGCGTAGAGCTGAAATGGTGGTTCCCCAGAGTGCGATCCCCTGTAACGCCACTAAATCACTAGCAGAAGTAGCCCTCCCCGATAGATATCCCTCCACCAAGTGGGAGAGTGCATCCACTGCTGTATCAATGGTCACATCCAGCGGTAAGCTCTCGGTATATTTCGGATCCAGATAGGCCACTTTGGGGAATAGGTCTGGACCACCGAGGCCTTTTTTGGTTTCTTCCTCTTTAATAGTCAACACAGCATATTGAGTGACTTCACTCCCTGTTCCGGCCGTTGTGGGGATAGCCACCATTGGTAAGGCAGGAACTTTCCACCCTTCCTTATACAAATCCAGGGGATGGGTATCATTAACAGCTAACACCGCCATGACTTTGGCCGCATCCAAAGGCGATCCTCCACCAATGGCGATAATAAAGTCGCATCCGGATTCCTGGGCCAACTGCCCTCCCCGTATGACCGTCTCTACAGTGGGGTTGTTTTCAACCTCGTCAAAAAGCACATAAGGTGTAGGCAGTACCTCAAGTACGTCGCCTAAAGCTCCACTTCGTCGTGCGGACGATTTCCCTGTCACAATCAAAGCTTTGGTTCCTAGAGCAAGGTCACCTCCAGCCTGTTTTACAACATCCTGTCCAAACACTACCTGCGTGGGCATGAAAAATTTGAAGTTTTCCATTCTATTCGACTCCTTTCGGGAAAACTGCTACCGAACTTGGTATCAACAGTCACTTAGACTTGCACCATCTTCCATTGACCTTGACTAAAGCGTCTTTGAATAAGATATCCGCGTAAGAACAAATCAACAACCATGGCAATCCAGGCACCGATGAGTCCGTAACCTAAATGGATCGCCAAAAGATAGGCCAAACCAACCCTAACAAACAAAAAACCGACAGCAACAATTTTCATGATTGCCCGTGTATCGCCTGCGCCCCGCAATCCTCCGGCCAAGACCATCCAGACAGCCAAAGGTGGCTGAGCGATGGCCACTAAGCGCAAACAAACTGTGGCTAATGCCATTACCTCTGGATCTTTAGAAAAGATAGCTACTATGGGCTGTGGGGTGATGAAGAAAACCAGCGCCATAATGGACATAACCAGAACAGCTAAATTACGACTAATATTTCCTGATTCTTCTGCATCCTCAGGCCGATTTGCACCTAGGTTTTGCCCAACCAAAGTTGTGGAGGCAGTAGCAAAACCAGCACCGGGCATAAACGAAAAAGACTCCGCATTCAAGGCCACCTGGTGTGCCGCATAAGCTACTGTTCCCAAGGAAGAAACAACCATAGTATACACCAACTGACC
>DGYW01000064.1:157094-169171 GCA_002396805.1 Firmicutes bacterium UBA4996 | reverse complement strand
AGCCTAACATGCAAAACTGGATTACGCAGAAGAACCCGAAACGCTAGCACACCGCCACAAGCCTGAGCCACTGCAGTACCCCAGGCGGCCCCTGCCACTCCCATGGGTGGAATAGGGCCTACCCCATAGATGAAAACAGCATTTCCGATAATATTAATGATGTTGACCAAAGCGGTAATACGCATGGGAGTCTTGGTATCACCAGCTCCCCGTAAAATGGCATTAATCACGATTAAGAAGTAATTTAGAATAAGGGCGCTGGCTACAATGCGCACGTATTGGGCACTTAAGTCTAGCACCAAGGGGTCGGATTTCCTAAAGAGTAGACCCAGAAGCCCTCTGGCGGTTGCCAAGAGAATAGCCATGACACTACCAGAAACAAAGACACCTAAGATTAACGACTGACGGGCCACCTCCCCTGCTTTTTTGGGTTCGCCCGCTCCAATATGCCTAGCCACCAACGCGGTACTCCCGGTGGCTAGAGCTGCAAACACTGTCAAACTGATGTTGAAGATTTGATTCGCTAAGCCTACTCCCGCTAACGATGGGGATCCCAGACGACCAACCATGGCTGTGTCCACAATCCCAACCATAGTGTGCAAGAGATTTTCTATAATAGCAGGCCATGCCAAGAACATTACTCGCTTGCGCAGATCAGCTCGATCCGTTACCAACTGCGGCTCTACCGCCACTAGCCTCACTCCTTTCTGCCCAAGGCAGGATTTGTCTTCTTTGTTGCGAAGTATTCTTCTATTATACACCGAAGGAGGAGACTTTTGTGCAATCTTCCACCTATGATTCGCCCCTCGGTCCATTGTATTTTCTCTTTGACGAGGAAACATTGGTGTATGCGTCCTTCGATCGAGAGCATGCAAAAGACTGGCGAAAAAAGTACTTCCCCATGACGGAGACAATTTCTTGCCCCTTAGAACCTAGCCAAGTGGAAGCACTTAACACTTATTTCTTGGGCAAACCCTTAGTGTGGTCCTGGCCCTTAGAACTTCGGGGAACCCCCTTTCAAAAAAGGGTGTGGGCAGAAGTTGAAAAAGTAGCCCATGGACAAACTACGACTTACAAGCAAATCGCCACAAACCTTAATACCAAAGCGTTTCGTGCTGTGGGGCGGGCTGTGGGAACGAACCCCATTAGCATTATTATTCCCTGTCATCGAGTGCTAGGAACAGATTGGTTTGGGGGTTATGGCGGTGGCTTAAATCGAAAACGCTTGCTTCTCGAAATAGAAAATGTTACACTATTTCCTAACCTAAACGCTTAAGAAACGAGGTGTAGACCAATCTCAAAACTGATTTTTGGGTTCGATATTGACGGTGTACTTACAGGTGATGATGATGGTTTAAACAACCTCTGGCTCCAAGAAGCCGGTAAATACTTTGGCCAGGAGATGATTCGCCCTTCTTTCTATATTGAAGAGGCTTTCGATCGAACTGTTGAAGAGGTTCGAGAGTTCTTTGCTGCTAAGATTGATTCCATTATCTCTACCGTGCCCATACGTCCCCATTGCGCCGAAATTCTAGGCAAACTATGGGATCAGGGCTGCACCATTCACCTAATTACCGCAAGGGATGAAGAGCACCGGCAGGTTACAGAATACTGGCTGAAAAAGCACAATCTCCCCTACCACTCACTATTCATGAGTCCCCATCGGGAAAATTACTCTAAAGGTGATCGTTGTGTGGAGCTCGGGGTAGATTTCTTCGTGGATGATAAACTCGAAAATGCCCACGATGTAGCCGAACGGGGCATTTATACTCTACTCTTCCACGCTTCCCACAACCGGCATCGACAGACTGTATTGCCTCGGGTCAAAAACTGGTTAGAGATCGACCACCACATCGACCGCTTATTTCAAGAGCGCTTACCGTTGACCCCATAATGCCTCCTAGCTTAGTCGTTATCAAGAGACACTCTCAGCCAATTCTCGTTTACACAGTTCGTAAAAATTGCACCATAGGCATCTATTCCGCTCCGGTGTTAAGGGAAAATGCTCCTTAGCCCGGGGAATATTCTGGGTTGGATCTCGAAGTAGCCCTCGCATTTCTTCCATACTAGCTAGGGCTGCTTGCTCCACTACCTCCAGCTCTTGATCTGAAAAAACTAGTACTTGCTGAGTTCTTAAATTCAAATATTCTAGGCGAGTAACAATCTTATCCACCGGTACTCCATGTTTTCTCTGGACATAAAGGGCGTATAACGCTACCTGGTCTCGATTATCCTCTGCCTCCTCTCCGGTTTTCCAGTCCACAATGATCCACTGACCCTGGGTATTTTCAAAGAGAAGATCTGGCACAGCATACACAGGCGTCTCCCCAAGCGGAAAAGTATCAAACTGCTCGCAACTGATTAGTCTCGTTCCTTCCTCTCCTAATTCTGCCCAGATGGAAGAAGCCACTAAAGATTGGGCCGTTTCAGTTGCTCGCTGGTTAATCTTAGCGATCGTATCCTCACTGATTCCCAAGCCATAGTAAAACTCGTGTAGCATGTCCACCCGATTAGGACGTCTTAAAAAAAGATCCCCATCATCGCGGGAGGACTTCCACACCCGGCGTAACTGTCGCCGAATCTCTTCCTCCACTTCACTCGCCTTAGGTACCCTTCGGCCCTCCTGAACGCGTTCCACGATCTGAGCTGCACTCTTATGGACCGCATCCCCTAGGACCAGATAAATATTACTCAACTTCTTTAAACGATAGGCTAGAGCCACCTCCGAGGGAGCTTGGGCTTCCCAACCATTATGAGAACCATAATAGTTGTAGTAATAACGACGCAGACAGGTGGAGAACATTTGCTGCCTCGAAAACGACCAAGACCACTCAGGATACTCACGACGAACATAGGCACCCATCAGTATGCACTCCTTTCCAATCCAATTCGGGCCAAATCGTGACCACCGGGATTTTGAAACACCCGTAGATCGAATTGGGGAACAACTGCTAAGATGTGATCGAAAATGTCCGCTTGAACACTCTCATGCTTAACCCATGCCACATCCTTAGTGAAGACATAAATTTCCATTGGCAATCCATTAGTAGTTGGTTGTAGATGGCGAACTAGAAGAATCATCTCTTGATTGATCTCGGGATGAGTGCGGAGATAAGCCATCAGATAGGCCCTGAAGGTGCCAAGGTTGGTTAAATGGCGTCCATTCACTAGAGATGAACTATCAATGTTGTGCAAAGCATTATATTCTTCTATTTCTTTAGTCTTCCGAGCCAAGTAATCCTGCAACAGCTGAATATTCTCTAGACGCCCCAACAGTTCCTCATCACAAAAACGCACACTCGTCTGATCAATTAGAATCGAACGTTTTATTCGCCGTCCGCCAGACTCAAACATGCCCCGCCAATTCTTAAAAGAATCACCCACCAATTTATGGGTAGGAATGGTTGTGATTGATTTGTCCCAATTGCGAACCTTAATCGTGTGTAAGGCCACTTCTTCTACATCGCCATCGGCTCCATATTGGGGCATCTCGATCCAATCGCCCACCCGCACCTGATCGTTCATGGTTAATTGCAGGCCGGCAATAAAGGAAAGAATAGTGTCTTGAAAGACCAAGATCAAGATGGCACTTAAGGCCCCTAAACCACTAAGCAAGATCCAGGGGGATTGACCCAACAGCAAAGACAAGATGGCGGTACCCGTAAAGATCCATAGGACAATTTGGAAAATCTGTACGTATCCCTTAATTGGCATCCGGTCTGAGATCGGATAAGAGTTATAAATCTTTAACCCCGCCTTGAGCACGCGATCTAAAGAGATAGCCAGCACAACCATGACACCAACCTGCAGGAGCTGAGCCGTACCGGACTCCAAGACCTGCAGAAATGGTAAAACGCGATACATTAACAAACCAGGAATAACTAAAGAAAAGCTATCAAAGACACCTTGGTCAAAAAGAATATTATCCCAAATCGTGGGTGTCTTACGAAACAAGCGATACAACCACTGTAACAAATAGCGCTTAACCCCATAGTACGCAATGGCACTTAAGGCCAAGGCAAATACCAAGATTAAGACATCTTGAATCAGTGGGTTGTGGATAAAATCCAACTAGATACCCCCCTCGATACTCTGCCATTGTTTAGGAGCAAATCTTGAAAGCAAAAGAAGACCAAGAAACGCCAAAACCGCACAGGCCAGCAACAACTCCAACGGCACAAGCCAAAGCTGCCCGGCTTGGAAATTCCAATAGAACAGCGCCCCCAAACCAAACGTCAGTAACATAGAACCAAAGAGCCCAACTATAGCATTCAGATTGGATTTAACAGCCTTAATAGGATTAACCCAATCGAGCATTGGCCGACTTAGATCTAAGATTATCAGCAAACATGCTAAGGCTGTCGCCAAAAAAACTCCTAATAAGGTGCCAATAATGATGGTAAAGACACTCCATCCAAATAGGTGCGCGACAGGTAATAACCCCAGTAAACAGCCAAGAGTGTTTACAATTTGCGATGCCACCACTCTAGTGAAGATGATCTCTTGAATAGAAAGAGGCATACTACGAATGATCCACAGATACTTGCCTTCCCGCGAAAAGGTCGTGGTGGGAATCATGGACATAGAGGTCATAACCATAAAGAACAAGGCCACTCCGCCTATCAACAGCAAGGGCGGCCACTCTTGTTGTGTTAAAAATTCGAAGGGGTTTTCCGACAAATTCTTAGCAAACAAAGGTAAGATGGCCATAACTGGTAGCAAAATGTAGCCAATAAGACCATTGAGGGCAAAGCCTGGATCCCGCACAAAAAGTCTAATCTCCGTATTAACCAAGGTCCAAAACGCTGGCCTAACCTGGGGGCTTTTCCAATCCACCGCCCTGGAAGCTCCCTGCTTACTACCTTCCAAACCAGCCACGACACCTTGCAAGAACACTCGTTCACCGAGAAGGTAAAGAACGCCTAACCCCACGGCACTTGCAAGCACTAAGTAAAACAGACGAAGCCAACCTTGAGCAGAATAGCTGTAGGCCATGGCTTGAGCTGCCCACACACTTGTGGGAAACACCCTGCCGACGATCCTAACTAGGCCATCGGTCTGAATCAAGACTTGCTCCAAGAAAGCCTCAGGATCTCCATCCCCAATGTTATTTTGCATCCAGAGTTGAAAGCCCAACACGACCACAACGAAAAGAATTCCCCCGATCAGGGTAAGACGGTCCTTGTGTCGACTAAGATTAGTAAAACGCATCAACACAACTGTAAATAAGCTGGCTAATACTAGGGGAAGGATGGGCAACGTTAGAAATACAACCAAGGCGCTTAAGACATAGTCTACGCCTACCCCAGCCAGCAAACCGTACCTAATCCAAATCGGTAGCAAGAGCAAGGTGTTGATCACATATTGGCCAGTCAAGACCACTCCCAACTTGGCTACAAGGATTTCCCAAGATTTGAAAGGTAGGGGTACTAAAATTTCCAAATCGCTACTGAAATAGAAAGCGGAAAGAACATAGAAAAAACCAAAGAAGAGGGTCAAAACCGCGACCATCAGAGCACCATAGGCTAAACTTAGGTGAGGTTCCCCATAAGCTAGACCGGCCAGAAAAAGTTTATCCGTCATGGACCACAAGAACCACACGGCCATGACCGCTGCTGGAGCTAGGGCTACCACTAGCACTAGCGGCTCCCAAATCCGTTGTTTCTTCTTGAAATAATAGTACTTTCCAGCTGACCATCCGTAGTGGACATTCAGTAAGGCTAGATAGAGACTCTTAAGTCTATTTCCCATGGTTGTCACCATCCTCGGTGAGCTCCAAGAACAAACGCTCCAAACTCAAATCAGTTTTTTGGGAGCTTTGTCGCAACTCATCCATGGTGCCGCAGGCAATGAGCTGACCTTGGTTAATAATCCCCACTCGATCGCAGAGCTTCTCGGCCACTTCTAAAATATGGGTAGAAAAGAACACCGTATTGCCCTTATCTACATGTTCGCGCATTATCTCCTTAAACAAATGTGCGGATTTTGGATCCAAACCAACCATCGGTTCATCTAAGATAAACAGGGCTGGAGCATGAAGTAAGGCCCCTGTTAGAGCTAGCTTTTGTTGCATTCCATGCGAATAGCTTTGCACTAAATCACCTGCTGCCCTAGTTAGCTGAAACATCTCTAAATAATAGTCAAGCCTTCTTGCTCGAGTTGGACCATCTACACCAAAGACATCACCAATCAAGTTTAAATACTCTATTCCGGTTAGTCTGCCATATAAATTGGGATTATCAGGAACAAAACCAATAGAGTGCTTCGCCTTAACTGGATCCTTAGCTAGATCATGACCATTGACCACAATCCGTCCCCGATCAGCCTGTAAAAGACCTACAATCATTTTTATGGTAGTGGTTTTGCCCGCTCCATTTGGTCCCAAAAACCCAAAGATTTCACCTGAACGGACCTGCAAGTCCAAATCTCGCACCGCAAAACGATCCGCGCCCTTATACTTTTTAGAAACATCATGTAACTGCAGCATGGTTTCTCCCCTTTACGCGAAAAATTCACTCACTACCTTTTTCTCCCTAAACTCAACGGTACCTTCTATGAATCCAACTATCCCCCAAAAGATTAAAACCAATTATGGTCAAAGCAATAAAGAATCCAGGAATCAACACAGCCCAAGGAGCCAGTGAGGCAAAAGACTGGGCGTCCCTCAGCATTCTCCCCCAACTAGGCTGAGGTGGTTGGATGCCTACTCCTAAATAGCTCAAGGAGGCTTCCACCAAAATGGCTCCAGCCAAACTTAATGAAAATTGCACCAGGAGGGCGTCCTTGAGATTGGGTAAGGTATGGCAAAACATCATCCGAAAATCTGAAGCCCCTAGAGCTCGCGAAGCTTCTAAGTAGGGCTGCGCCTTAATCTTTAAGGTCTGTGTTCGAGTTAGGCGAAGAAAGATTGGAACATTCCCGATTGCAACAGACCACAAAATAACAGCAACACCAGGTTGCCAAACAGTGGCTAACAAAAGGGCTAATAAAATGGCTGGTAATGCTTGCAAACCATCACTGAGACGCATGGACACTTCATCCCAGAAGCCACCTTGAAAGCCGGACCATAGGCCTAAAAACACACCTACTGCTGCTCCCATCGAGACTGAGGCTAACCCACAAAACAAAGAAACCCTCCCCCCCACTAGCACCCGACTGAAGATGTCCCGGCCGAAATGGTCAGTCCCAAAGGGATGTTGTAAGGAAGGGGGTTGCAGGCGAGATAATACCGCTGTTTGGCTAGGATCATAAGGGGTGTAAAAATAGCCTAATAGAGTCATAAACATTACAAGACCGATAGCAATAATTCCCCAAACATTCCGTTTTGTCATGAAACTATTCCCCTTAATCATAACGTAACCTCGGATCTAAGAACCCTAGGCATAAGTCGAACAACAAATTGAAGATTAGGATCAGAAACACGATCAGCATTACCAATGTTTGTACTAGGGGCAAGTCTCGCTGTAACACCCCAGCCAAGAGCAACTGACCAACTCCAGGTAAGGCAAAAACCTGCTCTACCACGATTGTTCCAGCCAAGAGTTGCGCGAATTGTAAACCAGCTACAGTAAAGACCCCAAGGATACCATTACGAAGGGCGTGCTTATACAAGACTGTTCTCCAAGGCAGACCTTTTCCCTTGGCAGTGCGAATGTAATCCTCTTCTAAAGCTTCACTCAATCCTACGTTGACGAAGCGTGTCAGAACTGCCGCCCTAGGCAAAGCCAGGGTGAACACAGGGAGAATCAGACCCACCAGATCATCACTTCCCCCTGCTGGTAACAGTGTGAACCGCACAGCAAAAACTTGAATCAGTAGCAGACCAAGCCAAAACTGGGGAATAGCCATCCCAATTTGAGATCCTGCTGCTAAGACCTGTGCTACCCTACTTTGGGGATTACTCGCTACAAAAATACCTGCTGGGATAGCCAAAGTTAAGGCAAGCACCACGGCACAAAGGGCGATCCCGACAGAGAGGGGAATGGCCTCCGCCACCAGTTGAGTAACTGGTAAGGAGTAGCGCAAGGAAGAGCCCCACTTTCCCTGAAAGAAGCCACTGAACCAGCTAAAATAGCGCACCAAAGCAGGTCGATGGAGCTGTAGCTCATTGCGTAGCTGCTCATAGGCCTGAGGGCTTCCTTCTGTACCGAGGAGCAGTAGAGCCGGATCACCAGGCAAAATTTGGACAATTAAGAATGTGATAGCACTGACTAAAAGAGCGGTGAGCATAAAGCTCACCGTCTTTTGCCAAAAGTATCGACTCATGGCGTTTTCCTACTCCTTTACCTGCGCAAACTGGCCACATCTACTACATAGGTTGGGTAGTTGCGCCAGCCTTGGATTCCTCTGCCCATGGCCACAAGCTGCGGCGGATCCATGACGAAAACACCTGGCAGCTGTCGAGCAAGTATCTCCTGGGCCTGCAAATAGGCTTGACGCCGCTCGTCGCCCACCGTTTCAATCCCCACTTGAATTAATTGGTCATAGGTCGGATCAGAGAAATTAAAGAAATTACGACTATTCCCAGTTGTATAGCGGACGAGTATGGCATGGGGGTCTAAACGACCGGCTAATCCAATGATAGACACCTCGTAATTACGCTGGGTGTACACGCGCTCCAACCAAGTCCCCCATTCCACTAGTTCCAAATCAACTTGAATGCCAATGGCCTTCCATTGTTCAGCAACCAGCTCACCCGTTTGCACATGGAGGGGATAATTAGTGGGTAAAGTCAAGGTTAAATGCAACTGTTCTTGGCCCGCCTCCTGGAGTAACGCCTGGGCTTGAACTGGGTCATAGGAGTTGACTTTACTAAGCTGATCGTTGTAAAAACCAGCCATGGCAGGACTAAGGGCACTATCGAGCTTGACCCCATGACCCCAAGCGGCCCCCACGATGATTTCATCTTGATTAACCCCTAAAGCCAAGGCTCTGCGCACCCGCCAATCATCAAAGGGGGCATGCTTATTGTTGATGGCCAATACCTGCACCGTATTCATGGGAAAAGAGAGTACTTGAACTCTCGGGTTGCCCTCAACCTGGTGTAAGACCGAGGTCTCTAACCGAGGAATAACATCTACCCTACCAGCCTTGAGGTTCAACACCATACTGTTCTCGTCAGGGATGATCAAGAAGCGTGCTTCGGAAAAGTACGGTTCTTGCCCAGACCAATGCTGTGCAAACCGTGCTAAGCGGATGTGCTGATTGGGTTTCCACTCCTGCAAATAATAAGGTCCTGTACCAACTGGATGTTGGGCCAGATTCTTAGCATGGGCAGGATATATGACTGCGTACATCTCGGCCAATGTATACAGAAAAGCACCATGTGGTTGGTGGAGCTCAATCCGTACCGCACCATCCAGGGGTTCTATACTCTTAATTGCCCCCAATTCTCCAGCCCGTACCGCAATTTCTGGATCTCTAGCCCGGTTTAGGGAGTAGACCACATCATTGACGGTGACTGCAGTCCCATCATGAAACAGTGCATCTCTCAGATAAAAAGTATAGATGGTCTTAGTATCATCAACTGTCCAAGAGCTTGCCAAGGCTCCTTCCACTTGACCTGCAGGTGTAGCTTTGACTAATCCTTCATAGATGTTAAAGGCGATTTCTGCAGTGGCAGCCGCCACGGTGCGAACTGGATCAAAGCTATCTGGATCCGCGGGAACCGCTATGTTAATCAACTGTGCAAAGACTACACTGGTTGAGAAAACGACGACTAGCAATGTTAGTCCAAACACAGTGAGCTTTTTAACTACGTTAAATCGCATGTTAATCCTCCTTACGTACTTGCAGGCCATAGCGCAAAACATCTAACACCTGCCCAATATATTCATCATTGGCACCTTGCTCGAAATGATCAACCAAGTCCTTACCAACCGCATGATAAACAAAGAACACTGCTTGGGGATCCAAGTTGGGATTAACGGCCCCAGAGGCGATGGCTACTTCCAGAAACTTTAAAAAATCGCGGCTTCGATCGATCCTGCCCTCTTCAATTTGGGGTAGCAAAACTCTGCTATCCCAAAAATTATTGGCTACTTGGTGCAACAGAGGGAAGTCTTTGGCAAACAAATATGACTGCCGATAATATTCATCCAGAACTGTGAAAATGTCTGCATCCAGAGAGAAAGCTTGTGAGACGTAAGTCCTTTTCTGCTCATACGCTAAATCCACAATATATAAATAAAGATCCAGTTTGTCCTCAAAGTATTGATACATGCTACCCTTAGCAATCCCGCAATTTTCCACAATCCTACTCAAGGATGCCTGTTCGTAGGGGTGCTCAGCAAATTCCTTCACTGAGGCTTCCACTACCGCCTGGCGTTTTTCTGGATCCAAATTAAAAAAAGTCACTTTGGGCATGCTCAACCTCCTCACCAATGGTGTGACCACCCAGTCACATCCTCTGAAAATAGTATACCATCCTCACCCTAAACTTGCCAAGGGTAAATCTGGTATACAACGAAAAGTTTACTACTTGAAAATAAATAGGCCAACTAAGGCACAAACCACTAAGACCTTGATGGGATCCCACTTACGATAAAGGAGACCTAAGAAGACAACGAGGGCCATGGCTAAGGTAGGTATGTGAATCGACCCTGGTGCTAAAACCTGTAGACTTGCCCTGCCAACTAACACCGCAGCGGCCCCCACTAAACCGGCCACAACCGGTCGAATTCCTGCAAAAACTGCTTGAACCCCCTGTGAACTTTTGTAGCGCGCCCAAAACCTACTTACAATTAAAACACTGATCAATGAAGGTAATACAACTGCCGAAGTGGCTAGGAGAGCTCCTGCTAAACCAGCAACCCGATAACCAATGAATGTGGCTGCATTAACGGCGATTGGTCCAGGAGTCATTTCTGCAATACCCACGATATCTACAAACTCATGCGGTGTCATCCACCCATAGTGCACGATCTCTTCTTGAATCAACGCCAACATAGCATAGCCACCACCGATAGTGAATAGCCCAATTTTAAAAAACGAAGTGAATAATTGCCAAAGAATCATTTCTGCCCAAGCCTCCCTCTAGTCAAAGCATAGAGGTAACCACCAAGGCCACCTAAAACCATTACCCAAATCACCGGAATCAGTTTAAAGACACTAAGGAAAAGGGCCGTGCCTGCTACAACTAAACCAAAACGATCCACAATGGCACCTCTGCCCACTCGAACCGCGGCTGCAGCGATAAGGCCTACTACTGCGGCCCTAACTCCACTAAAGGCCCGGGCTACGTAAGGATTGGTTTGAAATTGCTCGAAGAACTGTGCTATTATGAGAATGATTAGGATGGAAGGAGTTACCACTCCTAACAGGGCGACGATGGCTCCGGGGACCCCATGTAGACGTCCACCAATAAATACTGCAGTATTCACCCCAATGGCACCAGGGACCGATTGGGCCATGGCGAAAATATCGAGGATTTCATCTTTTTCTGCCCATCCTTGCTTTTCAACCACTTCCTTTTCGATGAGGGGCAACATGGCAAACCCGCCACCAAAGGTAAAAAGGCCGATGCGAAAAAATGCCGTAAATAACTTCCACCAATTCTTGTCCCGTGTCATGGCCAAACCCCCTTTGCTGCAAAGCCATCTTGCCAGTATTCCTCTTTGCACCCAAAAATCCTTTCCCGAATATTATACTACCAGGTAGAGGTGTATATGATGCTACATATTGAAGCTGATTTAATAACTACTTTAACAGGATTAGCCCGAGCTGGAGATCTCAACGACCTCCAATTTTTATCTCATGCAGAACGGGTGACCTACATAGCCTTTCGCCTCGGACAAAAGCTGCAACTCCCCCAGGGTGACCTGGAAGATCTGATTCTTAGTGCCTTGGTCCACGACCTTGGAATCAGCACTACGGGCGAAAAGCTCAAACTAGCTGACCTACAACCGCAACAAGGGATGGTTTCTGCCCATTGTCGTAGAGGTTATGAGCTTCTCAAGCCTACGAAACTATTCGGTAACCTGGCCAAGAACGTCCTTGAACATCATGACTATTACAAACCGGACTTAAGAATGATCCCTGCCATCATCCACCTGGCCGATCGATTGGATATGATGATC
>DGYW01000064.1:103807-156825 GCA_002396805.1 Firmicutes bacterium UBA4996 | reverse complement strand
GTCTAGCTCTCATCCCTAGCTTTTGGCTCGATCTGCAATATGGTAACTACGCACCCATCCAGAAAGAACTTCTCTCCTTCCGTCATATGTTAACACTAGATGAGTTAGAGGAGATCGCCCACTTAGTAGCTACAATTGTCGATAGTAAATCACCCTTTACGGGAACTCACTCTCAAGGGGTAACCCGTATCGCTGGCTTTCTTGGTGCGGCCATGGGTATGTCCGAGCACAAAGTGCGCTTGATTAGGGTCGCAGGTTTACTCCACGATATTGGAAAACTAGCGATTCCTGATGAAATCTTGATGCATCCAGGGGCCCTGGATAAAAAACAACGGGCCGTCATGAAACAACATACTTATCACACCTATTATCTGATCGGTTCAATTGGCCCCGGAGTACAACACATCCAGCGCTGGGCAGCCTACCATCACGAACGCCTAGATGGCACAGGCTATCCCTTTGCCCTCTCTGCACCAGATCTAGAACCTGAAGCACGACTGATGGCTGTGGCCGATATCACCCAGGCATTACTAGAAAGTCGCCCCTACAGGGACGGTCTCTCCCACGAGACGGTAAAGAGAATTCTCCGCAATAATGTGGACGCCAACCACATTGATGGAGAAATCACCGCCCTAGCCATTCAACACCTTGATGAGCTTAGTACCTTAGTGTAATCAATAACACCCCTCGCCCAAGCGGTGAGGGGTGTTCCTTCTTAAAATTGTCAGTTTTGGAGACCCTGACGAACCATTTCATCAAAGGCCTGCTTTAGTCGAGAAATTCTAGCTTTAGCGTATTCCTCTGACGAGGCACAGACTTCGAGATAAAGTTTCATCTTCGGTTCAGTACCCGATGGTCGCAACGTCACCTTACTCCCTTGCTCCGTTATCCACTGGAGCACTCCTTCCTTCGGTAAAGGAATTTCCTTGGCTTCGTTAGTCCGCAAATCTAACTCCCTGCTAGCCTGGAAATCCAATACCTGTACCACCTTTTCCTCCCCAATGAACGTAATGGGAGTGGTCTGAAGCTCTTGAATAAACTCCCTGGACTTTTCTGCTTCTATACTAGTTGCGAATGAATAAGAAACCAAATCCTGGAGGTAATAGCCATACTCTTCCATGAGTTCATCAAGGCGATCGACTAAGGTTAACCCCTGTTTTTGATAATGAGAGGCCATTTGTGCCATCAATAAGCTAGCCAAAACCGCATCTTTATCTCTTACGGCCGTGCCAGCCAAATAACCATAGCTTTCTTCAAAGCCGAAGACAAACTCCTTGCCTTCTTGGGGTAATAAATCTATTAAGGTCCCAATGTACTTAAAACCTGTGAGGGTGTCGCGCACTTCGCCTCCGTATTTCTTCACAATAGGGCGAGCCATTTCTGTGCTTACGATGGTCTTGATGACGACAGCCCGTTTACGTTGATCCGGCTGGAGCTGGCCCAAGAGGAAATCTGTCAAGAGTACCCCGACTTGGTTACCATTTAAGAGCACCCAATGGCCTTCGTGCCAAACCGCTGAACCCATCCGGTCCGCATCGGGATCCGTAGCCAAAATAAGATCACACGGTGCTTTTTTTGCGTGCTCAAATGCCAGTTGAAAGGCTTCAGGATCTTCAGGATTTGGGTAGCTAACCGTTGGGAAGTCACCGTCTGGGACCATTTGTTCACCCACGGTAGCAACCTGCGAAAAGCCTGACCTTTTCAGGATTTCAGGAACGAAACGCCCTCCTGTCCCGTGCAGAGGAGTATACAAGACTCTGAAAGACTCGTTATTCTCTACTTTGGGAGCAATCTCAAGAAGGCGTTGGTAATATGATTCAATCACCTCTTCGCCTAGCCAGTGCCACAATGAACTGGCCTCTGGCTCAGGATGGACCTGCACAGATTCTAGCCCCAACTGAGCCATCTGAGTACTAATCTTAGAAGCTTCCTCGGTCAATATTTGATTGCCACGTTCATTATATACTTTATACCCATTGTATTGAGGTGGATTATGACTTGCGGTGATCACAATTCCAGCAGCTGCTTGATAGTACCGAACCGCATAGGAAAGCAACGGTGTTGGTGCTAGCTCAGGAAAAACGTAAACAGAGATCCCGTTGCCAACTAACACTCCGGCTGCTGCGAGGGTGAACTCCCTGGACATGTGGCGCGAATCATGGGCGATGGCTACTCCGCCGTTGGCCTTTCCTTCGGCCTTTAGAGTGTCTGCTAAGGCCTGAGTCACCATACGCACCGTGTAAATGTTCATCCGGTTAGAACCCGCGCCTACCGTACCCCGTAGCCCCCCTGTGCCAAATTCCAACCAGCGAAAAAAACGGTCTTCTATTTCATCATGCTTACCTGCTAATTTACGAAGTTCTTCTCGAGTGGCAGAATCAACTAATGGATCCTGTAACCAAGCATTATAACGTTGAAGAGCATCCATGGCTATCTCCTTCCTCTAGTCTAGTATGGACAAATTATTCTAGATTGGCGTAATCCTTCCCTGCAATAGGCGGAAATTTACCTTTGATACCAGGAGAAGAAATGAACCCATGGAATACATGACTTAGAACAAGAAAGGACTGAATTCTATGTTTACTCAAGCGTTCGACCTAGTTGAAAAATTTGTGGCTGATAGAGATTCTGCGGGCGCGGTGGCCCTAGTAGGTTATGAGGGCAAAGAGACCGGTCCAAGGGCTTTTGGTAATCTTAGCTTCTTTCCCCAGCCCCAGCCAACTAACCCTGACAGCATATTTGACTTAGCCTCTCTATCCAAGGTGGTCAGTACCACCACAATAACCTTAAAATTGATTGAAGATGGGGTGATTAGGCTAGATGATCCTTTGGGCAAACTAATCTCCAACGCCCCCCAAGATAAAATCAACATCACCATCAAAGAACTCCTGGCCCACACCTCTGGTTTGCCCGCAGTCTATCCATTGTATCAAGATACCAGATTTAGAAGTAAGGATACCGCCTTGGAGACTGTCTTGAAAGTGCCCCTGAGTTATCCCACTGATACGGCCGTTGAATACTCCTGCGTGGGTTTTATTACCCTGGCCTTGATTTTAGAACAGCTCACAGGCACTACACTGGATGTGCTTTTTCAGAAACTAGTAGCGGAACCCCTCAAACTTAAAGACACTAGCTATGGGGTGCCTCGCTCCAAATTAGACCGCGCAGCTTATACCGAGTGGGATCCCGAAGAGAAAGTTTTCTTGCGTGGCGTAGTCCACGACGAAAACGCCCGGGGCTTAGGCGGAGTGAGTGGAAACGCAGGGCTCTTTAGCACAGCAAAAGACCTAGGTATTTTCTGTACAATGCTTCTCCAAGCAGGGAGTTATGGAGGGAGACAAATCTTAAAACCTAACACGGTAGCTCTTTTACGAAATAATTATTCTCCGGACCCAAGCCAACCAAGAACCTTAGGCTGGTTATTACCGAGTCCGGAAGCTTGCTCCGGAAGTGAATTGATTTCGTCCCATTCCATTGGTCATACTGGCTTTACGGGAACATCCATCTGGATCGACTTTGCTAAAGGCTTTTACGGGGTTTTGCTAACCAATCGGGTTCATCCTAGTCGCGTTAATACAGCATTGATCCAATTTCGCCCCAAGTTTTACCGGGCTATTTGTCAGGCAATTTAGGGACCTGAGGTCCCTTTACTCTTTTTGCTGCGGCGAAACATCTTGATCTCTGCACTAATCCAAAAAACGAAAGGTAGAATAACATAGATTAGTATTTCATAAGGGGCCACCACTTTCGTTGCACTCATATGAATTTCCATTTGATTTTTGGCAAACCACTGAGAACCAGGTATTAATCCTAACGCAAAAGGAGTCACCAAAAACCGGTAATCAGTAAAGCCAAGGGCATGGGCAAATCCTTTGCAAGTGACCATCAGGCAAACGGCCACTTTTAGAAAGCAGGTCAACACGAAAATGACACCAACAGTAGCTTCCAAACGGGTCAAAAAACGAAAGAGACTAATTCTAGAAACAGCCAGGTAAACTGGAAAATAGGAGGACTCGTACTTATCGGGACCAATTACCGCCATAGCCATGGAAGAAGTGGCCGCAAGAGCCAGCGCCGCAATGATAAAACCGGGTATGAGGATTTTGTATGGAGATGTCTTACTACTCAGAGCCTCAAAAGCCCAGATCAGAAAAGCGATTTCCAAAAAGGGGAAATCAAGCAATTCTAAAGATCCGGTGAGCACCGGCATCCATCCATTATAAAGTACGGGCAAGAATTGTTGGGGATCCACTGTCGTAGTCAACAAGAGCAGCGTTAATACCCCAGCGAACAAAATCGCTTTTAGCGCTACAACACTCCAGCGTCCAAGTGTCTCTAGCCCTTCTTTGGTGGCCCAAAGGGCCAGAATTGCCAAGAACAGCATAAAAACCGGTTGGGGGGTGAAATCCAAAGCCACAATATCAACGAAGGTGGCCACATCTTTCGCCACTAGACAACCCAAACGCCAAGCAGAAAAAGCGTACAAGAAAGCCAACAGCCGGCTCACCCGTGTACCAAACAATGTATCAAGCCCTACATATAAGTTTTCCTTAGGTAGGATGCTTCTAAAGCGCGCGTATAAAGAAACCATGGGCATGGCCAGTACAATGCCTAACAAATGAGCTAACCAGAGATCATTGTGAGCACGTCCACCTAACCCAAAAATCATGGCACTACCTAGAAGAAATAACACAACTATGGCAACACCATGATGATCTGGTAAGAATTCTCTCATTTTTGTCCACTACCCCCCATAATTATGCTCCAAAGCTTTCTAAGGGCGTCATTCGGTTCAGGAGGCGGTAATTCGGAGTTGAGAAGTAGTAACACTGACAAGATGGTCACCGCAGTTAACAAAAGGATATACACCCACAACTGTTTCCGTGGTCGCTCCGACCACAATGAGATCTCCACAGCTCCCACAACCACATAGGCTACCACGATCAAGATAACCATACCTAATTCCTCAGATGAATTGCTTCGGAAATAATACCCGTTGATACTATCTTAGCATTCACATTCACTGTAACCTCTAGCTGCTTGAAAACCTCATCCCAATTATGGGCGAAGGCACGCCACACATTTGGATGTTTTCTTTTGAGGAGTAGACCGAAACCCAGAACATCGGTATTGTACTCTCTTTGGATTTTCTGTAGCAAGCTCTGAGTTTGTCCACTGACAGCGATATTAACCCGTTCTTCTAAGCTTTTGATCACCTTAGGATCATCGAAATTAAGGCGCAAAGTACCAGATTCTGACAGGTCTAGCCGCAGGTTTAGGTCAATCACCATTCCTAATTGATCCCCTTCCACCGTGGGCCTAATTTTCACTTGGTTATGCTCAATCTGGTAAGTAAGATCCCCCCGTTGACCCTGAACGAAAGTGGGGATAACCATAAGACCACGATCGACTTCATTCCTGAGCAACGCGAAAAAACGAGTTTCCTGCCCATCAAGCCAGCCTACCATCTGCTCTCCCTTAAAAAGGGCACTGCCTTCAAGAACAGGCACCTCGTCCTCTCCTTCTTGCACAAGCTGAATGGCTGGAAGAAATGCAGAAACGCCACTTTCGGCCAAAGCTTTGCGAAACTGCCACATTTCCTGTGGGAAAGTGACAGGAACTCTAAGGCGCTGATCAACCAGCTCAACGATGTGCTCAGTCACCGAGTTAGCAAAAGAGGGCTTGCTGTGATAGATCTCTTCAACTGTACAATCTTTAGCCACAAAAACCAACATTGAAGTTCTAATATCCACATCACGAATGGCTAGTTCGATTGCTTGCACGACACCTCTGCGAGCCACCTCTTCAGAGACAATGAATACTTTGGCATGGGCCCAGAATAACCTTTTCCCGGCCGGATTCGTTAAGGCGCGCGCTGTACTAGAAAAAGTCTGACCTTTGTTAGCGAGGACTACTGGTTGAAGTTTGGTTTGTTGAAAACCACCCGCAGCTTTGACCACTTCGATAATCACGTCGAAATCGGGTTCTATCTGCTCTAGCCCTATCCCCAATACAAAGTTTAGCCTCTCGATTTCCACATAATCCCAACAGCCCAGCAAAGATACAGAGATTAGGCATAGGAGTGCCATTCTTAGAGCTTTCCGTTTCATGATCGATTGCTCCTCAGACGCACCCTATTTCCGGGAGACAAAAATTTGGGACGCCTTGTCATTAACCACTGAGGAGCCCTAAACAGTGTATCTTGAGATTCTTGAGCAGAAAACGAGGCTAGGCCACTTAAGTAAGGCACACCAAAAGATTCAATGGAGGCTAGTTGCAGCAAAAATCCAATTGCCCCAAAGACTATGCCATACAGACCGAGTACCGCTGCCAGTAGCAGAAGAATCATTCGAATTAACACCGCCGAATCCTGAAGGCGTGGCACAACAAAGCCTGAGACTGAGGTGATACCCACAATAATGATCATGGGGGCACTTACTAAATTCGCCGAGACCGCGGCGTCTCCCAGCACCACTGCCCCCACGATACTAATAGCCTGACCAACCGGTTGAGGTAAGCGGATGCCTCCTTCTCTTAAAATTTCAAACATAAGGGTCATGGCCGCCGCTTCCACCACTGACGGGAAAGGCACATTAGCACGGGCGGATGAAATACTCAAGATTAACTCAGTAGGAAGCAATTGGGGATGATAATTGATCAATGACACATAAA
The DNA here is from genome assembly GCA_002396805.1 of Firmicutes bacterium UBA4996. GTDB lineage: Bacteria > Bacillota > Limnochordia > Darwinibacteriales > Darwinibacteriaceae > UBA4996. Next base: position 150,153 of record DGYW01000064.1, on the reverse strand, counting down.
GAGCCGGGGTGGCAATGGTGAGAAAGAAACAAAAGTAGCGCAAGAAACGATCGAACGAACCCGATAGCCAGTTCTTATAATAGTCCTCGTTGGCCTGAAAGGCTTCAAGAAAAAAAAAGGGAACAGTAAGAACAAAGGGTGTACCGTCCACAACGATGGCCACACGACCTTCCAGGAGTCTAGCGGCTACAGTATCAGGGCGCTCTGTTGAACCGATAGTTGGCAAGGGACTGTTTGGCGAATCTCGAATAAGCTCCTCAATATAAGCGGATTCCAAAACTCCATCGATCTGGATCGTTTCTAATCGTCTAAATACTTCAGCCACTAAATTGGGGGCAGCGAGACCTTCCACAAATACTACAGCAACCGAAGTACTAGTTTGCTTACCAATTTCCAGATACTTGGTCTTTAGCTTGGTGCTTTTGATCTTTCTCCGGAGCAGACTGATGTTGGCTCCCATTTCTTCTGTAAAGCCTTGCCGGGGTCCCCTTACTACATTTTCAGCTACCGGTTCAACTACAGAGCGTTTGGGCCAATCCTGAGCCTTAATTACGATTCCCGCTGTACAGCCATCCACAAGCAAAACCCCAGATCCACCTATAACTTCATCCGCTAGCTCAGTATAGTCCCTCCGGACATGGACTGCATCACTCTGAATTACCCTAGTAACTAGATGGTCAATTATTTCTAGGTCTTTCCGCTTACGTGGTAAGGAGCAGCTTAGCACAGGGCGAACCAAATAGTTGCTCAACATTTCTTCATTAGACATATTCTCTGCATAAATAAGGACACACGCACGCGCACGCGGTTCTTGGGTCTTGAATTCACGATAGTTGATAGTATCATCATTGGAAAAAACATGCTCTTTAAAGTGCTGAAGACTTCTGGCTAAAGACGGATGGAGAGTGATGCCACTTTTTCGGAGTTTCGGCTTAGTCTTGGAACGTTTCCAAAAAAACAACTAGTCCCACCTCGTTTCTTAGGGTTAAGACTAGTATTACCGGTTTATTCTTGATTATGAAAAAAGCCGACCAGTTGGTCGACTTCTTGACAGCTATAATTTGGCTTCTTGCGCAGCTCGTAAGTTGGTTAAGCCCACTTCCACGCTGTGGCTTGGTGATATGGCATAGACCTCGGTCTCAATAATCAACCATTCTACACCTGCCTCTTCGGCAACCCTTAAAACTCCTGATAAGTCTAGCATTCCGCAACCCACATCAGTCTGTTGTTGCTCGGGGCCGAAATCCTTCACATGGACCAGTGGACAACGTCCCTCAAGTGTCTTAAGGTACTGAACTGGGTCTTCGCCCCCATGGAGGGTCCAACCCAAATCGAGTTGGGCAAAGACATAGCGGGGATCCGCCGCTTCATAAAAAATGTCGAGTGCTGCGACTCCTTGGAGTTTTTCAAACTCAAAACTATGGTTGTGATACCCCAACCTCAAACCATGATCACTCAACTTTTTGCCTACTTCAGTTAAATCCTTGCCTAATTTTCGCCAGGCCTCCACACTACCCTGAAACCCACGGGGAGGTGCAGGGCACACTAGCGAGTAGTTCCCGAGGTCCAGATTGTACCGAATTTCTTCCTCCAAATGCTCAGTTAGCCTTTCGAAGGAAACATGCGAACTCACTGGTACCAAGCCTAGCCGTTCGAGGTGGTCACGCAACTCCGAGCTGGTTAAGGCAAAATAGCCCGCAAATTCCACCCCTTCATAACCAAGATCCGCGGTCAATTCTAGGGTTTTGAGGAAACTCTTTTGAGCCATATCCCGCAGAGAATAAAGTTGTAAGGCAATAGGCAACTTTTCCATCATTCGTCCTCCTAACGTAATTTCCATATTCTTTGATTGTATTCTTCAATAGTGCGATCACTAGAAAAGAATCCAGCGTTACCAATATTAATAATGGCCTTCTTCCACCACAGCCCTGGATTCTGATACTGCTTATCAATCCGTTCATGAGCTTGGCGATAAGAGTCAAAATCCTTAAGTACAAAGTACGGATCTGCCATACCCCCATTTTTCCCGTGAAGTAGACCCTGATAGAGTTCTTGGAACAATTGGGGATGCTGAGCGTTCACAAAACCGTTCACCAGTTGATCCAACACCTGTTTCAAGTAGGGATCGCTCAAATAGATCTCGTAGGGGCGGTAGCTGCCATCCAAATAGTATTGGTTAGTTTGCCGGGCAGTGAGGCCAAAAATGAAAATGTTCTCACGCCCCACAGCCTGATCGATCTCCACATTAGCTCCATCTAAGGTGCCGATGGTGAGGGCTCCGTTGAGCATGAACTTCATGTTTCCAGTTCCGGAGGCCTCTTTGCCCGCGGTGGAAATCTGTTCACTCACGTCCGTAGCAGGGATAATAACTTCAGCTAAGGACACACGATAGTTTTCTAGAAACACTACCTTTAAGCGATCGTCGATGGTGGGATCATTATTGATCCGCTCGCCCACATCATGGATGAGTTTGATAATCAACTTTGCCATGCCATAACCAGGTGCTGCCTTAGCTCCAAAAACAAAAGTGCGAGGATGCATGTGAAAATTGGGATCGTCCAAAAGACGATTGTACAGATAAAGTACGTGGAGAATATTCAAGAGCTGACGCTTATATTCATGGAGTCTTTTAATCTGCACATCAAAAATGGAGCTAGGATCAACCCGAACCTGATTGTGATCGTAAATATACTTTGCCAAGGCCTGTTTACTTTCATAACGCATCTGGGCCAACGCATTTTGGGTCTTGTGATCATCCTGAAAAGCCAAGAATTTTCCTAATTCAGCTGGCTTCTTGATCCAAGCCGAACCGATCCGCTCTATCACTAAGTTAGACAGGCCTTCGTTTGCTTTCAGCAAGAAACGTCTGAAGGTCACCCCATTAGTCACGTTCGTGAATTTTTCTGGATAAAACTGGGCAAACTCCGCAAACACCTGCTCTCGGAGAATATTACTATGTAACTGAGCCACCCCATTGACCGAAAAGGAACCTACTATGCATAGGTGAGCCATTTTCACTTCATGGTTAGCAATAATGGACATGCGAGCGATTTTATCCCAATCGCCAGGGTATCGCTGCCAAAGCTCTGCACAAAAGCGCTCATTCATCTCGTAAACAATGTCCCAGAGACGTGGTAACAAATCACGGAACAGTCCTTCAGGCCAACGTTCTAGCGCTTCTTCTAAAATAGTATGATTAGTGTAAGCAAAAGTACTTTTCGCAATTTGCCAAGCCGAATCCCAATCCAAGCCCTGTTCATCTATTAAGATCCGCATCAACTCAGGAATGGCTAAAGCAGGATGAGTGTCATTAATATGAATTACAACATGAGCCGGAAAATCTTGCAAGTTGGCCCCATGTTGCTTAAGATAATTGCGAACAATACTCTGAATACTGGCCGAAACAAAGAAATATTGTTGTTTGAGGCGCAATGATTTACCCTCAGAATGATTGTCATCTGGATAGAGAACCTTAGAAATCACTTCCGCCAATTCTTTTTCCTCTAGAGCATCAAGGTACTTCCCCTGACCAAAGAGGCTCATATCCAAATGCTTAGTGGACCTAGCGGCCCAGAGACGAAGCGCGTTGATTACATCAGAACGATAACCCAGAATTGGTACCTCATAGGGTACAGCACGAACCGATTGATAGCCCTTATGCTCGTAAACCAAGCGACCATTTTTTTCACCAGTTTCCACAAAACCACCAAATTTTACGATTTCCGTCTCTTCTGGTAAAGCAATTTCCCAGCTGTTTCCGTTTTCCAACCAAGGATCGGGCACCTCCACTTGGTAACCGTCCACGATCTTCTGCTTGAACAAACCATACTCGTAGCGGATTCCGCAACCGGTCGCTTTATAGCCCATTGTAGCCAATGAATCTAGGAAACAAGCGGCTAAACGACCTAGTCCCCCATTTCCCAAACCAGGGTCTGGTTCTGCCTCTTCGATTTCCTTAAACTCGATACCTAAATCGTGACAGACCTCCACGACCAGATCCTCAATGCCTAAGTTAATGAGGTTGTTGCTCAAGGCTCTACCCATGAGAAACTCCATGGATAAGTAGTAGACTTCTTTTTCTGCGTGCCCCCTCATCAACTCCCGAGAATAGGCCCATTGTTCCTTTACTAGATCAGCCACCACTTGAGAAATAGCCTGGTAGATTTGTTCTTGAGACGCACCCCGAATGCTACGTCCAAACATACGTTGAACCTTAGTCTCCAAGGCCGCTCTAAACACCTTCTTCTGCTCTACGGTGTGAACCATCGCACAACCCCCTAACACTTTACCATTTTCCTCAATCCCCACGCAGGACTTCTCCCTCAAAGAACGAAGTCCTCTTCAAGGAAAGGAGGAATTAATCATGAATGTAATGTTTGATACTAGCGACTTTTTCGTGAGAATTAAGAATAAGGGTGGTCACCTCAAGATTACTATTTGGAATAATGCTGGTGATAAACTACTGAGTGACTTCCTAGGACCAGATCCTGCCGCTCAGTTCTGGACTAATGTAGAGTCTTTGACTGATGCTCAGGTCGTTGAGGACTTGAAAAAACGTATACTTCCTTAATGTCAAAGAAAAAGGCGCCCGAATCAAATTCTAGTGGACGCCTTTTTAATGTTAACAGACATTTCTATGATATGCTACTAGCCTTAGGTTGCAGTTCACCGAGGGCATTATAAATGTTGGCATAAATCTTAGCTAAGTAACCTGGGTCAATCTCCACAGTGCGAGAAAACACATGCCCTTTGTTAGTAGTGGTATATCGGGGTTGAAGATTATTAAGCACATGAGCCATCACCTTGCTTAAACTCGCATAATCGAGCTGACGCTTTTCCTGTCTCAAGATATCGTGTAGGGCAACGAGCACGACTTCTTCCAATGAATTATGTAAAAATGTACGATTAACGTGATGGCGAGGCTCATTCTTAACAATGTGCAAAGCCCGATATGACTCGACCATTATTTGATTAAATAAATCCCGTTCTAAATCTTCGAGACGAACATCCTTGCTTGCCAGGTTCCCCTGATCGACAGGTCGATATTGGGGAGTTAAACGATTTAAAATTAGGCACTGCATGTCGCTCTGGCATTGGGGACACCTGCAGGCACTCTTGTCTTCCGAGAGTACCCGAAAAATGGCTAGCCCGACCACATCTTTCATGTCGTTGTGGATTCCATAATCTTCCGAACCAATCATTACTCTTCTCCTCCTTAGCCCTCGCCGGTCTTTTGCGCCACGATCAGACACTCTTCTCCACCATCATACGTTTGGCGAGTATAGTTGTTATAAATTCCCTCGATAGAGAACCCGCTTTGCTTCAAAAGATCAATCATGTGCTGTGGGCAAACGATTGCTTCTTTGCTCGAATGCAAAGTAATCCTGGGCTGTCCTGGGTCTTTTGGGAATATATAGTTAATTTGATTGAGTAAACGAAGATCCGGCGTCAACCCCTTAATTTGTACTACACTAATTAAGACGTCTTCAGTAAAAGGATGCATTCCCTGGAGGGCTAAGCTGGGTAACGCCTCTCCCACTTCCACTTGCCCTGCTAAGAAGTCAAAGGCTAAGTATCCCCCGGGGCTTAGCTGCTGATAGCAACGGTTGAAAACGGCTAACCGCTCCTCATCACTATGCATGTACATGAGTGAACAGTATGGAATTAGAATCGTGTTAAAGGGCTCTGGAAAAGAAAAAGTGCGCATATCGCCGTGAACTAATTCAAGCATTTCGCCTCGAGCCCCGAGTTTCTGCCGAGCACGCTCCAACATTTCGGGAGATAAATCCAGACCCACCACCTCTAATCCAGCTTCCAAGAGGGGCTGGAGCAGGCGACCTGATCCGCAAGCTAAATCAAGGACACGCCCCCCTAGCCGTGTAGCTATCTCCACGTAGAATTCCGCGTCCTCTTGCGCCTGCACTACCAGATCATACAAACCAGCCACAGCATACGTGTTGTCAACTGTAGCCCTTCCCTTATTCAACAACTCCTCAGCAAAACCAAAAAATTCGGCCATGGTTTCTCCTAACGACGTTTATCGATAAATGACCCTTCACTGGCAAGAACACGGGAATCATAGGCCCTGTGGGACTGCCTGACTTCTTGGATCTTCTTTGTTTTTTCTCTCAAGTCAGTTAAGGCGGTTTTAACAACCGCCTCAATACTCTGATTGTGGGCTTGGATTCTGGCGCCCTCAGCCCGTAGATCTCTTTGCAACGATTCTAGTTCCGGGCTTAGATATTCCCCCACCGCCACTTGTACCTGATTAATCTGGGCAGTAATTTCATCAGCTTGTTTCATGATAGCTTCCCGTTGCTGAACCAAGCCCTGAAATAACTCTGCGGCCCCCTCTTCGTCCACAAGTCGCTCCGGGGTAAATCCAGCCATTTCGGAACTAAGTTCACCCAGCTTTCGAAAAAGCTCTAATTTTCGCTCGTATAGACTTTTAGGCACTTAGTTGTCACCCCATCATAGTCATCAGTTGCTGCGTTAACCAATCGCTTTGAGCATAGAGTTGACCAAGGACACGCTCCATGGCTGTAAACTTACTCCAATGCATTTGCTCCACACGAATTAGGCGTTCCTCCATGGCACTTAAGCGCTGCTCGTAATCGCGAATCTGTTTGCCCAAGAAACTCTGATCGTAGGGAATTGAGGCCTTACCCGCGGTGTCGCTAATGCGTTCCATTCCCTGATCTAAGACTTTAGTTAAACGTCGGGCGAGACCAACTTGGTTGCCATCTTCGCTTTGCTGAGTGAAGATGTCCCGGACACCATCAGGGTCTTCTTCCACCGCTTCCCTAAGTTTTGTCTCATCTATATAAAGTTTACCGTGCTCATACCAAGCGCCGGTTTTGATCCCAATCTGAGCTAGACTCTTGTTACCATCTAGACCTTGTACGCTGGCCCCTAGCGCCATCCGCATCTCAGCTAAAATATTTCCTAGAAGACGATCAGAGCGGAGTAGACCACTTTTGGCCTTCTCTTCCCATAGCTCAATATCCTTATCGGACAGGTCAGCCCTTTGCGCTTCAGTTAGAGGTGGGAAATCACGGTAGGTCTCTTCACGAATCGAAGAGTTAAACTCTTCTACCAATTCGTTGTATAAACTCACAAACTCTTTAATTTGGTCAACGATGGCATCTGTATCTTGGCGGACATCAATGCGTACGGTGGCGTTTTCGTTAGCCTCTTTAAGAGTAACTGTTATGCCGTTGAGAACGAAAGTATTGTGTTTCTGTTCGGTTTCAATACCATTAATCTCCAATTTAGCGTTTTTGCCTCTCGCCAGAACATTACCATCCTCAAATTCTACACCAAAAACATTTTCAAAGAAGGCCTTAGAATCCGCATCCAACACTTCTATTTTAGCACTATCACCAGTATTCTTCGTTGTGAAAGAAACCCGTTCCGCATGTTCATCGTAATACGCGGTAATACCAAGGTTCTTATTTTGATTAATCCTAGTTAAGACATTCTGCAGGCTATCATCCTTGCCAATGATGATTTCCTCTTCGTTTCCATCAAGCCCCAAAAGTTTGATGCTAGTGCCCTCTTCCCCAATACCTTCGTTGAATTCCGCGAATTGTTCTGAAACCCTAAACTCATCACTAAGATCTGCTTTGAAGCTGCTCCGACCGGTCTCTGCTAGACTAATCACCGTTAGATCAAAGGTCCCTTGTTGTGCACTTCCAGTAGCTGTAGCCAAAACTAAATTTTCATGGGACGAAGTGGCCACGTTCTTGCTATAAGTGCCCTGTAAAGTCATATCAAATACCATGTTACGCAAGCGTAGTAGTCTCGTATTGACATCCCGATAAGCATCCCGCTTCCACTCGGCTCTGACCTTTTGTTGAAATACCCGATCAACGGGGATTCGTTCTGCGGTCATAATGTCTTTTATCATTTGTTCAGTATCCATTCCTGAAGACAATCCAGAAATTCTCACTGTTATCACCTCATCCTTAAGGATCTACATTCATATTATCGGCCGAAATCCGCTTTACTTTAGCTTCTAAGCAAATTTTTCCAGCTTCCTGACTATTTTCACATTTACTCTTTTTCACATTTAGTTGACAGTAGTTTTTCTCTATGTTACACTTAATACGGTTAAGAATTTAAATGAAGCGAACAAAAATGGCCTCGAGTTTCAATTTTAGTTGAGCAAGGGTTTACACTGTTTGCGTAATTTAGGCTTTTGACTAGTAATAAATTCTAGGAGGCCAATGAATGACTGGCAGAGTAAAATGGTTTAACGCAGAAAAAGGTTTTGGATTTATCGAGCGCGAAGATGGCGACGACGTATTCGTACACTTCTCCGCAATCCAAGGCACTGGTTTCAAGTCTCTCAACGAAGGCGACGAAGTTAGCTTTGAAATCGTTGACGGCGACCGCGGTCCGCAAGCAGCAAACGTAACCCGTCTCTAATATCACTAAAAAGCCCCATTCCCAGTGAATAGGGCTTTTTTATTTCTGTTTTTAAAGACTCTGTTGAAGCCACTCCACGATGAGTTCGAACAATACGGGATTCAAGCGCCACGGATCCAAGGCGTCAAAATGAGGATTCTCATAGGGGAAGAATAAGAACTCGTGTGTTGTCCCTTCCAGATAATGGACAGTCACCTGATCATTGCCTCCCTCTTCTAAAGCTTTAGCCAAGGCTTCAGCATGGTAAGGCATAACCTTTAAATCCCGATCGCCGTGAATAATTAAGACAGGGGCAGTGACTCCTTGTAGATTCTTCACAGGGTCTAGTGCCATATGTTCCCGCAACCACTGGAGATTAAGTGGTAAAACAGTACTCACTTCTACTCCGGTCTGGGCTTCCTGTAGAAATTTCTCAAGCTGCGGTCGATACTCCTGTAGCATGGCTTTTTCCTGAGTCGATAGCCAAGGCTGAGCCTCTTGATAATCCAATTGCTCCACCATAATCTGATCCAGTGGGATAGAGGCGCCGGCCAACAGAATCAGAGCCCCTAAACGATCTGCAAATAGTGGGGCGAAATAGGCACCCTCACTATGGCCAAGCATGCCAATTCTACTCTCGTCAATTTGCTCATGCTGGGCCAGGTAGTCGAGTAATACATCCACATCTGAGAGGAGATCCCGCAAACTAGCTGCTGCATAGTCTCCGGTACTCTCGCCCACCCCTCGTTCGTCATAACACAGTACTGCGTAGCCTATTTTTGTCAGCCGTTCAACCATAATCGTGAAGATGTCCGTCACATAGCCAGGGGGAGTGTTGCCATGGCGATCTTGAGGACCAGAGCCGGAATTCAAAAGCACCGCGGGAAATGGACCAGGACCCAGGGGCAAAGCTAGCGTTCCCGCTAAACTAATGGAACCGTTGGCCACCCTAAACTCCTCTTCAATCCAATGGGTTTGAGCTTGCTGCGTTCCGAGAGACTTTTTCAAACCCACATACTCCTTGCGAACAATTTCCGCGCCCTGCATAGGAATCTCCACTAGCACCAGGTGGTTCGCTTCTGTAGCAAAAACACGCATTGCCAAACCACCAGGTAGGCTCAGTATATGCTCCTGTAAGGGGACCTCTGCTCCATTAAGCTCATATAAAACAAGCTCACCTAGGCGTAATTCCCCAGGGATAATAGGGTCTTGGTTACTTAAAACTAGACTTGGTACAACCACTTGTAGCTCCACAGACGGCTCCTCTGGAGATACCAAATCGAGCAGGTATTGATAATGAGCCAACACATTATTATCTAAAACAACGTAAGGCTTCGTTAGGGAATAACTCTTGCGCAGGGGTCCAACTTGCACATCAAATTTACCGGACTTGAAGTTTCCGGTTATTGTGGTTCCAGGCGTAAGAGTCAAGCCATATTCTTCCCAAGAATAAGGCCGTCCCTCTAGATTTGTTCTAATTGTCAGACTCTGTCCGGCCATGGTAATCGTGCCCTTAGTCTCTAGGCCGCCGGAGGTGAAGCTAAACTCCTCCCGTCCAACCTCCATACCACTCAAAAACAGCAAGAAGATACCTTCGTCCTGAGTACTAGCTTGGGCAACTCCTGAGCACAAACCACAAATTAAGACCAAAACCACCAACAACCGCATCCGGTTCATGTTACTCCCCTTCCGATTCCATCTTGGTTAAGACCCAGTTTAATTCTGAAATCGCCTTTTCCAAAGCTTCAAAGAGCACTTGATCCGATTGTATAAAATCCTTTAAGCGGACCTGTTCGGATTTTAACTCGTGAATCCGTCCGCGTATTTCTAGAGCTAGAACTTCGTTACACATAAGATACCCCCACACCTTCTTTCAGGTAAATCTAGTTAGATTGTACATTAACGACTAGGCAAGTGCAAGGTCGCTACAAATCTTTTGGAAGGATTTCACTCCTTGCAAGTCGAAGGTTTTTGTATTATATCGCAACAGTCTCGGAGGTTAAAAAGATGAATATTAAAATTATTACAGACAGCGCCTGTGACTTGCCGGAAGAATTAATTAAACAATATGATGTAGATGTACTACCCTTCTTGGTCTACATCGATGACCAAGAATACGTAGACGGCCATACCATCAAACCCGAACAGGTCTATGCCGCGATGCGCGCAGGGAAGATACCCACCACCGCTCAAGTACCTATTGAGAGAATGATCTCCACCTTTACTGACTATGCTAGCCAGAACCAGCCTTGCCTTTACATTAGCTTTTCCTCAAAACTATCCGGCACCTGTAACACCGCTCGTTTAGTGGCGCAAGGCGTGCAGGAAAAGTACCCTCAATGGGAAATCACCATCATCGATTCGTTAACGGGGTGCCTAGGTCAGGGACTAATTGTCTTAGAAGCGGCTCAGATGGCAAAGGCTGGTGTACCCGCCACACAAATCATTCAGAGAGTAAAAGGGCGTTCCAAGAACAATGTAGAACATGTTTTTTCTGTAGATGATCTCAACTATTTGTATCGGGGAGGCCGAGTTAGTTACGCCAGCGCCTTTATAGGAGGCATTCTAAGCGTAAAGCCCATCCTGCATGTGAAGGATGGGTTAATGGTTCCCTTTCAAAAGGTCCGCGGTAAAAAGGCTGCCATTAAACGCATTGGTGAACTTGTGGAAGAACGTTCCTTTGGTCACCCAGACCAGTTAGTCGCCATCAGCCACGCCGATGATCCAGATTCAGCAGCGATACTTAAGGATTTGTTAGCAACCACACTGGGCTACAAAAACTTTCTAGTAAATGTCGTAGGTAGTGTCCTCGGTTGCCACATCGGTCTTGGTGGTGTAGCCGCATTTTTTGTAAATTCCCAGGTGTCAGAACCCAATTTAGGCTACTAGAATACGAAAAACAGCTTGAGATATAATAATATTTTACTTCTCATTAACCTTGAGTTATACTAAAGGTGAAATAAAATCAAGGATGGGAGTGTAGCTAGTGGATTACAAGTATATGGCTGAACCTTACAAGATTAAGATGGTAGAACCCATCGCTGTGACTACCCGGGAGCAAAGGGAAGCAGCGTTAAAGCGCGCCGGGTATAATACCTTTCTCCTCGATTCAGAGGACGTATACATTGACCTGTTGACCGATAGCGGAACAAATGCCATGAGTGATAATCAGTGGGCTGGGCTCATGCTAGGTGATGAGGCCTATGCTGGAAGTAAGAACTTTAAACACCTGCAGCAAGCTGTGCGGGAATTATACGGTTTTAAGCACGTGGTACCAACTCACCAAGGACGTGGTGCTGAAAACATTCTTTCTCAAATCATGATTAAACCTGGTGATTATGTACCCGGAAACATGTATTTTACTACGACTAGAGCTCACCAAGAGTTAAACGGGGCCACTTTCCGGGACATTATTATTGACGAAGCCCACGACCCCCAGAACGAACATCCCTTTAAGGGCAACATTGATCTGCAAAAGCTTCAAAACCTCATTGACGAAGTGGGCCCAGAGAAAATCCCCTACATTTGCTTAGCGGTGACTGTAAACTTAGCTGGCGGCCAACCAGTGGCCATGAGCAACATCAGAGACGTTTATGAACTGGCTCAAAAATACAAGATTAAGGTGATGATGGACGCAACCCGTTGCGTGGAAAACGCCTGTTTTATCAAACAAAGAGAGCATGGTTACGCAGATAAAACCATTAAGGAGATTGTGCGAGAAATGTTCAGCTACTCCGATGGTTGCACCATGTCTGGCAAAAAAGATGGAATCGTAAATATTGGTGGATTTGTGGCCCTCAATGACGATGACCTGTACCAAAAAGCCACAAGCCTAGTAGTTGTCTACGAAGGTATGCCCTCCTATGGTGGAATGACTGGACGTGATATGGAAGCTCTGGCCCGAGGCATGTACGAATCTATCGATTATCACTTTATTGCCCACCGCCTCGATCAAGTAAAATACCTGGGTGATAAGCTCATGGCCGCCGGTATTCCTATTGTTAAGCCAGTAGGTGGCCATGCCATTTTCTTGGATGCCAGAGCCTTTTACCCGCAGATTCCCCAGGATGAGTTTCCAGCACAGATGCTCGCAGCCCAGCTCTACCTGCAATCAGGTGTCCGGAGTATGGAACGGGGAATTATTTCAGCAGGTCGCGATAAAAATGGAAACCACCATTATCCCAAACTAGAACTGGTAAGGTTAACTATCCCCCGACGGGTATACACGTATTCTCACTTAGATGTAGTAGCCGACTCCGTCATTGACCTCTATCAAGACCGGGAAAATGTGAAGGGTCTGCGCTTTGTCTATGAACCACCTGTATTGCGTTTCTTCACCGCCCGTTTTGAACCTATAGAATAAAAGCGAAATCTACTTACGCGAATCCCTCCTCGGTCTTTGAGGAGGGATAATTTTTAGTTCTCGCGCGTTTTTAGAAAATCTACTAATTCCGATTTTCCCACCCTATTTACTCCGCTGTGCTCAATATCGAAGCGAGTATCAAAGTCCTCGGGAGAAATGCGGTTCAATACTTCCGCAATCCTCGGTCGGCAAAAAGTGCCCTGACACCAACCCATAGAAGCTCTGGTACGACGTTTAACCCCATCAATGGTCTTGACGGGTATTCCCCTACTGCAAGCATCAACAATCTCCCCTTCTGTGACCTGTTCACAGCGGCAGATGATCTTTTCGGGAGATGAGGGAAGATCTAAAAGGGGCTTAATCTCACTAAGGGGACGCATTGTCTTCCGCTCGATAATAGGCTGCCGATAAGGATCGAATGTGGAATCTGGTGCTAAGACCAAACCTGCATCCTGGAGAATTCCCTCCACCATTAGGGCGATAGCAGGGGCAGCAGTTAGTCCAGGAGATTGAATCCCTGCTACATTGATGAAACCGGCCACCTCTGACTCTTCAATAATAAAGTCGTCAGTTGAACTGCGGGCTCGAATTCCAGTAAAACTGCGCAAAAACTGCCGTGCATCCAAACCAGGGTACAGCTCCGCGCACTGATCATAAATGACCGCCATGCGCTCAACACTCGTGGACGTGTCTTCTCGATCCCCCCGGTCACTAGCGTCTGGCCCAATGAGCAAATTCCCATAAATTGTCGAAGTTAGGAGGATTCCCTTTCCCTTGGCTGTAGGTAATCCAAAAATAACATGCTTGACTGCTTCACCGCTCCCCCTGGCAAAAAGCAAGTACTGACCACTTCTCGGTAAGATGGTAAAGTGCTCTAAACCCACCATATTAGCTATTTTGTCAGCGTAAACACCTGCTGAGTTAATGATATAGCGAGCCTGGAAAAGACCATTATTAGTGTTAATAACGAAGTTTCCTTTGCTGCCCGATATATTCTGTACCACCGTCTCTAAATGGAGTTTAACACCATTTGTTATGGCGTTTTCTGCCATGGCAATAGCCATTTCATAGGGCGAGCAAACCCCTGCCCCTTCACAATAAAGACCCCACTTTAGTTCCTTGCTTAAGTTGGGTTCCATAGCTTGTAGTTCCTCTTGGTCAACGATCCGTAAATCAGTCAACCCATTGGCCTCTCCCTGCTCTAATAAGCGATATAAGGGCTGTGGATCATCCTCGGTAGTAACAACAAGAGAACCTGTTTCGGCAAAACCAAAATTCAATTCCTGGTCCAGTTGGGCAAACATTTGCCGGCCCACGTGGCAGAGTCGACCCTTGAGGGTAGTGTGCGGTTCGGCATAACCCCCGTGGACAATGGCACTGTTAGCCTTTGTAGCCCCCATGGCTACGTCTACCGCCTTTTCTAGAATGACCACATCTAAGTTATAGCGGGAGAGCTGCCGCGCTATGGTGGTTCCTACAATTCCAGCACCGATGATTGCCACATCAAAAGTTTTAGTCATGATTTACCCAACCTTCATAAAAATAAATTAGCATAACTCCCAAAGCGATCTAAGAACATCAATGCACCTACCAGAATCAATAAGACTCCTGAAACCATTTGGATGATTTGAAGGTTCCTTTTAATGAAATTAAAGGTCTGTTGAAGTTTCTCCCACAGCATAGCCGTGAGGAAAAAAGGAATGCCTAAACCCAAAGAGAAGGTCAACAATAAGGCCATCCCCTGATACATAGTGTTTGTGTTCGACGCCATTAATAAGGCGCTTCCTAAGAAAGCCCCTAAGCAGGGTGTCCAGCCCAGAGAAAACACTGCTCCAAAGAGAAGACTAGACCAAAACTTCAAATTTTCGGTCCGAGCTCCTATGGTCTTCGATCTGTTCAAAAAGCCGACCTTCAACACGCCAAGATAGTTGAGCCCAAAGAGAATAACAATAAGACCGCCAATCCTCTGCAAAAGCACTCGATAAGTTACCAGTAGACCCCCTAAGGCGGATGCGGTTGCTCCAAGGGCTACAAAGATTAAACTAAAGCCCAGAATAAAACCTAAGGTATTTGTCATCAAGCGGTGGGGTGATTTTTCGTCTACTTCATCACTCCCCCCTAAATACAAGAGGTAAATGGGAATCATGGGCAAAATGCAGGGAGACAAAAAAGCGAGCAGACCTTCAGTAAACGTCAACACGAATAATGAAAATGTTAGCTGCGGAGCCACTTGTTGAAGCATTATTTCGCCCCCTCAATCATCTTCTTCACTGTTGCTTGAGTGGTTGAGCCCACCACATAACTCGAAAGATATCCCTCTCCATCGATTACCACGGTAGTAGGTAGGCCTGGAACGCCGAAGATCTGCCCTCCCACCAGGCCGTGGTCAAAGAGATTAACCATGGTATATTCATTCTTCTCTAAGTAGTCAGTACCGGTTTTTACTGTTTCCCGACGCCCGTCGATCTGGTTAAGTAACAAAAGTACGGCTTCACCCGATGCCTCGAGGTCATTGTGTAGCTTTTGGAACTCGTGCATCTCAGCACGACAAGGTGGGCACCAACTGGCCCAAAAATTCAAAACCACGATCTTGCCTCGGTAATCGCTCAAGCGAACAAGCTCGTTCTCTTTAGTAAGCAAAGCAAAGTCAGGTACCAAAGGTTTTTCATCCTCGGCTAGAACTGCGTTCTGGCTAGCAAAGGCAAATACAGCAATAATCACCATTAACAGAGGTAATTTCCATTTTTTCATCGCTTCTTCCCCCTTTTCCTTACTATACCCGAGGTTTCTTACCGAATCAAGATCAGGGATTGTGTTCACCTTCTTTGCCTTGACAAAGTAAGATACGTCAAGCAAGATTATTAGTAAGTACTAAGTTTAGGATACATCTCTATTATTTCAGTGAGGTGAATGCTATTGAAGAAATTATTGTCCCTATTATTCCATAGGGTGACCATTGTAGGTCTAGCGATTGCAGCACAGTTAGTGGCCCTAATCTTGATGATTGGTCGTTTTGGGAACTTTTTTCCCCAATTCTACCTGTTCTCCACTATTCTTAGCGCTATTGTGGTGATCGCTATTGTAAGCAGTAATAGCAAACCTGGATATAAGATGACTTGGATTATCACTATTATGCTGTTTCCTATTTTCGGGGGCCTATTTTACCTCATGCTTGGCAACAGGCGAACTGATAAACGAATGCAAAAGAAGATGGAACAGGTGCGTCTCCATGGTCAAGAAACCCTAAGCGTTAGTGACCCCATCGTTCAAGAGTTGGCCAAAATAGATAAGCATGCTGCTAACCAAGCTCGTTATATTCAGGATCATGGGGCTTTTCCCTTGTATCGTCATACATACTCTAAGTTCTACCCCGTAGGCGAGTCAGTCTTTGAAGCCATGTTAGAGGAACTCCGCAAAGCTGAGCATTACATCTTTATGGAGTACTTTATCATTAACGAAGGAATCATGTGGAATAGCATTCTAGATATATTAGTGGAAAAAGCCCGGCAGGGCGTGGATGTACGACTGATTTATGATGATTTGGGCTGTGCATTTAGGCTTCCACATAAATATGATCAAAAGCTAGAAGCGCTAGGTATAAAAGTAGCTATATTTCACCCATTTACCCCCACACTTTCTGCACGACAAAACAACAGAGACCATCGGAAAATCACAGTCATCGATGGCCATACTGGATTTACAGGGGGCATCAACCTGGCAGATGAGTACATTAATGTCATCGAAAGATTTGGCCATTGGAAGGACTCGGGGTTCATGATCAAGGGCGAGCCGGTCTGGTCCCTTACTGTCATGTTCTTGACTATGTGGGAGTATATCCAAGGCACAACAGAAGACTTTGACCAATTCAAACCAAACCAGCTACCTCCGCCCCCACTGCGAGAGCCAGGCTATATTCAACCCTTTGGTGACAATCCCTTAGATGGAGAACCGGTAGGAGAGACTGTCTATCTCAATCTAATTAACCGGGCTCAAGACTATATTTACATCTATTCGCCCTATCTTATTTTGGACATCGAAATGGTTACAGCGCTGAGTCTGGCGGCAAAATCAGGAGTAGATGTACGCATCATGACCCCATATGTAGCTGACAAGACCATTGTACATGCAGTGACCCGCTCTTACTATCCCGAATTATTAAAGAGTGGGGTACGAATTTATGAGTATGTGCCTGGATTTATGCATTCTAAAGCCTTTGTGGCCGATGATGAAGTAGCCGTTGTTGGCACCATTAATCTGGATTATCGTAGCCTCTACTTACACTTTGAAAACGGTGTCTGGCTTTACCAAACACCAAGTGTGCTACAAGTGCGCGACGACTTTCTTGAGACCTTAAAAGACTGTGAAGAAATGAGCCTAGATGTATACGGTAATCTATCTGTTTATCGAAGATTTAAGTGGTCAGTACTGCGGTTGATTGCACCTCTTTTGTAGAGTTTAGCAAGGATTTCGTGGAATTCTGTCGAATAATTTAAAAATCTTGCTAAAGTAAGGAGGTGCCCAGGTGTTCCGCTGGTTATCTGGCAGTATTAGAAGACGGGTACTAGTGTCCTTCATTTCCCTTGTTTTAGTTTTAGCCCTAATCATTATTGGGGTGACTGGGTATCTCTCCCGTTCTTTGGTAGACGATCTCGTTGAGAAAAACGCCTTTGCTTTAGTACGTTCGCAAGTTCAAATAGTAGACCTATGGAGGCAAGAACGCATCCAAGAACTAAGACAGTTGGCTAATTCTCCCATTCTGGAAACTAGAGATTGGGAACAAATAGAACCCTTTTTACAAAGACAGATTCGGGATGCGGCTGACTATTACATAATATTCTTTGTAGCCAGCCCTGACGGTGATTATAACACAACACTACAACGCTCTGCAGGCAATGTGGCAGACCGTAGCTATTTTGCCCCTGTAATGGCTGGTGAAACCGTAATTTCTGAACCCATCCTCTCCCGTTCGACGGGAGAAAAAATTGTAGTAGTAGCCACTCCAATTTGGGATCAAACCGGTAGCGAGGTCACTGGGCTATTAGGGCTATCCATGGGATTGGTAGACATTTACAATGGTATTAGTAATTTGGATTTTGGCTATCCCAGTGGCGATGTGTTTATGGTTGATAGTGATGGTTATTTCCTAGTCCACTCTAATTCAAATCTAATAATGACAAGCCGAATCCAGGACTATTACCCTGAGTGGGATAGTCTGACCCATCAAGAATCCGGCACCTTCACATTTTGGCAAGAAGGCACAGAGTATCGCGCCTTCTTTTCTAGATCCTTTTCTGAGGGTTGGACCATAATTGCCCAAGTACCTACTGCCTATTTCCAAAGCCCCGTAAGGCGCCTTCTGTCGTACCTACTCTTCATTGGAGCGATCTGCGTTTTCATCGTCTTTCATCTAGGACTATGGTTTGCCAACACCATCACCCAGCCCATTGTGGAGCTAAAGGAGATCTTTAGACGTGGATCCGAGGGAGATCTTACCGTTAGGGCCGAAGTAGACACTGCGGACGAACTAGGAGAAACTAGATCGTCTTTTAACCGCATGATGGACACAATTGGAACCATGACTTATTACGACCCCATCACCGGTTTGCCCAACCGCCAATATTTTATGGACTATTTGGGCACGAGCTTAAACGAAGATCCTATTGTGATCTTAGCCTTAGTATCTGTGCGCGGACTTTCAGAACTAAAGGCCCTGCTAGGACCCGAAGTAACTGATGATATCTTAATTCGTGTTGCTCACATCCTGAAGACCATAGGAGAAGGGGATCTTGTGGTAGCTAGAATCGCAGATGCGGAATTCGGCGTAGTGATCCCCTCCACATCTAGTGGTGTCTTACGAATTGTAGATCGTCTAGATGAGTTACTGAGTCAGCCCTTTCAGATCGACAATCGCAATCTGCAGCTTCGATTATTTGGTGGCATTACCATCAGCGAACTAGATACGCCAACCAATGCCGAGGACTTTTACCAACAAGCCCAAACGGCTCTTTATGAAGCGGAACGCAATTTGACTGAACAACTAAAATTATATAACCCCAACACCCATCAAGCCATAATGGAACGTTTACGTTTCCAAACGGAGATTCGCACCGCCTTTGAACAGGAACAGTTCACCGTTTTTTACCAACCCATTATAGAACTGGAATCTAGGCGCATCGTGGGGAAAGAGGCACTCATCCGCTGGAAGCACCCTGTGCGTGGTCTGCTTGCTCCAGGTGAGTTCCTAGACGCAGTTGAACAAGGAGGTTTCATTGAGCAACTGGGCGAATACATGCTCGAGAAAGTATGTGTTCAACACCGCCAGTGGCACGACCAAGACATGGATTTGGGATGGGTAGCCGTCAATATCTCGGCCAACCATTTCCGCTCACCCCACTTTCCTGCCTTGGTTCAATCTGTGTTATCAAGCCACAGTAATGGCAGCCCTGTGTTAAGAATCGAGATTACCGAAGATGCCATGCTCTCCCCTACCCCGCAGGTTCTGGATAATCTACGCGAACTGCATAATATGGGGATATCTCTCGCCATTGACGACTTTGGGACAGCCTACTCTAGTCTAGAATATTTAATTAGATACCCTGTTGAAACCTTAAAAATTGATCAAACCTTCATCCATTCCCTTGATCAGGATCAACGTACCGAGGCTTTAGTTCGTTCCATCATTGGCATTGGCCAAAACCTTTCAATGACTGTGGTTGCAGAAGGGGTAGAGCGGAGCGAACAATTACGACTCCTGCAGCAAATTGGTTGTCAAGAAGCGCAAGGGTATTACTTCAGTCGTCCCATCCCCTGGGAAGACTATCCTCAGGTTGCTCGTAAGTTAGCGGAGCGGTTAGGAAGGAATGGATTTTTTGAAGAACGATAAGCGATGGTTACGAAAACTACTCAATCTAAATAGTCCAAGGGAGGATCGTGAAGACTTTTCGATTACCCCAGCAAAAACAGCTCGAAACATCACCCTCCTCTACGCGGCTTTAGGGTTTTTGTGGATCTTCTTCTCCGATTGGCTCGTTGATGTGTTGATCACCAATCCTGAGTATTTAACCTTTGTCAATATGATCAAGGGTTGGGTGTACGTATTTATAACTAGCCTTTTACTTTTTTCTCTGATCTCTTTAGCCCTAGGAGAGGCAAGGCAACACGAGCACTGCCGCCAAGAAAGCTATGAAGAGCTTAAGAAAATCCATGGTCAACTTGCCCTCTCAGAACAGAAGCTGCGCCATTTGGCCTATTTTGACGTCCTTACGGATCTGCCTAATCGACTGTCCTTACAGCAAGATCTGCAGAATGCACTAGGGCAAGGCGAACTATTAGCCCTTTTTTTCATTGACTTGGATAACTTTAAAGATGTGAATGACTTCCGTAGCCATGAGGCCGGTGATCATCTCCTGCAAATGGTGGGAAAGCGGCTTGTGGGTACGGTTGGCGATAGAGGCACCGTGTATCGCTTTGGCGGTGATGAGTTCATAGTTACAGCCCCTTGCCTAGGTGAGCCTTCCGCGCAACAGTTGGCGCGAGAGCTCGTTATCAGTTTTAGAGAACCATTCCAGTATACAAACGCCCTTATTCATCTGACTCCTAGTATTGGCCTTGTCCATTCTGGCTCCGAGAGATACTCTAGCGCAGACCTCATTAGATTTGCAGATCTGGCCATGCATGATAGCAAGAAGCGAGGTGGCAATTGTTTCACAATCTACCATCGCCAGCTCTCGGAAGGGGCAATTGATCGTGTTTTGATGGAGCAACAACTCCGTAGTGCTCTGGAGCAGAACCGTTTAACCCTCTTTTACCAACCGGAAGTGGATCTCGCCTCCCAACGCATTAGTGGTTTTGAAGCCCTTTTACGCTGGGAACCCAGAGAATCCATCAACGGCACAGTTGAACAAGTAATTAGGGTGGCAGAAGCAACCGGCCTAATTATTCCCATGGGCGAATGGATCTTGAGGAAAGCGTGCACCTTCCTTAAACAGGTACATGATCTAGGCCACCCACACACTTGCATTTCAGTGAACGTATCAGTTGTTCAGTTTAGTCGATTTAATTTTCCCCACAGAGTGCAAGAAATCTTGCGGGAGGTAGGTCTAGCTCCATCCTTCTTGCGCCTCGAAATTACTGAGTCTGTCTTAATGGAATCTTATGATCTGATTGATCAACAGATCCAAACACTGAGAAGACTTGGTGTAAAAATGGCCTTAGACGATTTTGGCAAGGGGTATTCGTCCCTAAGTTACCTAAAGGTACTGCCCTTAGATACGTTGAAAATAGATAAGAGCTTTATCGATCAGATCCCCAACAGCTCCAAAGACGCGTTCTTGGCAAGCCAGATTATTGCCATTGGCAAGAATTTAGGTTTACAGGTAGTGGCAGAAGGCGTGGAGAGTGCGGCGCAACTTGACTATCTACGGGAACATCATTGTGACCGATTCCAAGGCTACTTCTATTCGCCACCTGTACCTGCCCACACTGCTCTAGCCTTACTAGAGGATTCAAATCCTAACCAACGCACTAATTGGAAAATGATCTGAGGGAAAAACACCCTCGACCTTCCTGTCCAAAACAGCGCCATGGAGCACCTGAATTTGGGAAGTGACAAATATATAGTCAATAGGATCATGGGATGCCAGACCTGTAAACTCATGGAAGGTCCCCACCTCACCTAAACCCACCTCACCCAAAGCATTAGTGAGTTGAGAGGTGAAGAGTTGGATAGGAGCACTTCTAGGATGGCAATTCATGTCTCCCGTTAAGATGCACGGCATGCCCTCATACTCAGACACTAGTTCTAGAATAAGCTTGGCACCTTCTAGACGAGCTATCTCACCTAGGTGGTCTAAATGAGTGTTGAGAAACGCTACCTGTTTACCAGTTGGTCTGTGTTTCAGTAATGCCAAAGTGCAAATCCGAGGTAGGGATGAATCCCAGGACTTGCTACCTGGTTCGTCAGGCGTTTCAGATAGCCAGATTTGCTTGCTCTCAATTAGCTCAAAAAGAGCTTGGCGATAGTAGATGGCACAAAATTCGTCATCTCCTGATGCACTCCTACTCTCCCCAACCCGCCCATAGGCGGGTAAAGTTTCGTCTAGATCCTGTAGCATGATCCTTAAACCTTCCTGGGTACCAAGGATTGCGGGGTTCGTTTCATGGATTAGCTTAGCGACTGCTTTCCGCCTCTGGGGCCAGGAGTTAGTGCCATCGTGTTCGTTCCAGTAACGTAAATTAAAAGACATGATTTGTAGTTCCAAAATAGTTCTCCCTTCCAAAACATATAGCACTAGCTAGTTTCGGTAAGGAGCTAAAAAGTCCTAGTAAGTAAACGAGAAAAGAGGAATATCGTGCCTAAGTTATACAAACGCATTTTGCTCTTGGCCGCTCCAATGGCGCTCCAAAGCATTATCACTTACTCCGTGGGTATGGCTGACAATCTCATGGTGGGCTCCCTAGGCGAATTAGCTCTTTCCGGAGTTTATGTAGCCAATCAACTCCAAAACATCCTCCATATGCTAGTTACCGGTCTAGGTGCTGCCCTGGTTATTTTGGCATCCCAATATTGGGGCAAGAAAGACACTGACAACACCCGGGCCATCGTAACTATTGCTCTCAAATTCGGTTTAGGAGCAGGCCTACTCTTTTTAGGTGCGACTCTCTTGTTTCCCATGCAAATTTTAGGTTTTTTCACCAATAATCCTCTAGTCAAACTCGAGGCCTTACGCTATCTGAGCATCATCCGCTTTACATATGTGTTCTTTGCTGTGACCCAAATTCTTGTGGCTTCCATGCGCTGCGTAGAACAGGTGCGCATTGGATTGGTACTCTCGATTATCACCTTTTTTGTGAATGTTGGTCTCAACTGGATTCTAATATTTGGTAATCTTGGGGCGCCCGCTCTGGGAATCCGCGGCGCGGCCTTAGCTACACTCATTGCCCGAATGGTGGAAACTCCCATAATGATATTCTACGTTCGCTTTGTTGACAGCAACCTAAGGCTTCGATTCCGCCATTTTAGAGAATCGCACCGCGAGTTAGTCCGGGACTTTTTCCGTTTTGGCTTTCCCGTAATCCTGGGAGATATCTTCTGGGGAATCAACCTAGCAGTACAAGGCGCCATCTTAGGTCGCCTTGGTGCAACGGCCCTAGCTTCTGTGTCGATTGCTAATAACCTGTTTTCCATGGTGGCAGTAGGTGTCTATGGAACGGCGGCCGCTTCGGCCGTAATCGTGGGCCAGACGGTAGGAGCACAACAATACGATCTCCTAAAAAGCTACACCAAACAACTGCAGATTCTGTTCTTGCTTGTTGGCGTTTGTTCAGGTGCACTTTTGTACCTCATCTCTGACTATATCCTAACCTTCTACAACCTAACGCCAGAAACGTTAGTTATGGCAAAACAGTTTCTAATAGTCTTGTCCGTAATGATTGTAGGAACCTCTTATCAAATGTCAGTGTTAACTGGTATTGTTCGAGCAGGAGGCTCCATCTACTTCGTCTTGATCAACGACCTGATTTTCGTCTGGCTTGTGGTGATTCCTTCAGCCTATCTAGCAGCCTTTGTCTTTCACGCTCATCCGGTTATAGTATTTATGTGTCTGAAGTCTGATCAGATTCTCAAGTGCTTGGTGGCAGTAGTAAAAGTCAACCGTTTCGACTGGATTCAAAACCTAACCCACGAGACAAGGCAAGCATGATCTAAAAGTCCGAGTGGTCAACGACCGCCCGGACTCTTTTCGCATGATCAGACTCTAATTACTTTTTGCCACCTTTAGCAGGCGCCTGTGGCTTCTTGGGTGCTGCTTTTGGGGCCGATTTCTTTTGTCCCACATCAATCCCTCCTTTTGCTTGAAATTCGAGGAAACGAGGAATGACGGGGTGCTCAATTCATTCGGTAATTCACTCTGCCCCAAGCAACACCGTGAATTCCGTTTTCCTCATCTTCATTCTAGCAACAGTACTCCCTACTGTCGAAGCGCGAATTTCCCCATTTTTCCCCATTTGAGGCGATCCTGCGCAGAAAAAGAGTACTGAGCCTTCCGCACTTTACCGGACGCTAAATCCCATTTACTTGCCCAGGCAAAATTCACCTTGCCTTTGCGGAAACTATATCGTATTATTGTAATATAAGGATATTGCAATAATAGGAGGAGAACATGGCCTTTCAATACGATGAACGTTTACTTCAGACTAAGGCCGAGCTTTTGAAAAGCCTGGCCCATCCGGCACGTCTGTGCATTTTGCGGGGTCTAATTGACCAGGGACCCAGTTGTCCCAGTGAAATCCAAGCTTGCCTCCATCTTCCCCAATCAACTATTTCCCAACATCTAGCGCGTTTAAGACGGGTGGGGATAGTGGAGGCAACTCGCCAAGGACTTGAGGTTCATTACAGACTCGTTGATCCGGAGGTTAAGGAAATTTTGGAAATCTTATTTTCAGAAAAAGGAGTTGGAGATGATGAGTAGGAAAGTTATTATCGTTGGTGGAGTAGCAGGTGGGGCCGCCACTGCCGCCCGCTTACGACGCCTAGATGAGCATGCACAAATCATCATGATCGAACGGGGCGAACACATTTCTTTTGCAAATTGCGGACTTCCCTACTACGTTGGTGGAGTGATTCCGAAGCGTTCTGATCTGATTGTACAGACTGTAGAAGGGATGGAAGCGCGTTTTAATCTAGATGTTCGCATTCGTACCGAAGTTCAACACATTGACCCCGCTCAAAAGGAGATTGTAGCAAAGAATCTAGTGACTGGCGAGACATACACCGAATCCTATGATTATCTAGTTCTTTCACCCGGTGCCAGTCCTGTTGCGCCTCCAATTCCGGGGCTTCAGGACGCTCAAAACGTCTTCACAGTACGTACTATTCCTGACACTGATGCTATTAATGCTTTCCTCAAAGAAAAGGAAGCGGACAATCGTAGCCAACGGGCAATAGTGATTGGAGGAGGCTTCATTGGTCTAGAGATGGCAGAAAACCTGCATAGACGAGGCCTAGAAGTGACTATAGTAGAAATGCTGCCACAAGTAATGGCACCCTTAGACTATGAGATGGCAAGTGTGGTACACGTACACTTACGTAGCAAGGGGGTTAAGCTAATCCTCTCTGATGGCGTAAAAGCCTTCCATAATCAAGGTAAAGAAATTGAATTACAGAGTGGTGTTAAACTAGCCAGTGACCTCACCATTTTAGCCATTGGTGTCAGACCTGAGGTGCACTTGGCAAAAACGGCAGGATTAGAGCTAGGCAACACCGGTGGGATCAAAGTAGATCAAACCATGGTAACTTCGAACCCCTTCATCTACGCTCTTGGGGATGCGGTTGAAGTGCAAGATCCAATCAGTGGGCAACCAGCCTTAATTCCCCTGGCCGGCCCCGCCAGCAAACAAGGCCGCCTGGTGGCAGACAATATTGCCGGACAAAAACGCATCTACCAAGGAACCATGGGTACCGCGATAGCTCAGGTCTTTGACCTGACCGTGGCCTCTGTAGGAAATAATGAAAAGAGCCTGCGTCAAAAGGACATTGCCTACGAAGTAGTCCACGTCCATGGTGAATCCCATGTAGACTACTATCCAGGAGCAGAAGGTATGTCTTTGAAACTGCTCTTCCATCCCGAAACTGGTATAATTCTCGGTGCCCAAGGTGTTGGGGGTTCTGGTGTAGATAAACGCATTGATGTCTTAGCCACCGCGATTTACGCTGGATTGACCGTGGAAGACCTGCAAGAACTGGAGTTAGCCTATGCCCCTCCTTTTGGAGCAGCTAAAGACCCCGTCAATCACTTAGGTTTTGCCGCTAGTAATCTACGGGAAGGATTATCCCACCATTATCAATGGTCCGCCGTGGAGGCCCTGCAAGAGTCAGGTGCTGTGTTCGTGGATGTCCGTCCCCGTGATGCTAAGCCAACCCCACTGATTACGGACGCTGTGCACATCCCTCTAGAAGAGTTGCGTAACAGATTAACTGAGCTTCCACATGACAGACCTATTCACATTTTCTGCGCCGTTGGCTTACGAGGTTATGTGGCAGAGCGGATTTTGAAACAACAGGGGTTCACCGCCCTTAACTTAGACGGCGGTCTTACGACCTTAGCCGCGACCAAACAGTAATAATTAACAGTGAGACGGCGTAGTCTGTGACTAGGCTGTCTCTTTTTTCGGTATAAGCAGGGGATTAGGAGTTTTGGTGGTATAAAGAAGGTGACAGTTCTTTAAGGAAGGTGAACGAATGGAACGTATTGCTATAGTCACAGATAGCTCCGCGGGAATTCCTCCCGAATTGGTCCGTAAACTAGATCTGGAAATTGTCCCCATTGGAGTCCAGATCAATCAGCAATTCTACCGGGAAGGAGTAGATCTAGTACGCGAGCATTTTTACGCACAGCTAGATAGTGCTCGGAGCATTTCCACTTCCCAACCTTCCCCCGGTGACTTTCTGGAGGTTTATCGTAGGGCAGCCCAGAAGGCCAAAGAAATCATCTCTATCCATGTTACTAGCAAAGGTAGTGGTACTGTAAGTGTTGCCAATTTAGCTAAGAATCAATTAGACTTTCCGGTTACTGTGGTAGATTCCAAAACAGCAGGAATGGCACAGGGCTTCATGGCTCTAGCGGCAGCTCAAGGAGCCAAGCAAGGTAGGAGTCGTGATGAAATTCTGGAAATTATTGATCGGGTTCGCCAGCAGAGCGCCGTCTTTGTAGCCGTGCCCACCTTAAAATATTTGGAGAAAAGTGGACGGATTAGTTCCGCAAAGAGGATGATTGCCAGTGTCCTATCTATCAAACCGATTTTAGGTGTGAAGGATGGTTTGGTGGACGTTGTGGAAAAGGCCCGCTCTTATCCTAGGGCTTTGCAACGCTTAATAACTCTGGTTGAAGAAAGTTTCCCCTTAGAACGACCCCAACTGGCCATCATGCATAGTGGTGCCTACCAAGAAGCACTTGAATTAAAAGCTAATGTGGAAGAACGGTTGGATTGTGCTAAGGTTTTCTTGGCGGAAATGGGAGCATCCCTAGCAGTCCATGGTGGACAAGGCATGCTAGGGATTGCAGCCTATGGAGGACAAGATCTTAAAATCTGACTCAGGAGGGAAAGAGTGTAGTGCAGTATTTAATTGGCATTGACATCGGAGCAACAAATACACGGGTCGCTGTAGTAGATTCTATGGGCAAAATCATTGCCACCACAAGATTCCCAAGCGAAATGTCGGCAGGCGAATCTTTTTTCCAAAAAGTTGGTGAAGCAGCCGCAAAACTGGCTAGTGAGTACCAAGCGATTGCTGTAGGAGTTGGTTCAGCAGGACAAATTGATCGGAAAACAGGTAGTTATCTACCGGGACTCTACCCTACCGCCCCTTGGGTGGGTGTTCCCCTCAGGGAAATAATCGCAACCACCACTACCCTTCCGACCTTTGTAGATAATGATTGTAAGATTTCGGCATACGCAGAATTGAAGATAGGACAAGGTCAGGGAGTCGCGGATTTTGTTTCACTCACTTTAGGTACTGGTCTTGGCGGGGGAATCATTAGTAATGGTCAGTTAGTACACGGTATTAGTGGAGTGGCTGGACATGTGGGTCACCTCAGTCTAGATCACTCTGGTCCACAGTGTGCCTGCGGCAACCGTGGCTGTCTTGAACTTTACGTGTCTGGAACCGCCATTGCCAAACAAGGTAGCCTAGTTTTCCAAGAGGAGCTCACTTCACCCCAGGTGTTCCAAAGAGCGTCAGAAGGCGATTCGCGAGCACTCCAAATCTTGCATGAAGTGGGAACCGCACTAGGTCAGGGACTAGGGGCTATGGCTAATCTACTCAATCCACAGCTATTCATCTTAGGTGGTAGTATATTAGAGTGGTACCCCTTCTTAGAGTCATCTGTCCAAGCTAGCTTTCGAGCTACTGCCATGAACGGACTGCAAGATACGCCCATAAAACGTTCTCAGCTAGGAGGCGAAGGTGGGATCATTGGCGCAGCTCTCTACGCTTGGGATCAACTCTGATCCCGCTTAATCCTCTGATAAACTTGATCCCAGTGCGGCAAACGTCGTCTAATAGAAACTGGCTTAAAGTCTTCGGTGCGTACGCAAATATTGACTGTACTCCCTGTAACACAGAGCCTATCAGCTACCAAAACCTCATAGAAGTAGGTAACTCTCAGTCCATCATAGCTTTGCACCCAGGTCTTGATTGTCACCTCTTCTCCGTACCGAGCAGGGCTTATAAAGGAGGCTTCCACCTTAATCACTGGTGAGACTAGGCCTTCTTTTTCTAATTGCACGTAATCCAAACCAAGACTATCAAGCAAGGCGCTTCGCCCCAATTCAAACCACACCAAATAGTTTGCATGGTAAACCACACCCATCTGATCCGTTTCGGCGTAGCGAACTTGTACAGCAGTCTCAGCAGTATCCATGATAATCAACTCCCTTTCCATTTGAGCTTATCCTGATACATGTGCTCTTCTGCTAGATTAAAGCAGTCTTGAAGACTTTGATCCAGTTGCGTCTTGACGGCGACCCCAAAGGCAATAGAAATCTGAACGGATTGGACTGTCTCCCGTTGCGCTCGGTGTTTTAGCTCTCGAATCTTGCCCTGTGCTACCTCAAGGTTAGTATTCGAGAGTACCACAGCAAATTCATCTCCCCCTAATCTAGCCACTATACCAGAATCCCCAACAGCACTTTGTAAAACCTTAGCTACTTTAACTAATAACTCATCACCGCAAGCATGTCCGAAGGCATCATTAATTAACTTAAGACCATTCACATCACCAACGATGACCGCCAGTGGTAAGCTAGATAGTTGATCGCACCTCTCTAGTTCCCGCGAGAAACCCCGACGATTATACAAACCTGTAAGAGGATCATGGAAACTAAGATACTCAATTTCCCTGCGTTGACGAGTAGCCTCAGAAATATCCCTGATCACCGCTACGGACCCTCTTACCACTTCGTTGAGATCTTGAATGGGGGCAATTGTACAAGCTACGATAGACTCTTCATCTCCCACTTTCAGTGTGAGTTCCTCGATTTCAATCGTCTGCTCCGTATAAATCACCTGCTCCACCACTCGAGCATGCTCGCCAGGAAAAATCTCATGATAGAAGTGGCCAAGAGCTGTTCGATTAGGCCAGCCAGTCAGATTTTGAGCTACGGGATTAATCATGACTACCCGTCCAGAGTAATCTGTCACCACTATACCCTCACCGACGGAGAGCAAAGTGGTACGGAGCAAATCTTTTTCCTCCGAAAGAGCTTCTTCCATCAACTGCAGCTGCTCATATTGATCAACTAATTGATTAGTGGTAGCAGTCAGTTGTTGTATCGTCGCGCGCAACTCCTCGTTAGCATAAAAAAGATCCTCGCGACTTGTAGTCAAACGGGCATTAGCGCGAGTTAAATCGGCCGTACGCAGCCGAACCAGATACTGTAGTATCAAGGACCACACCAAAACAACAACTGCAACTGCTGAAGAGATCATTAGGGCCTTGGTCCTTCTCTGCCAATCTCGCTCTTGCTGTTGCTCCCAAACCCCAAGCCATGTAGCATAAATCTCATCATATTTGCCAGTCGCCTTAACTATGCGCAAGCCTTCATCGAGCATGAGTCGAAGTACTATGTTGTCTTTTTTCACGGCAAAACAATAATCCGACGGGGCAATTTGCAAATTATTACTGCGAACATTATTCAGGCCGTATTCGTGTATGGCATAATGTCCAGGAATCAATAACACAGCGGCGAAGTCTTCCTCGCCCGAAGCAATCAACCGTAAGGCTTGGGCCACGTTAGCCACTGGAACAAAGTCCAAATCCAGATTCTGTTCAGCGAGGTACTCGTGGACAATATCATCTTCTTGTACGACCACCCGCCGGCCCCGTAATTCCTCAAGGCTGCTAATCTTGGTGTCTAAGCGCGTGAAAACATCACCACTAGCAACGGAATGCCGAGTTGTAAAAGCAAAGTCCTGAGTTCTAGCGCTAGAGTAAAACATACCGGTGATCAGATCGAGTTCTCCAGTATGTAACTTATCCTTGATTTCAGCCCAAGACCCCAACTCAATCTGTAACTCCCAGCCCAGAACGTCCGCGACAGCGCAAATCAAATCAATGCTAAACCCACTAGGTTGACCATCCTGATCTAAAAAGGCAAAGGGAGGATAGGCATGATCATCACCCACCACCACAAGCCGATTATTAGCCTGAGCCGCAGGGCCAAGCATTACTATGCCAATTAAAATCAGCCACACTATGATGACCCGTTTCACACCCAATCCCCCATCCATCACATCTGCTCATCAGCAGGCACGCCCATGGGAAATAGATCTAGTACGTCGATGGCGAGTAATATAAACATCAAGCCTGCGCCAAGATAAAATGACCATTCGAACCCAATTCTACTACCTAAATAATAGGCAACAACAGGACCACTAGCTGCACCTAAGTCATAAAAAGAAGCATAACGACTCAGGCGTGTTGTAGTCGCTTCTTCCCCTTCTTGATAAGTGGTGTCGCCAATCGCTGTGTCGAATACTACCTCTAGAGAATTCCCCGCAAAAAACAGTAGACAAGCCACCACTACTGTGACTAGAGGATTGAGCACACCACCGAAGATCAATAAAGCAACGACCATCACCAGGGTTAGCAAACGAAAAACTCGGACCCGGCCTGTCAGGTCAATCAGCCTACCCACTAGCGGAGCAATGACCAAACTGCTAGTCCACCGCACAGCAAAGAGTAGCCCCGAAATGGTGGCTATACCTAAAGTCCAAGAACCAAGACTAACAGCATCGCCTAGACGTTGTTGCAACACCAAGGACAGGCTAGAGACAATCACACCGGCACTGACAAAGCTTACCGTAAAACCACCTGCATAACACATTGAAGGTGACAATTCTGGGACAGCTAAATTCTCACCTTGCTGAGCGGTGGTCCTCTGCTTGGTGTCTTCTAATCCACTAGGAAGCAAACGGCGCAACCCCACAACCAAAAAGATCCCCAAGGAAGAAAGGATGGTCATGATCGTAAGACCCCATTGATAGCCACCCCTATCGACCAGTAACCCACCAACTACAGACGTGAACGCACTCCCCAATCGTGTAAGGGCATGGTGAGTACCTATGGCTAATCCCAGGGAGGAACCTGATGTGCTGAGGATCACCAAGAGGCTACCTAAACGTAAATGGGACCAACTTAAGCCCCATAAGGCTCGAGCTAACAAAAACACAGCTAGGCCCCACGCGCGCGAGTACAAAAAAGTGGACAAAACTGCTAAAATCATCGCCCCTAACAAGGGTCTAAATAAACCTTGCCGGTCATAAACCCTTGCTGCTAATGGGTTTGTACCCAAGCGGACCCAACGGTTCATAGACAAGATAATTCCCACAGCCAACAGTGGTATACCTAAGTCACCTGCATAGAGGGGCAAAATACTATATAGCAAGGCATCTCCAAATAGGGAAAGTGCAGTAATCCCCGAAACAACATAGACAGCTGGGTGGTTTCGCCATGGGGACTGAGCCCCCATGGCGCCTCCCCTCTTATACAAAGCTGGTGGCGAAGTGATAAAGTAGCCTTACCCCAACACCGGTCCCACCTTCAATTAGGTAATCTAACTCTTTTGCAGTAAATGCGGTGCCTGCAATATCCAAGTGAAGCCAAGGTTTCTCTTGTACGAAAGCCTCAATAAACAAACCAGCAGTAATCGTACCGGCAGCCCGTCCACCAGTATTTTTCAGATCCGCGAGCGGTGTTTTATTTTGCTCCCTGTACTCCGGGAAACTCGGTAACTGCCAGACCCGCTCACCTGATTGCTCCGAGGCCGCTTGAAGCTTCGCGTATAGACCTTGATTATTGGTCACTACCCCAGTTGTTGTATTGCCTAAGGCCACGATGGCTGCACCAGTAAGGGTAGCCACGTCAACCACAGTGTGGACCTTCTCTTCCGTAATAATGTAATGCACAGCGTCAGCTAAAGTGAGGCGTCCTTCCGCATCGGTGGAGTCGATTAAGATACTCTTACCGGCCATGGAGCTAATAATGTCACCAGGACGATAGCCAGTGCCCGAAATGAGATTCTCACAGGCGGCTACTACAGCCACTACATTCAGTGGGAGGTTGGCTTGGGCAATGGCAGCCATAGCACCAATTACCGCGGCAGAACCTGCCATATCGTACTTCATAGTACCCATGCTATCACCAGGCTTTATGGATAACCCACCACTATCATAAGTAAGGCCCTTGCCTACT
The DNA here is from genome assembly GCA_002396805.1 of Firmicutes bacterium UBA4996. Classification (GTDB taxonomy): domain Bacteria; phylum Bacillota; class Limnochordia; order Darwinibacteriales; family Darwinibacteriaceae; genus UBA4996. The sequence continues at coordinate 118,131 of DGYW01000064.1, read as the reverse complement.
AAGCCAAGAATCTTTTCAGCTTGGTCCGGACTTCCAAAGTGGCGCATTACAATTAAGCGCGGGGTATTAGCACTAGCCTTGCCCACCTCTAGAAAAGCCTTCATGTTTAAGGCAGCGATAGCTTCTGGCTCAAATACCTCCACCTCAAAACCGTATTCGTCTCCAGCTTTTTGCGCCTCCTGAGCTAAACGCTTCGGTGTGAGAACGTTAGCGGGTTCATTGACTAGGTTGCGAGCCAAGTTAGTGGACTGACCAAGGATTTGGCCTAATTTGATCCCGGCCATAACGTCTCCTTCATTAGATATGTGATAGGCAATTTGGAGGCTACGCAAACTTATCTCTTTCTGTTCAGAGAGATAGCGATCAAAGCGATAAGCGCTCAACAAAGCGGCCTCAGTTAACGCCCGAGTCACGTCTTGAACAGTAAGACTGTCAATGGTCCAGGGAGCAATTGTCAAGGTCCGGATTTTAAGTTTCTCGGCTTCCTTGATCCCTTTACCAAGGGCTTTGCGCACTTTTTCTAAACTGAGTTCCGCAGCCGTACCTAGACCGGCAACGATCACTCTTCGAGGTTCTGCTCCCTCTTGGACATAAACGTAAGAAAACACTTCGCCAAACTTGCCCGAAAAACCCTGGGCCTCAAAAAGAGACTGCACATTTTCTACTGGCCATTCCTGTTCTTTAATACCGTCTTCCATGACAAAAAGTAGTACATCGTTAACTAGCTCTCGGTCATACACCACAGCACGTATTTCCACAATTACCACATTCCTTTCGCTAACTTTGCAGTCAAGATATGAAAATCTTCGACGTATCAAGGCAAATTCCTTGAGTTATTATCCATCTTCTGCTATACTTGGTCATGTTAGTAATCCTTCTTAAATATGTAGCATTAGTCGGGGTGAGAGAATGGTACGAATGGGTAAAAAAACTCTTAGCTTACGTTCGCAGCTAATTGTTGGCGTAACAACTATGATCTTCTTAGTGGTAGTGGGCACAATGCTTACCTCCTATCTAGTCTCCAAAAACATTTTAGAAGACTCGTTAGAACGTTCTAGCAACTTAAGTGCCCAGCAAAACGCAGAAATCGTTAATAACTGGGTTCTAGCCGCCAGTCGCGAATTAGATGCAGTTTCGGGAGCAACGGGTATTAGGGCCATGAATTGGAACGAACAAAAGCCCATCTTAGAGGGGATCTTAGACGGGCACCCAGACTACGAAACCATTTTCGTAGTAGATTTAAACGGTCAAGCCAAGACTGTTAACGAACAGCACCTAAATTTTAGTGGTGACGAGAGCTTTCAGGAAATACTTGATGGTGCCTCCGTAGCCTTTTCGGATCCGGTTTTTAGCACGGCAAGTGGCAATTTAGTCTTCTATGTCCTGCGCCCCATCGAATCTAGCTCCGAACTTGTTGGAGCACTCGGTGCTGCCGTCAGCTTTGATTATATTCAAGGCCTGGCAAGCCAAGCCAGAATCAATGGCTGTGGGTACGGGTGGATTATTGATGCCCAAGGCAATACTATTGCCCATTCCGACAGAAAATATCTAGGCAATGACCTCTTCACTCGTTCCTCCCCAAGTTTACAAGCAATCGTAGCAGACATGCTCAGAGGAGAGAATAAAACCGCAACATTCCAAGTAGATGATCATAGACAAACGTTGGTCTATGCCCCCATCCCTGTTACTGGCTGGTCCATGGCCATTATCGCCAACACCAAAGATGTGCTAGAAGACCTAACTCTATTACGCAAGCGTTTCATTCCTACCCTGATTATGGCCATTGTCCTCGGGGTGGTCTTAGCTAGTTTATGGGCGCACTCCCTGTCCAGGCCTATTGTGGCCCTCCAAAAACAAGCTGAATTAGTAGCCGAAGGCGATTTAACCCACGAAATTACAGTTAACCGGCAAGATGAGATTGGATCGCTAGCCAGGGCGTTCAGTACCATGATGACAGCCCTCAGCGGAGTAATCCATAAGGTACAAAGTTCTACCGGTCTAGTTCAAATCCATGCACATGAGTTATCTTCGAGTATTCAAGAAACCGATGCCTCCTTAGGCGAAGTGGCCAATACAACCATCGAATTTGCCCATACGGTTGAGACGATGAATAACCAAGCTCAAGCCATGGCCGAAACTGCAAACAGCATTTCGCTCATCGTGCAAGAGGGCGAAGGGGCTTTGGAAGAAACGGTTATCCATAGCGAAGACTTGCGCCAGGAGATGGAAAATCTAGCCAAACTAATGAATACACTCTCCGAAGGCTCCCTAGAGACCCAGCGAGTTGTAGGGGTTATCGCGGAGATCGCTGATCAGACGAATCTTCTAGCTTTAAATGCCTCCATTGAGGCTGCGCGAGCTGGAGATAGTGGTCGAGGGTTCTCGGTGGTGGCAGAAGAAATCAGGCGTCTTTCTGAACAATCTCGGCAAGCCACTCTGAACATTTCCGCTTCGATGGAAGCCATTAAGCACGCTACCCACACAGCTCTTGGTGGCATGGATCAAGGGGTTAAAAAGGCCCAAGATACAGCAACGGTAGTCCAACACAGTAGCAAAACGCTAAGGAGTATCTTGAATGCCGTGGCCACATTAACCACCCAAATTCAGGATATATCCAACGGCATCGCTACCATTGGGGAAGGTGGCCAAGCCTTAGCAGCCATGACAGAAGAGCAGGCTGCCGTATCCCAACACCTAGCCAAGTCCGCTCAAGAGCTCAGTGACTTAGCCCAAGACCTAGAAGTAATTATCCAGGGTTTCCGTATCTAATTTCACACAAAAAAATGCTCCCTCAACTGCAGGGAGCATCTTTTTTCTTAGAGTTTTAGGAGAATACCTAGCGCTGCACTTCCGACGATGAAGGCAATTGGGTGCACTTTGGGAAATCTCCTTATTAGATAACCAAGAACTATAAACATCAGTAGAGCAGGCCAGCGTACTAATGTTACCAGCTCTTTTGTAGCAGTATAAGCACTAACATCAAAAAGAGATAACAAGACCACCTCGAAGATGGCCCCTGCGATTAAGCCTGCGGTGGCAGCCCTTAACAGATAAAACCCCCGTTGGATAATGAGGGACTTATGAAAGCGATCCATAAAAGACGCGATAATCACCACAACGATTATGGAGGGAAAAACGAGGGACAAAGTGGCGATAATTCCACCTAAAGCTCCTGCAGCATTAAAGCCTGCGAAGGTAGCCATATTGACCCCAATAGGTCCTGGAGTACTCTCTGATATGGCGATCATGTCCAGTAAATCACTCATAGTAAACCACGGATAGTTCATTGCCATTTCACGCAGGAAAGGCAAAGTGGCTAAACCCCCACCAACAGCGAACAGCCCAGTTTTAGCAAATTCAAACATTAATAACAGGTATGTAATCATGATGCTTTCGTCCTAACTGACTGAATAATATTACCCAACACAAAGGAAGCCAAGACAATCCAAAGGGGCGAAATGTTGAGAAAAGCAATGCACACAAAGGTGATAATGGTCCAGACTAAGGAAAAGCTATCCACGATGCCTGCCTTGCCTAAACGGTACACAGAAGCGGTAACTAGAGCAGATACGGCCACCCGAACTCCGGCAAAGGCGTGTTGCAAAACAGCCAGATCCATGTACTGGCGCAAGATTGAGGCCACTAAGAGAATAATAATGATCGAAGGGAGGACCAGGCCAAGGGTTGCTGCGATAGCTCCGATGATCCCCGCTTGAAAGTACCCCACAAAAGACGCAGTATTCACCGCTATAATTCCTGGAGTGCTCTGTCCAATTGCATAATAATCAAGTAACTGTTCTTCAGTAGCCCAACCCTTATTGTCTACAACCTCCCTTTGTAGAAGAGGTAGCATGGCATAGCCACCACCAAAGGTGAATAGACCCATCTTAAAAAAGGTCCAGGCTAGATCTAAAGTTATTGGCAAGTAATTTCCCCCTTAATCTGAGATTTTTCTGTAAGCACATAATCGACCCCTAAGATAAGAGCACCAAGCACAAAGAGTCCCACCCACAGCCATAGAAGAATTCCCCAGCCCCAGAGATTAACCACCACTCCCGTGATCACAGTCATGAGAGCCGACCCCACGTACGAAGCGAAATCTAAGAATCCCGCGAGAGACGATGTTTTACCACTATGGGCGTAACGCAAAGGAATAGAAGAGAGCAAGACTATATTGATGCCGTTAATTATGGCACCGCATAGACCTATCAAAAGGGTTAAGAACAAAACAGAATCTCCAGTAAAAACCCGGCGAACCCCGAGAGCTAGGATTGCTCCAATTCCAAATAAGACTCCGAGTGCTCGTTCATCCCTATCACCCAAGTGATGATTAAACCAAGTTGTGCTTACGACGCCCACAAAGCCAAATAAAGGTACAACCAACGCGTAGAGTGAAGCCATGGCAATACTTTGATTATGGCTTTGCACCAATAGAGTGGGGGTCCAAAAGGTGATTCCATCCTTGATCATCCCTTGAACGATGGTGACAACTGCCAAGAGTAGAAAGGTCGGTTGCCGCAGGAAGGCAGCTGTATCCTTCAGTGTGGAGCATAGACCCTGGGCTCGTCTTCTCCCAACTGCCCCACTACCTGGCAATGTAATACCAAGCTCTGCAGGGTTATCCCTAATCAAGAACACCCAAATTAAAGCCTGTAAGAGCAAAACAACCCCAGGAAACCAGAACACTAATTCCCAACGCTCCATCCTCCCCAGAACCTGTCCAGAAATGTACCATGAAGCCAACGACCCAAGGACAAAGGTGGTCCCCAAAAAACCAGAAACCTTATTGCGCTCCTCCGCTCTCGTCCAATTCGAGGCGGTTTTGAGAATAGGACCCCACCCCATGGACTGAAACACTCCATTCAAACCCCAAAACAAAATCATAGCGCCTAGGGATCTACTCCAGCCAAAACACAAATTCATCAAGGCGGTTCCTAACAGGCCCACAAAGACAAACCAACGCGCTGATAGGTGATCCCCCAAGATGCCATTTACTAACTGACCCAGAGCGTAGACGGCAAAAAACGCACCACTAATCAAACTTAGACTAGCGGTGGTCCAACCAAACTCCTGCTCGATAAAGGGTAGGGCAATAGCCATGTTCACTCTACCAAAATACATAAGAGCGTAGGTGATCCAAAGGGTGAACAGAGTGCGCCTCTGGTACCTTCTTAGAAGAAGATGGGATTGCTCCACGCAACTCTCCCCCGTTCATCTACAACTTCAATTCGAACGTATTCTTCATCTCCATGTAGAGTGTGGACTGCCTGAGTAAGGGGCTGCCCTGGACTAGCAACAAATGTCTTACCTCGCCGTTCAAAGGCAATAAAGTGTATAGCTTGAGCTTCCGAGCACCTGACATACGCTTGACCATCACACACTCCGTAGGCCTCAATGGTGGGGCCGTTAGACGAGTAGAACTGGCCTTTGAGCAAACCTTCAACAATATGCTCCGCACTTAGGCTTGGGGCGTTAACAGCCACCCACCCGCCACCATAGTCCTCTGTTTGTTGATGACTATCATCGGTTGCCACCCCCCAGATCCGATTGCCTTGCCGTAAAAAACCGTCCCAATAATAGGTGGCTTCGCCAGTACAATTTTCCACATGACAGCCATGGTTATAAACCTCAATGGCCGTGAAGCCCTGTAGATCAGCCACATTTTCGAAGGTTTGCCTGGACCACACAGGATGGCAATAAATTGTGAGATACCCTTGGTCAGTCAAAAAATCCACCATTGTCTGGGCTCCAGACAAGCCCGTTAGTCCCTGATTATCAAAGCGCTCCAAATGATTAGGTTTAACCTTAGAATCGCCGACACCTACTACGTGATGACATTGGTAGGGGCCTAAGGCCCGTCCACTAGTTTCGATCCCGGGTAGGATTAGAAAATCCGGTGTGTTAAACTCTTGCCACCAAGAAAATATTTCGTGATCCGTAAGAGCTAAAAAGTCATAACCCAACTTCTTGTACAGCTTCACCACTTCCGCAGGCTCTAGTTTGCCATCGGAAATAGTTGTATGAGTATGCAAGTTTCCTTTAAACCAAGTCTTTTTGATCGAAAACAGCTCCAAGTTGGCCATGGGATTCGCTCCTATCGTTGCACTTTTAAACCGCAGTAGTCCAAAACTAACTCACAATACATGCTATTAGCCCAAGAGAACCACTCTCGAGTATACTGGTTAGCATCGTCCACAAGAAACCCTTCATGCATGAAGCCTGTGCCTCCATCTGTTTTGGCCATAAGCTCCAAAATCTCTAGCTTTTCACTTTGACTTTGGGCTGTGAGTCCTTGAATTGCCAAGGCAATATGCCAAATATAGCGAGGAGGCGTATGGGGACTGCCAATACCTGAGCCACACTTACCACTGTAATAATAAGGATTAGCGGGACTCAAAACGAAGCTGCGGGTATTTTGATAAATGGGATCATCTAAGGATGTATAGCCCAAGTACGGAACTGACAACAAACTAGGAACATTAGCATCATCCATGAGATTAAAATTTCCTAGCCCATCTGTCTCATAGGCATAAATGGTACCATACTCTGGATGCTCCACTTTAGCGAACTTTTCGATTCCCCCACGGATCTCGCCTTGGAGTTTGAGAGCTTTCGCACTGAGCTCCGCATTCCCTAGAACTTGCCGAGCAATCTCGTCTAGGTAGCCTAACACAACCACAGCGAACATATTGGACGGTACTAAGTACCCATACTGGCAAGCATCATCACTGGGGCGAAAACCTGACCAAGTCATACCAGTATAACCCACTGGAGAACCCTTGCCTTCATGAGTGAGGGTGTCACTGGGTACGCAATCAAAACGCTGGAACGTATAGGGTGAGTCTTCTGCGTGATTTTGCTCTGTTGTCCACACCTCGAGAATTTTTTCTACTGCACTGATAAAACTATCGTCGAAAACATCTATGCGACCCGTGTTTTTCCAGTATAAATAGGATAACTGCAGTGGATAACAAAGGGAATCAACCTCATATTTTCGCTCCCAAATTAGGGGAGTCATTTCTGTAACATCATCGTGGTAGCGCTGACCACTGGGTTCCTTGTTAAAGGCATTGGCATAGGGATCGTGGTTGATATAGTAGAATTGACGGCGAATAATTCCCCGTACCAAGGAGATGATTTTTTCGTCCTCCATCACCAAATAGGGGCGAAATTGAGCAGCCGAATCTCTCAGCCACATGGCAGGAATATCTCCTGTCACCACAAAGACTGACTCGTCTGGTAATACATCAATGGTTTGCTCTAGTGTGTTCAAGAAGCACTGTTTGAAAATAGTAGTGAGGCGACTATCTGGGCCTAGAGTTTCTTCTACTAAGCCAAACACCTCTTGAACTGAAGCAGCTTTTTTCATGATCCTCCTCCTTAAATCCTAGTTTTTAGATCACCGCAAGAGACTTCTGTTAGGAGGGCTGAAATCCTGCCTATCCCTTAAGAATCTAAGCAGGAAAAGGACTAAACAAGAGGAACTTGTCTAGCAAATGATGATGAGGTGATCCCTTTGTTAACAACTCAACTTTTAACTTCCTTAGAAAAAGTGTTCCCGGATCAAGAACCTCAGGCGCCGCCACACCGCCAGGGGATCATGTTGAAAAATGAGCAATACTCCTTCCAGCTAGCCTATTTCTCTCCCCAACAGATCTGGGAAGACGTGCATCTTGAGGTTGTCTCTCCCCTGACTGATTATATACAGGTATATGTAGTGGGGTTGATTCCGGTAGAAATCCCCATCCGGTTTCCCCACGACAATAATGTGCTCCGGACTACTCCAGGGCTTTACCCAGACCTCTTGTCACCCGTGGGTCCAAGTGACAAGATCCCTATATTGCCACAACAATGGCGCTCCCTGTGGGTAACAATAACTGACCCCACAGTCTTCGCGGGTCAAACCACATCAATAACCCTGCTCTTTAAGTTAAAATCCGGGTCAATCCTGGCCCAAGAGACTCTACAACTAGAAATCTTAGACCTCGCACTACCAGAACCAGAGTTGATCCACACCGAATGGCTTCACACAGATTGCCTAGCTACTTGGTATGATGTAGAAGTCTTTAGTGAAGAGTATTGGCAGCGGACCAAGCAATACATCAAAATGGCTAGAGAGCATGGAGTCAACATGATCCTAACTCCCCTCTTTACTCCTCCCCTTGATACTGCTGTCGGGGGAGAACGGCCTACTGTACAGTTAGTGGACGTTACGAAAACTTCAGATGGTTATCTATTCGGGTTTGAGAAACTAGAGCGCTGGGTGAGCATGTGCAATGAATTGGGTGTGGACTATTTAGAGTTTTCTCATCTCTTTACCCAATGGGGAGCGAAACATGCCCCCAAGATTGTAGCCAATGTAGACGGAGAGATCACGAAGATATTCGGTTGGGAGACAGATGCCACAGGTTCTGAGTACAAATCTTTTTTGAATGCTTTTTTACCTCAATTAGTGCAATTCATTCATGCCCACGACTTAAATGAGAGAGTGTTTTTCCATATTTCCGACGAACCTAGTTTAAGCGACTTGGATAGTTATAAAAGTGCCAGTCATCTAATGCAACATCACCTGGCTGAACTTCCCATCATGGATGCCCTATCCGATTATGAGTTTTATTCTACAGGCGCGGTTAAAAATCCCATCCCTGCCACGAATCACATAGAGCCGTTTCTGCAAAACAAGGTACCCAACTTATGGACCTATTATTGCTCGTCACAGGGTATGGATGTCTCTCAACGCTTTTTAAGCATGCCTTCGGCACGGAACCGCATCTTAGGGCTCCAACTTTATAAATTCCAGATCAGCGGTTTCTTGCACTGGGGATTCAACTTCTATTACTCACAATATTCTAGAGAAGCAATTGACCCTTACCGTGTCACCGATGGTGGGCATTGGGTTCCAGCCGGAGATACCTTTATTGTCTATCCTGGTCCCCATGGCCCACTACCATCTTTGCGCCTCAAGGTATTGCATGAGGGTTTACAAGATCTACGGGCCCTACAACTCTTAGAGACATTTATTGGTCGGGATAGAGTATTAGAGTTGCTCGAAGAGGACTTAGAAAGGCCCCTAACGTTCAGCACCTATCCTAGCTCTGCAGAATGGTTGTTGGCAAAACGCGACAAGGTGAACAAGTTGTTGAAAATGCATCGCTAAGAGAAAAACCCAGGCTGACCTGGGTTTTTCCTTTCCTTAGGGTAGCTTGTTGCCTGCCGCCCGATAAAGCTGATACCACTCTTCTCTGGATAGTTCGACCTTAGTTGCCTCACTGATTTCCTTCAGATGCCTAGTGTTCGTGGTCCCAACAATAGGTTGCATCTTGGCCGGATGACGCAAAATCCAAGCGATAGCCAGGGCAGCACTGGTGATTCCTTTGCTTACTGCCATTTCTTCCAATGGCTCGTTTAGATGGGCAAACTGAGGGTTATTGATGAACACACCCTCGATGAACCCATGCTGCAAAGGCGACCAAGCTTGAATGGTGATTTCTTTGAGACGACAGTACTCCAAAACACCGCCATCTCGATTAATGGCCGGCTCGTTTTTTAGATTTACATTTAGACCAAAATCAACAATACCAGTGTGAACCAGGCCAAATTGGACCTGATTAAAGATGATCTTCTGCTCCATGAACCGGCTCAACAGTTCCATCTGTAAAGGATTCTGATTACTTACACCAAAAGCCCGAACCTTGCCACTAGCTTGAAGTTTAGTGAAGGCTTCTGCTACCTCTTCGGGCTCCACGAGGGTGTCAGGGCGATGAAGAAGCAAAACATCTACGTATTCAGTTTGCAGGCGTTTGAGACTACTGTTGACCGAGTCAATGATGTGTTCCTGGGAGAAATCGTAATAACCAGGGCGAATCCCACACTTGGTTTGAATAATTAGTTTTTCCCGAGCAATGGACGCAGTTTTCATGGCCCGTCCAAAGACCTCTTCCGCCTGGCCTTTCCCATAAATGTCAGCATGATCGAAAAAGTTGATACCCACATCTAAAGCGGTATTAATCAAGGTGCTCGCTTCAGAGGTTGGTAGGTTAGCAATGCGCATACAACCATGAATAATCTGAGATCTTTGCAATTCGTTTCTAGTCATGGGTAACCTCCTCTAATCCCGCTCCGAACCACAGCGGGGACAATAACGATACTCTGGTTCTAAAAGAGTTGAGCAGTGAGCACACCTGACTAAGGGGTCTAACACTCCCTGTGACAACTGTGACCAATCGGCTGCTTCGCCTCTGACCAAAGCTTTGCCAAATTCATGTGGCAAGATGCGAACTTGTTGGCAACATCTTGTACGCACCAGATAACGTTCACCCCATCGCCACACAGGTAGAAAAAAGATGTGGAAGTACTGATACTCTTTGAGAATCTCATAGCGATCTAGAGATCCACAGACAGGGCAAATTTCGCCCTGTCTGCTTTCCACTACTTCTTGTTTAGCTTGAATACCAAATATACCAATAAAAAACATTATCTAGACCACCTTATGCATCTACATCAAGCATTTCAATCTTACTGGTGGGTGTGTCAGCTTTACTATCACCATGTTTGACTTGACTCATGGTAAGCAAGGCTATAGCCATGAAAAAGACTGAATATGGAAATAGGGTCCTGTAACCAACAAACTCGAGGAAAAAGCCTGAGAGAACAGGAGTAAGAATTTGGGCTGACATGGAGGCTGTGTAGTAATACCCCGTAAAACGACCCACATCAGAGCCTTTCGCCATCTCTACTACCATGGGATACGAATTGACATTGATAGACGCCCAGCCAAAGCCAATAAAAATTAGTAGGATATTCAGAAACGGTGTATAGGCTGTAAATGCGGCCGCAATAGCAAAACAAACAACTAGTAGGGTAATTCCACCTAGTATAGTCTTTTTTCGCCCGATCTTGGCGGCCAAAAAACCAGCAGGAATAAAGGCAACAACCGCGGCCACTGTGGCAAGCATTAAGCTATTGGCGAAACCGCCACCAGGGATGCCCAAGAAGTCTTGTGCATACTTAGAAAACGCCGTAGTTACTGCGTTGTATGAGAAAAACCAAAAGAAAATCGAGGCAAGCAAGAAGATGAAACTACGCTTCACCGCTGGCTCCATTTTAGCACCAGCTACTTTGGTGTCTTGTTTCTCCTCAGGTTCCTCGTACTTTTCCATCTCCGTCGCGATATTTTTTTCTCTAATGGTAAAGAAGAGAACCGTCACGGCTACAACCATTAGACCGGCTACCGTTGCGAAAATAGGCAAATAGTCTGGTTTACCCGTATGTGGCACCAGAATAGAGATGAGAGCCAAAGAAAAGATGGCGCCTAATGCCCCCATAAGATTAATAATACCGTTAGCTTGTGAGCGTAGTGGCTTAGGTGTTACATCAGGCATTAAAGCAACCGCGGGCGACCGATAAGTTGCCATAGAAACGAGAGTGAACAGCAAAACAATGACGAACAACGGTAAACTCACCACATTATCAGCTACCGGTAAGAGTACCATGGCAATAACGGCCGCGACAGTACCACCAATTATAAAGGGCATGCGCTTGCCAATTCTCGTGTCAACCCGATCAGACAGAGCCCCGAACAGCGGTAACATGAAAAGGGCCAAGACATTATCAACGGCCATAATGGCACCAGCCCAAGTGTCCCCAATGTTAAAGGTGTTTTTCAAAATCAACGGAATGATACTGTCATACAGCTGCCAAAACGCGGAAATAGACATGAACGCCAAACCGATAAAAAACGTTCGTCGATAGTTTAACTTCATAGCAACACTCCCCTTTCACCATGATCTTTCGCCGTTTTCCACCATTTTCCTGCCCTATCCAGAGGGAGAAAGATTAACCCCGACCAACGTAGATCGGGGTTGAGCACTATTTTTCAAAACTCTCTTGGTCAATCAAGACCAAAGAACTTCGAGGAGGAATCCTCACGACACTGCCCGGTACAACAGCCAATCGCTCAGTTCCGGCCTTCTCTCCATTGACTACAACAACCCAGTTTTCTGCTGGTAGCTCAACCTCTTGCTCTTGCAGGCTAGCATTAAACACCACTACGATAGTCTTCCAAATATCACCATTGGCATGATCATGTAAACTGTAACCAACCATTTGGCTAGCGGGCATTTCCAAGAAAGTGAGATGCTCACGAATCTGCGCGCCGGCTGTCATGCGGAAGGCAGGATGGGCTTTTCTGAGTCGAATTAGGCCCCGGTTATAGGCGAAAACGTCTCCGTATTCAATTTTTCTGAACCAATCAATACGATTAATCTCGTCGGGAGATTGATAACTATTAGAATCACCAAACTTACTCCGCACCAAATCTTGACCCGCGTGTAAAAAGGGAATTCCTTGGGAGGTTAAGACCAAAGCACTAGCCATTTTGTGCATTTTGAGAAGCTCTTCCTCACTCTCCTGGGGGTTAGTCTGTAAAAGTTTGTCCCACAAAGTGAGGTTGTCATGAGCTTCCGCGTAATTGACACTTTGAGCCGGTTCTAGAGCCCAAGGAGCAGAAGAGTAATTAACCTGACGGTATTTCACCTGCTTGTGATCTGTGGCAGCCACAATGCCAAACTTCACAGATTCTTCGAAGCCAAGACCTCCATTAATAAAGCCAGGCTCTCGATCATTAAAGACATGACCCTTAATACCATCTCGCATATCGTCACTAAACACTGCAATACCAGGAATCTTTCTCGCATTGGCCTTCAAAGATCCAAAGATCGCCCGCAGGGGTGTGTTCCCCCCAGTCCAACCTTCACCGTAGATGAGAATAGTAGGATCAACTGCGTCAAGTGCCAAACGTATCTCGTTCATGGTATCCACATGATGGAGCCCCATGAGGTCAAAACGAAATCCGTCAACCTTGTATTCAGATGCCCAATACACCACTGAATCTACAATCATCTTTCTAACCATAGAGCGCTCGTCAGCCAGCTCGTTACCGCAACCCGAACCATTGCTAAAACCACCTTCTGGTGTCATGCGGTAATAATAACCAGGAACAATTAAGTTTAAATGAGAATCACCGCTACGACTAGTGTGGTTGTATACGACATCCATGATCACTCTGATTCCAGCAGCGTTGAGACCCTGAACCATTTGTTTGAACTCCCTGATGCGTACCTCACCATCATAGGGGTTAGTAGAATATGAACCTTCAGGAACGTTGTAGTTCTTCGGATCATAACCCCAGTTAAATTGGGGATAATCGAGACGAGTCTCATCGACAGTAGCGTAATCAAAGGTGGGCAACAGATGCACATGGGTAATCCCCAATTCCACCAGATGATCAAGGCCCGTCTTAACTCCAGCAGGTCCTCTGGTTCCTCCTTCAATTAGTCCCAGAAATTTGCCCTGATGGGTAATACCAGAGTCGGGATGAATGGAAAGATCTCGCACGTGCAACTCGTAGATGATCGCATCCACAAAATTTACTAGTTGAGGCTTTTGCAACTCCAGAAAACCAACTGGATTAGTCCTGCTTAAATCTACAACCATACCCCGATCCCCATTGACTCCCACAGCCTTAGCATATGGATCCATAGCCTCATTAACGCGGCCACCAACCGTAATCCGATACGTATAAAACAGTCCATGGTGATCGCCTATAAGCTCATGTATCCAAGTACCGTTGCGGTCGGCCGTCATGGGATACACAGTGGCGGTGCCTCCTCGTCCCTCAGCGTAGGTAGCCAACTCCACCTTTGTAGCCGTCGGGGCCCAAACCCTAAAGCTAGTTTTCATAGGCGAATAAACTGCCCCAAGGTCATCACCTGCATAATGATACTTTTCCTCAAAAGCTTTACTACTAAAGATGGCGCCAAAACTCACTGCCACACCCTCATAATGTTCTTTTTCCAACACTAACGTGGCATTTAAGTCAAGGGGCTCAGCAGTCGTAAGAGTGACAAAACGAGTACGCTCGTCAACTACCTTACCCACCGGTTGAACCCTGGCAATTTCCGTTTCCGCGCCATCTGCCATCAAGCGAAAACCCAGATTCTCCCCTTCAGTCAAGTCAAAGGGAAGATTAGCCTCTACCGATATGGTGTTCGGATCGTCAATCAGAGCGGCCACCAGACGAGGGGACCGATCTAAGTCACTTGCTCTATAGTAAATTATCGGATCGTTTTGCATCAACCACACCTCAATATTTCCCTCTTGATCACTGCGAAATAAGGGAATAAAGCGATCGTGCTCCACATCTTTAGCCGCCCACTCGTCGCCTACAATGCTCTTACGTACAATAATACCTATGCTATTTTGACCTTGCAGGCTTTCAAATGTAGTACGAGCCACCCGACCTTCAGTGTTCTGCTCAAAGGAGA
>DGYW01000064.1:44718-103572 GCA_002396805.1 Firmicutes bacterium UBA4996 | reverse complement strand
TAATTAACTGTTAGTTGTACATGTTCAGGAAGTTCGATCTCCGCGAACCCTGTTGGTGGAGCAGTGTAAATCGCAGGATCACCAGATTTCAGCCAAATTTCCGCAACTCCACCCGAAAACTCCTCCACGAAACGATCAGCTTCAATATCCTTTTTCCACTCGTTAGTACGGACTATGAAACCTACCCGCTGGTGTGTGCCCGGTACCTCCACCGTGGCTACCTTTCCGAAGTCATCATCCTCATCAAATTCGTACACTTTCCCCTCAGAGCCTTGGGGCCAAATCCAGAGATTCCACGGTCCATATTCTCCATCTGGACGATGATAATGAATTCTTAAGGTAGTGGTACCCTCAGCCGAAGCTCCTATGGGTACAACCAAAACCAAGAAGACCATGAAGACCAAACACAGTTTTTTCATCTTAACCCCTCCTTGTGCAAGCGTATGCACAAATGTTGAAAAAACAAACGCCGCCACTGGCCATTTTTACTTAACATTTATCATTTTAACTTTAACACATTTACCAATTCACCGCAACAATTCTTGGGAAAAAAGGAGGACTTTCCCAAACAAAGATGAAGTATAATAAGAACCACTCTTATTATACCGAAGGAGGATTGTTGGCATGAAGAAAATGGAGCCCGGCTGTGCCAGACCCGTTGGTCAAAGCAAGCCGGCCGTCGAACTGGATTCTATGCCAGAGATTCAGAAAGGAGAAGAAAAGTCTATGATTAGAGTTGGAAAACCTGCACCTGATTTTACTGCCCCAGCTTTTCACAAGGGACAATTTGGGGAGGTAAACCTCGCAGATTATCGTGGAAAGTGGGTAATGCTCTGTTTTTACCCCGGTGATTTCACCTTCGTCTGAGCAACTGAAGTTTCAGCAGTTGCTGAAAAATACCCTGAGTTTGAGAACCTAGATGTTGAAGTATTATCTGTTAGTGTGGATAGCATGTTTGTCCATAAGATGTGGAATGATCTAGAGCTATCTAAGATGTTGGGCAAGGATATCCCCTTCCCTATGCTTTCTGATCAAAACGGTAACATTGGCAGACTTTATGGCGTTTATAACGAAGAGGCTGGAGTACAAGACCGCGGGCGCTTTATTATAGACCCAGATGGTGTAGTACAGGCCTTTGAAGTAATGACATCGCCCGTAGGGCGCAATGTCCAAGAGGCGTTACGCCAAATTGAAGCCTTCCAGTTAGTACGGCAAACCAAAGGTGCCCAAGTAACACCCTCCGGTTGGAAGCCAGGTAAGAAAACGTTGAAACCTGGTGTTGACTTAGTTGGTAATGTTTGGAAAGAGTGGCAAGTCAAAGAAGCATTCGAAGACTAAGACTTCGTAAACGATAACAGAAGAGCCTAGCGTTTGCTAGGCTCCTTTTCATTTCACTCATCTTTGCTGACCGCGACCTCAATCCCATCACTTACCTTCATCATTTCTAGGAAAGATTGGACTAGATTGGGATCGAACTTGCCCCCTGCTCCCTCGGCGATTAGTTGCAAAGCTTCTTCGCGACCAAATGGACGGGCAAAGGGATTAAACGAGACCCGATCGTAAGTCTCCATAATTGCCAAAATTCTGCCCAGAAGGGGAATTTTCTCACCTTGCAAACCCTTGGGATAACCGCTTCCGTCCCACCACTCATGGTGGGCTAATACTCCATCAGCCAAATCTGCGGTGTCCTCGAAAAAATTCAGTAAGCGAAAACCCACTAACGGATGCCGTTTCATTTCGTGTTGATCCTGAGGTTCTAGGGGAAATGGCTTGTGTAAGATTTCTGGCTCTAAAGCTACTTTGCCAATATCATGGAGATACCCTGCCATTTTGAGCTTGCCTAAATCCGCCTCAGCCAGACCTAAGTAGGCACCGAATTGTTCTGCCAGTTCACCAACACGTTCCCCATGACCCTTCTCCGCGGCACTCCTCGAAAACAATTCTTGGGATATGCTTTCTAAGGTTTGCCGTTGAAAAGAAGTGCGGTCAACTGTTTTCATCCAATACATCTGCTCATCCGCTTGTTGCCACACCACTCGAATATCCTGCTCCACTCTTTCCTTTGTGGCCCAGCCTAAGGTCATATGAAGCTTTATAGGCCCTATGCTTTTCCCCGCTAACTTCGCCATAACTGCATCCCGTATCCGGGCCGCTTCTTCAGTAGAAGTGCGAGGTAAGAGCATTACAAACTCGTCCCCTCCCCAACGAAAAACCCGATCATTAGGACGAACAACCTCCGAAAACACACGGGCTACTGTCTTGAGCAGCTCATCACCTGCGGCATGGCCAAATATGTCATTGGTCAGCTTGAGACCATCCAAGTCCCCAATCATCAAGGATAGAGGAAGATATTCAGCACTATCTAAACGGTGTAACTCCACCTCAAAAAATGCACGATTATATAAACTAGTCAGGCTATCCCTAAAGGTAAGTTGTTCGAGACAGGCCTCCTGGATCTCGCTTTCACTCATATTCCTAAATAAACACATAGCCCCCTCAACCTTGCCGTGATCGCCTAGTAGCGGGACTACTTTCTCAGTAATCTGAACTTGCTGTCCGTCCTTCCTGTTGAGCGTCAGGTTACTTCTTCGCTCTGACACTTGCCCGGTACGGAGTGTATTGGTCATAGGGTTATCAGAATTAGGGTCAATGATAGTATAGACTTGTTCATAGGGTTGCCTAATCGCCTCTTCTGCACTGTAGCCAATGAGAGCTTGAGCTTGCTCATTTAGAGCTTCAACCCGTCCGTCAATGTCTACTACAATAATGGCATCACTAAGAGCCCGTAATAGCTGGTTGTACCTTCTTTGCCTAACCTCGAGAGCGGCAGTGCTAATTTGATCACGGGCTATTAATCCCCTATTTTCTCTGATAAGAACAATTTGCCTAAAGATCAGCACAAGACAGGCCATAAGAAAAATGGCCAACACAATAGACATGACCCCGCCCCTTAACTTTTAGTAGGCTAAACTAAAAAGTACTCCCCCTCCCGGTTCATTCTGCACTAAGAGCCATATACCTGTTTGAGTAAATAATAATGATCAAAGCACGACTAGATTACTAGCCGTGCCTCCAACTTATCTAACAAGTTCACTATCATAAACCCAAGTTGCAGAACCATCCGCCCAATACATAGCCCAGAGCAAGCGCATCTTTCCGTTAGATGACGGTGCCACAGCCCAGTCCGAACGCGAAATACCTTCCGGCAAAACTATACCTTGGAGGATTTCTCCATTAATTTCTCTGGGATAAGACAGGCGCCATTCTCCTGTTACCGTTGTTCCATGGTCCCAAGCGCCATGGCTCATGCTGTACGTTCCATCTTGGTTGAGAACGATAATACCTTGTGCCGCACCTTGACCCAATTGATGACCCACGTATTTACCTTCATTATCGTAGATGCTCTTCACAGCACCGGGAGTCCAGATATACCAGGTTCCCAACAGTTCACGGTAATCTTGTGGCGGAGACGGATCCTCTTGTGTTGAGGCGCTCCACAGATCATCAATCCAACTAGGTGGTTGCTCCATTTCTGTGTCTATATCTTGTGATGGAGGAAGAACGTTCTCCTGTGGGGGAGCTTCTTCCTCAGGACCAAGGGACTCAGACCACGGCTTGGTAACAACTGGTGTAGACCACTGCTCCGCTCCGTACACCGCCCCTCCATTAACAGCTACCAAAAGCAAGATCAAAACAAAGATTCGAGCACTCCTCCACATTATTACTACCTCCCTTAGTTATCATTTGTTAATGGATTCTTTCAGTGTTAGAAATTTCCTGCAGTCCTAACCTCCCCCGACTCGTTATATTTGCGTTAAGCCCACTTGCGAGCTTTGAATAACAACCTCAATTTCCACATAGAGTTAGTACGATGGAAGTGTGAAGGAGGGATGCCTATGCCAAAAAAAAGAAGGGCATGGTACCATTTGCCCCACATCATCTGTATTTTCGCCGGATATCTTGTGGTCTGCTCGCTCTATCTAGAACCACTACAACACTCATGGCCGGCCATTCTACCCATTCACTTTTGGGTAGAAGATGGATGGTTAGATCTGGCCAGAGTTAATCCAAGTCAACCGGTGGTAGGCCGGTATGTACCTGCGGGAGTTGGTCTTGGCGAAGGTAATCCACTGTATAGTTTAGTCGCTGAACAGGACTTGCCTTGGTTTGCCAAGCCCCCAGTAGATCTTAACGATCTACGCACGCGTTTCGGAGCAGATCGTCTAATCAACGCATTTCGCACCACCCTACCAAGTCCGATTTTGCAGGAGGAAAATAATGTGACAACAGCAGCCTCCTATTTAGCCGGGAACGTTATACAACCTAGAGAGGTGTTTTCCCTCAACAGCGCAATAGGCCCTAGAACCATAGATAGAGGTTTTGGTCTAGGGCCCCTTTACATAAACGGAACCATCGATTCCACAATCGGTGGAGGAATCTGCAAAGTAGCTACCACCATGTATAACGTGGCCATTCATAGTGACTTGCCAGTAATTGAACGTTACTCTCACAGCATGTTGGTTCCCTACGTACCCCCAGGGCGTGACGCCACGGTACTGTGGGGCTCTAAGGATCTACAGTTTATCAACAACAGGGATCATTCTTTAGTCATTTGGGCAGAAACGTATAATTCCACACTATACATCGCCATTTATGGCCAATACGATCCGCCTTTGGTGGAATGGCATTCAGAAGAGGTACACCGGATGCCTACTTGGACAATTCGGCGCAAAAATCCTGCCTTAGCCCCTGGCGAGGCTCGCCTAATTCAGGGCGCGGAAGGATTGTCCGTGAAGACCTGGATCAACATTGAGTACCCCAACCTTCCCGTTATGCAGAAATACTTGGGGATGGATTCTTACCGCCCACTTCCAAATTACCTCGAATACGGACCCTAAAAAATCAAAACAAATGTCCCAAGAGCGATCAACAATCCCCCAATAATCGTCTTGGTGTCGGCCACTTCACCCAGAACAACAAAGGATAAGATAATCGTCAGCACTATACTAGATTTGTCGATGGGAGCGACCTTAGAAACATCCCCTAACTGGATGGCCTTGAAATAAAATAACCACGAGAGTCCGGTGCCCATTCCGGAAAGGATCAAAAAGAGCCAGCTATGTCGGGTGATATTGCCCAACCCCTTCTGAGCCCCGGTCAAAAAGACGATGCCCCAAGCAATTACTAAAATAACTACTGTACGAACAGCTGTAGCCAGGTTAGAATTGACATCCTTAATGCCAATCTTAGCGAAAATGGCAGTCAAGCTAGCAAAGACAGCGGAAAGCACAGCATATAGCTTCCACATACAATCACTCCAAACAAATTATTCTAACGTGCAGGGTGTAACACCACTGATCTTAAGAAGATGTTCCCATCACTACGGTTGATAGGATCCATAAAACCTATCATTACATTTGTTCTTGTCGATCTAATGGCCGGCTCTAAGTGTACCCCTTCCAGTGAAGCACTTGTCAATAACGAAAACTCTGACGGGCCGTGTATGTCTACCAATTTTGCTCTTTCACCAAAGACCCTAATCCTTAGGTTTTGCGCTCCATCTGAATAGGTTAAGGTAATGTTCAAAAAAGCAGCAGTGAAAGGGTAAGACTCGCAGTGAATCAAGGTCAGTTCAAAACCTGGTAGTGGCCTTTGAGAAACGTCATACCAAGGTACTAGACTCTCGAACTCTGCTGGAGTAAGACGAGTGATATTCTGGTTCCTACCCGACAATGGGAAAGGTAAGGCCGCATTAAAATCAATCTGACTAAAATCCGGATCGAAGTCTAACTCCACAATTGTTGTTTTGGAGACCAGATTTCCTGCCTCGTCATAGCTAATGGACCGCAAAGGTAGAGGTAGAGGCAACTCCAAGGCAGTCCACCCTTCTTGGACCACGACACCGGTCTCTTTATTAACGATCTGCTGATGAATGGTTGTTTGGTTAAGGACTATTTCCGTTCCTAATTCGCGCACTTCATACTCCTCTGCAAACTCGTGGAGATAATCAATACTGAGTGTCCTAATTTCTTCTACAAAGAAATCATCCATGAGTATCAGTTGATCGGCAATTTCAACATAAATCTTCCCATCATTAATGTATATTCGAGAGCTTGTCGACTCCCCATTGAATTCCATTACCGCTTGATAGGACAAATCGGGCAAAGTCAAATCAGCTGGCTCGGTGCTCGCCAAACTAAGCCCAGAAAGAACAAGTGGAATAAACAGCATTACTAGAACCAACAAGCCCACTTTTCGCAACACTTTACTCACATCTCCTTTCTATCCTTAAAGGTATTATGTAAAGTCCGGGAGTTTCCTGCAAAAAAGTTGACATGCAAACTCTTGTTCGTTTATGATTAAAGAAGAAGGGCAGGTGCCAGACAGTGAGTGTGGAAAACGCTGTAGAGAAAATCACTAGTAATCCCCGTTTTATGAGGAATGTCACCTTTCGACATACCCTACCGGCGCAACCAGGAGTCTTTGAGCCCATTCCCTCTTTTCTGGCGCCCGAACTAACCGAGCTACTACGGCAGAAGGGCATTGAACAACTCTATATTCATCAGGCCCGATCCTTGCAAGCGGTCCAAGAGGGCCACGACATTGTAGTGGTTACCCCTACCGCCTCAGGAAAGACCTTATGCTATAACCTACCTGTTATTCAGGCCCTAATAGAAAACGAAGAAGCCCGGGCCCTTTATCTCTTCCCCACCAAGGCTTTGGCCCAGGATCAAGTTGCTGAACTGATGGCTTGGAGCGAAGAGTTAGGCGGCAAAATTAAGACCTACACCTATGATGGGGATACACCGGGCGATGCTCGCAAAGCAATTCGCTCCGCTGGTAGTATTGTTGTGACCAATCCCGACATGCTCCACTCCGGAATCTTACCCCACCACACCAAGTGGATGAGGCTATTTGAAAATCTCAAATACGTGGTCATCGATGAATTGCACATTTACCGCGGTGTCTTTGGCTCTCATGTGGCTAATGTACTTCGTCGCCTCCACCGCATTTGTCAATTCTATGGGTCCAATCCCCAGTTTATCTGTACTTCAGCTACGATCGCCAATCCAAGTGAACATGGAGCAGGCTTAATTGGTCGTCCAGTGACCGTGATTGATCAAAATGGTGCACCTCGGGGTAAGAAGGAGATCCTCTTTTATAATCCCCCAGTTGTAAACCAACCCTTAGGGATTAGACGCAGTTCTTTACTAGAAGCGGAAGCAGTAGCCCACGAGCTGATAGGGGCCAACATCCCCACAATTGTCTTTGCTCGAAGTCGCCTTGATACAGAGGTACTGGTTACCTATTTAAGAAATTCCTTTCACAAACTCGGTGATACGACTGAGAAGATCAGGGCCTATCGTGGTGGCTACCTACCCCAACAGAGAAGAAAAATTGAACGAGACTTGCGGGATGGCAAGGTTCTGGGAGTGGTAAGTACTAACGCTTTAGAATTGGGTATTGATATCGGTACCTTACAAGCAGCTGTTCTTACAGGGTACCCAGGAACAATAGCCAGTACTTGGCAACAGTTGGGCCGGGCGGGACGGAGTAATGAGCCCTCTGTAGCCATACTTGTAGCTAACTCCAGCCCTCTAAATCAATTTATGATCCAAAATCCCAACTACTTTATGGACAAAGGTGCAGAGTTCGCCCGGATTAATCCCAATAACCTTTATATTCTCGTATCCCACCTGAAGTGTGCCGCTTTCGAACTTCCCTTTGTACAAGGTGAACTATTCGGCGATGTGGACCCACAGGAAATTTTAGAATTTCTTGCTGAACAAATGATCCTCCGTAAGGTAGATCAACGTTGGTATTGGATGAGCGAAAACTATCCAGCAGTAGATATTTCGTTACGGAGTGCAGCAACAGAAAACTTTGCCATTATTGATACTACCCATGGCCAAACACGAGTAATTGGAGAAGTGGATCGCTTTAGTGCACCAATGCTCATTCACGAAGGAGCAATTTACATCCACGAAAGCAGTCAATACCATATTGATCAACTTGATTGGGAACGGCAAAAAGCGTATGCGAGACAAGTGGACGTAGATTATTACACTGACGCCAATTTGGCAGTGGATCTAAAAGTTTTGGATATCTTCGCTAAGGAAGAATTACCCCAAGTGAGGCGCAATTGGGGTGAAGTTATTGTTGTGGCTAAGACCCACATGTACAAGAAGATCAAATTCTATACCCATGAAAACATCGGCTGGGGCGAGATATCTTTACCAGAACAAGAAATGCACACCACTGCCTACTGGTTTAGCATACCCAATGGGCTCGTGGACCCCGTAGATCGAGATGCATTACAGAGTGCTCTTATTGGAGCCTCTCATCTACTGGGAAATATTGCTTCTTTAGAATTAATGTGCGAGCCAAGCGATTTGGGTGTAACCGCCCAGATTCGCTCCCCCTTCACCGCTGAGCCCACAGTCTACATTTATGAGAAATACCCTGGTGGAGTAGGTTTTAGTGAACAACTTTTTGCAGCTCATGGGCGCCTAATTCGGCGAGCTTTATCCATCATTGACCATTGCCCCTGCCCCAGCGGCTGCCCCTCCTGCGTTGGACCGGTGGAAGAGGTGGGTCTCCAGGGAAAAGATAATGCTAGCTGGTTTTTAAGGAGGATCTTAGATCTTGAATCTAACCAACAGGCTCCGGCAGTTTCTCCCACAACAGAACACAGCTCCCACACCCACACTTAGACCCATTGTGGATCTTGACCCTTTCTTACAGGGCCAAGAAGTGTCCACCCCCTTTGGGTCTTGTTATGTTGTGCAAAAAATCGTTCCGCTCAACGAAAAACATGGTCTGTGGCCAGTTGGTAAAGCTCTGCAGGTAACGACCTCTAGTATCAAAAAACTAGGACAACATCCTCCGCAGGACTTCAAAATCTCGAACTCCTTGTTTTTAGACACGGAAACAACCGGACTTGCTGGTGGCACAGGTACTTACGCTTTTTTGGTTGGTACAGGACGCTTAACAGCGACCCAGCTTGTAACAAAGCAATTTCTCATGCGAGATTACAACGAAGAACTGGCTCTGCTATATCTTCTAGACCAAGAGTTACAAAAGACGGATACAACAATTTCTTTCAATGGTAAAACTTTCGATCTCCCCTTACTGCAAACCCGTTTTACTATCTCCCGACTAGGTTTTCGAGGTACCCATAATCATCACCATCTTGACTTATTACACATGTCTCGCAAACTCTGGAGACTCCGGCTGGAAAGCTGTAGCCTGAATAGTCTAGAAAGAAATATCTTAGGAATAGCTAGAAACAACGATATTCCTGGTTTTGAGATTCCAAGACGCTACTTTGAGTTTCTGCAGACAGGACGAGGAGAATTACTTCAGGACATTCTCCACCACAACGTAATCGATCTCATATCCATGGTCACCCTGATCTATCACCTCGGGCTAACCACCGAACTGGATCCAGAAGAATGCCATTGCCCCTGGGAGGCTGAAGCACTGGCCCAAATAGCTATAAATGAAGGAGACCACCACCTTGCAATCTTGTATCTTGAAGCGGCAAGGCAACTTTGCACCGAAACGGATCAGCTCCTCCGTTTGCTGCACCTGGGTGCTGCGATCTATAAACGGCAGGGAAGGTACCAGAAAGCCGCAGCTTTATGGCAGCAAATCGTCAAACTGGCCGAAGACGATTTGGTTGCCTACGAAGAATTAGCGAAGTTTTACGAACACAGAGCGAAAGATCTTGGAGCAGCAGATCAGATAACTCGCCGGGCCTTAGCAATCGCCTGGCAGACCAAGTCCCCCAAAACGCCCGCCTTAGAGCACCGCCTAAAAAGAATCGAACGCAAGGCTCTAGGCTAGTAGCAAGGAGATTTGATGCATGTGATTATTCAGATGCGGAGCGGAAGGAACTTCGTCTAGAAATGGGGAAGTTCATCTCCAAATAACAACTACCAAATTTGAGGTGGTATGATGGCTAACCTTTTTGATTATCTAGACTGGCGTGGAGACCTAACCCTTGATCAGGTACCGTTTAACGATATTGATAGTCTGATCTTATCTCGTCTCTCCTATCTTCCCTTTGACGGCATTGTCCCACAATCACTGCAAGAAAGTATCACTATTGCAAAAGCCAGTGAGCGTTTTTTTGCTTCTAAAGAGGCTCACGAGCACGTGATTATGCAAGAGGACATTCCCTTGCTTCAAGAAGTAGCTAATAGTGGGCGTTTTGGACCCCTAAATTTGCTGGGCTATGTGAACCAAGTAGATCTTGAAGAAGAAAAGCAATTTGCGGCAGTAGTAATCCAGATGAGCCCCGATTGCCATTATGTCTCTTTTCGGGGGACAGACTTGACTTTAGTAGGGTGGAAAGAAGACTTTAACATGAGCTTTACCACCCCTGTGCCTGCCCAAGAGGAGGCAGTTCGCTATTTGGAGCAAGTAGGAACGACACTGACTGGCAACTTCGTAATTGGCGGTCATTCTAAAGGTGGCAATCTAGCAGTCTACGCGGCAGCCTTTTGTTCAGAGAAGTTGCAAGGACGTATTCTCGCAGTGTACAACAATGATGGACCCGGCTTTGATTCGGCGGTCCTGGCAACAGACGGTTACCAACGAATTCGCGAAAAAATCAAAACGTTCGTCCCTCAGTCTTCAGTCGTGGGTATGTTATTGCAGCACGAAGAGGATTATTTCGTGATCCATAGCACTCAAATAGGGCTCATGCAACACGATCTCTACTCCTGGGAAGTTGAGCGCGATCAATTTGTCTATCTAGATACTGTCACAGATGGTAGTAAGTTTATTGATCAAACCCTCAAGACTTGGGTAGCCAACCTCGAACCAGGGCAACGAGAGCTCTTTGTAGACGCTCTATTCTCCATCTTTGAGCAGACAAAGGCCACCAGCCTCAAGGAACTTACGGAAAACTGGTATACAAACGCTCGGATTATCCTCAAATCGTTGAGGGATATGGATGATGCTATGCGGCAAACCATTTCCGAAACACTACGCCTGCTGCTCAAATCCGCACGGCAAAACATTGCTATCCCTGGTCCAAAAGTAAGGAGGCCCTCATAAAGAAACCGCGTCCAGTCCACCCATGTCAAGTACCTTATACACCCGGTCCACCTTTTCTGGTAAGGCTTCCTGAATCTCCTCCACTTGTTTCATGGTTAAGCCTAATATCTCTAACAAAGCGGGATCGAATTTGTAGGTATGCCCTGTTGCAACCATGGCTTCATAGTAGTTCATGCTCAGCAGATCACCAAGATGGATTACCAACAACTCTTCTCTGTTTTCCTGGGCCTGTCTTGGAGTATGATGGTACTTGATCACATTGCTAATATCCCGTGGCAAGTCCCAATAGTTGCTCACCCACTCCCCTACCGTGGCATGGGTAATATTATCTAGCACACGCACTTCAGCCTCTAACAACGATACGCCTTCGGCCTTAGCTAGAGCATGGATACGCTGCAAAGTAAATGGCATGGCATAATCCAAAGCTAGGGTTCCGATGTCATGAGTAAACCCATAAGTGATCATCCGATGGCGATCGCAATCTCCTTCTAGCTCAACACAGCCGGACAACATTTCCGAAGCCACCGCAGTGCCAATACAATGACGCAAAAACGCCTCCCTCTCTACTGTCTGTGCACCCCGTTGTGGAAACAGAATTTTCAAAAGGACAGCAAGAATTATGTTGCGGGCCGCGGGGATTCCCACCAGCAGAATTGCATCGCGGATATTATCTGCCTTCCTCCTGGCCTTTAGATACCCAGAATTGATTATTTTCACAACATTCTCACCAATCTGAGGCGTCTTTTCCAACTCCGAAATGACCAGTTGCACATCTATGGTTGTGGGGTCACCAAGCTCAGCTAGAACCACGGCAACACTTGGAGGAAGTGAAGGCAAATCACGCTCCAGAACCTGAAAAATCATAGTGGACATGGCAAAACCTCCTCAAAAAGCGAATAGGTGCGTTCTCCCTTGTATACGACATCTGGAAAGAATTTCCCTGCTGCGAGCCTGTGCAGCCAGTATTTCTCATTGTTGGTGAAGCCTTACATAGAAGGGAAATTCTTTTGCTGTCTCGAAATTACTGAAGAACTAATTAGAACTCATTTGTAGGAAGGATCTGTTAAGTGATGAAAAGCATCCACGGCAGAACACTATTAGTACTTATGCTCTTACTTACGCTATCGCTCCCTGCAGCAACAGCTCCCCCCGTGGGAGTAGTTTTAGGGGGAGGAGCTGCAAGAGGTTTTAGTCATATCGGATTGATTCAAGCTTTAGAGGAAAATGGAATTCCCATCGATCTCTTAGTAGGAACTAGCATGGGGAGTATCGTTTCTAGCCTTTATGCAGCCGGCTATTCTGTTGATAACATGCGCCACATCGTTACGACCTTGGATACGGCACAATTCATTGATCTATCCATCCCACCCAAAGGTGGCCTCATGAATACTTCCCGTTTGCAGTGCTATCTCGATGCTTTGTTGGACCATAAACAATTCAGCCAACTAAACATACCTTTCTACTCTGTCATTACCAACATACGGACAGGTGAAGAAGTAGCACTTAATGAAGGATTGGTGAGTACCGGAGTGTTGGCCAGCATGTCCATTCCGGCTTTATTTCCTCCAGTCCTAATTGAAGATCAATATTTTGTGGATGGTGGCATGAAAAACGCGGTACCAGCCAACGTAGCCAAGGATCAAGGGGCCGATGTGATCATCGCAGTAGATGTAAAGAAAGAGTTGGAGCACATCGATCATGACGATGTGCTCACAAACTTCCAACTTTCCATGTGGTTTATGATTGATGGTTACGTACAAGTAAATACCGCCATGGCCGATGTAGTCATCGTTCCAGAAACAAAATACGACTCCTACATGGACTATCAAAAAGTTGAACTTTTCATCGAGCAAGGCTATCAAGCTGGGCTCGCACAGATGGATCAAATCAAGGCAGCCATATTGGCACAGGATCCAGGGTTCCAATTTACTCCTTATAGTCAAGAAGGGTTCTCCGTAGAGGAGCTCAGCAAAATTACTACTGAAGCAGCAGCTAAAGTGGCCAATTTACCGCGACCGCTAAGTGTCATGCCAGAACTCACCCTAGAGCCTTTAGGTGAGTTCCCGCAAATCGGTTTAAAGATCGCCCACGGCCCCTTAGGTTCTTTTAGCTTAGGCTATCGCTATGGTTTCCACCCATCCAGAGGTGGGCACGAAGCGTATCTTGGATGGGCTAGAGCTAATCTTGGACGAATCAGAGCATTCATTAGACCACCACAAGAACTGGATCGTCCAACTTGGGGCACACAATTAGAGCTTCCCTTCACAGAAAAAACCCTGCTCTCCGCAGTGTATCTGAGCCAAGGGCCCACCAAGTGGCAGATCGCCGGTACCCATAGAGACTTAATCCAGCTCGCTCATGTGAGCACTGATCTTGGTGCCAAACTCACCCAAAAGCGAACTCCCTTGGCGGGTAAGCCATTAGTAGTAACCATCCACTCTACCCTGAAGCTCTATCCCTTTGCAGAACCCCGTTCTGCTCTGGAAATTAGTTTGGTGAAACCATACGTATACGGATCCATAGCACTAGATACTCCTCTAGATAGCTTTAATGCACATCTCTCCTCCGAAGTTGGAGTAGGCAGTGAATTGACACTTTTTGGGTTATATCCTGTGGAAGTAAGAGTAGGTTATCGAAACAAGGGCACTTCAAACACAACCTGGGCATTCATGATTAAAGGGGGCAGTTTCTAGTGGCTGAACGTCTTGCCGGTGTGATTATTATGGCTTTAGCTTTGATATTAACCATAATCCCCGCGAACGCACAGAATCAAGCTACCGTGATTTGGTACTTACCCCATCCAGACGATGAGACTCTCGGCATGGCCGATAGTATTCATCAATCAGTCTTAGATGGTAATCGCAATTACTTTATTTTTTTCAGCAAAGGCGAAAACTCACTCGTCCGCCATCACCTTAGAGGCCCTGATGGGCAAGTCTATCGCCTAACGAAAGAAGAATTTGGAGCGGCCCGCGTACGCGAAACCCTAGCGGCCTTGGAGGTGCTCGGCATTGAGGACCATCAAGTGCTGTTCTTGGACTTTCCCGATGGGGCTATTCCTCTAAATGCGGCAGAAGAAACTATGAGGTTGTTTGCCACTTTGTATCCTGGTAGTATTCATCGGACCGTCAGTAAATTTGACCCACACGAAGATCATCAAACACTGGCCCAGGCCTTAGCTAGTGTGAGTGCAGAAGGTGGCTATTCAATCCACCCACAGTATTATCAAGTGTACAGCCACCGCGATCCACAGCACACAGAACATGCTGAGAAAATAAGAGTTAGGCACCTGGAAGTCAAGGCTCAAGCATTAGCTCAGTTCAGTTACTTTGACCCATCCCAAGGTCGTTTTGCCATAGCGGCTATCTCCACACCTGACTTACTTACAGGGGCACGCGTCGGCGAATATGAGTATCGCGATCGTACAGAACAGGATCGCCAAATCACACAGCAAATCAAAATGGGTATTTCTCTCTCCAATCTAGATGTTGGATTGCTTATACCCCTAGGACGACACTTAACGATTGCTGGATTGTATGACTTTAGAAGCTCCGCGGGACTGGGAGAGCTTAACCTACAGCTTGCTGACGACCTGCCATTTGTGCAGTTTTTCCTAGGCTTAGGATATCATCTTGCTTATAAAAAACCTTACATCAATACAGGTGCTACCTTAGGTTCTTGCTTTGTCAAAATTCGACATGTGCCACAAGCAGAAACCCGTTTTGGCCTAGGTGTAAAAGCCGCCTTCCACTGACCCAACTACAAAAAACACCGTAGTATAATTACCACGGTGTTTCTTCTTAAGTTTTTTAGTTGCTTAGAGCATCGTAAGCAGCTAATAAGATAGCTTCTACGTAACCCTTGGTATCTACTAAGGTTGCGCCAGTTACAGTGTCAATCATGGCATCCTTGTCGTTGGCAGTTACGATAGCTTCGAGTTCGCTAATGGTTTTGCCTACTACAAAATCTTCAATGATGGTCCAGCTTGTCACCAAAGACTGGGTGGAACCGGCTCTCTTCATGTTGTTGCTGTAGTACTCATCGTTGAGCCGCTTAGAAGCTAGAACTTGCTCTGGATTAGCAAAGGCTTGACCAAAGTCAGCGGAAGAGTTTGGAACACCAATAGCTTGATCCTTAGGTAGCATTTGGTACTCATCTAAAAGAGCGGAGATAATTTTGTCGCCATCTAAAACTACGACGGCAATTGTGAAACATTTTGTACCATGAGCAGCATATTCGGCTTTACCTAATTTAATCTCGCTGGCCATTGCTGTGCTGGCAAAAAAGCTCAGCAGTAAAATGGATACAACAATAAGACTTAAGTTTTTCTTCATGATCCGACCTCTTTTCATTCTTAAGAATATGGGCAATAAACATGTTTATTTACGATTTTTATTATAGCCTTTCCACTCATTAATGTCAACGTCTTTGTGACCACTTTCCCCATGGTGGAGAAAAGTTGCTATAATTTTACCTTCACCTAACCATCTGTTTCGAAGAACATTCATCCAATAGCTCCTCCAGAACCACTAGTTCTCGTTCTAGCTTTCCTTGTTGTCTATGAATAAACAACGTATATCCCAAGACCAATAACCAGATGATCATATAACCCAAAGTAAAGAAAACCATACTATCCCCTCTTTCTTGCTGTTGCCTTTCATCTACCTGCTTCTGCCCTGAGCATTTTGATCCGTTCTTGCAATTCAAGAGTCTTTACCCGCAGGTGTAGCAAATACGCATACAACAATGAAAATGTAGCCAAACTTACAAACATGGCGATTCGCATTTTCGGAGCCAGCCCAATCCCTTCTTCAGAAACCACAATCGGATGAATCGAACGCCACCAACGGGCCGAAAAAAAGACCAAAGGAACGTTAATGAAAGCGATAATGCCATAGACTGCCGCCAAACGCTTTCTGCTCTCAGTGGCTCCACCACCTTGTAGAGCAATATAGGCCACATACATGAACCAGAGAACTAGCGTTGTGGTTAAGCGCGGATCCCAGGTCCACCAGGTGTTCCAGATAGGGTAAGCCCACAAGGGACCAGTTAATAAAGTGCAAGAGATGAAGATGGTACCGATTTCTGCGGAAGCAAGCGCAACGTTATTAATCCGATGGTGCCTCCGCCACAAATACCAGATACTAGATACAAAGACTACAACAAAGGCTAAGAGCCCAATCCAAGCAGAGGCCACATGAAAGTAAAACACTTTTTGAACAATACCCATGGTTTTTTCCACCGGTGCATAATCAAAAATAATGTAGATGTTTAAGGGTAAGAGCACCACTAACACCCAAAATAGTATGCTTGATCTGATCTGTTTCATGTCCTAACCCTCCAAAACATAATCAAACAAGACTAAAGGAACCAGCGTGAAGAGTAAATCAAAAGCAAGAAGTGCATACAGCCAGCCCAGTACAGAGGCTCTGTCCCCTACCAAAGCTGCGTGCGAACATAAAATGACGCCAATGAGCAAAGGGATCAACAGCGGAAACATGAGAATGGGAAACAGCAAGCGCGCACTAGGAACTTGAATGGTTATGCCATTGAGCATGGTGCCGATGGCTGCTAACCCCCAACTTCCCAGTACTAACGAAGCTATAAACAGTGCTATGTCGAAGCTTCCTACAGTGTTTACACCAATAAACATCCACAGCAGAGGGACAACGACTAGTTCAAACACTACCAAGACAGTGAAATTGCATAGAAATTTCGCCAAGAAGATGATACCTCTATCCCCCGTGGCTAACAGCAATGCATCCAGGGACCCATTGTCCTTTTCTTTAGCAAAAGAGCGCTGAATTGCCAACATGGATGAAAAGAACACACTGACCCATAACACAGCAGGAAAGGCTTGTTGGCTTTGCAACTCAACAAGTTGAAAAGCAAAGCTAAAGATAAAAACCAACATCGCACCGAAGATGAGGGTAGCTAATAGGTTGTCAAAAGTCCGAAACTCGTCACGGATATCCTTGTGGTAGACTAAGAAAACCTTGCGCCAATAGTTAGGCATCTCTCAGCCCCCCTTGCAACAAACGCCCCTCTTGTAATCGAATTTGCTCATAAGAAAGCCCATCCAACAGCTCTAGTTCATGAGCGATCACAATCTGGATAGACCGCGTTCTCTGCTCTGTCAAGATTGCCCGTAGCAGTGCTTGTCCCTCTTGATCCAGACCAGTAAAAGGCTCGTCGTACAAGATGAGCTTGGCCTCCGCGATTAAAGTCCGTGCCAAAGCCAAGCGCTGTTGCATGCCGCGGGATAAAATCGCCACGGGCTCATAACGGTGTAACCATAGCCCTACTATGCTTAGTAGCTCGCGCACTCGCTCGGTGGAACCTCGTCCATACATCTGAGCAAAAAAGACTAGATTTTCCTGCACTGACAAGGTCTCATAAAGCATGGGCTTGTGGGAAACATAACCAATCTGGCCATGATTAAGATCATAACCCAATCCGTTCCAGAGGATTTCCCCTGCACTTGCAGTAGATAGGCCCGCCAGTATGCGTAATAATGTAGTCTTGCCGACCCCGTTGGGTCCGGTTAAAACCAGCAAATCGCCGGTCTCTGCCCTGAACGAAACATCTGTGAGGATTCTCTTTGCCCCAATCTGTTTACCTAGCTGATTTACCTCTAGAAGGTCAAGCGTAGTCAAGTTCTCACCTACCACTCTTTAAGCGCAGAATTTTGCTCGGCACCAAAATGACTAGTACCCCCAAATAGACTAGGAGAGAACCAAACCAGATCCAACGCACCAAGGAGAAACGCTGCACGTGAAGCTGGGCCACTTGACTCTCCCACCCGACTAAGTTCAAATAAAGGTCTTCCTTAAAAGTACTGAAAATCCCAACCCGAGTTGAAGGTTGTCGCCTATTTTCCCAGAAGGTCTTTTCTGCCGTAATCTCCCCAGCCACTCCATTACTTTTGCGGATAATCAGGGTGGTGCCCACCGTATAGCGATCAGAGCCGTAGCGGGTCTTCAGTCCCGAGTATTCTAAGACGTAACCTCCCGCCTGTACCTTATCGCCAGGCTGAACCTGCAAGAAAAGATCGTCCACAAAAATCGAAGAACCAGTAATTCCCACCAGCATGACAATGATGCCAAGGTGCACCAAATAAGCACCGAGCTTGCGCTTATAACAATGACCCAGCAAATCTTGAAAATGGGTGATTGCCCCAAAGGTCGCAATAGCAAAGGCGATACTAGCCAAGACTCCGCTTCCTTGAACACGATAGGTTAGCACAGCAACTCCTAAGGAGACTAAAGCGGGGAGCCAAACCCTCCTACAGAACCTCTCATTATCCGTAGAATACCAATCTAAGACAGGTGCCATCCCCATTAGTAACAAAAGAAGCAAAAAGAGTGGAACCGTAAGCTGATTAAAGAAATCTGCATCTAGAACCACTTCACGCCCTAAAAAAATGCTAGAGTAGAGCGGAAACATAGTGCCCAAAAATACAGTTAAGCAGATTAACAATAAAAGGATATTTCCACCCTGAATACTTACGGATTTGGATAATACTGTAATAGACGAAGCAGCCTCATCCCCGCTTCCCTGTTCAAACAGTGAGCGACGAGACCACCATAGAAAGAGGGAAAAGAGCAGGATCACCCCTAAAACACCTAGAAAAATCGAACCTAGAATACCACCCGAAAAGGCATGTACCGAATCTAAGATGCCACTACGAGTTAGAAACGTGCCAAAAATTGTAAGGGCGAAGGTAATTACGATCAAGAAAAAACTCCAGACTTGAGTCCGTGTTTTCTTGGGTAACAAGAGGGTGTGAACCAAAGCCGTAGAAGTCAGCCACGGAAACAAAGAAGCGTTTTCCACGGGATCCCAGGCCCAATAACCACCCCAGCCCAATTCAGTATACGCCCACTGGCCTCCCGTAACAATACCTGCGGTTAAAAACAACCATGAGAACAGCACCCAAGGACGAGAACGTTGTACCCAGGTGCCCGAACTACTACCTCTCCATAATTCCACAACAACAAGGGCAAAGGGAATCAAGAAGCCACTGAATCCCAAAAAAAGAAGAGGTGGATGAACTACCATGCCTAAACTTTGGAGCATGGGGTTAAGTCCAGTCCCATCCCAGGGAGGATCCACCAATAGTTCAAAAGGTGAAGTTGCAAAGAGCAAAAGTATCAAAAACAGCACCCGTACGAGATTGATCACTATAGTTATGCCCGAGCTTATGCCACTTTTTCGGTAGTTCCCATTCGCTTGCACTACCAACGTCAATAAAGAAATGATCAGAAGCCACAATAAGAGTGACCCGCTTTGTCCTGCCCAAAGAGCACTGATCTTGAAAATGATAGGCAAACTACGCTGCGAATTGCTAGCCACATAGGCGAAGCGAAAGTCATTTGTTACAAAGGCCCACACCAGAGATAGGGTTGCAAATATTACGGCCACAACAGATAAGGTTGTTGCTTTTCGAGCGGAGCGCCCTCGCGAATTCCCTTCGTCCCGCTTAACCAAACATTGTGTTATCAGCGCATAAACAGTTAAACCTAAAGCAAGATAGAGCAGACTACCCCCAACATAAACCACTATTCTTCACCCTCGTATTTTGATGGACATTGCAACATCAGTTTGCTGACTATAAAGTCTCTGTTGGAGTTGAACTTGCCTTCTATGATCACTTCATCAGCGTGCTGCAAGTTATCTGGAAGCACCCCAGGATAGAATACTGCCACATCGGCTGTGCCATCCGTCAAGGAAAACTTCAACAAAGGAATACTAGCATCATAATCAACACTATCATCTACCAGCTGGCCCTTGATTCGAACCTTCTGCTCTCCCATCTCCTTAGCAGCGACTTCAGATATGGTGTAGTAATAGGCTGCTGAGTTTTCGAAGGCCCGAAAGGCCAAGAAACCTAACACTAAGAGGGGAAGCAGAGAAATCAGGACGATCTTCAATTTTTTGCTGCTCATAG
Source organism: Firmicutes bacterium UBA4996 (assembly GCA_002396805.1). Taxonomy (GTDB): domain Bacteria; phylum Bacillota; class Limnochordia; order Darwinibacteriales; family Darwinibacteriaceae; genus UBA4996. Next base: position 83,555 of record DGYW01000064.1, on the reverse strand, counting down.
AATCTACTCCTATTGCGCTATATTCAAGTAAATGGGGAAAGCGCTAGAGCTGCGCCTTCCCCACACACTCTCCAAACACAGTTTAGTGCCCTTCGTGGCAACCTTTACAATCCATCTTGCCTAGAGTATCATCTGCATAACCACCAACGTGGCAATCATAACAGGCCTTGGTCTCTTCAGACATGGGATATGCTGGGACAAACGTGCCAGCCAATACTTGATTCATATAAAGAGCTGCTTGGGCAGCGACGTCACCGGTTAAGGCCTTACAGCGAGGACTGCGTTCGCTGGATTTCTTGCCAGTTGCTTTACACCAATTCGAGACAGAGGCGTGACACAAGGGATTACCTGCCACACTCTTAACTTCATCCCCAAGTGGCAGTGGTGTTGCGCTATACCAAGCCATTAATTCATTTACAATAACTGTTGTAGCTTGGCCACGACCAAAAACGAGAGAGACTGCAGCCGCAGCACCGTTAATGGCTCCACAAAGGGTACCCCAGGCTACTCCTCCGCCCTTACCAAAGTTCATGACTTGAGAAGGTACAAAGCTAAAGGGTTCACCTAATTGCTCAATAATAGCTCTAAATGCACCTTCAGAACAGCCATTACCTTCACCGTAGTACTGAGCTCCCAGGGCACGAACTGCTTCAACATCCAAGGGTTTTGTAAAGAACTGTTCCCATGGATACTCAGGTAGGTCTACTGTGGCAGCCCCCACTTTAGGACTGAATACGCCCAAACCGGTAGTTGCTAAGGCAAGACCTGCAGCTGCTCCACCAGCACTAACTAGAAAATCTCTCCTCGTTAATACTTTCTTTTCGTCCATTTTTTCTGCCTCCAATTGTAATTTTGCGTCTGTAGGACGCTAATTTAACTCCTTGGTGTCATTACTTCGATTTTAGAATTTCCAGTCCTGCCAATCAGAAGAAGTTTTGTACTAATTTTCACATTCACTATAGTTGCCAAAATAAAAAGCCTACCTATGAATTCCGACGACGATAAACCAGTCTTGACAAGAAAATGCTTATTTCATAGAGCAAGATCATTGGTATAGCCATTAAGGACTGAGAGATAATGTCTGGCGGAGTCAAGACTGCTGCAACCACAAAGAGTATAAGAATAACATATTTGCGATTTCTAACTAAGAAATTCGGGCTTAAGATCCCTACCCCGGTCAGCAAGAGCACCACGAGAGGGAGCTGAAAAACTAGGCCGAAAGGCAAGACCAAGCCGAGAACGAACGAGACATAATTACCTACAGATATGAGTGGCTCTAATGACTCAGTTCCAAAGCCCATAAAAAAAGCATAAGCCAAAGGCAAAATCAATTGGTAAGAAAAAACTACGCCTATCACAAACAAGCCCATAGAAAAAGGCAGACCTAGATATAATACTCGTATCTCTCTGTCTCTTAGGCCTGGCAAAATGAAACGCAAAACCTGATATAAAGCTACCGGAAAACTCAATACCACTCCAACAACTGCTGCCACTGTAAGGTGCACAAAAAAGGCCTCACCTGGATACAAGTATACTAGTTGTCCAGGAAGTCTTAAAAAAAACTCTACAATTGGTTTCGAGTAATAAAAACCAACGAAAAAACCAGCACAGAGGGCTACTATGATAATGATAATTCGGCGCCGTAGTTCTGCCAAGTGATCGACTAGGGTCATACCATCCCCTTCAGCTCGGGCCTTTTGCAGTCCCTTTAACATACACACCCACCTAACCCACGGTTATTACCCAAACCGCTATTTCTTGTCACCCTCGTTGGCCTCTTCAGGATCACTGTCGATTCCCTTGGTGGCATTTTTAAACTCTCGTAAACCTTTGCCAACTGCCTTACCAATCTCGGGCAGTTTTGAGGGCCCAAAAATCACCAAAGCAAGTACCAAAACCAGAATCAGTTCACCTGCTCCGATCCTACCCACCCACATCGCCTCCTTTGTTAAAATGTTTACTAAGTCCAAAAAAAGCGTACCACCACGCTCAAAGAAAGTCAAGACATAGCCGACGAAGCAATCGTGAAAAACTTGGCATTATTGGTTGCAGGAAACATTACCCTGACACAGAAAGAATGTCGATAAGAAGTGTTGGGCTGAGATCCATGCCCGGTCATTTATCAGGCTTAGGTCTTTTAATGAACATCATAGTTGGCAAATTTCCTTGACGTGGACCACTCCTTGGTAAGTGTCATAGAAGGATCCCATGAGAGCACCGTTTCTTTTGGTCAGCCAGTGAGCTGCCTCATCCACGAACAAGCCAGCGCTAAGTGACAAATGATTCTGTGTATCCACCAAAACAAGGAATGTAATCAAGAGCTTACGTTCACACCTAATAACGAAAGGATGACTCTGTATGCAAAGTTTAGCCCTCGATGATTTTACTAAGTACAAGTTTCTCTCCAATGTAAAACATAGTCCAAATGGTCAATACGCTTGTTTCATTACGCATCAAGCAGATCTAGATGAAAACGGATATCAATCTAACCTCTGGCTCTATGATGTGAATAGGGAGCATTACTTTCAGCTCACCAGCTTAAACAAAGAACGTTCTTTTATTTGGCTAAGCAATAGTGAAGATATCCTTTTTTCTGGCCTGCGCAATCCTCAGGATCAGGAAAAACAGAAGAAAGGCGAACAATTAACCGTTTTCTACCGGATTAATATCCATGGTGGCGAAGCTTTAGAGTACTTTCGAGTCCCACTCAAGGTAGAGACAATCCACGAACTTGAGCAGGAGAAATATTTACTCACAGTCACTTACAATCCCAACCCGGCAACTCCTGAGGAGAAGGACTACGAAGTGTTAGAAGAAATCCCTTATTGGAGTAATGGGCGCGGCTTTGTAAGTGGCAACCGTTCGCGCCTCTATCTCTATGACAAAAGCACCCAGAATTGGGAACCCTTAACCGGACCCGAACTACAGGTTAGTAGCGTCCAACTCAACAAGAGCAAGACGCACGCCATCATTGTGGGTCAAGAATTCATTGGTAAAGCAGAGCTCAACAATGCCCTTTACCTCGCGGATCTTGCGAAAAAAACTGTCCGGCAAATCACGCCCACCGAAGAGTTCACCTATGCTACTGCCCACTTCATCACTGATCAGCAAGTAATTTATAAAGGTACTGCCAGAGATCGTTATGGTCTCAATGAAAATGGGCGCTTTTATCTAGTGAACCTCGCAGACGGTAGCAAACAGCTACTCACCCCTGAATTTGAAACGAGTACCTGGAATTCTGTAGGTTCCGATTGTCGCTATGGTGGTGGTGAAGATGTCCAGGTAGATCAGGGCTTTCTCTATTTTCTGACTACTGAAGGGGAGAGCTCCTATCTGAATCGCCTTAACTCCCAAGGGAAGCTAGAAAAAGTCACCTCCGCAGGTGGCTCCGTCGATTCCTATAGCGTACAGAATGGACAAGTCTTATTGATTGCCTTGCGGGGCTTGTCCCTCCAAGAGCTCTACCGGCTCCAAAATGAGCAAGAACACATGGTGACCAGCTTTAACACTTGGGTAACGGAGAACAAAAAACTAGCTCAACCCCAACCCCTCAGCTTTGAAACAGAACCTGGTGTGACTATTGACGGCTGGGTTCTGCAGCCTGTTGACTACGAAGAGGGAAAGAAGTACCCAGCCATCTTAAACATTCACGGGGGACCAAAAACCGTATATGGCACGGTATTCTTCCACGAAATGCAGTATTGGGCCAATCAAGGTTACTTTGTGTTTTTCTGTAACCCGCGTGGAAGTGACGGAAAAGGCAACGATTTCTCAGATATCCGTGGTAAGTATGGCACCATCGATTATGAGGACCTCATGCGGTTTACAGATCACGTGTTAGCCAACTATCCCCAGATTGATCATGAACGCGTGGGTGTAACAGGAGGATCCTACGGAGGATTCATGACCAACTGGATCATTGGACATACTCAGCGCTTTAGGGCTGCAGCCTCACAACGAAGTATTAGTAATTGGGTTTCCATGGGCTTTACCACCGACATTGGGTACTACTTCGCCACAGACCAGATTGGGGCTACACCCTGGTCCAGTTTCGATAAGCTCTGGGAGCACTCCCCTTTGAGATACGCTGATCGAGTCCGAACACCAACGTTGTTCATCCACTCCGAAGAAGACTACCGTTGTTGGTTACCGGAGGGTTTACAAATGTTTAGTGCCCTAAAATATCACGGTGTGGAAGCGCGCTTGTGTATGTTTAGAGGTGAGAACCACGAATTGAGTAGAAGTGGTAGACCCAAGCAAAGGATCCGCCGTCTCGAGGAAATTACCGCTTGGTTTAATCGCTTCCTAAAAGATTTTAGCTAGAAAGGTCGATTGATCATGACGAAGATTATCTACGTACCCTTAGATGAACGCCCAGTAAACTGGGAATTTCCCCAAACTATTTTAGCTACCATTCCGGAATTAGAATTGGTCACACCACCGCTTTCCCTATTGGGACGGAAGAAGACGCCTGCCCCCTTAGGAGAACTGTGGGCTTGGCTAGAAGAGCAACTACCTAGTGCCCAGTATTTGGTGACATCTCTAGATCAACTACTTTTCGGAGGAATTGTACCTTCCAGACTCCACCACTACAATCAGGCAGAGTGCCAAATGCGACTAGAACATTTGGCGAATCTCAAGCACAAATACCCAAACCTGAAAGTCTTCGCCTTTAACTTAATCATGCGAGTCCCCGCATATAACTCTAGCGATGAAGAGCCTGATTATTACGAACACCATGGAGAAAAGATTTACCGTTGGGGCTGGTTGACTGATCTTCTAGGCCGTGGTCAAGGAGGTTCCGAAGAAGAGGAACAGTTAGCCCAGATCGTAGAGTCCATTCCCCACGAGGTGAGGACAGACTACCTCAACCGACGTAGCATCAATCATTTTGTAAATACTGAAGCCATAAGCCTCGTAGAGCAAGGTGTCATTGATTTCCTCATTATCCCCTTAGATGATTGTGCAGAATACGGTTTTTCAGCAGCGGAACAAAGAGATCTTTTGAAGCTAGTGGAAGATAAGGGTCTCCACGAACGGGTGCACATCTATCCGGGGGCGGATGAGATTGGCTGTACACTCGTAACGCGCATCTACAATCAAGTTCAGAATCGAACGCCGCGAGTGTTTGTCCGCTATTCTTCCACCATGGGTCCCCAGATCATCCCTCGTTATGAAGATCGGCCCCTGGGCGAAAGTATTAAGAGTCAGATCACCGTTTGCGGTGGAATCGTGGTGGATAATTCCCTTGAAGCGGATCTAGTCTTAATGGTGAACTCACCTACCTTAAGTGGACGCAAGATGCAAGAAGCGTCTGATGCGGTAGTGCGTAAAGACACCTCCTATTACTCCTTTCGCAATTTACGTGAATTCGTAGTCAGCATGGAATATTACTTAGCAACTGATCGTCACGTGGCCCTTGCCGATGTGGCTTTCGGCAATGGCTCGGACCACGAGCTAATGCAGATCTTAGCTAAACAGGGCATTCTGGGAGAACTTGTCTCCTACGGTGCCTGGAACACCCCAGGCAACACCATCGGTACGGTCTTGGCCCACGCCTTAATTCGTTTAGACAACTACGAAAGAAGCGTGAAAGGACCTGATAAATTCATCCTGGATAGATATGTTGAAGACTGGGGTTACCAAGTGTTAGTCCGCGCCTATCTTAAAGAGCAAGCTCAAGAACTGGGCATCACTTATTTCGACCTCAAGAATCAAGGTACAGAAATCAGTCGTCTCGCCTTGACTGAACTTCAGAAATTCATGTCAACATACCTAGCGCAGTATACCCAAGATTATGAGCTCGCAGCAGTCTACTTCCCTTGGAATCGTCTTTTCGAAATCGGGCTTACATCACGCCTGTTCAAACGTTAAATTCAGATTTACAGAAGGAGAAGTTAGGTTAAGGTTCGAAATACTAAATATAAAGGACCAGTAAGTTTTTGCGAAAAACAGAAATCAAGGGAGGAATTACATTTGAAACGTTACTCACGGTCCACTAGTCTGATTCTTATCGTGTTGCTCTTAGGGCTCTTAGGCACTACTAGCTTTGCCAAGGAAATCACCATAACTTGGTGGACTAACCCTTGGAGAATTGCCCCTCCAGGCTTCCCAGAAGATCAGGCTCCAACGGCAGAAGACTTCCCGAGCTGGGCTAGTCAAGAGTTCATGAAACTCCATCCCAATGTAAACGTTGTCTACGAAGTGGTACCTAATGCAGGTTATGGACAAAAAATTACTGCGTCTATTCTAGCTGGAACTACTCCAGACTTGCTTAAGGACTATACTTACAAACGGCAATGGGCTGCCCAAGGTCTTTTGGAACCCATTGACCCCTATCTCACTGAAGAAGAAATGGCCGATTGGTATGACTACACCCTCGCCAAGGGATTCGTCAACGGCAAACACTACATCTTCCCCTGGAACAACTCCAGTAATGGTATGGGTGTAACGATGTTGCTCAACCCAGAGATTTTCGCAGCTCGCAATGTAGATTTCCCAGCTTTGCCCAGTCGTGCTTGGTCCATTGACGAATTTTTCGAGGCGGCCAAGCAACTGTCCTACGATTCTGATGGCGATGGGGCAAACGATCACTATGCCTTCTCTATTGGTGCCAAAGACATAGAGAACTCCCTAGCTTGGTTGTATCTCTTTGGTGGCAGAATGTTCAACGACGACGAAACTGAGGTAATTTTAAATAGTCCTGAATCCGCGGCTGCACTGCAATTCTTGGTGGATGCCATGTATGTCCATGAAATTGCACCCAAAGGTGCTGAAGGAATGGGAGTTTACGATATTATTGGTCTGTTCCACCAAGGTAAAACTGCTATTGGCTATGGTGGCCCCTATGAAATTGGTCGGATTGACCGTTACTACAAAGAAGGAAGCTTAGATCGAGTCTTCCCAGTCAACATCGCTCCCTTCCCCCATAGGCCTGGCTATGACCCCATCGCCCTTGGCGGTAGTGGTGGGTATGTGGTCTTCAAGCAAAAGGATGCAGAAAAACGGGATATGGTAATGGAATTTGCTAAGTTCTTAACCAACCACGAAAATACCGCAGCCTTAAAGTCGCTTTTATATGTCACTGCACGCAAATCCGTAAACGAACATCTCTATGACGATAGTCCCTTTGCCCAGGATATCTCCGTGTACACTCAAGCCATGGAGCATTCGTTACCTTTCTTAGGTAGCCCCGAAATTGAATTCGGACCTGCTCGGGACCATCTGCAAGCCATGTTCGAAGCTGTCTTCGCTCGTACCAAGACTCCTGAACAAGCCTTAGACGAGTTCGCTAAAGAAGCTAATAGAATTCTTTTTAACAAACGCTAGTCTCTAACACATGTCGACTTAACTAGGATGGTCCCGCTAGAACAGGCTCGCCTGCTCTAGCGGGACCTTAAACAGACGGGAAGGAGGAGACTGAGATGAAATTACAGGGACTTGCTAAAGAAGTGGTTAAACAACGCTGGGGCTATTATTTCATCCTTCCTAGTTTTGTGTTATATGCAATCTTCTTTTTGTTTCCCGTGCTTTGGTCCATGGTCCTATCATTCTTGGATTACGGCTGGTGGGGCACAACTTTTGTTGGTTTGGACAATTATCGCTCTGTCTTCAGCGATCGAATTTTTTGGATCGGATTACGTAACACAGTTTACTATACTCTGGGGGTAGTACCATTATGGTTAGCCAAGGCAGTTATCATTGCCGCCTTGATTTTCCCATTTCGTAAAGGTATTCAGACTTTTTTCAAAGCGGCGTTTTATCTTCCCCACGTCACTTCATCTGTTATTATCTCCATGATTTGGCTCTGGATTTACAATCCACCCTTTGGTCTTCTGAACTATCTGATGAAAGCTATGGGGTTCGAACCGGTGACTTGGTTGGGAAATACAAGTACAGCTATGCCCGCCATGATCTTTATGACAGTGGTCATGGGTGGTGGATCTTCCATCGTCTTAATATCCGCAGCTATGAACGGGATTCCATCTTATCTCTATGAGGCGGCAGAAATCGATGGGGCATCTTCTATGCGTTTGTTCTGGAAGATCACGCTTCCCCTCTTGCGTCCCACTCTACTTTACTTGACCGTGATGGGCACAATTAACTCATTTCAGGTTTTCACAAACATTTACCTCATGACGCAGGGAGGCCCACAGTTCGCAACGACCACCATAGTCTATCAGATTTACGAATTGGCCTTTAGCCGTTTCCAGTTCGGCAGGGCTTCAGCAATGGCTATGGTACTATTTGCCATCACCTTTGCCTTTGCCCTCATTCAGTTTAAATGGCTTGGGCACGAAGTTGAGTATTAGGGGGGGATTTGATGTTAGTCGACGAAAAACGCACAGAGTTTAAACACATAGTATATTTAGTAATTCTCCTAGTGATGGCTTCCGCGGCGATCATTCCCTTATATTGGATGGTAGTAACTGCCTTCCAACAGCCCACACTCACTGTAACCTTCCCGCCGGAATGGTTCCCGAGCCAACCAACACTGTTTAACTTTCAAAGATTCCTCCAGCGACCGTACGTCTGGCGTTGGACTCTAAACAGTGTGATAGTGTCTACAACAGTCACACTGGCTCAGCTGTTGGTCTGTGTCATGGCTGGGTATTCCTTCGCTAAGAAGGAGTTTCCCGGAAGAGATCTCTTTTTCTGGATGTATGTCGGTTCTATGATGGTGCCAGGTCAAGTGACCCTAGTACCACTTTATATCACCATGAGTAAGCTTGGGTTCATCAATTCTTACTACGGACTTATCTTGCCCGCTGTTGCAGGCCCCTTTGGGGTGTTTTTAATGAAGCAATTTATGTCTTCCCTGCCTACGGAGCTAATTGAAGCGGCAAAAATTGATGGTTGTAGTGAATGGGGTACTTTTGCCAAGATTATTCTGCCCCTTAGCAAGCCCGGCCTAGCAGTTCTTGGCATCTTCACCTTTGTGGGTCAATGGAATGAATTTCTGTGGCCCCTGATTATCACAAATTCCTCTGCCATGCGCACCCTGCCCATTGGACTTACCTTATTGCAAGAAGAAGTCCCTATGCAGTATGGGTTGCTCATGGCGGGAGCCACATTTGCAGCAGTGCCTATGCTTATTATTTTCTTCAGCTTCCAGCGTTACTTCCTAAAGGGTGTGACGGTGGGTGCTTTGAAGGGTTAACAGAAAGAAAGGGTGTTAGTGTGCTCATTACCTTTGATCTTGACGGCGTCCTCATGCTCAATCCCTTCGGGTCAGGAGTATTTCCCTATGTCCGTAAAAGGATTTCGGAACAATCGGGATCAGATCCCCAGGAGATTAGGAAAGCAATTACAGGGGAAGCTATTAGGCGGCAACTACAGGGAGACATGGTGGCTGCCTATGATTGGGATGACATTATTCGCGTGGTCGCTAAGAGTTTTGAAGTAAATTGGAACGAATCCATTGCAGAGCTTGTGGAGCGTTATTGTGTGCCACCCCACATTAAGCTTTACCCTGGCGTTGTGGAACTTTTGGCCAACCTCAGTGAGGCCGGTTACACCTTAAGGGCATTAACGAACGGCTTCTATATTTACCAATACCCGGTCTTAAAAGCCCTTGGAATCGCCAACTTTTTTGAACGGATCGTAACCCCAGAAAATGTAGGCGTAGCGAAGCCTGATCCGGCCTTTTACGCAGCCTCTAGAGAGAATACTACCCTGCCCCACATTCATGTTGGAGATAATGTGATCCACGATGTCTGGGGTGCCAATCGCAGTGGGGCAATCTCCATCTGGGTGCATAACGATCTACCAGAGGACTGGAAGGATAAGACCCCTCTAGAAAGGGCTAAGGACCCTTCTATTGCTCAGATTGTGCAGGCGGGAATTGACGCGGATCTATGCCCCCATTGCCATCCAAAACTGGTGCTTAGTGAAGCTATGCCCCTTTTCGTTGTTGGACACTTATCAGAAGTAAACGAGATTATTCACCTCTTGATGCGAGCGGGTTAGCATGCATAAAAAAACAGGCTCAGAGTAGTTCTGAGCCTGTTTTTCTTGTTTTTAGAAATCCTCAACAATGTCTTCAATATCCCTGACCAAGCGATCGAGAGTTTCTTGCACCGGTGCACCCTCACTAAAGATCTTTGCTAAGGCCATGCGCCACTCTTTTCCGCAAGCGGAGTAGTATGGTCTAGGATCATTATCCGCCATCCAGCCAGACATGCTTAAAACTTCAGCCATGGCGGGCTTACGGTCCAGGTACTCTTGATACTCTGGGAGCGCAAGGACAGTCTGGCGAGTTGGGAAATAACCAGTCTGATCAGCCCAGTAGAGATTGATTTCAGGGCTGACCATGAATTTCATAAACTGCCAAGCAGCATTTTTTTGCTTTTGGGGAGCAATCGACGGAATTAAAATGTATGCACCACTTAAAGTAGCGTCAAACTTAGTTCCATCCATTGACCCTGGCATCCAAGACATGCCAACCTCAAAGGTAGCATCTGTTTGATAGGTATCGTATAGAGAGCTAGTGTGGAACACACTGAAGGCCCGCTCGTCCCAAAATGCGGAACGCAAAATGCTAGAAGAAGAGGTCCCGTGCTGGAAATAAGTATAGCCTTTGTCTACCCATTCTTTAATCTTAGTGGTTATATAAACAGACATCTCTTCATTGAGATCACTAGTCCCATCTTCTCGAATTACTTCCACACCGTTGTTTTTATAGAGATTCTCGAAATAGGTGTGATCCCATCCAGCAAAAATGGTGCCATAACGTTTAGTTGAACCATCTGAATTAAATATGGTTGCCTTCTCTAAAAACGCTTCCATTTCGTCGAAGGTCTTTGGCATAACAATACCTTCCGCTTCTGCAGCTGTTTTATTATAATACATCAAACGAGTGGAAATCAGATACGGTAATGCTATTTGATCATCCTCGAAAGAGGTAGCAGCTACCAAGCCTTCACCAAAATCGTAGACATCAAAATCATCCGCAGCTATGTACGGATCTAGGATTTCACACATATTAGCAGCACCGTAACTAGGTAAATATTCGGTCTTCACAGAGATAATCGCCGGGACATCACCAGAGGCCATAGCCGCGATAAATCGTGTGTTCATTTCAGGGTAGGTTCCAATGAAGATGGGCTCTACCTTAATTAGGGGATTGGCAGCCTGAAATTGCTCCACCATGTGCTCCAAATATGGATACCATTGACCCTCGTGAGAATGCCACCAGGTGATAGTAATGGGCTCAGTAACTTCAAATTTATTTGCAAGAACTGGACCCACCGCAGAAAAAACCAGAATTGCTGCGAGCAACATGCTTAACATTTTCTTCATTTAGCTAGTACCTCCTGTAATTATTTGCCGCTTACGACGCTCCCTCCTCCCGCGGCCTACAATGTTCAGCGTATGAGAAAGGCGAGCTCTCTAGCCCGCCTTCAGCGCTGGCACTCTAGTCTAAGAAACTAGTAGTCCGATCATACTGTGAAATAACTTGATACTCCCCATCACCAGTGGTAGATACCAGAACACTACCATCGATGCTAGAAACAAATACCTGGGTGCCTTCCCGTCTGTACTTCTGATAGACTTTCAGGTCAGCAATAGCGTCATGCATCATGACTCCCACCTTGGCCTGAACTGCCTCGCGAAAGCGCTTGCTAGAAGAAGTACTATCGCCGTGGTGGGGCACTTTGAGAATGTCTGCCCGTAAGCGCTCTCCGTGTCGTTCAACGACGCTCCGCTCACCGTCGGTATACAGGTCTCCCGAGAAAAGAAAGGTGGACTCATTAAAAGTAAACTTCAGAACCACAGAATGGTTATTGATAAACTGAGTGCTGGAGCTCGGATAACCCTCGTAGTACTCAATCCCTGGCAGTGGATGCAATACTTCTACCAAAACACTGTCCCCAAACATAAAAGAATCTCCATCCATCAAAATCACATGCGGAGTGTTGGTCTCTTCAATTGCCAACATGTAATTCTTGTAGTGAGAAGTAGGATACACAAGTTCACTGGTATACACTACCCCAACCTCATAATTGCGAATCAACTGGGCAAAGCTCCCGATATGATCCACGTGGGGGTGGGATGCTACTAAATAGTCAATACGAGTAACTCCCAAGGCCTTTAGAGCCTGATCTACATCAAGATAGGTGCTGGGATTACCGGCGTCGATGATCATCACTTTTCCGTCGGGGGAAGTCAGAATGGTACTATCCCCACTCTTATCATCACTTCGAGTGGTTAGCTTTAGAAACCGTGCCGTTAAACGCCCCGGATCCTGGGTAGCATCAAAGATCTGATCGTAGCGATCCTCCACAGCAGGCTCTTGTGCGAAACTAGTAAGAGCCACTACCAAGACGAGGGCTAAAACCAATAACCCTGCCCTTGTTCTTTGGGTAAAATGCATCATGGGACCTCCATTTCTTTACTTCATTGCCGCCTTGCTCATTCCAGTCATTATATATTTCTGCAAGATAAGGAATAACAAAACAATGGGAATGATGGCCATGACTGCACCGGCCATAATTTCGTTGTAGTTCGCGGTCTCCATACCAGAGAAGGTACGGCGCAACCGGACAACCCCCACAGCAATAGTACGATACTCGTCCTTGGTGGCTACCATCTTAGGCCAGAAATAACTATTCCACCCGTTAATAAAGGTGATGATGGAGATGGTAATCAAGGTTGGAGCGTTCATGGGAGCTAACACATGGACAATGGTACCAATGCGCCCTAAGCCATCTACACGACCAGCATCTAAATAGCTGTCATCAACTGACATAAAAGCTTGTCGTAACATGAAGATGAAGTAGGCACTGACTAGGTTCGGCACAATTAAGCCCGGAAAACTGTTGACCCAGCCCATCCGAGAAATCATGACATAAATGGGCACGAAAGTAACTTGAATAGGTACCATTAGGGCACCAAGCACAAGCATAAAGAGGAAGTCTCGTCCCTTAAACTGTCCCTTAGAGAACCCATAGGCGGCGAAAACGCCAATGACAACTTCACCAACCATAATGAAAAAGGTGCTCACTAATGTGTTGAAAAGATACCGAACAAATGGGGCACGCTCTAACACATTAGGAAAGTTCGACCATTGAAACTGATGTGGCCAGAGCGTTGGTACAGGTAGCAACAACTCTGTGCTAGTTTTTAGCGAGGAAATCACCATCCAATAAATGGGAAACAACATCACTAAAGTAACTGCACCTGCCGCTAGATACTGGATACCGACCCCAACCATCTTGAGCCGATCCTTATTCTTCCGAGAAACCTTTGGTGCCAAGCTCTCAGTGATCGCCAAGATAGTAAAGCCTACGGCACTAACTAGCAAAGCGATCCTACCAATTAGTAAGAAACTCTGGCGCGCGTGGGCTAGGGAGCCCAATGCTTCGTTAATTTGATATTCATTAAAGTGTGCAGGCATATTGCCCATCTGTACATTGTATTGAATGACGCCGGCTGCGCCAATGACTAGCGTTACAATGGCAATCGCTAGAGCGAACAGCCACACATCAAACCAGCCCGTCTGGCGCATTCTCAGCAAGAGAGTGTCCTTCATATCTATTTCCCCATTTCCCTTAAGAATCATAACTCACAGACTTACTAGACCAACGCATGGTGACAGCGGTAGCGATCAATAAGATAAAGAAGAAAACCACCGAAACCGCTGCAGATCGGGCTGCTCTGAAGTCGGAGAAAGAAAGGTTATAGATCCATTGAACCATCACATTAGTAGCGGTACCTGGTCCACCACCGGTCATAACGTCAACCGACTGGAACACCTTCATACTCGCGATAAAGGTGGTCACAAACAAGAACAACGTGGTGGGCCCTAACATGGGAATAGTTATATAGCGGAACCTGTGTACCGCATCTGCCCCATCGATGGCTGCCGCTTCGTAATAATCTCTAGGAATACCCTGCATGGCCGAGAGGTAGATCATCATGGCATAACCAACTACTCTCCAACCCGTCAGGAACAAAATACCGGTTAGGGCGTACTTGGCTTCCACGAGCCAGTTCGGCCCCTTGATGCCAAAGGTGGACAAGATATAGTTCAGAATTCCGTAGTTACCGTTGAGAATCCAGATAAAAACAACAGCACTGGTGGAAACTGCAATATATTTAGGCATAAACACTACAGCACGCATGGCGTTAAAGCTCTTGGACATCCGATTGAAGAGCAGTGCTAATAACATACCACCCACTAGGGTAATAAAGATTTCCCAGAAGGTGTAGCGAAAAGTAATCATGAGCGATTCGGAAAAACGCTCCCAACCAGATCTCAAAAAGAGCCATTCGTAGTTTTTAAAGCCGATAAATTTCTGAGGATCAGTCACTAACATGCGCATATCTGTAAAGCTGATACGCACCAGATCAACGATGGGATAATAGACGAACAGTAAGAAGAAGAAGAGAGCTGGTTCAACACAAAATAGATCCTTCATCCGTTCCCAAGACTGGATCCTAAACATAACAGCGTTAAACAAAAAAGTAATGCCAACCAAAGCAATGATGATGGCATTGTTCATGACAATACTTAATAGGGCAATGGGTACCGGAAATCTTCCTTCGCCAAACAAACCAACCGTCCCAGTAATGGGGGTCTCAAACGCCCGCGCTTCTTTGCGCGCAGCATAAACCTCGTTCGCGATTGGTTGTAAGGACTCGAGGTTAAGATCGCCCGCTAAATAACCGTAGGAACCTACCACAAAAAGAATGATTCCGAAAATAAAGAGAACAACTGACGCAATACGGGCTGGTTTGGTAATGTGTGGCCTATTGGCCGCCCTCTTAACACGGGTCTCAATGCTCACGTTTTTCCACCTCAACAAAACAAGATTGAGGGGGCAGGCTTACCGGCCCCCTCGGTTAATGTCTAAAGCAAATTTCATGGTAAAGACAAGTTAGTCTTAGAAGTCTTCGAGAATTTCCTCGATATCGCTAGCTAATTTATCCAAAGTCTCCTTGACAGGTGCACCTTCGTTAAAGATGCGAGCCAAAGCGTGACGCCACTCGTTAGCAACCGTGTCATAAGCAGGATGTTGGTTACGTGGGTTAATCCAACCACTCATGGCAACGATGTCTTTCATGGCAGGCTTACGATTGAGATACTCCTCGTATTCGGGGGTACCCATTACGGAAGCCCGAGTTGGGAAGTAACCAGTTTGGTCTGCCCAATATAGGTTTACTTCAGGGCTGGCCATGAACATCAAGAACTGCCAAGCAGCGTTCTTTTGTCTTTGAGTTGCAGCGGCAGGAATTAGGATAGCAGCGCCACCAACTTCACTCATAAAGCGAGTACCATCGATGCTGCCTGGTAACCAAGCCATACCAACTTCAAAGTCGGAGTTCTGTACATAGGTGTCGTACAAGGAACTGGTGTGGAATACACTGAATGCTCCGCCGTCCCAGAATAGTTGACGCATATTCGGGGAAGCACCCGTACCATAAGCGTAGTAAGCGTATCCTTTGTCGATCCATTCCTTCATCTTTGTAGTGATGTAAATGGACATCTCGCTGTTTACGTCTGTGGTCTCATCATCAAGAACGGTCCAAACTTCGTTGTTCTTAAAGAGAGTCTCGTAATACCAGTAGTCCCATCCACCAAAGACGGTACCATAACGCTTAGTGGTTCCATCTTCGTTGAAGAGCGTGGCTTTCTCCAAGAAAGCTTCAAACTCGTCAAAGGTCTTGGGCATTTCGATGCCTTCAGCATCTGCCATGTCTTTGTTAAAGTACATTACTTGGGTAGAAATAAGATAAGGCAGAGCTACTTGCTGACCATTATAACTAGTGGACTTGATTAAGCCTTCACCAAAGTCAGCAATATCGAAGTTGTAAGCCTCGATGTATGGATCAAGAATTTCAGTAATCCCAGCGGCACCGTAAGCTGCTGGATACGAAGTGTTGGCTGTGGCCAGAGCAGGAACTTCGCCAGAAGCAATAGCAGCAATTAACTGAGTGTTAATCTCGGTATAAGAACCAATATACACAGGCTCAACCTTGATTAATGACTGTTGTTCGTGAAAACGGTCAATCATGTAGTTCAAATAGGGAGTTAATTGGTCTTCATGGGCATGCCACCAAGTAATAGTAATTGGTTCGGTGACATCATACTTGCTAGCTGCAGCTGCGATACCTACCGCGGATAACATTAAGACAACGGCAAGTACCAATGAGATAGTTCTTTTGCTCATATTAGTCCCTCCTAGTCGCTTTTCGCAACCGAAATTTTTTTTAGTGGCCAAGGCCATCTACTAATAATATTAATCTTACCTTCACCAAATGTCAAGTTTGATTAGAAAATCACCAGCTTGAAACTACCAAAGGTAGTTTGTTTGAAATTCCCAGCAAAAAATGTAGACTATACCGATATAGACCCTCATCAGCATTGGTTTGTTAACAAAGTAACGATCACCAGGTCCCCTCGTTTTGGATACAATCGATATCTTGGTAATCAAGCGAGACTTAACAAATGGTTGCCCAATTCATATAAAGTCTCTAAGAACAGATCATAAAGCCTGTGGGGCAAACCAGAGCCCCGATAAATGACTTCAAAGGTGAAATCACCACTATAACGCACTTCGCGCAAGACCTTCATGAAAGATTCCCACTCAATAGTACCAGCCAAGGGCGGCAAATGTTCATCTGCGCCCCCGTGGTTGTCGCAAATATGCAGAGCTTTCAAATGAGAACCAATCATATACAAAGCTTCAACTTGATTAATACCGGAAATGTGGGCATGACCACTATCCCAACAGATACCAAACAAAGGATCATCCAAAAGCTCAACTAGCTCTAAAAGCTCCTCGGGACCTGTTCCGAAGCGGCGTCCGACCCGTTTTTCACTTAGATTTTCAATTGCAATAGTGAGGTCATATGGTGCTGCCCATTCACCGTATTTTTTAAGACTCTCCAAATTCACATTTAAAGAAGATTTCCGTGAATACCAGGCAGGATCGGGGTAAGTTTTAGGGTGCACTACTAGAGTCTTAACCCCCATCATCCCCGCCCCCACTATGCTTCGGCGAACCAATTCGTCATGCCATTGCCAGTTAGCCAGGTCCTCCTCCTCCCAATTGACAAAATGAGCGTGGCCCTGAGACCATCTAATCCCGGCCTCGGCTACGATCTCATTAATTTGTTGTAGCCAGTCTTTCCACCCCGATTCGACTAAAGGTGAGGCTGTTCGAGTATATTGTGCGAAATTGAAATCTAAAACCTTGAAGCCAGCGTTTGCGCACGATGTTAGAATATTTTTGAAGGAAACAGCAAAGTTTTCAGGCGATGAAACATCAGCCCTCCGCAGCGAGGTCGAAATATTCATTTACTACTCCTTATATTTGAGTCTCAGGATCGGTGAAAAACTTTTCCAAAACGAATTTTACCAATGCGGTCTCTAGGGGGTTTTTTAGATTAGCGGTCCTACGTACTTCTGGAGTGTGATAAAGCCCCCTAGCTTCTAGGATTTTGTCCTTCAATTGACGATAGATCACATCAGTAAAGTCGAACACGTTGCCAGTTAGTAAGATTCGCTTAGGGTTTACAATATTGATCATGGTAATCATAAGTTTAGCAAGTTGAGTCGTGAAATCGTCAATTACTTCGAGATTTTCTGGACGTTCTACCATGAGCCTTTCAACATCACGATTGAGTTCCTCAATAGTAGCCCGATCCATACTAGCGTAGTAGTGTTTGAAGGTAAGATCATGGATCACACTGTTTTCTTGCATTATTTGCAGCATACGCTTTAGATGCTCACTAAAAAAGCGATTATCCCCCGCCCGATTAGTATGACCATGAAAGACCTTGTTGTTAATGACCAGGGCCAAGCCAACGGTGTGGGCGAGATAGACCACTACTCCCACATGGTTAGGATCGGCAGGATCGATTTCGTTACGGGCATAAACGCGAGAGTCGTTTTCAACATAAGCAGGGATACCCAAGCGCTGCTCCAGAACTTGTCCCATAGGCATATAATTCCAGTTTAACTCCCTGGAACGATCCACAACGCGATTATTGAAATCTGTCACACCAGAAATACAGATCCCCATACCTAAAACTCGTTCGCGTCCAATTCGAAGATTACTCAGTAACACTTCGGTTTCTGCGCAGATCATGGTGATGTAATTTTCGAAACTATAATCCGTAATCTCAACTAATTGGGTGCCTAGGATGCAGCCTTGCAGATCAGCTAAGAATAAATAGAAGTGATTATAGCGAAGATTAATTCCCAAGATATAGCGATGACCAGGGTTTAGTTCATACAGCAAGGGTTTCCGGCCCCCAGTTGATTGCCCCTTCTCGGTACTTCTTAACCATCCTCCAGATTCCAACTGATTGACGTGATTAGACATGGCCGTTAGAGAGACGCTAAATTCCTCAGCTAATTCTGGCTTGGTCACTTCTCCTTTGTAATAAACGCTATTTAGTACCTGTTTTAGCTCGACTTTCCGCGCTCTTTTGTTCATCGCTACTTTTCCTCTCCTTGCTCTGCAACCCAAAAGTGTGTTTCCTTGTATGATTCACCCTAGTGACCCGTATTTCCTGTAGCTCCCTAGCAAAAGAAAGGGGCCGAAGCCCCTTCCACTTCGATCTTATTTGTCGCATTAGTCCGCCATGTAGCGCTCGTAAGCAGCTTCGTAAGTGGACATGAACAAATCGAGACCCATGCGCTCAATTGTCCGAACATACTTATCCCAATCGCTGAGGGGCACTTGTCCGATCATAAACTTTGCGCGCATTTCTTTCACGTAGGTATCAATATCGGTACCGATAGAAGCACGAATGTCCATTTCGTCTAATGTGTAACTAAAAGGAGACCAGATTACCTCTGGGTAACAAGGAGAGATCTTGCTCGCTGCTTCAATAGACGCTGGATGACCTTCAGAACCCTTGAAAAACGCCTCTTTCACAATGGAAGGATAAGCCCCGTTGCGATATGGAATATAGGTGGATACTGCTTGTGTGAAGGACATTCCATCTGGATTGTTGTTGATTAAGTCTGTAAACTCGACGCTACCATCTGGCATTGTTTCAAAAGTAATACCTTCAATACCCATAAAGAACAACTTGGCACCTTCATCCCCATAGAAATGGTCTACCCAGCGCATGGTAGCCTCGGGGTGCTTGTTCTTGTCGGTAATCACAAAGGCACCGATATCTACAAGAGAAGGCTTCACATTTGAGTAAATCCGATGACCAAATGGCCCCTCTAAGGTTTGGAGACCAATATACTGATGCTGATCATAAGCGGTGATGGGATTGGTTGTCAACATTACACCGTACACTCCATCTTGAGCCCTAGCAGCTACCTCAGCAGAACTTACCGTATAGATGTCTTGAGTAATTAGCCCTTCGGAATAGAGCTTATGCACATATTCTAACAATGCTCGGTATTCTGGAGAGGTTGGAATAAAGCGCAGTTCGCCAGTAACCGGATCTAGATCCACGTGTTGGTGCGAGGTCCCCTTATTACCAAGACCGAAGGAACCTTTGAGGATGTCGAACAACACAGCGTCCCCACGGACACCTAGAGGAATCTCATCAGCGACACCATTTCCGTTGAGATCGGTTTCTTTAACAGCTTTCAAGAATAAATATAGCTCATCTAGAGTAGAGGGCTCTTCCATGTCTAGTGCGTCTAAGAAATCTTGGTTGATCCACAGTTTCCAACCAGCCAAGACCGAGGTAAAAGCTGGGTCAAATATGCGAGGTAAAGAATAGATGTTACCATCAGGCATGGTTAAACCTCTTTTGAGATCCGGATCATCTGCGAAAATCTGCTTGATATTAGGTGCGTACTGCTCAATCAAATCGTTCAAGGGAACGAATATCCCTTGCTCACCATACATCATTAGGTCCTGTGCATTAAATCTAGCGCTGTGGAATGCATCTGGATATTCACCGGAGGTAAGGATGAGATTACGTTTCTCAGTTAATACGTTGGTAGGAATCATATCCCACTTGACTTTGATACCTGTCTGCTTCTCATATTCTTGATAGACTAACAAGTCATCAAACGAGGGGTGATTAGCTGCTTGCCCCACGAGCATCCCAATAGTTAGGGGTTCCTTCACAATTGGAAATCCAGTCTCGTTGAGGTAGCTAGGTGCAGCTAGAGCCCCTAGACTCAGGAGAAAGACAATCGCGACAACGATAAAGCTAAATAGAACTTTTTTACGACCCATCTTCAACATCCTTTCTTTTTATATGCTTAAGGTTGCACCATGTGCTAACCCTTGAGCCCACCAACCATCATCCCCTTGGTAAAATGTTTTTGGATGATGGGATAGATCATTAGGACTGGTAAATTAGCCACTACCACAACGGCGTACTTAAGCCCCTCTGCTAACATCATTTGACGAATAATCCCCTCGTCGACAAAGCTAGCCATTTCCCCCATGTTGTCCTGAATTAGGATTTCCCGAAGGATAACTTGTAAAGGATACTTGGCCCGATCCGTCAGATAAATGAGTGCATTAAAATAAGCGTTCCAATGTCCCACCGAGTAATACATGATCATAACGGTGATGATGGGTACCGATAGCGGCAAAACAATGTTACTAAGTATCTTGAGATTAGAACAGCCATCAATCATAGCTGCCTCCTGGATCTCATAAGGAACGCTAGTTTGGAAAAACGTCCTCATAATGGTAATGTTCCACACAGAAACCGCCCCAGGCAAAATTAGTGCCCACATGGAGTTATACAGACCCAAGTCTCTAACTAAGAGGAAGCGTGGAATTAAACCGCCGCTAAAAAACATGGTGAAAACAAACATCCCAGTAATCAGATTGCGACCATAAAAATCTTTGCGCGATAAGGGATAAGCCGCGGCAATTGTCATGAGAACGTTAATACCTGTTCCTAGGACGGTGTATTTAATCGTATTGGTATATCCACGCAAAATGTCTTGGTTGCGAAACACCCGGCGATAAGAATCCAAGGTAAAGCCCTTGGGAAGGAGCCAAACGTCCCCCTTGAGCAGAAACTCAGGCTCACTAACCGACGCACTTAATACGAAAATCAAGGGATACAGTACCATGCCTAAAATGAGAATGAGAAAAACGGTATTGACAACTTGAAACGCCTTGTCGCTTGCTGTTTGTCTAAACATGTCCAACCTCCTCTACCACAGACTGGTTTCATTTAATTTGCGCGCGAGGCGATTAACTGTAACAAGCATGATGAAATTCACCACTGAGTTAAACAAGCCAACGGCCGCTGAGTAGCTGTACTGGGCTCCCTGTAAACCTGTCCGATAGACGTGTGTAGAGATAACATCTGAAGCTTCTAGGTTCAGGGGATTTTGCATGAGGTACACCTTTTCGAAACCAACGCTGAGAATTCTGCCCACATTAAGAATCAATAGGGTGACAATCGTCGGCAAAATCGCGGGGAAGTTGATGTGCCGAATACGCTGAAATTGCGTAGCCCCATCCACCTTGGCAGCATCGTGCAACTCTGGATCCACGCCAGACAAAGCAGCAAGATAGATAATGGAGCTCCATCCCATACTTTTCCAGACCCCGGAAAATACGTAAATTGTCTTAAACCACTTTGGTTCTGTCATAAAGAAAACAGGTTCACCGCCGAACAGCACGATGATATTATTAATGACGCCGTAGTTGGGGTTCAAGAATAGAAAGAGCATTCCCACCACTACAACGGTAGATAGGAAGTGTGGCGCATAGGTTACGTTTTGGACAAGGCGTTTAAAACGCTCACTCTTCACTTCATTAATAGACAGAGCCAAAATAATGGGAATCGGGAAGCCTACAATTAACTCATAGAGGCCTATTCCTAAGGTGTTTCGGATGAGACGCCAAAAGTAAAAGCTGTTGAAAAAGCGTGTAAAATGGCGTAGGCCCACCCAAGTGCTCCCCAGGATCCCCTTGGTAGCCACAAAATTCCGAAAGGCAATCTGCACCCCGTACATGGGATAATAATGAAAAACCAAGAAATAGACGATCACAGGTGAGATTAGTAAATATAAATCCCAGTTACGGGCGATAGCCTTCCAACCAGGAAAACCACCTCGTCTTTCCCGTTTGACTACTGTTGGAGCACTAGACAAATTGTTTGGCATCGTGATCCCTCTTTCTAGCGAGTTCTTGTGGAGCAACGCGAAAAACCCAATCCACTGGAAGGCTAGGATTACCAGCCTTATCCGTGACATGAATCTGAACAGTGTGTTGGCCTGCCGCAAGGGGCTCCAGTGGAGTATAGGTGATTAATCCAGTTTCCTCATTAAATTCGGTAGTAACCAAATTATGATTCACCCACATCTGGATCGAATTGGGATTCACCCCTGTTTGCAAATCGATAGCCCGTAGAGTGATTTGACCCGGCTCTTGCACTACACTGTCGAAAGCAGGATTAAAATCCCCTAGCTTGGGACCCTCTAAATCTTCGTTGAGATTGACATACTCCGCCCGCAAATTGTCAAAATACACAACCCCGGAGTTCTTATTAGCATCACTTGGTTCTACTAACACGATACCAAACACCGTTATGGGATAAACTGTGTTTGTGGGAAGTTCAGCGGTAACATACCGCCACCCCACCCAATCCAGTCCGCCCAAAGCTGTAAAATTCAGATTCCGTTTATTATTAGCCGCATCAACTGTTGCCAAGCGCAGCCAATGCCGTTTTCCATCTCCGTAAACCCAAATTCCAAAACGCTGAGGGTTTCCTGGAATTTCCCGCCCAATCTCGCCATTTTCGTTCAGAAGAGCAATAGTAACACTTGAGGTACCAGGCTGCCCGCTAAAGTCGTAGCTCAAACGGCCCGAAAAAGCCCCAAAGCGAATGGGTTGTGGCCTAGAAACCTGTTTAAAGGTGACTGAATCGGGCACCACATTGTTGGTTTGAACTCTTAGTCCCTTTGTGCTTTCAAAATCTACTAAAACCAGTGGCTCCTTACCGATCTGAACCTCTTTGCGGGCGATTAGCGAACCATATTGCACTACTACTGCCCCTTTATTAAGACCAGTCGAAACGGCTAAGGTCCCGCTTGCATCAATCTGTCCAATGTTTCCTTCTAGCGACCACTGTAGAACATCAGGCGACAGTTGGATTTTTTCGCCAGAGAGGCCAATGGCAACGGGATGGAAAACTTCTACGGAGCCTGGTTCCAAAATAGCATTGTCTGATTCTAAAGCGAGAGTGGCCATAGTGTCGGTAGAACACAACTGAACCGAGGCTGTGATGGCGTCCAAACTCACTTCGAGAGTACCGGCCGCGGGAGTACTCTCTACCTTAAGCTGACCCGTCTGTGAGATAGTACCAATGGATCCTCTAAGGCTCCACTTTAGTTGTGAATGATCGATATTTACTGGATTCAGATATTGATCCACACCTTTTACCTTAAAGGTAAGTGTACTCCCGTTGAGCACCGCCACTTCACCATTGGGCTCAACTAATAATCTGTGCAAGTCCCCATTGGGCGCCGTATTAAGAACAATCATTCCATTTCCCACTGGTCGTTCGAAACCGTCGGACGGCCGATTTGATACCACCAAATCCGATTCACCCAAAGGCCTAATCAGGCACGTGGTAGAACCTCCACCATCAACATTTATGGCGTCTTCCATTCCCAATGCTTGTAAGTAATAGGCACTTTCAGCTAGGGTTAACCCGTCAGAATAACCCGGTTGCCTGCCATCAATCGTGATAAAGTAGAGCTTCCCCTTTTTGGTGGCAATAATCGTCCGGGGATGCCGGTCACTAAAAAAAGGATTCTGTTCATTTATGATCTCAGGCAGGAGTTTTCCATCCCATAACAATGCATAAGCCAGTGTAGAGTTACCCGATATTACCTGCCAGGCTTCGTTTACTCCCTGGTTATAAGAGATCTGCAATTCTACCCGATCCCCAGATTCCAGATTATTAAGAAGCCAGAGGGCCTTATTTCCACTGGCAGAGAGCACCATGCTTTTCTTTGAAATATTAGTGTTCCCTTGTTCCCCCACCCCGCGCACTATTCCGACCAAGGTCTTACTTGGTTCCAAACGGCAAGATTCGGGAAATTCTATGATCGCTTCCACTCCGCCTTGCGGAGTGTTTGTGGATCCTCCGAAACGATCGGTGTACAAGAACAAATGGTTTTCGTGGCCTAAACCACGGGTGCGATTGACCGCATCAATACTAAGTTTTAGCTCTGTCCCAACCTTTAACCAAGCATCCATGCTTACGTGCTGCAATAACTCGACTGAGCGATTACCAGTGATTACCATGGCCACCTTCGTGGTTACTGGAGAGGAAATGATCTCGCCATCGGTAATCTGCAAACCTGAGGGAATACCTAAAGAAGAAAAGAAGTCCCCATTAAAAGCCGCTACTACCCGTCTATTCTGGTCAACATACTCCGCCGCTATGTTACGTACAGTCTCTAAACGAGTCACTCCACCTTGTGCAGATACCGCCACAACTTCTGTAAAAGGATCCTGTAAATCTACAGTGCAAACTCGTACAGCTTGCCGTAGATGCTCTGAAAAAGATTCCAAAATAGCATGCGTGACGCCAGATGAAATAGGTTCGTTGATGTGCAGCTTATGTTGCCATGTATGAATGTAAATGCCCTGCATTAAGATACCCCCAATTGCTCCTGAAACACATAACGTTGGATCGCCTTGGCCACTCCATCTTCTTCATTGGAAGCAGTGTGCACGTCAGCTATTGCTTTGATTTCAGGTGAAGCATTAGCCATGGCAACACCGAGCCCTGCGGCCTGCAGCATCTTATAGTCGTTATGACTATCACCAACAGCCATTACCTGGTTAAGATCAATATGTAGATACTCGCAAACCTTCTTAAGTCCGTAGGCCTTACTAATTCCTGGACATGAAATTTCCATGTTCACTGGGTGTGACTGGGTGACTTCAAAACGCCCCCAACTACGCACCTCGTCACGCAATCGATTGATGACTTCTAAGTCATTGTGACGAATTCCAAATTTCAGCCAACTCTGTTCGTACATGGCTTCCGACCAATCACGAGAGTGGCTCAGACTTTCCACACTATAGCCCCAAAACCTCGCTCCGTTTGCCTCAGCAAACTTCACTAAGTCGCGCACGTCCTCACTCGCTAGAATATGACGTTCCATTAGCTCCCCTGGCCTTTTCCAAATCTCAGCCCCATTTACGAGCACCATTGGAGTCTCAAGTTCGAGCTCTTCCCAGAGATGCTGCGTAGTCTGAATACCCCGACCAGTTGTAAAGATCACCGTTATCCCAGCTTTGTGAGCACGATTAATCCAATACTTCGTTGGTGCAGAGATCTGTTTGTCATTAGTCAGCATAGTGTTATCTAAGTCAAGAGCAATAAGGGCAATGTTGGGCATGTGTAGTTCCTCCAAATTAACAAAGTCAATTAATTACGCAATTCTTTTTCTGTAGTGATCTCGATTTCATCTCCATCAGTGACAATCGTTATTTCACCGTTATACCCAGTAATAAACACCTCAATCCCCCGTTGGAGATATTTGTTATAAACTGGGGTGGAGCAAATCCCGTCCATGCTGATGATGGCATATTTGGGGTCCACAGTCATTAAGAAGATCGTAGAAGAGCTCGAGACACAACCATGGTGTGGCACATCGAGAATATCTACCTTTAATTTATCAGCGGGAAAAGCATCCAGCAGCTCCATTTCTCTAGCCATGTAAATATCGCCAGTGAACAGCATGGAAAAGTCCTTATAGTCTAAGCGAAGAACCAAAGACAGATCGTTCACAAAAGCCGTAGGCATTTGCATATCACCAGGAACCGTCTCCCTAGAGGTGCCCCTGGGCGGATTCAACGCTTCGAGACGTACTTCACCAATTTGGAAAACATCACCGCACTCCACATACTCCATTGTCACGTTGTTTCGGGCAATTGCGTTTTGAAGACGATGGTAATTGCCAGATGTTTCATACGGAAGATTAATTTGGTAAAAGACGTCAACAGGTATATGATCTAACAGCGTTTGATAACCACCGATGTGATCTACATGGGGATGAGTGGCGAAGGCATAATGTAGCTTCTCCACACCCAACTCCCGCAGACGAGTGACTAGAGCCGTCCCCAGATGGGGCACAGTGGAGTCAATCATGATGTGTTGTCCATCAGGAGTTGTGATCAGGATTACGTCCCCCGAGGTCACATCCGGATCAACGTTAGCTGGAAGACTATCTCGATCCTCCACCTCTAGATCGAAGTAACGAATGACTAATTTTCCCTGTGCTGTGCTAGCTAACGCTGTTGGAGTAGTAGAAACTAAGGCCGCCACAAATAAGGCCACTAATAAAGCCATTAAAACATATCCAAAAAATCGTCTCCGCTGATTATGCAAGGTCCCACGCTCCTTTTTATCAACTAGTCCTATTGTAGTTCATAAGAAAACTTCATCAAGCAACATTCTCAACTAACTTGATTATATGCGAAGTCAACACCTAAGTCAACTTCTATTTACCTTCAAGACCACAAATTTACATATGCTAATGCTCAAGTTGCCAATCACAGATACATTGAAACCCATTTAGTGGGAACACAAACGCCGGCGGTCCTTAACGGAACCACCGGCGTGCGGAAATTCTATTGGGTATTAGACAATCTTAGAACAAATCATCGACTGAAATACGTTTGCGAATAATTCCTTCATTATATAAGAAGCAAATGGTATCTTCAAGTTCCATGCGAAGCTCCTCAGTAATGTCGGGATCAAAAATGTATTTCTTGGCCACACTTTCCACGACTGAAGGCGGAAGATCTAACGCAGAAATCGCTAAAACTCTTGCCTGTTCCGGATGTTCTCTTAAATAAGTGAGACTTTGGTTATGAGCCCTTTGGAAAGCACTAATCTGATCGCTACCCACCAGAGTAGCTGGTACCACCGAAAGTGTGAGCCCACTAATTAAGCCGACGCCATCGCGGAGTATTGTGATTTTGCCAGCTTGCTCTAGGCGAGACATGACTGGTTCTACTATCATGGCTCCATCTACTTGCCCACCTTGTAAAGCAGTAATACCATCAGGAATTAAAAGATTAACCAACTGCACATCTCTTAATGTCAGACCTTGCTCAGCCAAAATCTTTCCGAGCAAAACATGGGCTTCGGTACCAATGGGCACAGCAATCTTGGCGCCCTTAAGCTGCTCAATGGTAATACCGCCTGGCCGAACCGCAAGACCAAATGCTCCTGGAGCTTTACTGTAGCAACCAATCACCTTAATCTCCCTGCCACCTGCCTTAGAGACAATGGTGGAAGTTGCTCCCATCACTGGGGCCACATCCAAATCGCCTGATGCCATGGCCTCCGTCATGGCATGCCCCACCAAAAAGGTATCATACTGAACCTCAAAGCCTTGCTTAACCATGAAGTTCTGCTCTTTTTCAATCAGGCTGGGTAGATTAAAAGGCAATGGATTGTAGGCTAAACGGATAACGGGTTTACCTTTGACTTCTGGAATAGCAACACCCAATGCAAAAACAAGAACCAATCCAAAAAGAATCAAGTTAAATAAGCTGCCGCGTCGTTTCATTAGCGCACCTCCATCCATTCCAAAACTTGGGTCTTCAAAGCCCTTACTCGCTCTTGATGTCCCGTACGTGGCAACGACAACTCCAATGGGATATCGTAGCGAATACTACCGGGACGTTTACTCAACATGATTAACCGAGTACCTAAGGCTAAGGCCTCATCAATATCGTGGGTAACTAAAATACAGGTTACGCCATGTTGTTCCCAAATTCGCTGTAGTTCTGTTTGTAGATTGTGCCGCAACGGCAAGTCTAAACTAGCAAGGGGTTCATCCAAGAGCAACAAGCTTGGTCTTGGGGCCAAAGCCCGAGCTAAGGCCACCCTGCGGGCCATACCCCCAGAGAGTTCGTGGGGTAACGCTTGACCAAATTCAGCTAGATCCATCTTTTCTAGAAGCTCTTCTCCATTAATGGAAGAATTAGCTAGATTGATGTTTTCTAACACGGTAAGCCAGGGAAACAGCCTAGGATCTTGAAACACATAGCCGCGCTCTAGACTAGGTTTAGTAACAGGCTGCCCTTTATAGAGGCATCGCCCTGCAGTTGGGGCAGTGAGCCCGGCAATAATCCGCAGCAGAGTAGACTTTCCACACCCACTCGGCCCTAAGATAGAGACGAACTCCCCTTTTTGTACCGTGAGATTAACGTCGCGGAGTGCTAATACATTGCCGCGCGCGTCTCCATCATTAAACTTCTTGGAAACTTGCTGTAACTGGAGCAGGGGCGCCGACAAGTTCTTCACCTCCAGCTTTAGTAACCCGCCATCTCCAAGCGGGAATTAGATGATTTTGGACTTTCACAAAGGCCGCATCAATCACAATACCGATCAAACCGATTAGGGCAATTCCCGCAAACATCTCATCGACTCGAGCTAACGACCTAGATGACATAACTAGATAACCTAGACCACTGGTGGAAGCTAACATTTCTGCGGCCACAATTGCTCTCCAACTCATGCCCATTCCCAATCGTAAACCGGTGCAGACAGCTTGATAGCTGCCTGGTATCACCAGAGTGGTCAGGGTCTTCCAAGGGGACAAACAAAGAACTCGACTTACTTCCCAATACTCTCTAGGAATCTGCTGTACACCAAGGGCAGAGTTAATGACAATAGGAAACACCGACGCATAAAAGATCACTGCGAATTTCGGGCCTTCTCCAATCCCGAACCAAAGCAAGAAGACCGGAACCCAGGCAGTAGGTGGAATCTGGCGCAAAAAGTGCAGCATGGGTCCAAACCAGATATGACTTTGGGGAACACAGCCCATCAGCAGTCCTAATGGTACGCCAACAAGAATAGCTAAGCCAAACCCGGCAAGAACCCGAGACAAACTGTCGGCCACATGATGCCACAGTAGACCCTTCTGAACTAGATAACAAAAGGCGTCCCACACCTCTCCCAAAGTTGGGAACAACTGGGTATTTAGCCTGCCGATCATACCTAAGAATACCCACAAGAATAAGATACTAGTTGGGATTACTAGACCTTTCCAGGCAGTGGTTGAGTTATTTTGCATCGAGCATCCCTCTCTCTATAGGTGGTATGCAATGCTTCGTGCGCTTCTGCGCTACCTGGTTCTTTAAGCCATTTCTGATAAACTTCCAAGACAGCGGGATTCTGCTGCGATTTTTGAACCGGACCGGCCTTGTCATCTAAATAAAGTCCCGCTCCCCGTTCATGGCGGACCTGGCGATTCACATTGGTAATGGGCTGCCCGGCACCGCCGATGCATCCCCCTGGACAAGCCATGACTTCTACTAAATCATACTGGGCCTTACCTGATTTTAGATCTTCCAGCAACGTCTTGGCATTTGCCAGGCCATTCACAACAGCCAAACGCAAAGTGCGGTCTTTAATGGTCAGTTCACAACTCCGCAAGCCGCTATAACCTCGGACTTCAGAGAAAACAACGTCTTCTAGCTCTTGTTCAGTAATCAACTCGTAGCCCAGCCGCAAAACTGCTTCCGATACTCCACCTGTTACCCCGAAGATCACTCCGGCGCCAGTCACAAAGCCAAAAGGCTGATCGGGTGGCGTTGTTGGGAGAGATGCGAAGTCAATTCCGGCTTCCTTAATCATATGGGCTAACTCTTGAGTGGTAATGACCAAATCAACATCGGGCACTCCAGAAGTGGTGAATTCTTCTCGGGAAGCCTCGAACTTTTTAGCAGTGCAAGGCATGATACTAATCATGAACAGCTCTTCGGGCTTTTTCCCTAGCTCCTTGGCGTAATGCTTCTTCACAAGTGACCCTAACATTTGTTGTGGTGAGCGACAGCTAGAGAGATGACTTAAATACTCCGGATAAGATTGTTCCGCATACTTAACCCACGCTGGACAGCAAGAGGTAAACTGAGGCATGTTCTCACCGGATTCTACACGCTGAAAGAACTCTTTGGTTTCTTCTAATACAGTAATATCAGCAGCGAAGCTCGTATCAAACACTTTAGAGGCGCCCATGGATCTTAGAGCCGAGATGAGTTGGCCCATGGTGGACTGACCTGGCGGCAGGTTGAATTCTTCGCCAATGGAAACTCTAACAGCTGGGGCGATCTGGATGATCACTGTCTTTGTTGGATCATTTAGAGCCGCCCACGCCTCGTTGATTTGAGGTTTAATCACCAAGGCCCCAGTAGGACAAATAGCCGCACACTGTCCGCAGTGTACACAATCAGTTTCAGCAAGATGTTGGCCAAATGCAGTATCTACAACCATTTTTGCGCCGCGATGGACAAAGTCATATACGCCGATACCCTGGATTTCTCCACAGATCCGCACGCACTCTCCACATAAGATGCACTTATTAGGATCGCGAAGAATGATTGAACTACGATCAATCGGCAGCTGTTTGTCATGTTCTTGCTTAAAGCGCAAATCAGTAATGCCAAAGCGATAAGATAAATCTTGCAGCGAACAATGACCACTGCGGGAACAACTAGTACACTCCCGATCGTGGCGAGATAGCAATAATTCCAAAGCCATTTTCCGCAAGCGGCGTAACACCGCGCTATTGGTACTAATTACCATACCAGCTTCAGGAGGAGTATGACAAGCTGCAACGATGCCCCGACCTTCGATTTCTACCATACAGAGGCGACAGGCACCATGAATGGTTAACTCAGGGTGATAACACAAGGTAGGTAGATCAATTCCAGCCTTGCGCACCACATCTAAGACACTTTTCTCACCATTAAGCACAACACTCTGACCATTCACCATTAACCAGCTCACTATGACACCTCCTCAATGGCCATGAACTTACAGACTTCTACGCAAGCTCCACACTTGATACACTTTTCTACATCGATTACATAGGGCGAACGAACCTCACCGGATATTGCACCCACCGGGCAGGTCTTTGCACAACGTGAACAGCCCTTACATTTGTCAGCTACGATCACAAACCGCTTGAGTGCTTCACAAACACCGGCAGGACAACGCTTATCTTTGATGTGAGCCACATACTCATCCCTAAAATTCTCCAAAGTGGAAAGTACTGGATTGGGAGCAGTCTTGCCTAGCCCACAAAGGGAGCCAATCTGGACCATTTCTCCCACTTCGACCAGTAGATCCAGATCTTCAAGAGTACCTTTACCATCAACGATGCGCTGAAGAATATTGAGCATCTGTAAGGTCCCTTCCCGGCAAAACGTACATTTTCCACAGGATTCGTTCTGAATAAAGTTCATGAAAAAACGCGCTACTTCTACCACACAGGTGTTTTCGTCCATCACCACTAGTCCGCCCGAACCAATCATAGCTCCTACCTGCTGTAAGGAATCAAAATCCAAGGTAATATCCAGTTGGTCTTCCGTCAGACAGCCACCGGAAGGTCCACCAATCTGGACCGCCTTGAATTTTCGACCACCGCGGATACCCCCACCAATTTTAAAGACTACCTCTTCAATGGTGCGTCCCATGGGCACTTCAATAAGACCAGTGTTTTCCACTTCACCAGTTAAAGCAAAGGTTTTCGTGCCTGGACTGCTAGGCGTACCAATCGAGGTAAACCAGTCCACGCCCTTCGTCATAATGCGTGACACGTTAGCCAAGGTCTCTACATTATTAATAATTGTTGGTTTACCCCACAGGCCAGCTACGGCCGGAAAGGGAGGTTTAGGTCTGGGCATGCCCCTTTGACCCTCAATAGAAGCAATTAGAGCGCTCTCTTCTCCACAAACAAAAGCGCCTGCCCCTTCTTTCACTTGAATTTGGAAAGAAAAGCCAGAACCAAGAATGTTATCCCCTAACAAGCCAGCGGCTTGAGCTTGGGAAATAGCATTCTTGAGACGCTGAACGGCTAGTGGATATTCGGCCCGCACATAGATATAACCTTTACTTGCTCCAATGGCGTATCCAGCGATCATCATACCCTCTAGGACGCTATGAGGATCACCTTCCATGATACTCCGGTCCATAAAAGCCCCTGGATCGCCTTCATCTCCATTACAGATAATATATTTTTGATCTGCTTTTTGAGCAGCTGCGATACTCCATTTTCGTCCTGCCGGAAATCCACCACCACCTCGCCCCCGCAGGTTAGCACTGAGAATCTGTTCATTCACTTGTTCTGGGCTCATGGCTAAGGCATTAGCAATTCCTTGATAACCTTGGTCATGCGCCATATAGGCACGAATGTCTTCCGGATCAATTTCACCACAATTGCAGAGGGCAACCCGCGTTTGGTACTTGTAGAAGGGAATATCGTGTTCCTTAGCAAAGGCCTCATTTGTTCTAGGATCATGATATAAGAGCCGTTCTACTACTGTCTCAGCGACTACGGCGTCAACTATCTCTACAACATCCTCCACCTGAACCTTGGTGTATAAAATGCCCTCCGGCTCAATACGTACCAAAGGTCCCTTCTCGCAAAACCCATGGCATCCACTGTTAACGACTGTAACCCCAGAGTCTGCATGTTCATCCTCGAGTAAACAATCTATGGTAGTATGGAGATCTCGTTTTTTTAATTCAGCCATTAATCCATCGTAGACTGCGGGAGAACCACTGGCCATACAACCAGTACCAGCACAGACCAAAATTTGGGCTTTGCCACGCTGTAGGGCGTGATTATAGCTCTTCTCAATGGCTTGAATTTGGTCGCTATTTCTAATCATCAGTGATCCCCTCCTGTTCTAAGGTATCTATGATCAAACGTATCGCTTCAGCCGTCATTTGCCCGTAAACCTTGTCGTTGATCGTGACTACGGGTGCTAAGCCGCAAGCTCCTAGACAAGAGACAGTTTCTACAGTATAGAGCTTGTCCTCTGTCGTGGATCTACCATCCACGAGGTTTACCTTTCGACGAATGGCATCGTACACCGGTAGGGATCCCCGCACATGGCAAGCGGTACCATCACAGACCTTAATTACGTATTTCCCCTTTGGTTCTAAAGAAAATTGAGCATAAAAGGTGGCGACACCATAAACGGTAGCCATAGACAAACCTAAAGCCCGGCTAATTTCTACCAATGCCTCTTCAGGCAAATAACGATATCTCTCCTGTATAGCTTGTAAAATAGGAATAAGTGCAGCGGACTCCGTACCCATTTCCCTAAGAACAGAGGCAATGAAATTAGGATCGACAGCGGTGCTTTCTACGATCTCAGTTACCGTGTTCATGGCGCCTACACCCTCTCTTTAAAATTTGTGAAATTGTTCTCAAGGGCATCATACCATAATAAAAGCCGCCCGGATCACTTTGCGAATAATTTAACTAAGTCTTGTCAGATAATCAAAATCTGTTGATTATTATCTTCCTTAAAGTGGAAAAACCGACCCTTATCAGGTCGGTCTCAAAGTTCCGTGTCAAACTTAGAAGCTAATCTTTGTATGAACATAGATGTGATTTTGACCTTTGGGTAACATACCCACAGGATCCTCACTGCTAAAATACCTTGCTCCAAAGATCAGTTGAGTGGAGTCAGCCAGTGAATAACTAACCTCTGGATTGAACATGAGACTGTGTGCTTTCAAATCGTAGGCCACACCAACATGCCACTCATATAATCCCAAACTGTGATTGGCACCTAGTAGCAGTAAGTTCGTTGATTGTTTATCCTTGCTTTGATGCAAGTATTGTCCCATAATAATTAGGCCATTAGCGAAACCGTAGTCACCGCCTAAAACACCTTGATAGTAAGCATCCCCGCTGGCTGGTAGATTATAGGTTCCCTCGGCCCATAGCCCCACATCGCCAATGGTTGTAGCCAAATCGGCTCCAATAATCTGCACATCACGATACCGGGCCTTCGGTAGCTGGTTTAGCTCCATGAAAAGACTGGGTAGATCTTCCTTACCTCTGAAATAACTAAGCGAGAAGTCAGTCCCTGCTAATCCCATGGCAGCCAGCTTGATAGCGAACTCGCCATTTTCAAAGGTAGTAGGAGGCTTAGTCACTTCAATTAGGGGATTGCCAGGGATTTGCTCCACAGCAGGTCGGAAAAAGGGTAAGTAAACCCCTGTTAACTTCCAAGTATGGCCAAGATAATAATCTAGATTAACTGCATACACTGGAAGTTTAGGTCCTAGAGGATCATTGACATTCATAGGATTAAGAACACTAGTGGGATTCACTTGCATAGCAGTCCCCCAATTGATTCTCTGTTTTCCAACACGCAAATCCAGGTACTTTCCATAATAATCAACATAGGCCTCATCCACGCCTAGCGACCAGTGGTTGTCGGTGCCCTGCTTGGGCCAGTAGTGGCTGCCTTGAATACCGACATAAAGCGCGGCATCTCCCAGAAAATGCTCTAGGCTCAGTTCAAGCTCTTGCTGACCTCTGACGTGATAAGGAGCAGAGGCTTCTGCTTGTAGAGTATTAGTGAACTCAGCGCTGATTTCTGGACCAGCCAGGACGGGAGCCATGGCTAAACCTTGTACTAATGACAAGATTGCTAAGGCCAAGATGACATATTTGGTTTTTCTGAGATACTTTCTCACGACTATAAACCCCTTTCTAGAGTACGGGTACTGAACAACGCATCGTCTAGTTCTACAGCGAAGCTGACTTCCTGGACATCTAAAACTGTCTTGCTTCCCTTTTGCCGATCCTCCATGATCATCTGCTGGGCCACCCAACGCCCTTCAATTTGTTGTAAGTCCCAAGTTGTTAAGACCTTTAGCACCGTGTCTTTTTCCCCAAAATACTCAATTTTCCGTGGTAACCAGACCTGACGGTCAACCCACATTTTTAAGTAGAGGTAGTCACTATCCTCATTAACGGGCCGCAATTGTAGCAGATAAGTGTCGGCTCCTTCAAGAACTTCTTCACCTAAGAGAGAAGCCTCAAAGTCCTGACAAAAGCCTTTACTTCCTAATTGTTCCATGTCGTCGTAACTGAGATCACTGCCCATGAAGCTCCCCTTCTTGGCGTGACTAGCTACCCGACGTACCCGTCCCAAGGCCGGTAAATAGAGCCACATGTCCTCTGCGTTCATCAAGATGCCAGTGCCCCTCACATCTGCAGGAGCTAAGAAACGTGCTAGCATTTGGTCGCCGCTGGGATTTTGTTTACTCCACATCTGAAGCTCCCTGGTTCGTTGCTGCCCGCTGGCTGTAATCAAAGTCATGGTCTGACTCATAACCTTAGATTCCGCCTTCATGGCCTGATCTACGTTAGCCAATACTTCTGAGCCGGAGGGAGCTGCCCACACCCCGTAGCTAACAAAAGACAACAAACCTACAACCAACACCAACAAAGTAACTTTCCAAACTGAAAAATTTTGCATGTTAGACCTCCACGATTTTTTTCTTTGCCAATCGTTCTTGCACTGTTGCCCGTAGACTAATTAGGGCTGGTAACATCGTCAAGGAACCGATAGAAGCCGCCAACATGGTGATTGTGACTAGGCTTCCAAAATATCTGAGTGGTGGAAAGGATGAAAAAACCAAGATTAGAAATCCCGCTACGACTGATCCAGTATTGGTGGCAATAGCCTTACCAGTAAAGGTCACTGTTCGTTGTAGAGCGTCACCAACCGAGTGTCCGTTATTCCGTTCTTCACCGTAGCGAGAGTAGACATGGATGGAATAATCGATCCCAACTCCAATTCCAATACTACTGATTAAGACTGTGACTATGTCTAGAGAGATGCCCAGCCAACCCATTAAACCAAAGTTGATTAGGGTGGTTAGAACAATTAGGAAAATACTCAAAATGCTACCTTCCCATGACTTTAAGAGCAAGCGGACAATGACGAAGACTGAGAGCATAGAAAAGATTAGACTATAGATTTGCCCTTCAATTATCATGTCAGCTAGTGAATTCATAAGTACAATGATGCCAGTGGGAGTGATTTCCACAGAAACAGTATCAAAGTGCTTATCTGTTAGGCGCTCAATTGTGGCGAATAACTTGGCAGTGGCTGCTGAGCTGGAGTCCTTAACTAATGCTTGAATTCGCCCCTCTTGGTAATCTAAGGTGAGCATACGACTGACCATGCCTTGCTCATCGTTCATCTCAAGAAGCAGCAGATATTGAGCCACCAGCTCTCTGCTGTCTGGTAGTACTGCGAAGGCTGGATCCCCCTCATTGAGGGCTGAATTAACCCGTTCTAAAAGATTTACAATTGACGTAGGTTTTCCCACTAAGCCTGTCTTTTCCAAATCATCCTGAAAAGCTCCCATGGCCTTGAGTACAGCAGGATCCTGCAAATCACCCCTAATAACCACCTCGACACTTTGGGACCCAGCGAATTTCTCTCGCACCAAGTCATAGGCAATTTTCGGTTGTGAACCATCGTCAAAAAAGTTAAAGAAGTTACTGTCTGTTTGGAGTTTCGGTAATCCACTTATGGCACCCACAACCACTAATGCACACAACACCAAGACCAAGGCACTACGCTGTACTACCACCTTACCTAGTTTGGAGAGCGCCTTGCTAAGCAACCTCCCGGCCTCTTTGTTTTGCCCCTTTCTTCCCTCCTTCTTGATTGTCAAATTGCCCTGCCTCTGAGCTTGGATCACCAACACTGCAGGAATTAAGGCTAGCGAAACCACCAATGCAACCATGACGCCAAAGGCAGTAAATATGCCGAAGTCCTTCATGAGACTAATGGAGCTTGTGACATTAGAGGCAAAGCCTGCAATGGTAGTGGTCCCGGCCATCAAAACCGCGCTCCCCACTGAAGCCATGGTAATCGTGATAGCTTTTTTACTGTCTTTACCCGTCGCTCTTTCTTCGTTAAAGCGCGACAAGATATAAATTCCGTAGGCACTACCTAGGCTGACCAAGATCACGGGCATTACGGCATTTAAAGGAGACAGCTGTTTCTCTAAAATACCCATGAGACCCAAAGTCCAGATCACGCTGATTAACACTGTGACAAAAGGTAAGAACACCCCTTGCCAGGTTCGAAAGTTCAACAACAATACTAAAGCGATAAGTATGAGAACTACAGGGAATAGCTTGGCTAAGTCGGCCTTCATGGAATTGGCTAACACTTGGTTAAGTACTGGTGTTCCAGTTACATACAGATCCTCAGAAAAAGAAAACTCCCCAATGGCCGCTTGCACCATCTCTGCCACATGAACCGGATCGGAGGTGGGTTTAACTTCCACCACCATTAGGGCCGCATCACTAGTGTTGGCAACCATGCTTCCACTGTACATGGGATCGTCTAAAACTTGCCATTTAAGCTCCGCCAACGCTTTGGCATCCACAGGAATATCCCCAATCAATGGCGTAAGCTCGATGCCCCATTCTGAACCTTGCACGTTGTCGATGCTCGTCAGACTACGGACTTGCCCGACACCCTGTATCTCTTCTAGTCTCCGGGTCACCTCTTGGATCCGAGTCAAACTCTCGGCGGTAAAAATCTCCGGTGCGGTAATGGCAACCATGATGTATTCTGCACCCCCGAATTTTGCCTCAATTTCGTTGTAGGTTAGGACCTCTGGATGAGCCGGTGGAAAAAAGTCCTTTACATCTGTGGTCATCCCAACCCTTGGTACAAAGTAGGCGAAAATTAGAGTTAGTCCTAGGATAATTGCTAAAGTAAATCTCGGTGCTTTCTGCACCAGTTTGTTGAAACCATCCATCTATCTGCCTCCTCAACCTATGAGTGAGGTCTCACTCATAATATGTCAAAAATGAACCGATAGTCTTCCTACCGGTCTAATGAAATACCCCCAGTGAACAGATGTATAAGTTCTTTAGGAGCGGATTGTAGAATCTGATTCTGGATATTCTTATCTTCCTCAAATACTGCCTTAGCAGCCACCCCTTGAACAGCCCCAAACATCGCCGCAGCGATGATACGGGTGTCGCAAGTGCAAATTTCCCCTTGTTCAATAGCAGTGTTTAAAAGCTCCTCAATCCATTGGGGTACACCCTGTAGAAAATCCGAAATACTTGTAACCTCACTCTTCCCGGGCAACTGCTGCTCCCTGACTAAGATCTGCCCCACAGCGATGTTGTTAGCTATTTCTGCAAAGTGTAGTTCTAGGAGAGCTTGGAGCTTCTCCAAAACAGGTTTACTGCTCTGTTGCTGCTCTACAAAGGCCTTTTGCCGTTTCTCCAACTCTACCGCGAAGATGTACTCCAAGATCTGTTCCTTGTTCCGAAAATAGTTATAAATCGTACCTACGGCGATCCCAGCTTCTTCTGCTATTTTGTCGGTAGTCGAATTATGATACCCGTATTCAGCCATGACTTGAATTGCTGTCTGTCTAATTAACTCCTTCCTATTCAGTTTCACAACCATCATCCCCCACCTAGAATTGTGACCCAAAACTGAGGCCCACCTCATTTAGTCTCTAGTCTACTCAAGTCTGAAGCATTTGTCAACCATATACTTTTTTAGTAGTGAGAAGGATAATCAATACTAAGTGGAGAACATATAATATAGTTCAATAAGGGAGGAATCGTATCATGAATAAACGGGCAGTTACACTCCATGGAGATCAATTCACAGCAATAGGAAAGAAACTAGAAGTTGGTCAAAAGGCACCGGAGTTTAAACTGATTGATAATGCTTTGCAGACAAAATCTTTAGGGGATTACGGTAAGGGGGTAAAGCTAATTAGTATCGTCCCCTCCCTAGACACAGGCGTGTGTGATCAGCAAACTCGAAGGTTTAATGAGGAAATCAGTAGTATCCCGGGAGCTACCGTAATTACCGTAAGTGTGGATCTACCCTTCGCCCAAAAGAGATGGTGTGGCGCTGCAGGCCTTGATAAGGCCGTCACCCTTTCGGACCACAAAGATGTGACTTTTGGTGAGGCGTACGGTGTTTTAATCGAGGAACTCCGCCTCCTAGCCAGGGCCGTCTTGGTCCTGGATGGCAACAACACCATCGCTTACGTACAATACCTTGAAGAGATGACGG
>DGYW01000064.1:43874-44463 GCA_002396805.1 Firmicutes bacterium UBA4996 | reverse complement strand
CTTCTTCAGTCTAGAGTCCGACCGAAAAACCCCCTATCGACTGGTTACTAATCTACTACAATTTTGTAAAATACAAGTAG
Organism: Firmicutes bacterium UBA4996; assembly: GCA_002396805.1. GTDB lineage: Bacteria > Bacillota > Limnochordia > Darwinibacteriales > Darwinibacteriaceae > UBA4996. Next base: position 44,383 of record DGYW01000064.1, on the reverse strand, counting down.
ATAGACCAGACTAATCGAGGGGGAAGACAAAATGATGTACTTAAATTCCATCTATTTTAGCTACGGGCACTATGAAAGTCAATTGGCCACGAAATTGAAGAATAGACGGAGTAGAAAACGATGAGTGCGAAAAAGCCGGGGGATCTCAACTAAGTGGATCTAGCCCGGCTGATTCGTTACTGTGCCACGTTATCAATTTCAATAGTAGCTGGAAAATCAGTGATCCCCATTAGTTCGGCGATTCTGATCGGTATCTCTGTAATCTGCATGGTACCCGTAAAACGCTCCGCTCCAGGACCATAGGCATAGACAGGTACCATAGCCCCTGTATGTCCAGTAGAGAGCCAGCCGTAATTGACTACTTTTCCGGAAGGATCACCACTGGTAACCCCAAATCCGCCTGTCTCATGATCAGCGGTCACAACAACTAAAGTCCCCGGATGACTCTGTGCATAATCTAGAGCCACCCCCACTGCTTGGTCAAAGGCCAGAACATCACCAATCATCTC
>DGYW01000064.1:26475-43640 GCA_002396805.1 Firmicutes bacterium UBA4996 | reverse complement strand
CCTTGGGGATTTTGACCTACGATTTCCAAGGCCCGTTCTGTCATTTCAGAGATAGTAGGTTCAATATTAAAACGAGTGATCTCAAAGCTCATATCTCCACCCATAAATAACCCCAGCACCTTCAAACCAGGCGTAACCTCTAAATTCAGAAGTCCATCCCGATCAAAGACATAAGTGTACCCATCCTGTATTGCTTGGTTAATTAGAGAACGGGTTCGTGGTTCTTTAGTAAAGGGGTTTGCACCAAAAACATCAAGGCCGCCACCTAATAATACATCGGTTTGGGTTTTTAAGATATCTTCGGCAATAGTTTTCTCGAAGGACCTCGAGTCCGCTTGCACCAAAAAGCCTGCAGGAGTAGCATCAGTTATTTTCACGGTGGCCACCACACCGGTGCTTAAACCTCGCTCTTTCGCCACAAGCATAATGCTTTTTACAGGGGTACCGCCTGGTAGAGTTGCAAGTCTTTTGTTATCGGTTCGAAACCCTGTGGCTAGAGCAGTAGCAGCTGCCGCAGAGTCGGTAACCAAATCGTTGTTGGAAAAATTAATGGAGAAACCTGTATAAGGCATGGTGTCTAGGTTAAGCTGCGAATATGCCCCATCTCCGAGGCTGATTCTAGCCGCCGTGATGTGGTTGATACCCATACCATCTCCAATCATCATTATCACACTTTTTACAGATTGCTCCGCCAGAACTGGTAGGGTGAAAAGGATCACCGCCACTACAAAAAAAGAGAAGGAGACTGAAACTCGCCTACGAATCGTCGTCACCGAAATCACTCCTTAATATCAATTCTAGCTCCTGTCTAAATTCTTCAGCTGTCTGGTAGTGAACGCCTGCCATACCCAGTTGACGAGCACCTTCTATGTTGGCTAATGAATCATCAACAAAGACTGACTGTTCAGGAACTAAGTCGTACTTCTCAAGTAAGGCTCTATAGATACTTGGTTCTGGTTTTAGTGCTTTAATCTGGTAGGAAATCACAAGTCCGTCAAACAGAGAAAACCAATCGTACTTACGGTATACGTAGCTAAACGCAGCTTCATGAAAATTAGAGATCACATAAAGTTTATAGCCATCGCGCTTTAGCTGGCGTAGGACTTCGACTGTTGAATGGATGGGCGTAAGAATGGAAAACCATTCAGCGAAGACTAGTTGAATTTCGTTTGCTAAATCAGGACATTGGTTGCTCAAACGCTCAACAGCTTGTTCTTGAGTGATTACACCCCGATCCAACATGAACCACTCAGGACTACCAAAAACGACCTTGTAAAGTTGACCAACTAGATGTTCATCGTTGAACAGTGTTGCTAAATATTCCTGGGGTTCAAAGTTAAGTAGTACTTTGCCCAAATCGAAAACGACATTACCAATCTGTCTCACCGTATCTCCCTTTCTCCCAGTTTAGTTATGACAAATGGCTCTTGTATGGCCCAATTGACCGCCTCTTTGATGATAGACAGGGATTCAACAGGAATGTCCGCTGCACTGGGAACGTACGTGATTTGTTCAATGGATTGACCGGTTAAGGCTCGAAACCAAGTCAGACCAGCTATGTACCTTCCTGTATTGAGACTGAGATGGTACCCATCTCTAGTTAGATTATCTCCCAGACAGCTTGTCCGAGCATTTTGAATGGCTGTTCCAGTAGGAATCAAAAGACTAAAGGCCCGATTCGCAGCAATCTCACGTTGAGTAGCTTGAACAATTGCTTCATACATAGCGTTTTGATCATTACCATAATTGGCAAAGGATTCTTTGGTGCAACCCTGCTGATAAGCCCAAGTCATATGCCAAGCTAGCTTGAGATGGGGGTTGGTGGTGTGTTGTCTAACATAGCCAATTAGGTGAGACAGCCTCTGTTCTTGCTGATAAGAGGAGGCTATTCCGCTTAAACCACTCACCTGCTGAAGAGTAATGATATCCCAAACTTCATCCTGCAAACCGTGGAGTATTGTCTGGTTTTCTTGGCTTCTCCAAGTGCCATCCACGTTTTTATCATAACTATAAGCAAAGATATTATGCTTCGCGTTATTCCAATGAGTTTCTAGACTACATCCTCCAATATAAAGGTTCGCAAGGACGATCTGCTCAAAACCTGCGGATTTGGCAATGTGATAAAGGTGTTCTAATGCATCCTGACTAAAACTATTTCCGATCGCGAGAACTTTCAAGGTTTTATTAGGACTAAGCAACAAACGTACCTCCAATTACTACTAGATGTGATACCCGTTCCAACTAACCAACTCGTCTAGGTCTTTACGTTTCTTAAGCGGGATCGGTGCGTCCCCAGGATAACCTAAGGGTAGTAGAGCTATCACCTCTAATTGTTCTGGTAGTAGCAAAATCTCATGAACGCGCTGCGCATCAAAAGCGCAGACCCAGCACGTACCTAACCCTAAGGAGGTGGCTGCTAAAGCCAAATGATCAAGGGCAATTGCCACGTCCACATCACAATGGTCTTTACCATCCTTGCGTTTCCAGGACTTTTCGTGATCTCCGCAAGCCACAATTACTACTGGAGCTTGCTTAAACCAATCCCTAGGATATGCTTCAGCAATTTTGCTTTTCAACCCTTGTTCAGTAACTACAATAAGGTGCCAAGGTTGATAATTAACGGCAGACGGAGCAACTCGCGCGGCCTCTAAGACCTCCAAGATCTTATTCTCTTCCACCGGTCTGTTGGTATAATTTCTCACGGAATAGCGTTTTGAAGCTAACTCTAAAAACGACATGGTTTCCCCCCCTATCTTGATTTAAACTAGCCGTTACGATTACGACTCTCGTTATTTCCCCTACAACAAAACCTCCACCTTATTGCGACCAGCTTGCTTTCCTCGATACATGGCTCGATCTGCGCGACGGAGGGCGTCTAAAAAAGTCTCATCACTTGCATGAAAATAGGAAGCACCAAGAGAAACACTTGGCCTAATCACTTCATCTGCCACCACAACTTCAAGTGATGAAACGGTCTTTAGAATTTTGTTGCAAAACGCTGCTACATTCCCTTTTTCCAATCCCTCTAAAATTACCACGAACTCATCTCCACCCCAGCGGATAACTTCGTCCGCGACTCGAATGCTGCGTTGCACCGCATCTACAACACTCTTCAAGACCTGGTCACCCACTGTGTGTCCGTAGGTATCGTTGATGGCCTTAAACCGATCAAAGTCGAAAAGCACAATAGCTGGACTTAGCCCTGTGATCTGAAACTCCTCAAAAGACGCTGTGAGTTTATTCGTCCCGCATCTACGGCTACAAACCCCCGTTACGGGATCCTTATTCATTTCATACCTCAACCTGGTCGTTGTAGCTTTTAAGTGAAATTGTTCAAACATAAAAACTAGACCAAGGGCTGCAACAACAAGTCCCATTAAAAGGAAAACTAAGCGCAGAGAAAGCATAAAGGCCACTTTCTCACTCTCCGCGCTGGTCTGGGCAATGTATTTTTGCATATCATCGATATGGATTCCCATGGCAATAATCCAATCGTAGTCTGTGTACAGCTTAGCATAGGTTAACTTCTCCGAGCTTTCCTCACTACCTAGCTTCTTGAACCAATAGCGGAAGAATAGTTCGCCATACTCCTTTACTCCCTCTAACTCCTCCAAATAGGGTCTATTCCCGTGCTGATCGGTTGTCTCAGTAGACAGATACATTCCTTCCGTCTCAGGAAGGTTGGGGTGGATAACTCTAATTGCATAGTTGTCTCCCCCATTATAATCAAGAACCCAATTAATCCAAATATAAGATCCTCCATCAAATTGAAGGTTACGGATCTTTTCTGTTATTTTCTCCTTAGTGAGTAATTCAATTAAGTCCGCCCGAACACCCCATAGTCCCCTAATTTCGCCATGAGTGATGGTGCGAAAATGATGCAAGTCATCCTTTAGAATCCCTAAGGTGGTTGGAAGGTCATCCCGGAAAACTTCGCTAGGATCGTACAAGATCTCGCCTTGGGCATTCCACAAAAGAGCGGTCCAATAATCAGGCCCAGTCTGACGGTCAGCGTCACCGCGAAACCGGTTGATAAAGTAATCTGCAAACTCATTGTCCGACAAATGGGCCTCATAACTCAAGGTCTCATATCTACGGTCCACAATGCGCTCGTAAAAGTTCGCTTCCAACTCCCGCGTCACATCAATTTCTCGAATTATATTCTCAACGGTCGTCTTAAGAAAGTTCTGTTTGATTTCGCTAATTGCTCGCTCAGTCTCGTCGAGATACACATCGCCAACCTTCTGCAAAGACAGCCAGGAAGCGTAACCAACAACCAAACAAACAACTATGACAACAATGACCTTGGTGATTATGTAAGTCTTTTTGCTCATAAACACACCTTCCGGGGTTTGCTATCCCCCATCATTATACCCTAGGGAAGGTGGAAAGCCCAGGGGTAACCCACTGGGCGAGTTGAAAATGGCATGCGCTAATATGAGTAACCAAAGGCGTATTCATTTTCGCGCACTGAGATGTTTCCATTGGAGGTCTTAATGCGAATTGATGGACGGCTTCCCCGAGAAATAAACACCTTCTTCTGTCCTGTGACTACATCGCGACCCAGACGAAAATCTACAGTTCCATTGGAAGTGGAAACATCAAAGGTTCCTACTGTATCATGGGGCATCCTTAAATCTATGCGCCCGTTGGAGTTTTCAAAAGAATAACTACCGTATGAGGGAAAAGATACGGTACCTTCAATACGCCCATTAGAGGTCCGAGCCGAGCTCGATTCGGTCAAACGGATGTTACCAAGGTCAATGTTACCATTAGAAGTTCTGAGAGTAACTTCTCCGACTCCCGATCGTAGAACAATTGAACCGTTGCTAGTTTTTAAATTCAGTAACCCACGAAAGTCAGAGTTAATCTTAATAGAACCATTACTAGTATGTCCTTGAAACTCACGAATCTGCTCCGGAGGGGCATACACTGTAAAACGAACTTGCGAAGATGTTACACCCAGAGGTCGTTTTGGTTGGATCGCACGGAGGACTAGATTCGATGCGGTACTATGATCTTCAACCTTGATGCCACCCAAGAACTTCTCTATAGCCGCATTCAGACTCCCGCGCACTTCTTTTTCCGCGACGATTACGGCTTGGTCAAAGCTATCAACGGGTTCCCAAGTTATCGTCCCATTAAACCCACTAAGGCTAATGGATCTAACTTGTGACCCGATAGGATATTCTTCCTTGGTCGTTACACGACTACCCACTAGTCCATATGGGCTGAACACTATTAACAGAACACTTGCTAAAACAACGATTTGCTTCAACATGCAATTATCTCCTCTTTCTCCACTTTCTGTTGACACAAATTGAGTTTACCCGCTCTTAGTGCCTTTTGTAACAAACTCAAGTAGGGATTATTCTCCGCCTCAAGACTGATTTACCCAGAGGGAAGGTATCTGCTCAGTTCACGGCGAAGAAGAAGTTTTATCGCAACATATTACTATTACAGCAAGGAGATGCTTAGGTGGAGCTAATTTCATGGAATGTAAACGGGCTGCGAGCCTGTGTAAATAAGGGTTTTCTAGATTTCTTTAAAGATATTGATGCCGATTTCTTCTGCTTACAAGAAATCAAACTCCAAGCAGGACAAATTGACTTGGAGTTGCCTGGGTATTACCAGTACTGGAATTATGCTAAAAAAAAGGGTTATTCGGGAACAGCCATTTTTGCCAAGCATGAACCCTTGTCAATAACCAGGGGTATAGGGTTTGAAGAGCACGACCAGGAAGGTAGGACTATCACCCTTGAATATGATTCTTTTTACCTTGTAACTGTTTATACTCCTAACTCTCAACGGGGGTTGGCTCGCCTCGATTACCGCATGACTTGGGATGATGCCTTTCGAAACTATATCGCCGAATTACAGCAAGCAAAGCCCGTAATTGTCTGTGGCGATCTCAACGTGGCTCATCAGGAAATTGACTTAAAGAATCCTCAAACCAACAGAAAAAATGCAGGTTTTACAGATGAAGAGCGTAACAAGTTCTCTCAGTTATTGCAAGCGGGCCTTATTGATACTTTCCGGCATTTTTATCCGGATAAAGAAGACGCTTATACCTGGTGGTCTTATTTCGCCAACTCTAGGGAACGCAACATTGGCTGGAGAATTGACTACTTTCTGATCTCGCAAGTCCTAAAAGATAGCCTAATTGATGCTCTAATCTACGATCAAATCATGGGTAGCGATCATTGTCCCGTGGGATTGCAGATCTCGCTTTAACCCACCTACACTTGCCCGTAGAATTGTATGCACAAACAGAAATTTGGGGCTATGATGGAAGGGTTGATAGCCCTTCCTTATTTTTTGCGTACTAGTTCCACTGCTTTGATGAAACTTCTTGCCAAAGCGCTTAGCCCATCCCAGTCCTTTTCTGCAACCAATTTTTTGTCCACGAGTGCGCCTCCCACCCCAACAAAACTCGCCCCTGCCTTAATGAAATTGCCTACATTCTCTAAGTTTACTCCACCTGTTGGAGTCACTTGAATCTGGGGTAAGGGCCCTTTTAAGTCCTTGATAAATTCTGGGCCTAATTTGGTGGCCGGAAAAATCTTTACAACATCGGCACCAGCCTCCCAAGCAGTCAAGATCTCTGTGGGAGTGAATGCGCCTGGCACACAAATCTTGTTGTAACGACGACACATAGCCACTATATCTGGTTTAAAGACAGGGCTGACCACAAACTCCGCTCCCGCAAGGATAGCCATTCGAGCCGTCTCAGGATCCAACACACTCCCGACGCCAATAATCGCCGTATCTCCGATTTTTTGTGTGACTTCTCTAATAGTATCGATTGCACCAGGTGAAGTCATGGTAATCTCTAAAGCCTTTACCCCACCGTTATTTAGGGCAAGGGATATATCCATTAGCTCTTGCGGCCCATCTGCTCGAATTACGGCCACCACACCAGTCTGCACGATTTGCGCAAAATATTTGTCCTTCATGCCCGCCCTCCTTTCTAGCGTTGTACCCGTCCCGAGGAATCTCCCTTTGCGAGTCGTTCCACTTCATCAACGACAGTCAGATTGTAATCACCAAAAATCGTATGTTTTAAGCAGGAAGCCGCTACCGCGAATTCTAATGCTTCTTGGTCAGACTTGCCGCTGAGGAGGCCATAAATCAAACCACCTCCAAAAGAATCACCGCCCCCTACCCGATCTACAATATGTACTTTATAGACCTTAGAGCGATAAAAATCCTTAGTATCATAAAGGAGAGCTGACCAATTATTATCTGATGCAGAAAGGCTTTCTCTCAGAGTAATCGCTACTTTGCTAAAGCCAAAGCGCTCCACGAGCCGCTGGGCTACCTCACGATAACCTTCTTCACTTAATTGTCCAGAGATAATATTGGATTCACCTGCTGTGATGCCAAAAACCTTCTCAGCATCCTCTTCATTGGCAATGACCACATCAACATATTCCATTAACTTGTTCATTACCCCATTGGCCTCAGCAGGGGTCCACAGTTTTTTACGGTAATTCAGATCCACACTCACTGTTACATTGTGAGCTTTAGCGGCCCGAAGTGCTTCTAAGGTAACCCGAGTGGGTCCTTCACCCAATGCAGGGGTAATTCCGGTAAAGTGGAACCATTCGGCATCTGTGAAGATCTTGTCCCAATCAAACTCTCCTGGTTGCACTTGAGAAATAGAAGAATAGGCCCGATCATAGATCACTTTAGAGGGTCTCTGCGAGGCGCCATGTTCTAGAAAGTAGATGCCCAAACGTTCTCCACCGCGGGTTATGTAATCAGTGCCTACACCAAGCGCGCGAAGACTATTAATGGCACACTGGCCGATTTCATGTGGAGGCACCTTAGTCACGAAGTGAGCATCCAAACCATAATTGGCCAAGGATACAGCTACGTTAGCCTCACCACCACCATAGATAGCATCGAAGCTATTAGCCTGGATGAAGCGCTGATAGCCAGGGGGAGACAAGCGTAGCATGATTTCTCCGAAAGTCACAACTTTTTTCAATCCCATCACTCTCCTATTCCATGCAAGAAAACCCTAGTAGATCCCTTCTACTAGGGTTTTTCTAAAGAAGGGGTGGCGCACTTAAGCAAAGTTGACCAATTGATCAAAAGAATCCTTTAACGCAGGATAAAGCCCCTTGTAAACTTGATACAAATCAACATAGGTCTTGTACCATTCAGGATTAGGCTCTACTTCCCGCACCACCTTTATAATAGCATCCGACGCTTCCGAGACACTCTGATACGTTCCAGCTCCTACCCCCGCCAAGATAGCTGCACCTAAAGCGGGACCTTCATCTATGTTGATTTCCTCCAACACCAAACCAGTGGCACTGGCGATAATCTCCTTCCAAAGAGGTGATCTCGCCCCACCGCCTAAAGCTCTCAGAGCTGTTCCCTTCCAACCAGCTGAACGCAACAACTCCACAGAATCACACAGGCCAAAAGCAACACCCTCCAACACTGCACGGGTCAAGTCGGCTTCACCATGGGTAGCACTAATTCCAACAAAAGCGCCCCTAGCATTAGCATCACCATGAGGAGTCCGCTCTCCCATCAAATAGGGAAGAAAAACTAAACCGCGGCTCCCGGCAGGTGCCTCACTAGCCCTCTCAGTGAGGACCTCATAGGAGTCTGCGCTTCTTGCGAATTGCTGTCTGAACCAATTCAAAGAAAGACCCGCAGACAACATAACACCCATCATATAAAACTGACCAGGTACGCAACTGTTAAACATATGGACAGTTCCAGAAGTGATCAGCTTTGGCTCCTCTAAATGAGCCAGGAGAACCCCACTCGTTCCAAGGCTTACCAAACCCCGCCCTGCTTTAACAACTCCTGAACCAACGGCTCCACAAGCGTTATCAGCTCCACCACCCACAACTGGTGCACCTACTTTTAAGCCAGTTAGTTCAGCAACCTCAGAAGTGATGGTTCCAGCAATCTCCGCTGAACCAATGATCGGTGGCAAGATCTCACCAGAAACACCCACGCTCTTCAGAACCGGTTCCGACCAAGTTTGCTTACGCACATTCATCATTAACATACCGGCTGCATCAGATACTTCCATATGCACGTTTCCGGTTAAACGGAAACGAACATAGTCTTTGGGTAACACCAACCAACGGAGTCTTTCATAGTTTTCAGGTTCATGTTCCCGTAGCCACAATACTTTGGGCAGAGTAAATCCCTCTAACACGGGATTACACACCTCGGAGTGCAAGATGTGGGGATCCACCATCTCTTCGATCAACCGGCACTGGGCACTTGTACGAACATCATTCCAAAGAATAGCTGGCCTAATCACCTCATAATCGGCATCCAAAAAGACGGAGCTGTGCATTTGACCAGACAAACCAATGCCGCGAATAGACTCACCGGACACATTAAATTTTACTAAAACGTTTCTGATGGCCTCAACCGTAGCTTGCCACATATCCTCAGGATTCTGTTCAGACCAACCAGGACGTGGCGAATACAAGGGATACTCTACGTTAACACTTCCAACAACCTGCCCACTGCTTTTGAGCAACAAAGCCTTCACAGCAGATGTACCAATATCTAGACCTAATAGGTAACCCACACCTCAACCTCCCTCTTCCTACATAGGGCCACTTTACATGGCGGTTCAAGTTAGGCCTCAAGAATGTATCTGTTCAAAACAGACTCCAACAGTTCCTGACGCCCAGATTTTAGGGAGATCTGATCGTGGTCTAAAGCATATTTGCTTAGTTCCTTGAAGCCCACTTCGTTCTTGACGATCTGCTCACCAATACCTGACTTATAACTGCTATAACGATCGCCCACAAACTTCTCTAATTCACCTGACTCCAGGAGATTATGGGCAACAATCAGACCGTGGGCAAAGGCATCCATACCAGCAATGTGAGCGTAGAATAAATCTACTGGTTCAAAGGATCCCCTCCGCACCTTGGCATCAAAATTGAGGCCGCCTGGCGCCAAGCCGCCATTTAGTAAAATTTCATACATGGCCAAAGTAGTAGTATAAACGTTAGTTGGGAATTGATCCGTATCCCAGCCTAAAAGTTCATCTCCTTGATTAGCATCCACGCTACCAAGAATTCCATTGATGCGGGCCAAACGCAACTCATGTTGGAAGGTATGTCCAGACAAGGTCGCATGATTGGCTTCAATATTAATCTTAAAATCTTTCTCTAATCCGTAAGTATACAAGAATCCTAAAACTGTCGCTACATCAAAGTCGTATTGATGTTTGGTCGGCTCTTTGGGCTTAGGTTCGATCAAAAACTGACCGGTAAAGCCAATTTCCTTCGCATAATCCACCGCCATGTGGAGGAAGCGAGCCAGATTATCAAGTTCAAGGCCCAGATCAGTATTTAAGAGGGTCTCATATCCTTCACGACCGCCCCAAAAGACATAGTTTTCGCCACCTAACTCTTTGGTAATCTCCAAAGCCCTCTTAACACGAGCAGCGCTATAAGCAAAGACATCCGCGTTAGGCGATGTGGCTGCCCCATGCATAAAACGAGGATGGGAGAATAAGTTCGCGGTACCCCACAAAAGTTTGATCCCAGTTTGAGCCATTAAATCCTTGATCAGAGCCACAATTTCATCGATGTTTTCAAACGTCTGCTGTAAAGTATCACCTTCGGGCGCTAGATCAATGTCATGGAAGCAGAAAAAGGGGATTTGCATTTTGTCCATGAATTCAAAGGCTGCGTAGGCTCTAGCTTTAGCTACATCCATCGGATTAGTCAATTTGTCCCAAGGCCTTACGGCGGAACCTGAGCCAAACATGTCAACACCTGTGCCCACTAAGGTATGCCAATAGGCCATAGAAAAGCGCAAATGTTCTGCCATTGTTTTTTCACCGATCACCTTCTCGGGATCATAATAACGAAACGCCAAGGGATTTTTTGATTGTCTCCCTTCAAATAAAACCTTACTGACTTCCGGAAAATACACTGTCACTTCGCTTCCTCCCAACTTAATAGATTTGATTACACAGCTGACGCTTGTTCCTTAAGCAATTGGTGACACAGAATGCCTAATTACCAATTCTGGCTCCAAATTAATCCGACGTGTGGATACTGTTCCTTCTTCGATTTGACGCAAGACTTCACGGGCACTTGCCTCACCCATCTCTTCAAGAGATTGCCTAACCGTGGTTAAATTCGGGGTAACAACCACGCACATTTCGGTATCGTCGTAACCAACAACCGAGACATCTTCAGGAACCTTGTAGCCCAGCTGTTGCAGAGTCCGAATTGCCCCAACAGCCATATGGTCATTAGCACAACAAATTGCAGTTGGCGGGCGATTAAGTGCCATTAAATCGCGTGCGAGCTTACTTCCCGATTGAATCTGCCAGTCACCAAGTTTGACATAATCTCCACTAACATTCAGATTAGCGGCAGACATAGCCCTTAAGAAACCAGACTTCCGTTCTAAGGCATTCAAATCTCGTTCGGGTCCGCCTATATGGGCAATCTTGGTATGACCGAGATCGACTAAGTATTCTACTACTCGACTGGCCCCCAGTTCATTACCTGTTCTCACCGAACTAATATCGAGGTCAATTTGGGCGTTCATTACCACTAATGGAAACTGCATTCTTTGCGCAATGCTGAGGAATTTATAGTCTAGATCATCTTGCACAAGAAGCAGGATCCCATCTAAGGAACCATCTTGAATCGAATGTGCGAGCACTCCGCAATTAGTAGCCCCATCAATGGAGATAACCTCTAACTGTAGTCTGTATCCTTTCTGAGACAAGGTCGACACCACACTCTTTAGAATGGGATTATAGAACATCCAGCTTGACGACAAAGCCCAATTGCAGGCTCCTTCTTCCCCTTCCAAAATAAATAAACCTATTACGTCGGACTTCCCCTTAGACAGATTGGCAGCAAAATAATTGGGACGATACCCCAAAGCCTCCGCTGCTTCGGTTACTCTAATCTTCGTACTGTGGGCTACCAAAGGACTATTATTTAAGGCTAGAGAAACAGTAGCCTTGGAAATACCCAAGTGGCGAGCTACATCCTCAAGCGTGATCTGCCTCCTCTTCCCCTTAGCCATCGATATTAATCTCAACACCTTTCTCACGTTCTACACTCGTGATGACTCTAATTACTTAAAACGTTTCAGATCATTTTGATCCAAGAATTACACACTCTTCAGTTAAGTCCTTCCTGCTTTTTCCTTATTTACGAGTAGCGAAAAACTTGTCTAGTCTTCAGTTCTTCGGGAGTTTACGTCGATGAGCAAAGCGGTCATCAGAATTAGCCCCTTAACGATCTGTTGCCAGAAAGATTCTACGTTCATCAAACTCATACCGTTATCAACGCTAGCCATGATCAGTGCCCCGATCATTGCCCCCGGAATGCTGCCTTCACCACCAACCAAGCTGGTTCCACCAATTACACAGGCTGCAATCGCGTTGAGCTCAAAGAGGTTACCTGCGTTTGCAGTTGCCACATTTAGCCTGGCAGTAAGCACAGCCCCACTAACGCCGGACATGGCGCCCACTACCATGAATATCCACAAGATATTCTTTTTAATGTTGATGCCTGATAAGCGAGCGGCTTCACTATTTCCACCAATGGCATACGTGTAACGACCAAACTGAGTCCTGTTGGTGACAAAAGTGAATACAGCTGCCAGAGCCAGAAGCATGATTACTGGAACAGGGATTCCCCGGAACTGATTCATCTTAACAACGAATAATACAACCACTGAGCAAATAATGACAGTAACCAATGCTTGGATCCATAGAGCTCTCACAGGAAACCCATGCCGTTTTTTGTTAATCCTAGAATAGACACTCAGCAACAAGATCAACGCTACAGCGAATGCTCCGAGCCACGCTCCTAGGCTCGCCGGTACATATGCCTGACCCAACAACTGGAAGGTAGGATCCATTGGAGCAATATTCACGCCTCGCGTGAGTCCAAGGATGGAACCCCTAAAAATCAGTAGGCCACCTAGAGTAACAATAAAAGCAGGAACCCTTCCATAAGCAATCCACAGGCCTTGCCAGCCGCCAAGAATCACGCCACAACCTATGGCTATGAAAACTGCGATTATCGTGGCTGGCCAGCCCGAAGCTATCCACTCCACACCGGTCCGTGAAGCTATGGCTGGCAACCACCGGACCTGTGCCAAAGCGGCCATGGCTCCGGCCAACCCAGCTAATGAACCTACCGACAGATCAATCTGACCCGCGGCAATAACCAAAACCATACCGATAGCTATGAAGGCCACAACGGATCCCTGTCTAAAGAGATTAGATAGATTTCTAGGTGTTAAGAAAGCCCCGTCCGTTAAGAGACTCAGTATGATCCAGAGGGCCAACAAAGCAATAATCATCGTATAAGAGCGAAAGTCAATTTTCGCCAAACTGTTTAACTTTAGACCTGACTTCTTCTTCACCTTGGCATCTCCCATATTCAAAATCATCACTTCTTTTCAAAGGTTTTTGGGACAATGTTACGCAACTGTGGCTAAGCGCCCTTCGTTGCCAACATCATTATTGTCTCCATGCTGACGTTATGGTTATCAACTATACCAGCGACCGAACCCTCACTCATCACCAAGATTCGATCACTCATACCAAGAATCTCCGGCAATTCCGATGAAACCATGATAATGGAAACACCTTCGCTTGTTAACTCATTCATCAGTCTATAGACTTCATACTTCGTACCTACATCAATACCCCTTGTGGGCTCATCCATGATTAATATCTTCGGTTCAGTTAAAAGCCACTTGGCAATCGCCACTTTTTGCTGATTTCCACCACTAAGATCGTTGACAATAGTATGAATAGTCGGAGCCTTGATTTGCAGTCTATCCTTGTATTCATAGGTGATCGATAATTCCTTATTAGGATCGATAACTCGCCACCGTAAGAGATCCTTAACAGAAGCCAATGTTGCATTGGCTAGCACCGAGTGCTTTAGTACCAAACTAGTATTTTTGCGATCTTCCGTGAGGAGGGCAATACCATGGCTGATTGCATCTTGCGATGAACGGATCTCAACAGGCGCTCCATCTAAAACTAGTTCGCCTGAAATCCTCTTGCCAAACTCACCAAAAATACTCTGCACTAATTCGGTTCGACCGGAACCCATTAAACCAGAAACACCTAGGATCTCACCCTTGCGCAAGTCAAAGGAAACATCTTTGACCACGGGACGGGACACATTACCGGCCTTGGCAACCGTCCAATTCTTAACCTCAAAAGTAATGTCGCCAATGTTCTTTGTTCGTGGAGGATATTGACTCGTTAATTCTCTCCCCACCATTAAAGAGATAACTTTGTTTTGGTCTAAACCCTCAATATCACTAGTGTCGATGACCTGGCCGTCCCTAAGCACAGTAATCCGATCAGCGATCTCGAATACCTCATCGAGTTTGTGAGAAATGTAGATGCAAGTTACTCCGCTGGCCCGCAAATCTCGTAAAATGCCCATTAATACATTGGTTTCTTCAATAGTTAACGCGGAGGTTGGTTCATCCAAAATCAGCAAGCTAGCGTTGCCAGAGAGTGCCTTCGCGATCTCAACCATCTGCTGCTGACCAATCCCCAGTGCTCCAACTCGGGCGTTATACGGTATATCTAGATTGTAGGTTTTGAGTAACTGTTCGGTATTACTAAACAGCTCATTCTGGTTAATGACCCCACATCTGCTTGGCTCTGCACCGAGAAAAATGTTGTCTGCTACAGTCATATGCGGAACCAAGGTCAGCTCTTGATAGATAATGCGGATTCCTAACTGCTCGGAGTCCTTGACATTAGCAAACTTTACTTCGTTTCCCTGATAGTAAATTTGCCCCTCATAGGTGCCATGAGAATAGACGCCACTCAGGATTTTCATGAGGGTGGACTTGCCAGCCCCATTTTCGCCACATATGGCGTGAATTTCCCCCTCATAGACATCCAAGTTCACATTATCCAGTGCTTGAGTCCCTGGAAAGTACTTGTTCACATTTGATATCCTTAGAAGAATACTTTTCTGTTCCGGCATAGTCCACCCAGCTTTCTCATGATTTTTCGTGACTACTATTCACTTTGCAACAATCTATTGGTTTGGCCACTCCGACTTTGGAACGTTGCGGTAGACGTCTTCCAGAGAGTGGAATCCACCCAAGATAATAACTTCATACAAGTTGTCTTTAGTTACTGGAACGACATCAAGCAAGATAGCATCTTGTTCGATTCCCCGTTCAGAGTTTCTGTACTTACCATTTAATGCGGTAGGTTTTTGACCGTTTGCTAGTTCAACCGCAGATTCCATGGCAACCCGAGCGAGGACACGCACATCTTTGAAAATTGATACAGTCTGGGTACCCTCGGCAATGCGTTGGCAAGCAGCTAAATCAGCATCTTGACCACTTACAGGCACCTTGCCTGCAAGACCCGGCTCCATTAGGGCTTGGATGGCGCCACCTGCGGTACCATCGTTAGAGGCTACAACTGCGTCTATTTGATCCTTATTGGCAACTAGAGCGTTTTCCATGTGCATCATAGCTTCTTGCGGACTCCAAGCAGGACTCCACTGTTCGCCAACCAATACGATGTCTCCCTTGTCAATCAAAGGCTGTAACACTTGGAAATGACCTTCCCGAACTAAATAGGCATTATCATCAGTTGGTGAACCACCAATCCACATGTAATTCCCTTTTGGAACAACTTCTACAACGGCTTTCGCCATTTCGTAACCTACTCTTACACTGTCAAAAGACAAGTAAATAGCATCTGGATGAAAGACTGCGACGTCATAGGCAATTACCGGAATTCCTTCTTCTGTAGCCATTTGCACACCCATAGCAGCTACGTCACTGTTTTGAGCGATAATGACTAGGACATCTACACCCCTGGCGATCAGATTTTCGATCTGAGAGTTTTGCATGGCCTCGTCATGGTTTGCATCCGTAAAGATGATGTCAGCACCAAGTTCACGGGCTGACTCTTCCATCATCGCCTTTTCCCGATCCCAGCGTTCTTCAGACAAACTACGAATAGATACCCCAATCAGCGGTTTCTTAGCTGCTGCCAATCCCGATAGGCAAGCTACTAGAATGAAACTAAGCACCATAACAACGGACAACTTTCTGCTCATTAGTCTAGTCAATCTAATCCCTCCATTTTTTTGTGGTCTTAGGTCACTGCCAAGAAAGCTTTCTTCAACTCCTCCTCCCTAGATCATTGTAGTCCTCCAAACCCCTTATTTCAGCCGGATAACCTGCGTGGGATTAAGCATAAATGGGGTTACTTGACCTTGCATCTCACAGAGCGGAAGAACATCTTCATGTAACTCATACCCTAAGTCCCGCATCATATTCCGACGCCTCTGGATTCTCGCCCAAACTTCAGGATATTTACTCTGTAGTTGTTGTCTTAAAGATTCATCGGCAACTACCAAGCCATCTTCGGTGTGTGCTCCCGGATAAGGTGGTGTAGCAGGAACTATAATGTCGCACTGAATCATTGTTCCTGAAACTAGCACATCTTCGGAACCGGGTGAAAACGGAGCATTAATCCACTCTTCATCGCGAATCAGGTGTCCTGCATTAAGAGCTACGTTGAAAAATGGTTCTTCCATATATTCCCTAACCGATTCATATACCGCGCTGCCTGTTACCCCAACATACAATGAACTGTACCACCGTAATAACATATCGAAATAGGGCACATAGACTTTTTCCAGAGTATCTTCAATCTCGACTGGTAAGTCTTCTGTTCCATTAATTGCTATTCCGGTTCTGGCGATATTAGCTCCTCATACCCCTAAGGCAACGCTCAGTTGGTCATCTAACTTCAAACGCTTGTTGGTTGGACTATTTAAGGCTAAAGATACGTTGTCGCCGAAGCTGACCACAATATGACAGGACAAGGGAACCCTACCATCGTAACCTAGCTTTCCGCTGATCTCCACCTCGGATACGCCTGGCTTCAGTGCGGAAATAGCATCACGCATACCTGCATAGACCCATTGATTCAACATCTCACAGCGGGCAATCTCATCTACAGTGAGAGGAATCCGAAGCCCAGTAGATGAGTGAGTAAACCAACGAGTGACGTCAGTGACATTTTCATAACCACAAGTCCGAATTAATGCATCTACGATGTAAAAAGGAATATCACTAGTCACTTTCGCGCCGACGAAATCATCAGTCTCCAGGTA
>DGYW01000064.1:22535-26228 GCA_002396805.1 Firmicutes bacterium UBA4996 | reverse complement strand
AATCTCGGCAAATGGTCTGCCTTCTCTGGGTTGCCCCTGCAAGCTGAATTCATTGTAAAGCTCAATCTCTACACCGTGGGCAATATTTGCATAATAAAGGCCTTCTAAACCGACCAAAAGTCGGGGTTTACCAGTAGTACCCACAATCACTAAGCTCTCTTCGAAACGAGGATCGTAGCCGGTTAAGAACCGAGTGTTGGCAAAATGCTCCCGATCTCCATAAACAATCACGTGGCTGTAGCCGTGGCGGTCCATTAATTCCCGAAGTTGAGAAACACGCTCAGCATACACTGCGGCGGACACTGTTGGCAGGTCCTCCGTTATGACAGGTTCTACCCATGTAATCTCAACCAATTCAACATCACTAAGTTTTAGACGCTTCTCCAATTTTAATTCCCCCTTCTTTGTAATGTATTAAGGTACTAGCTCCTTTAAACCGTTTTAAATTTGGAACAAAGATTAAAAGGAACACGCCAATTGCGATCCTATCCCTTGTGTTCATTGTCTTCTGGTTATTTAAACCGTTTTAAATTCTTTGCGATGTAATACTTAGACACAATTACCTTAAATCCTTCCTTATTTTTACCTTTTTACGCAAATTTTTCCCTAATGTAAACCCCGGAAGAATTCTAAGTCGAATCTAATAGATAATTCGATGCAGTTTATCTTCGATTCTAGAAATTCTATAAAAATAAGTGTTGATCACATCCCGCCATTCCCTAGCATCGACCAATTGCCCCTGTAGTCGATGCAGAACATGGGCATGGGTTTGACCATCTATTTGTCCCTCCAAGGACCGCCAGCGTTCGACCATGGCTTCAACCTGTTCCACACCGAGGAAGTGTGTATCATAAATGTGCTGAATTAAGGTCTTTCCCGACTTCAATATGTAGGTGTAAGGCACTCTATGAAAAAACAATAAAAACTCCTCAGGGCAGGACTCCATTGACTCGTAAAGCACGGCGTTTTCTGCGTGGTATTGCCCAACAAAGCCAGTGCCGTTTTTGACAGTGCGATCTACACCAATGCCAAAATGATCTGCCCGATGGTACGTACCCCATTTAGAGTACTCATAGCCATCCACATTAGGTCCATAATGATGGCCAGGATTGCACATCCAGCCAATACCTAAGGGAGTAGTATAATTCTCGTAAATCTCCCAAGAGCTGAGCAGCATATCTGAGATCGTTGCGTTCACAGAGCTCTTGTGTCCAAAGGTTGTTACAACCCATTCAGCTGTGATCTGTTCACTTGTTAACTGTGGATCCCATGTTAAACGGCCATATCCATAAAGATTGGCTTGGGCTAAGGTGTGTCCCGTCCAATTTGGATCATCGCCCACATTAACTACAGCGGCAATTCCACTATGCGCTTGCGGATATACGGAGCCAGAGAGAACTCGCTGAACTGTGGAGCCGGGACCCTGGGCATAGGTGTCAAACTCAAAAATTTCCTTCCACTGGGGAACCAAATAGCACAAATGGCGTTGCTGCCCGGTGTATTCTTGGGTGATCTGTAGCTCCAAAATCTGATTTGTGCGCTCTAGCTTACCAAACAAAGGGGAGACAGGTTCGCGCACCTGGAAGTCCATAGGTCCATTTTTTATTTGGAGAATAACATTATGATCAAACTCCCCGTCTAAGGGGTAGAAATGATCGTACGCGGCCCGAGCCCGATCTGTCTTGCGGTCACGCCAGTCTTGCTGGCAATTATAGACAAAACAGCGCCAAATTAAAATACCACCGAAGGGCTGTAGTGCTCTACCTAACATGTTGGCTCCATCTGCGTGATTGCGGCCATAGGTAAACGGACCTGGTCGATGTTCTGAATCAGCCTTGACCACAAAGCCACCTAGATCGGGAATTTGCTCATAGACCTTAGCTACTTGCTGATTCCACCACTCTTGCACCTGACTATTTAGGGGATCCGCCGAATCCAAAGCGCCTAACTCTATAGGACTAGCATAGTTAACGCTAAGAAAGAGGGTGATCCCATATGCTCTAAAGATCTCCGCAAGTGTCTTAGTAATGTCTAGTCGCTTAGCAATCAGCTCTGTCTCCTCTTTGTGGACATTAACATTGTTAACTACAACACTATTAAGACCTATGGATGCCAAGAGCCTCGCATAATCCCCAATCCTGTCTAGATCTGCCACTAGCTCGTTATTTTGAAAGAATATGGAACTACCGGCATATCCTCGCTCCACGCTACCGTCCAGATTGTCCCAATGGTTAATCATCCGTAATCTATTCTGTGGATTATCTACCAAATCAAGTCCTTCTAAAGCCTCTCCCATTTGCAGACGACGCAAAAAAGCAAATGTTCCGTAAAGCAATCCTCGGGGGCTGTGTCCAGTAATAACAATCTGCAAACCCCCTTCGCTCTCCACAGATCGAAGAGCGTAACCTTCAGTCTCCACCTGCTCTATCTTGCCATAATCCGTGGCAACGATAATCGAGGCTTCAGGCCCTGGTTTCCTCAGAACAGCCGGCGCGTTTCCAGTTAATCCATGTACACCCCGGACTAATTCCCGTTCTATTGATTGAACTATCGGACCTTCTCCAACTACGCAGATACTGTGAAGATGCTGCCGATAAGAATCTCTTAATGGGAGGTCCTCTACTTGAGTGTAATTGAGCCAACAACTATAATCTTTGCGTAGCTTGATACTCATCAGGTCACTCTCCCCATCCTACTAGTATCCGCGCTCCATCTCATAGTCTACGAAGTAGTCGGGATACTCAGATCTCAATTCGTCTTTTTCCACAATAACCATGCGGAGGTGATCACCCATCACTTCCTCCGCTACGTCTTGATCGCCACTCTTTAAAGCCTCAAAGATGACATGATGCTGTTTAAGAATCTTGTCCCACTTAAAGTCATGAGACAAGCGTAAAACCCTGACTCGGAAAAAATCATGATTGAGCTGATTTACCATGTCCCAGGTACGCTCTTTGCCACAAGCCCTGAAGATAGTGGCGTGAAATTCGTCATCCAGAGCAAGCATTTGTAAATAGTTCTTGTTTCGACAACTTATTTCTTGCGCCGCAAGGTTTGCTTCCAAATTAAAGACGTCATGCTTAGATAGGCGCCCTACAGCTTCTCTGATCACTGCCTTTTCCACTAACTCCCTGACAAAGCGGCCCTCTTCTAAATGGCGCAGATTGATTAACGAAACATAGGTCCCCCGTTGCGGATAAATCTCTACTAACCCATCCTGGAACAAATGGACAAAAACTTCACGGACAGGCGTGCGACTAACCTGAAATTCATCAGACACCTCTTGTTCAGACATTTTCGTGCCTGGTTTCAGATCAAGATGCAGTATGTTGTAGCGTAATGTTTGGTACACAAAATCCCTGGCTGAACCTCGGCCTTTGAGACTTTGCTTAACTGGTAAATCCAATATGGTAATCGCCTCCAATAAACTGGTACATCAAACTGCCATGGTAGTATGCTTTAATGATACAGAAAACTTTACTAAAAGTCAACTTCCATTTGCAAAATCTACAGATAGATGTTAAACCCCAGAGTAGGCATTAAAGCCGCCATCTACATTGACTACAGTACCTGTTACAAACTTACTGGCATCTGAGACTAACCACAGCAACGTACCAACTAGATCATCTGGCTTTCCAAAACGTCCCATAGGCGTATTGGCCAAAATCTTCTGAGCCCGTTCAGTATACTGCC
>DGYW01000064.1:16416-22372 GCA_002396805.1 Firmicutes bacterium UBA4996 | reverse complement strand
TCAGTATACTGCCCATCTGGTTGCACCAGTAGAGCACGATTCTGCTCAGCGATGAAAAAGCCAGGAGCTATAGCATTAACCCTGATGGATGGCGAATACTCTTGTGCCATATAGACAGCCAGCCACTCAGTGAAATTGTTAATGGCAGCCTTGGCAGCTGAATAAGCCACTACCCTAGTCATGGGGTGAAAAGACGAAGCAGAAGAAATGTTGATAATCACTCCTTGGCCCTGATTAGCCATGGCAGAACCGAAAATTTGCGAGGGCAAAAATGTACCAAGAAAATTTAGGTTAAATACAGAACTGACATCGGCAAACGGTAGATCAAAAAAGGATTGTTCGTCACTAGTGGTAGCCCCCGGTCTGTTGCCTCCAGCACCGTTAACCAAAATGTCTAGTGTGCCGAAGTGACTTAAGATCTGTTCCCTGGCAAGTAAGAGATCTTGCTGGTTAAGGACATCCGCGGCAATTCCCAAAGCTTGCCCTCCAGAATCCTTAACTTGATCTACCATTGACTTGATCCGTTCGTGATCTCGCGCTAAAACCACTACATTTGCTCCCGCGCGCCCTAAACCCCTAGCCATCTCCCCACACAACACTCCACTCCCCCCCGTAACAACGGCGGTCCTACCAGCAATATCAAAACTCTGGTCCACTTTCATGTAAGAACTCCCTTTCTTAGGTGCAAGATTTTCTTGAGCCAGTCGTTCTCGATCGCTGTTGAAAATCCTGCCTAGCCCATTCCATTGAAATTTGTTTCATCATAGTAAATTATCACTCTTTCCCGTAAAAAATGTGGTTGACTCTTTTTAAAAGATAATATATCATAAAAGTATATTACCATGGTAGTGTCTGCTACCAATGGAGGTAAACGTTTATGGTCAAAGCCTTTTCCGAAAAACACAGATCGACGATCAACTACTTACGCAAGTATTGGACCTTGTATTTAATGCTGATTTTGCCCATTACTTACTTCATAGTCTTTCGCTACATTCCCATGACCTATATTCAAATAGCCTTCAAAAAATATAGTATTGTGAAAAGTCCCTGGGAGATGCCATGGGCTGACAACCGCGGATTTGAGTATTTCATTAAGGCTTTTTCCAATCGCGACTTTCTCTATGCTCTTCGCAATACTCTAATGCTTAACTTACTGGATTTAGTAGTTGGTTTTCCAGCGCCGATCATTCTGGCGCTACTACTAAACGAACTTCCGTTTAAGCGTTTCAAGCGATTTACCCAGTCAGTCGCCTATATGCCCCATTTTTTGTCTTGGATTATTATCTCGGGACTTGCCAAACAACTTTTAGCCCCCTCCACGGGACTAGTCAATATTGCCTTGCACCGCATAGGTTTTAGTTCCATTCCTTTTCTTAATGATCCGAGATACTGGGTTGCCACCTATGTCTTCTTAGGGGTTTGGAGAAACGTGGGTTGGAACACAATCATCTATTTGGCTGCACTAACGAGCATTAATCCTGAACTTTATGAGGCCTCCGCCATAGACGGCGCCGGTCGTTTCCAAAATATCTGGTACATCACTTTGCCCGGTTTACGTCCAACAATTATTACTTTGCTAATCTTGAATCTCGGACACATCTTAAGCAGCGATTTTGATCGCCCCTTTGCTCTAAGCAACGCATTGGTTAACAACGTATCTAGCGTGATTTCCATCTTCGTGTACAGATACGGTGTGCGTGGTCTACAGTTCTCGTTAACTACTGCGGTGGGCCTGTTCCAGTCAGTGGTCTGTGTCATTTTCCTCATGGGCGCAAACGCTCTAGCCAAAAAATTTGGAGAACGCGGGATCTGGTAGAAGCAAATGGCGAAATGAAAGGAAGGGATCTCATACATGATTAAGTCGAAGACCAATAGAGCAGGAGACTTAGTTATTGCCTTTTTTTGTGTATTACTGATCATTGTCTGTTTACTACCAATGCTTAACGTTTTGGCTCGCTCTCTTAGTTCATCTGAGGCACTTATTCGTAATGAAGTGATGCTCTGGCCCAAAGGCTGGAACTTGAATGCCTATCGTTTGGTACTCACAGACTCTAAGTATACCTATTCTCTAGGTTGGACTGCAATTCTCACCCTAATCTGTACAGGTATGTCCATGGTGATGACAACTTTATGTGCATATCCCCTCACCTATCCTCAGCTTAAGGGAAGGCGATTCTTTAATACACTGATTCTCTTTACAATGTACTTTAGTGCAGGTACGATTCCAAACTATCTGCTCTACAAAGACCTAGGTTTGCTTAATAATCCCTTAGTCTTGATCATTCCAAACTCCCTGAGTGTCTTCAACATGATTATCATGCGGAGCTTCTTTTATGGAATTCCAGACAGTCTACGTGAATCCGCAGAGATTGATGGAGCTGGACCCATTAAGGTCTTAACCAGTATCTATCTGCCCCTTTCCAAACCAGTAATTGCCACCCTCTCCCTTTTTTACGCTGTAGGGCGCTGGAACGGGTTCTCAGATGCCTTGATGTTCATGAACAATCGAAAATATCACCCAATCCAATTACTCCTATACAACATCCTTAATAGCATTACAAGTATCGAAGTGGCCACACAAGAAGGGTTCGCCAGTGCCCCGGGCCTATCTGATACGCTACAGGCAGCAACAGTCATGTTTGCAACTGTACCGATTTTACTAGTCTACCCGTGGCTTCAAAAATACTTTATTGCCGGCGCTACCTTAGGGGCCATTAAGGACTAGCTGGCACTAAACTAGGTTTTATGACACGTACGTGTCTCTAACAAAACATACAAAAAGAAGGGAATGGTTTACCGTGAAAAGGAACCGACTAGTTGTACTGTGCGTCACGTTGTTCCTGTTGTTGGCCATGGCTGCCGTATCGTTTGCTGCGGAGCCAGAAATCGTCGATGGTCGATTCACCAAGACCAGAAAGATCACCGTTGAAATCTACGACCGTAGCAATCCTGGCGGGTCTCCACCAGAAGACAACTTCTTCACCGATTTCATCAAAGAAGGCATGTTGCGGGATCACAACGTTGAAGTCACTTTCGTAGTAGTACCCCGTTGGACCGAGGTCGAAGCCATTAATAACCTATTGGCCGCTGGTGACGCTCCAGACGTGTGTGTCACGTATAGTTATCCCACTATCCAGACCTATGCTAATATGGGTGGGGTAACCGACTTGTCTCCCTATTTAGAACAATACAAAGACCTACTTCCGAATCTGTGGAATCTCCTAGGTGATACCAACATCTACTGGAGCCAAGATCCCGATAAGGGCACTGTATGGGCCATTGAGGCACTTCTCTTTCAGAACAAGCGGATTAACACCTTCGTTCGCGAAGATTGGCTAAAGAAACTTAACCTCCCTGCCCCCACCACCTTAGAAGAATTTGAGACCATGTTAAGGGCTTTCCGGGATAACGCCAGTCTGTTACTGGGCCAGGATGCGGACAAGATGGTTCCCTACTCAACCAGCTATGATGTGGGCTGGCGGAACGACCATTTGTTAACCTCATTTGTGCCAGAAGACTTCTCTGACAGGGATCAATACGTCTTTGGTTTTGATGACAGGCGTTTCCTCTATCCAAACTATAAAGAGGGCGTTCGAAAACTAAACGAATGGTATAACGAAGGTCTAATTTGGAAAGACTTTGCTCTTTACGGTGCCGGCGATCGAACTGAAGATAATATGCTCAAAGCTGGCTATGTGGGCGCTTTCATGCACAACTGGGACTACCCCTATCGCGATGGTCAAGAGGGTATCCATGCTAATTTACAAAAGCTAGTTGGCGAAGATGCAGCCTTTATTGCAGTAGAACCCTTCATGAACGATGCGGGAATCTACCGGAAATATCTAAGCGCTCCCATCGACCGCAAGGTGTTCTTCCCTGCAAGCAACAAGGAACCCTTAGCGTCGCTACTGTACTTAGACTGGATCTCCAAATTAGAGAACCGTAGATTCCTCCAAATCGGCGAAGAGGGTATAAATCACAATGTCCTAGAAGATGGTTCAATTCAGGCGCTACCTGTCACTGGCGAAAAAATCATGAACTCGCCACAAAATATCGACTATACGATAACAATTAACGGTCTGGATCTAGGGGAGCCTTCCCTGACCGCCAGATCGGTGGCTTTGAACTATGGTGGAGTTGACAAACGCTTTATCGAACCAGCCTACATCATCACAAGCAACGAAGCACGCTACGGCAAGAACATCCAAGTAGGTGAAATCAAATCTGAGGAAGGTATGGGTACCGTACTCAGCGAGAAACGTAATAACCTACTCGTCCAAGCGATTGTAGCCAAACCGCAAGAGTTCGATTCAGTATGGGATCGCGGCTATGAGGACTATCTCCGTTCTGGTGGCCGTGCCATTATTAACGAACGTGCCGAGAAGTATAGCCAGTTCTACGAATAGACAATTCCTTGGTTCTTACTAGCAGGGTAAGAAAAGAAGGGCTGCCAAGCTCGGTAGCCCTTCTCCTTTGTTCTTTTAAGATACAAAGGCCTGAAACGGTGAAGCAGGAAGCCCTTCTTGGTTATAGAGATTGGAGTTTTTGGGATTGTCGGCCCAGGCGTACCTCACTCCTCGAGGCTCTGCAATCTGATCACTCCAAACCAAAACCCTATCTCCAGCTAGCTCGGCCACAGCTGGGATGAACTGTTCATCGGAGCCGCAGACTGTAAAACCGTTAAGAAGCCCGCCCTTCGCAACTAGTCCCCCGCCCAGATTGGAGAAGAATAAGTGTAGTATTCTCCCCCGCACCTCCATTCGCTGGAACATGGGACCTTGGGCTACTAATTGCTCTCCATAAACTAGTTGCCGCGCACAGAGGGCAAGTCGTTCGCCAATATCTTTTTTGTTCTGAGGATGCAGATCGTTTTCCTCACCTACGTCAATGGTCACAACCATAGCCGTATTGGGAAGCTCCAAGGTCAACCGCTGTGCTTCTCTCAGCAGAGCCCAATTTAACTCAGGTGTTTGCTCTAATGAAGCCTGAAAGTTGGGCAACTGAACAAATAAAAAGGGCAAATCTGGCCGATTCCAAGTCTGACGCCAGTTAGCAATTAGGGCTCGAAAAAGTTCTTCATAACGCTCTGGTGCATGTGTGTTCGACTCGCCCTGGTACCATAAGACACCTGTAAAGGCATAGTGGCTTAGAGGCGCAATCATCCCATTATAAACGCCCGTAGGCTTATAATGAAAAAAGGTAAGTTGGGGTAAGGCGGGGAGAATCGCACCTATCTTATACTTCCAAGGACCAGACAAATCGAAGGTATGAGGTCCTACTAGTAGGGAATACGACTTACCCGTTACAAACCCGCCCACGCCTCGATTACTAATCACCCGCACCGTAATCGTGTTGGTACCGGGGCGCAACACCCCTGGAGGAATCTTATATTTACGTGGCGGATACTTATAATCGGTTTTGCCCACCAGCACTCCATTCACGTAGGTTTCATCAGCATCAATGATTGCCCCCAAACGCAAGAGAGCATCATGCTGGAGCATTTCAACAGGTATGTCTATGCTCTTGCGAAACCAAACAGAGCCGTGAACCGACTCTAGTGCAGTATTGGCCCAAGAGTTAGGTACAGAAAAGGTGTTCCAACTAGAGTGATCATAACAGTCACTGCACCCCGCATCTTCCGTATCCAGTTTACTGTACCAATTGTTCATCCGTTCATTTTCAGCCCTCATGATCGCTTCTACATAATGGCGGTCCCTACATTGACTCAAAATGTGTTCGTAGCCCCCCAACTCTGTGATGACCTCTTCACTCATCCAAGCCTCAATAGGAGTCCCCCCCACTGCTGTGAGAATGAGACCAATTGGGACATTATACTTTCTATAGAGGGCTTGGCCAAAGAAATAACCAAGGGCGCTAAATCCCAGAACATTCTGGGGAGTAACGGACTTCCATTCGCCACCGGCAAGTTCGTGTCGCGGCGACTGAAAATCATAGA
>DGYW01000064.1:15890-16273 GCA_002396805.1 Firmicutes bacterium UBA4996 | reverse complement strand
CGGCAAGTTCGTGTCGCGGCGATTGAAAATCATAGACCAGGGGCACTGTAAATTGGCGTATAAAAGGGTTTTCAACATCAGCTACTTCTTGTTCATATAAGTCGAGGGTCCTGCTAACGGGCAGTTCCATATTAGATTGGCCCCCTAAGAGCCAAATATCGCCCACACAGATATCCTGGATAGTCAATTCTTCTTGACCAATAATGCGCATTTTAAACGGCCCACCTGCGACCATGGGAGCCAAGGTTAGTTCCCAATTTCCAGAGGGATCCGCTTGAGTAAGGTGAATCTGACCCCTAAATTCCACTTGGAGGGGCTCATTAGGGGTTGCTTTTCCCCATATTTTCAAAGAAGTATCCCTTTGCAAAACCATTCCGTCACCA
>DGYW01000064.1:8174-15729 GCA_002396805.1 Firmicutes bacterium UBA4996 | reverse complement strand
TTCCGTCACCAAAGAGTGGGGCTATAGACAGCGCACATGTTTTGGACATCTAACTCTGGCCTCCATTCGTGTTTTGTATGTTTTATGGTATAATATATAAAGATAAGTAAACTATTGATAAGGAGTGTGAACATTGAAAGAACTATTCCGGCAAACTGATAAGCCAATCCAAGAGAGAATAGCAGATCTAATCTCCCGTCTTACCCTCGAGGAGAAAATTTCACAAATGGTTTACAACTCTTCGGCCATTCCCCGCCTGGGAATTCATGAGTATAACTGGTGGAATGAGTGCCTCCATGGTGTGGGGCGCGCCGGCATCGCCACTGTTTTCCCTCAGGCAATTGGGATGGCCGCCTCATTCAACGACGAGCTTTTAGAGGAAGTAGCATCATTGATTGCAGACGAGGCTAGGGCAAAACACCATGAAGCTGCTAAATACCATGATCGTGAAATCTATAAAGGATTAACGTACTGGTCCCCTACAATAAATGTTTTTAGAGATCCCCGTTGGGGCCGGGGTCAAGAAACATATGGAGAAGACCCCTATCTTACTGGGAGGCTCGGGGTGGCATTTGTCAAGGGCCTACAAGGAAACGACCCCAAGTATCTAAAGTTAGCTGCTTGTGCCAAACATTTTGCTGTACATAGTGGCCCCGAAAGTCTTCGCCATAGCTTTGATGCCCAGGCAAGTCTCAAAGATATGTACGAAACCTATCTCCCAGCTTTTAGAGACCTTGTGATCGAAAGCAAAGTTGAGGCCGTAATGGGTGCCTATAACCGCACTAATGGTGAGCCTTGTTGTGCTAGCCCAACTCTACTTCAAGATATTCTTCGCGAACAGTGGGGATTTGAGGGGCATGTTGTATCAGACTGCGGAGCTATTTACGACATCCATGCCTACCACAAAGTAACAGAAACCCCCGAAGAATCTGCTGCTCTAGCCGTGAATAACGGCTGTGATCTCAACTGTGGTCGGGTATATCATAGTCTAAACAAGGCTGTAGAGGAAGGCCTAATTGACCAGGAAACAATCGACAGAGCCCTTGGTAGGCTTTTGCAGGCCAAATTCAAATTAGGGCTCTTTGACCCCGATGAAGAGGTTCCTTATGCCCAGATTCCCTATGAGATTGTGGCTTGTGATGAGCACAGAATCAAAGCTCGTGAGACGGCCCAAGAATCCATCGTGTTACTTAAGAACGAGAATGATCTCTTACCCCTGAGCAAAGACCTCAACTCAATTGCAGTGATTGGTCCAAATGCGACAGCACAAAACGTTCTGCTTGGCAACTACTACGGAACATCCACCAAGCTGGTTACCGCGCTCGATGGAATCCGCAATAAGGTAGGACCTAAAACAAAAGTACTCTATGCTCAAGGCTGTGACCTCATTAACCGAAAAGTAGGCTACTGGGGCAATAGCCCCGCTGCAGGATTTTCCGAGGCACTAGCCATGGCAGAGCGGGCAGATGCCGTAATTATGTGCATGGGTATTTCTCCAGCTCTAGAAGGTGAAGAGGGAGAGGCAGCCAACTCTGATGGCGGTGGAGACAAAATCACCCTTGAACTGCCTGGTATGCAAAAAGAATTGCTTGAAACCATTCATGCGACAGGTAAGCCAGTGGTATTAGTGCTGTTTAGTGGTAGCCCCCTTACAATTAATTGGGCTCAAGACAACATCCCTGCTATTGTTCAGGCTTGGTATCCTGGTGAAGAAGGGGGCAACGCCCTAGCAGATATCCTCTTTGGCGATTATAACCCTGCCGGTCGCCTACCAGTGACTTACGTTAAATCATTGGAACAAGTTCCTGAATTCACCAACTACGACATGCAAGGGCGAACTTATCGTTACATGACCGAAGAACCCCTCTATCCCTTTGGCTATGGGCTGAGCTACAGTGACTTCGCTTACAGCGCTTTGACGCTGTCCAAATCGGAGATTACCACAGGCGAAGAGTTGAAAGTCTCTGTTACAGTGGAGAATAAGAGTCCCATTAGTGGAGATGAAGTGGTGCAGTTATACGTGAAACACACCGAGGCATCTGTGCCCACCCCCATCTACGACTTGCAAGGATTTAGGAGAATTACCCTAGAGGCAGGCGAGAAGCAAACAGTGCAATTCACCCTTACTCCTCGTCAAATGGCAATCTTCGACAACCATGGGCACTGTCTGATGGAACCCGGAAAGTTACAGATCTTCGTAGGCGGTAGCCAGCCCGACCCACGTAGCATACACCTAACAGGTAAGACGCCACTATCGACCGCCGTTACCATCACAGGAGATGTGTTGAAATTACCATTCTAGATCGAATTAGGGGAGACTACGTCTCCCCTCTTTTTTCTTCACGACTGGGTCTGGCGTTTATAAGCTGCTCACTGATTATCGGTGATGTCTTCATAGTGAAACCAGTCAAAATCTGCGTAATTCCGACTGGGCTTATGATTACTGGTGGCAAACATACCTAGATAGGTTCCTACAAAGCCACCGGCCCTATCCGTACTTAATATCCTCCCATCGGCCTTCTCAAATAGAGGTTCTAGGTCGTCATCATCTGGACCGAAATAGAAACTGTAATCCTGCCCTCTTGCTACCACCCCTAAATACACAGGCCTGAGCTCCACCTCCGCCCTTGCGAGTTCTTCCTCAATTCCTTGTTCTCGTTTGATCAAGCGGACAATTTCCTGGTCCTCTTTCTTGGTGATCTCTAAGCGATAGTAGTTTTCGTTATTCTGGATAACAACTAGGCCCGCGGCCTCATGCTCAGTGCGGGGTGTAAACTCCAGTGCGGCTTGGGCCGAAAAACTCAGGTGTTGTTGTCGGCGGCCGACAAAGGCGGGGTGGGCCCTTTCGTTGATGGTTTCTGGCTGGAGATAGATGCGGAGGTAGTCTGGTCTCTCTGTTAAACTCCAAAACTGAGCTGTGGGAGTCCGGATGAAGTTCCAAACATGATCGAGCTCTGCATCTACAAAGTCATCTCGCTTAGCAGTAACCACTGGCCTTCCCAGAGGCAGATTAGGTGCTCTATACGTCCACTCAAGCTTACCAGTACCTGGGCTGATAATAGGCCAACCATCCTCCCAAAGGACTGGAGCTAGAAAGGTTTCACGCCCAAGATTACGATAATAGCCTCCGCAAGTGCGAGAAGCGAGCAATACAATCCACCACTCACCGTTTTGTGTTTCTACCAAATCTCCATGGCCCGGATTAACTATGGGATAGCTTCGTCCTAAATGCCGATGGGTCAGAACTGGATTGCCAGGATTACCTACATACGGTCCCCAAATCTCTTTACTACGGGCGATCGTGATTGCGTGATGATGGGCCGTACCGCCCTCTGCAATGAGCAAATAGTAAAATTCGTCTTTCCTATAAATATGGGGTGCCTCAGGCCAAATCACATCTCGCAAGGCTCCACGCCATAATGGAGTTACTTCACCGACCAAAGCCATCCTGTTGGGGTCAAATTCCTGAAGATAGATCTCCCAATTACCATAGTATTTTTCCCCTTCAGGGGCGGGTCTAGTTCCGCAATAGTATGCTCGTCCGTCTGTGTCAAAAAATAAAGATGGGTCAATTCCTGGTGCATCTAGCCAACAAGGATCGGACCATGGTCCCGCAGGGTTCTCCGCAGTCACCACGAAATTGCCTCCATGGCCCACATTGGTAGTAATCAAATAAAACAGTCCATTATGATAACGCAACGTAGGCGCATAGATTCCTTGGGAGTGCTCTAAACCATCAAGCTTCAATTGGCCAGGTCGGTCAAGCACATGACCAATCTGGGTCCACTGAATCAAGTCGGTGCTGTGAAAAATGGGCACTCCCGGAAAATAAGCGAAAGTTGATGTAACCAAATAATAGTCGTCATTGACCCTACAGATGGACGGATCAGGGTAACACCCTGGTAAAATTGGATTCTGGAATACCGACATTTTGTGCCCCCCTATTTTTCTCACCAATAATACTGTCTAACCTTTCATGGGATCCGCCCACCGATCGTTAGGCAAAAGCGGATACCATCCTGGACGACGGGAGTCCCGATCATAACAATAGGTTCCGAGTTCTTTATAGAGCTCTGCATACTCTTGCACCTTGTCATGATCTAATTTAATACCTAGACCCGGCTCAGTGGGAACACTCATCTTTCCGTTAATGTAGGGAATCTTACCCCCTACGATGATATCATCACGCAGTTGGTGATAATGGGCATCAATTGCAAAGGTCACATTAGGCAACACAGCTCCTAAGTGTAGCATAGTGGCCAATTGTATGCCAAGCTCACCTGAGGAGTGGACCGCTACACCGATTTGAAACGTTTCGCAGACCGCCGCGGCCTTTACGCAAGCGCGAATTCCACCCCAAAAAGTTGTGTCTAGAAGAATAACATCAACTGCTGTATTCAGGATGTTTTGAGCCAGCTGTTCAAAGTTTACCACTACAGTATTGGTGGCCAAGGGGATGACAGTGTTTTCCCTCACCCGGCGCATACCATTTAGGCCCCAGGTTGGATCCTCTAAATAATCATTGCGGATATGTTCGATCTGTCGAGCAAACCAAATACTGTCCTCCACGCTCCAACAGGCGTTAGGGTCGATCCTGAAGGAGTCCTCTGGAAAGGCAGCTGCCAATTGCCGATAAACATCTAGCTCATATGTGGGACTAAAAACACCAGCCTTCAGCTTATGAGTGCGAAAGCCATATTGCTTCTTAAGGTCCCGTGTGTGTCGAATAAGTTGCTCTGCCGTTCTCACCTCAGAATACAGCCCATCATCACTAGCATAACGAAAAAACAAGTAGCTAGCGAACGGGATTTCGTCCCTGAGCTTGCCCCCTAGAAGATTATAAACAGGCTGCTCGAGTTTCTGACCGATGATGTCTAGGCAAGCAAATTCAATTGCCGCCATAAGCTGAGTACGATTATTATAAAGACTGGCCGTGGGATTACAGATCTTAAACCTTAACGCTTCCAGATCAAATGGATCATGACCCACGAGATACTGCTTGAGAGCGCGAAACTGCAACTCAGCATTTTCTCCTCCTCCGCCCATCTCGCCTAAACCGACAAGACCTTCATCTGTCTCAACCTCGATAATGGTACGGACAAATCTTCCCCAATGTTCGCCATTGCTGTGACGAAGAGGCGCTTCCAATGGTACCGTTACTGTTGTCGGTCTAATATCTACAATTTTCAATGGCCCCACCTCGACTATTTTTGTGTGGAAACTACCATGGTAGTATGCTAATATTATAATTAATATTTACATTAAAGTCAACCATCTTCTTTTACTTCAGACGGTGTGCCTTTACCCACAGTTTACTGAGGCCATAACAAAAAACCCTGGCTTTGGAAAACCAAGGTTCTTGTATCTTATTATCCCTTCAAAGCTCCAGCTAGCGTCGTGCCTCGAATGATATGTTTGTGGAAGATGATGTACAAGAGTATGGTAGGCGCAGCGGAGATGATTACACCTGCTGCGTATTGTGGAAAGTAGTTCGCCCCTAGATTTCCAATGAAGCGAGCCACGCGCAATTGCATGGTAAACTTAGACTGAGTACTCAGTAACACTAAAGCGAGCAAATAATCACTCCAAGAGCTCATGAATGTCAAAAGTACTGCCAGGATAGTGGCGGGCTTAGTCAAGGGCACAATCACACGCACAAATATGGCAAAATGACCGGCTCCATCAATTCTGGCAGCCTCCACTAGCTCGTTCGGTAAGGTTGCATAAAAGGAGCGATAAATAATGGTCCAAAAGGGTACCCCAAAAGCTGCCATAGGTAAATACAAACCAGGCAATGTATCAAGAAGTCCTAGATTCATAGTCATACGGTACAAAGGAATAAGCACCATTTGGGTGGGAATAAAGAAACCAGCCATAACCACATAGAACAAAACAGTGGTCATGGGGGTGCGATAACGGGCGAAGATGTAGCCTGCCATGGCTGCCGGTGGAACAGTGGTCAACACAGCACCAATACAGACGATCAGTGTATTCATTAAGCCTTGCCCAATTTGCACCATCTGCCAAGCCATGCGAAAGTTTGCCCAGCGAAAGGTAGTGGGCCAACTCCACGGGTGGTAGGCAAATTCTAATTCGGTCTTAAAGGCAAACAAAAAGGGTAAGACCAAAGGCATAATGACAATTGCGGCCAAAAGGACCAATACTCCATGCACAATGATGGAAGCTGGACTAAGCCTCTGTCTTTTCTTACGCATTTTAACCCCTCCAATCTCCTCCCAATTTAGAACTGAGGCTCACGTTGCATGGAAAATTGGATAATAGTAAACACCAGCGATAACAAGAAGATGACCACGCCTATGGCAGCGCCTTTTCCGTACTGCCAATTGTTAAAAGCCTCGCGGTACAGCGTAATGCCTAGGGTTACAGTGGAAATGCCGGGTCCCCCAGATGTAACTAGATAGGGAAGATCGAAGAGCTTCAGACTGCCAACCGTGGCTAGAATTGCTTGAATACGCAAAGCGTACGAAATCTGCGGAATCACAATATATCTAGCGTATTGCCATTCATTGGCCCCGTCGATGGTGGCCGCCTCACGCATTTCAGGTGGAATTTGTTCAATATTGGCCATCAAATAGATGATCCCGAACCCCATGTAGGCCCAAGTCGCTAAGAAGAACAAAGACCAGAACGCAATCCGCGGGTTGCCCAGAAAATCAATACTCTCTAACCACTTCCAACCGACTGTACGGGCAAAAGTGGCAACTACACCTGAAACAGGAGAGAAAATGAAGATTCCAAGCATAGCTGTAATCGCAGAGGGCAAAACATTACTAAGATAATACACACTCCTCAACCTGTCAGCCAGCCTAGTTCCCAACGAACTGCAAGCGTAGGCAATAAAAAATGCTAACGGTATTTGGATGGTCACGCTCCAAAACGCCCACTTTAAGACATTGCGCAAGCCCTGCAAGAACTCATCGTCAGTGAGAAGTCGCTGATAATTTCTCAAGCCGATATAGGTTTCGGGACCTAGCCCTGTTGACCTCATTAACGAAACCCGAAAGGTCTCTCCGATGGGATAAAACATGAACAAAGCCAAAATCATTAGTGCCGGTAGCAGAAACAAAGTCTTAAAGGCAACTTCCGACCAATCAAACCTTTTCTTTGTCACTCCACTCACCTCTCTGCAACCACTCGGTGGAGAGAGAACCACAGGGGCTCCCTCTCCCAGGCTTAAATTATTTCTTAACCGGACCGATATTGTCTTCCACAAGATCTTCGAATTTGGTGAGAGCTTTTTTAACATCAGTTTCTGGCATCAAGAAACTCTGGATTGCGATGTTAACGGGGGTAGATACTGTTGCCGGAAGGTCTTGATCCCACCAAAACTGTACAGTCTTACCCTGAGCAAAGACATCACTGGCCATTCCCGTTAATCTTGTAGGTGCCTCAACGCCAGGAATCGATGCCACACGCCCAGTCTCAGCCGAAGCAACATCTACCGACATGGCGTGTTCGAAGAAGCGAACAATCGCATCCTTTTTGTCAGCAGCTCTCTGGGTTGCTACGAAACCGATATCGGTTTCGTAGCAAC
>DGYW01000064.1:7801-8027 GCA_002396805.1 Firmicutes bacterium UBA4996 | reverse complement strand
GTTGCTACGAAACCGATATCGGTCATACCCATGATATCTCCTACCGAACCTTGACCACCTTCTAAGATGGGCATTGCATAAAAACCAATAGTTTGGTCAGTTTGAGTTGTATCAGCATATAAGCCACAGAGCCATGAACCAGAAATCTGCATGGCTGCCCGGCCGGTTTGCATCAGAAGCTGGGCGTCACCATAACCCTCAGACAGGGGTTTGGAACCAAAGTAGC
>DGYW01000064.1:5565-7629 GCA_002396805.1 Firmicutes bacterium UBA4996 | reverse complement strand
GGTTTGGAACCAAAGTAGCCTTTGCCAGCCCATTCTTGAATCTTCAAGCCAGCAAGAACAAATGGTTCTGCGTCGAAGCGAACCTTTCTGGCCACGGCATCTTCAAAGATATTGCCGCCATAACGATTTACTAAATACATATAGGTTGCCAAAATCGGCCATTGGTCTTTCGCCCCTACTGCAAAGGGCTGGATGTCTTTGGACTTCAGTACCTCAGCAACCGCTTCAAGTTCAGCTATGGTAGTCGGTACTGTTAATCCATATTCCTCAAAATGGCCTTCATTCACTAATAAACCGGCGATGGCAAAGAACGGAGCAATTCCATACAATCTCCCATCATAGCTCATAGCCGCTTTGGCAGCAGCACTAGTGTCAACATTAGCCAGTTCATCCGTTAAGTCAAGCAGTTTACCTGCTGCAGCAAATTGACCCATAAACGATCCGCCCCAACTTTGGAAAATGTCAGGTCCTTGGTTAGCAGCAACTGCAATCTTTACTTTGTCATTTAGGGGAGAGCCTTGGGTACCATAGGCAACCCAGTCAATTTTTATATCGGGATTTTGTGCTTCGAATGAGCGAACAAGGTGTTGAACGTAGGCTGCCTGGGGGTTGTTGATTTCCAGATCATCCACAGCCCAGATAGTGAGAGTTGTTTGAGCAAAAACTGCGCTAGAGAGAGCTAATACCAGAACCAATGAGCAAACCAAATGCATCCATTTATTTGTTTTCATTATTCTAGTCCTCCTTCTGAATACATCACTATCATCCAAACCAACAAACTGTTTTCTCCCTCACCCCCTATGTGACAGAGCCACAGGATTTTCTCACAACTAACTCCGCTTGCAACACTTCTTTTGCCCCTATGGTTGCTTCATTTCGAGTAGTAGAATGTCCGTGATTTATCACATGAATTAGTTGTTCGGCCGCAAATGAACCCATCTTAAATAGCGGTTGGCGCATTGTGGTCAACTGAGGATGGATCATGGCTGCAAAGGTAATGTCATCAAAGCCCATAATAGCAACATCCTCAGGAATCCCAATACCCAACTCACTAGCTGCTCGAATAGCACCAATGGCCATCATGTCATTGGAGGCAAGCACTGCCGTAGGTGGATTCGACATTTCCATAAGTCGTAACATTGCCCTATACCCACAATTATTCTGAAAATTACCCTGAATAATTAACTCTTCATCGATCGAAACGCTGTGCTCCGCTAATGCTTCTCGAAATCCCATTAGGCGATCGATACCGCTTTGAAAGTCGAGTCTCCCCGTAATGCAACCGATACGCGTATGACCCATGTTCAGCAAATGCTTAGTGGCAATTTTGGCAGCTCCAACGTTATCGCATACAACACAAGGAACGCTAGGATGATCTGTGTAACGCTCTATCAAGGCGATTGGTAACCCCGAAGAGATCAAGTGTAAAACGGTGTCAGAATCTCCGATGTAACTACCCACGATTAGCAATCCATCAACCCGGTTACCCCTTAATGCCGAAGAGACTATGTTGCGATGATCGGTCAGATCATCTCGAGAGTTGTAAAAGGCCACGCTGTAGTGGTGTTGATCCGCCACTTGCTGGATACCTTTGATCATTCGCTCATAAAACGGATCCGAAAGATCTGCCAGCATTACGCCAATGGTATCTGTTTTTTGTTTGGCAAGGGCCCTGGCAGAAGCATTGGGAAAATAATCAAGTTTTGCGATTGCCGCGCGTACTCGCTGGGAGGTTTCGGCATCAACTTCGCCCCGGTTATTCAAGACCCTGGAGACGGTACTACGTGATACACCAGCTTCTCGCGCCACATCCATAATAGTTGCCACATATCTCACCTTACCCATTTACCATTTCGAAAGCGTTCCGGGAGCGCTCCCGGACTTGTACTAAATAGATTATTCAACGGTTTTTCTTTAAATCCTCCTAACTTATTTACAGTTTTTAAAACGAAACCAACGAAAATCAAAATTTGATCCAGGTAAGAATACGAACGTAACCTTGTTCAGTCCAGTGATTCGCTCCAAAACAAACTCCCGCGCCATAAATTCTGCTGACTGTTTAAA
>DGYW01000064.1:861-5356 GCA_002396805.1 Firmicutes bacterium UBA4996 | reverse complement strand
GAATTGGATGTGGATGGTGTTATCAATGGGCGCCCGCCCGTAGATAACCAACTTAGTAGTGCCGTCAGTGCCGAAGTCCAAATCTCCAAATTCAAGGGACACGTTATTTCCAATACCCTCTACCCCATTTTCACCCATGACGAAGGTATCACCATAGATGTGATCACATTCAATCGCCGCGTTTTGAGCAAAAGCCCGGCTCTGCCTGTGAAAGGAAAAGCCCTTAATATGCACCTTGTCAGTGAGAACAAAGCAGATCGATGTGAGGCCCTTTAATCGCTTGGGGAGAAGATAAGTCTCTGGTTGATAGACATTCCAAATTGACTTTTTCTGATAAACTACCTCAGTTAACATCTGGCTTTTAGGTTCATCTGGCATGCCTTCCCAAATCTGAATCCTATAGGGACGGTCAGATAAGGCGAAGATAGGCAGGGTAATCAGGTCAGAGCCGTAGGAACCAAAATCAATTTCCCTAAAACCCACCTGAGTTTCGCCATCGCGACTGGTGGCGATGCCTCGCTCATTCCCTGGCCCTAAGTCGCCCTTGCTATAGTCGTAAAGACTAGCTGTAATAAACCCATAGGGATCTTTATAAGCCACACCAAGACCACCTGCAGTAAACTCCAACTCCGAAATAAGCTTGGTCTTTTCTGTACCGTTCTTACTAGTACAACGGACTCGAAACTCTCCGTCGCCCAAGGCAGTTATCGTGGCTTCGTGCCCTGCTGCCTCGATTTTGGCTAGATTAGAGATTACCCCTAAGTCGTTCACCACACTCCATTCCACTTCTGGGTAGGAGGTGTTTGGTGGGTAAAGCTTTGCCCGAACCGTGATCTCCCTGTGCGTAGGGCTGAACTTCTGCCCAGAATCACTACTAATCTCGATCTTGCGCACTGGTAATTCGTCTAAAGAACCCATCACCACAGGTAACTCGTTGTTTTGGGTATGTGCTGAGACTCCCTCCACACACTCCCCCATAGCCGGTAGCGCCTGCAATTGGAGGGAAGCGCCTTCTAGACCTACTGAGGATGCCTCAATGAGAACCTCGCCAGGATCCAATGTAGCAGCAATAATAGCCAACAGCTTTCCACTAAACAGCCTTCTGCTCTGCCCTTTATACGGGTCATAATCGGTACTGTCCCCATTGTCTAGACCAATCAAACGCCCAGTGCCACTCACCTGCACATGGACACGATTGTTGGCATTTTCTACAGGGTTTCCCCCACTGTCTTCAATACTAATTTCTAAGAATATGAGGTCAGTACCATTTGCTACAAGAGTCTGTTTATCAGCCTTAAGTGCGATTTTCGTCGGGTCACCAAAGGATCGTCGACTATGCGTAGCTATTACTTCACTTTGTTCATCATAGGCAATGGCCTTTAACTCACCGGGCTCGTAGGGAACCTTCCACCAACCCACAAGTTCGGTGCCTTTCTGGTGGTCAATCCGATGTGTTCCCATGGTTTTCCCGTTCAATTGTAGCTCGATTTTCGGGGCGTTAGAGCAAATGCGCACATCAATGATTTGCCCTTCGTTAAAATCCCAATAGGGGAAAATGTGCACCATAGGCTTGGTTTTGTAATCAGTCCAAGCGGACTGGAAAATATAAAAAGAGTCCTTAGGGAATCCAGCAGTATCAATTTGGCCAAGATAGGAGTTTTTGGTGTGGTAGGGGGTTGGTTCACCAAGATAATCAAATCCGGTCCAAATGAACTGACCCAGCGTAAAGGGGGCATCCCGATGGTCAATTAGGCAGGCTTCCACAGATTTGGCTCCCCAGCTGGTTGGGCTGTTGCCTAGGGCAGAGCATTGTTCATCATCATCTGCTAGGATTGTTTTTTCAAAGGGGAAGTGATAAATGCCCCTGCTTTGGACAACTGATAAAGTTTCACTACCATAGATCACCCAGTTTGGATACTTATCGTGATGTTGATGATAGTATTTTTCCGCATAATTGTACCCCACTATTTTGAGAATATCGGCGCACTTTTGAGTTCCCTCCCAGGGCATGTAGTTGGAGCCCATGGTCACCTTTCCATTTTCTCTGGGGTCATGTTCTAGGACATAGTCTCTGAGCATTTTAGTCACTTCTTGGCCCCGCTCATCGCCATGAGTATCATAGATCTCATTACCGATGCTCCACATCAAGAGGCTAGGGTGATTTCGATCTCTCCTAACCCAACTTTTCACATCCCTATAAGCCCAGTCCTTAAAGAACCTGGCATAATCGTACTTTGTCTTTGGGCGCTCCCACATATCGAAAGCTTCGGAAACCACAAAAAAACCCATTTCGTCTGCCAAGTCCATCAGCTCTACCGCTGGCATATTGTGGGCAGTTCTGATGGCATTCACACCCATTGTTTTCAGAATTTCAAAGCGATGCCGCAAAGCGTTCTTATTGAAAGCTGCACCTAAGGCTCCAAGGTCATGATGTTCGCATACCCCATTTAGCCTCATGGGTTGCCCATTTAAGAAGAGCCCTGCATTGGGCTGGAGAACAATATCCCTAAACCCAATGTTCTGGGTAATGGTCTCGAGCACTACGGATTTTCCGTCTAGGAGGGCACAAAGCCTAGTTGTGAGTTGATATAGGTTTGGTTCGTCTACACTCCAAAGCAAGGGCTCTTGAACCACGACTTCCTGTTCATTGCTAACAAAGGAACCGCGTTGAGCAGGGGGAGCTAAACGCGCTGAAGAGGTTGCTACTATGTGACCTTCATGGCTCAGAGAATGTGTTAATTCCACTTCTGTATCCAAGCTCAGTTCAGTGTCGACTAAGATGTGCCAACCCAAGTCAGCTTTTTTAGTAGTGACGTAGATACCATCGGTCACAATATGAGTATTGCTCCGCGTCTTTAGCCATACATTGCGATAAATGCCAGCACCAGAATACCAGCGGCTATTGGGGCTTTGATGCACCACTTTGAGCAAGATTTCATTATCCCCAGCCACAAGTGCATCGGTAATGTCATGCTCGAAGGAAGAATAACCGTACTTCCAAACGCCGACTTCCTGTCCATTTATGTACAGAGTGGAGTCCATATATACCCCATCAAAGTAAAGCAGAACCTGGTGGGCCTCTTGGTGATAGGTAAACGTCTTTCGATACCAACCGATACTATTTTCATAGAGGTTGAGGGGATCATGAATTAGCCAATCATGTGGCACGTCAACTTGCATGAATTCAAGGTTTAGACAGTCAGTGACCTCTAAATCACTCTTAGCAAATTCCCAACCATCATTGAATAGTGTTTTCTTGTTCATCGACCCCACCCTCTGTTGTCTAGCCAATTTTAGCACTAATTCCGTCCCAATTAACAAAATCCTCCCTAATTATTTTCTTTCGTATGGATCAAATGAGATTGAACCCCTATAGCCACCCCTTACCTTGCACATACATTAAGACGAGGAGGAACAACATGAATATAAAATTCTTCAACCCTGATCTGTCTTCAAAGCTTGAAATCGCGCTGGACTGGGAACTCAAATTGGCTGGAATATATGCTGAGATCGCCAAGGAAATACCCGATCCAGTTCTACAATCCCTTATCTATAGTTTAAGCGGTGATGCCTATGGGCACTTTAGAACCCTTGCCATTTTTCAATCGTTAACCGAGAGTCCCTTAGAACAGAACACGTCTTCTACAAAAGGCCAACCCTACCCAACATCACGCCCGCTTACAAAGAAACTCTCTTTTCCGGTCAAAACTACAAACACGAAAAGCTGAAAGGAGGTGAATCAAAAATGGGAATGAACTCACCTAGTTGTCCTCAATGCAGTAATTTTCGGGCCGACTTAGAAGCGTCTATCCAAGACGAGATCTGCGATGCTGGGTTTTATGCTGCAATTGCGGATGAGGCTCCAACCGATGTTCTACGGTTGATCACCACGTCGATCACAGGCGATGAATACGGTCATGCCCGTCTACAAGCGTCACTCTTGGGTGTCTGCCCACCACCGGTTTCGTGTCCACCACCTTGTCCCTCGGCTACGGGAAATTTCGCGGCTGATGTAAGAACGGCTATCTCTGGCGAACTTTCCGCCATTACCCGCTATGCGGAACTAGCGGGATGTGCCCCAAATCCCCAAGTACGCTATCTGCTAACCTCGATCCTAGGCGATGAGTACGCTCACACTCGAATTTGGAACGCAATGCTGTTGGCAGGTACACTCTGTAACAACACCTAGCAATCCTATTTTGCTAAAGACTCC
Source organism: Firmicutes bacterium UBA4996 (assembly GCA_002396805.1). Lineage (GTDB taxonomy): Bacteria > Bacillota > Limnochordia > Darwinibacteriales > Darwinibacteriaceae > UBA4996. The sequence continues at coordinate 1,143 of DGYW01000064.1, read as the reverse complement.
CTATACCGTTTATGGCACAGGGAGTCTTTCAAATAAACTAAGTTTTAAACTAAAATCAATCGCCTTTTAATCAAGAGACATCTCTTGGTGATCTTCAACCACAAAGACCGAAGCAGATCGCTGGTAATTGGCACCGGGTATAGTAGTCAATAGCTCTGTGTAAGAAACAGCCGAGCAGCGCCCTTAATCATGGCATGGGCTTTGCGGTCCTGTGGGCCCCGCAAAGCCTTGGCCACATCCTCGTTAGGCATGACATTTCCAAAGCCATAACTTAGAGCAATT
>DGYW01000064.1:446-789 GCA_002396805.1 Firmicutes bacterium UBA4996 | reverse complement strand
TAATCATGGCATGGGCTTTGCAAACATAATGCCATTTCTTGCTAATTAGTTGAATCCCTCCTGGTTGGTGCTGAGATTTTGTACGAAGAAAGAGCCATGGCTCGCTTTGTAGCGTTACTTTACTGTTCACGACCTAAATATCGATCTCTAAGAGTGGCGCGTTTTGCTGAGCTCCGTACAAGTCGGTACTCAAAGGATGGTCCGAAGGATAATGTTTGAGAATGGAGATTTTAATTCCTTGACAATCATCAACAAACCATACTCCTAACACATCTTCCAAGGACATTTTGTAAAGATCGGCGATTAGAGTCTCTGTTAAGACACCAGAACTCTTCACCTTGAG
>DGYW01000064.1:0-199 GCA_002396805.1 Firmicutes bacterium UBA4996 | reverse complement strand
ATAACGGTAGCCAAATCCATAAGCTTCATTATGCTTGTCCTCCTTTGCCAACCACTTGCCACAAAGTAGTGCGGAAGGGTTCGTGTGGATCTTGTAGTGGCCAAGCATGCCAGATAGTGAACTCATAGACTTCCCCTATTGGTACCGCTCGTCCAGGAGAAAAAGGAATGGCTATGTTTCCAGCAGTGCTCAAGCGTCC
>DGYW01000006.1:1187-15001 GCA_002396805.1 Firmicutes bacterium UBA4996 | reverse complement strand
CGTGAAGGTGGAAGAACTGTAGGGGCCGGGGTTGTAACCAAAATTCTTGCCTAAGATAAGGGAGGGGAAGTTCCCCTCTTTTCTTTGCCACCGTGCTAGCAAAGTATGTTTTGCTATGCTGGAAGGGTATTGACACTGGATCTAAAATGTGTTAAATTCTAAAGGTATTTTGACTGTCTGGAGGTGGCGGCTGTGCGTGTCGGTATCACGTTAGAATGTACACAATGCAAGAACCGGAATTATCGTACAAACAAGAACAAGAAAAACGATCCGGATCGCATTGAAATGCAGAAGTTCTGTAAGACTTGTAGAACCCATACCGTTCACAAAGAAACCCGATAGGGCGCAGAAGGATGTGAGGAATGTGGTAGCAGTACCTAGTAAACCTACTTTTTGGAACAAGGTCACTAAGTTCATACGTGAAGTGCGCTCAGAGATGCGTAAAGTGTCATGGCCAAACCGACAAGAGTTGATCACCTATACAGTTGTAGTTATTGTTACGGTTATTATCGTTGCAATCTTCACCGGCCTCGTTGATGTGATCGTGTCTGGGTTGTTAAGACTATTAGGCCGATTAGGGGGGTGAAGGGCCGCTAATTTGGTCCCTTCGAGATGAGTGAAAAGGTGAACGAGAATAGACTTTGGTATGTAGTACACACATACTCTGGCTATGAGAACAAAGTGAAAACTGACCTTGAAAAAAGGGTCGAATCAATGGGCATGGAAGACAAAATTTTCCAAGTTGTAGTACCCATTGAAGAGGTAGTGGAATACAAGGACGGTAAGAAAAAAGTAAGCCAACGCAAAGTTTTCCCAGGTTATGTCATGGTGGAAATGATTGTTACAGATGATTCATGGTATGTGGTTCGCAACACACCAGGCGTAACGGGCTTCGTAGGTAGTGGGGTAAAGCCAATTCCTCTAGAAAAACACGAAGTGGATGTTATTTTGCGTAACATGGGAGTAGAAACAACTAAAGCCGATTTTGCCGTAGGCGAATCCGTTAAGGTTGTAGCTGGCCCCTTCCAGGACTTTACGGGTACAATTACCGAAATTAGTTTGGAACGAGGCAAATTGCGGGTTAGCATTTCCATGTTTGGACGGGAAACCCCAGTTGAATTAGATTTTCATCAAGTGTCCAAACTATAGGGGTTTCAAGGTTTTTGAGTGGGAGGATCAAAGATCCGCCATAACCACATTATTTTAAGGGGGTGTATGCGCCGTGGCAAAAAAGGTAAGTGCCATCATCAAGTTGCAAGTAAACGCAGGTAAGGCCAACCCGGCGCCGCCGGTAGGACCGGCTCTAGGTCAACATGGTGTCAATATTATGGAGTTCTGTAAGACGTTTAACGAAAGAACCGCTAATCAAGTTGGAATGGTAATTCCAGTTGTTATTACGGTTTATGAGGATCGTACGTTTACGTTCATTACCAAAACTCCGCCAGCATCAGTATTAATTAAAAAGGCTATGAAAATTGAGCGTGGTTCTGGTGTTCCCAATCGGGAAAAGGTTGGAACGATCAAACGTGATCAAATTCGGGAAATTGCCGAATTAAAAATGCCCGACCTCAATGCAGCCAATGTTGAGAATGCCATGAGAATGGTGGAAGGCACCGCACGTAGTATGGGCGTTATTGTTGAGGACTAAGCCAGAAACGCTAGAAATAGAGTGAAGTAAGTGGGAGGAATTAAATCCGCTTGCACCACAAAGGAGGACATGACCATGGCAAAACGAGGTAAACGGTATCAAGATGTCTCGAAGCTAGTTGATACTGAAAAACTCTACTCACCAGCTGAGGCCATTGAATTGGTAAAAAAATGTGCCACCGCCAAATTTGACGAGACGGTGGAAGTTGCTTTTAAACTCGGGGTAGACCCCCGTCACGCTGACCAACAAGTTCGTGGAACTGTAATTCTACCTCACGGAACCGGGCGCGATGTGCGAGTATTGGTGTTTGCAAAAGGTGATAAGGCAGAGGAAGCAAGGGCCGCTGGAGCCGATTTCGTCGGTGACGAGGATCTTGCAGAAAAAATCCAAGGTGGTTGGACCGATTTTGACGTAGCTATTGCTACTCCCGATATGATGGGTGTCGTAGGTAGACTAGGTCGGATCTTAGGACCCCGTGGTTTAATGCCGAATCCCCGGACTGGCACTGTCACACCTGAGGTAGGCAAGGCAGTAGAAGAATCTAAGGCCGGTAAAGTGGAATATCGTGTCAACAAAGAAGCTGGCATGCATGTACCCATCGGTAAAGCATCCTTTACTGAGGAACAGCTTTACGGCAACTTTGTAGCACTAATGGATGCAGTGGTTAAGGCTCGTCCGGCTAGTGCCAAAGGTACCTTTATTCGTAGAATACACCTTTCTAGCACTATGGGACCCGGTATTCGTCTGAATTCACAGGAAGCCGTAGTTGCTAAATAACTTGACGATTGACCAACGTTTATACCCGTGCTATACTAAGAACGTTGTTCTAATTAAATAGACTAAACCGTAGACCGCCGGTGTCGTCGTTTGGGCCTTGCCCAAAAGCCGTTGTAGAATACGAAGTATTCTACTCTGGTTTTCAGCGAGACGCTTAAAGAAGGAAATGTCCCTTCGCCTGCCGAGGTTGGAGAGTATGAAGTTTTCATCTATGATGTTATCTTCGTTGTGATCATGGGATCTCCGCCTGACTGCGGTAGATCCTTTTTGTTGTCCCAAGGAGGTGAAATGATGGCAAGACCAGAGAAAGTAGCAGTGGTTCAAGAAATTCAAGAACGGATTTCCCAATCTCAAGGAGCGGTCCTAGCTGATTATCGAGGTTTAGATGCGGGTCAAATGACCGAGCTCCGCAAAGAACTACGGGAGGCTGGTGTAGAGTTTAAGGTATTAAAGAATACTCTCACCATTCTAGCTGCTCAAGAGTTGGAAATGAATGACCTAATTCCGCTTTTGAATGGACCGACCGCGATTGCTTTTGGTTATGATGATCCGGTGGCACCTGCGAAGATTCTTAGTGAGTTTGCTAAGAAGAGCAAAGTGTTGGAGATTAAAGGTGGAATCTTAGAAGGTAAAGTGCTAGATCCAGAAGGTGTAATGAGTCTAGCGGACTTACCAAGCAGGGAGGTTCTCCTTTCCATGGTACTCCGTGGAATGCAAGCACCTATCGCTGGTATGGTTAACGTATTGCAGGGTAACATTCGCAATGTAGTCTATGCCTTAGAGGCTGTGAGAAAACAAAAAGAAGCAAATGCATAATTTACAATCCTTGAGGAGGGTATTTAAATGACCAGAGAAGATATTTTGCAAGCTATTGAAAATATGACCGTTTTAGAACTAAGCGAATTAGTAAAAGCTATGGAAGAAAAGTTTGGCGTATCCGCTGCTGCTCCTGTAGCAATGGCTGCTGCACCAGCCGCTGCCGCTGAAGCTGCTGAAGAGAAAACCGATTTCGATGTTATTCTCCAAAGCGCTGGTGAGAAGAAGATTAACGTAATTAAAGTTGTTCGCGAACTCACCTCTCTTGGCCTCAAAGAAGCTAAAGAGTTAGTAGATAACGCTCCAAACCCAATCAAAGAAGGCGTTTCGAAAGAAATAGCTGAAGAAGTTAAGGCTAAGCTCGAAGAGGCCGGTGCAACTGTAGAAATCAAGTAATTGACAGTTAAAAAAGGGACTTCCCCAGGGGGAGGTCCCTTAATGTTAGGTTCGCAAGCACTACCATTGCTTGACAACAAAAAATGCCTATGATATCATAGATTAGTGGAAAAAGGGGAACATTATTCCCGCTTTATGTTTATTCAACATAACAACGGGAAATCCTGCTATCTTCTCATTTTTTTTGGAAGGTGAGGAAAAGGGAAATAATTAAAGCGAGGGCGGACACCCCTTGCTTTTCATCATGTTTCTTAGATACCAATAGGAGAGGTGAGGGCCCTTGGTAGAAACTACGCACGTTGGGAAACGGGAAAGGTACAACTTTGGGAAAATCGAAGAAGTACTTGAAATGCCCGACTTGATTGAGATCCAGCACAAATCGCACCAATGGTTTTTGGACACAGGTTTGAGGGAAATGTTTGATGATGTTTCTCCGATCCAAGATTTCACTGGTAATTTAGTTCTGGAATTTATGGAGTATAGCTTTGGTGAACCCAAATATGAGGTTGAAGAGTGTAAGGATCGGGATGTAACATATGCTGCTCCCCTTCGTGTGCGGGTTAGGTTAGTTAATAAAGAGACCGGAGAAGTTAAAGAACAAGAAGTCTTTATGGGTGACTTTCCTTTAATGACTGAGCACGGTACCTTTATTATTAACGGCTCCGAGCGCGTGATTGTTAGCCAGTTAGTGAGATCACCGGGAGTTTATTTCGATTACACAGTTGATACTAGCGGTAAGAGACTCTACTCCGCAAGTATTATTCCCAACCGTGGTGCTTGGCTTGAATTTGAAACGGACTCTAATGATGTACTGTGGGTCCGGATCGATCGAACCAGAAAGCTACCTGTCACGGTTTTGATTCGCGCCTTGGGGATCGGTACCGACGAGGCTATTCGGCAGACTTTCCATGAGGCTCCAAGTATTGTGGCCACACTAGAGAAGGATAGCACTCAATCGGAAGCAGATGCCTTAATTGAGATTTATAAACGTTTGCGGCCAGGCGAACCTCCCACAGAAGAAAGTGCTCGGGGCTTATTTTCTACGCTCTTTTACGAGCCCAAGCGCTATGATTTGGCTGGTGTGGGCCGGTATAAGATTAACAAAAAACTACGTTTAACTGAGCGTTTAGTTGGCCGGATATCCGCTGAGAACGTTGTTAACTCAGAAACCGGTGAGTTACTTGTTGAACAAGGACAGAGGATCACCAGAAAACAAGCTGAACAGATTAGGTCTGCGGGGATTAATGCAGTTATTGTAACAACTAGAGAAGGTGATGCTGTTCGCCTTTTCGCCAACGAAGACCAGGCTGAGAGTGTTACTGTAATTACTCCTGCAGATATTTTAGCTACCATTAATTACATGGTTGCCCTTTCTTATGATATTGGTACAGTAGATGACATTGACCATTTGGGTAATCGTCGTCTCAAAAGTGTAGGCGAACTATTGCAGAACCAATTCCGTATTGGTTTGAGCAGAATGGAGAGAGTAGTGCGGGAGCGCATGACCATTCAAGATGTGGAAGTGATTACTCCCCAAGCTCTAATTAATATTAGACCAGTTGTGGCCGCGATCAAAGAGTTTTTTGGCTCTAGCCAACTTTCGCAGTTTATGGACCAGACCAATCCCTTGGCCGAATTAACCCACAAACGTCGACTTAGTGCCCTAGGACCAGGTGGACTTTCCCGTGATCGGGCAGGATTTGAAGTCCGTGACGTTCACCATTCTCACTACGGTAGAATGTGCCCTATTGAGACTCCAGAGGGTCCTAACATTGGTTTGATCGGGGCTCTATGCACCTTTTCGCGTATTAATGAGTACGGGTTTATTGAGACTCCCTACCGGGTTGTGGAAGATGGCTTAGTAACTGACGAAATCCGCTATTTGACTGCGGACGAAGAAGATGCTTTTCGTATTGCCCAAGCTAACGAAAAGACAACTGATGATCACCATTTTGTCAGATCTAAGGTAACCGTTCGTGAGCGTGAAGAGATTAAGAACGTTCCGGCAGAGTCTGTGGAATTCATGGATGTCTCACCCAAGCAAACCGTTAGTATTGCCACCGCATTAATTCCCTTCTTGGAAAACGATGACGGTGCCAGAGCCCTTATGGGAGCCAACATGCAACGGCAAGCAGTCCCTTTGCTTGAAGCGGAAGCACCATTAGTGGGTACAGGCATGGAATACAAAGCAGCCATAGATTCTGGTGCTATACTCTTAGCGAAGAATGATGGCGTAGTGGAGCGAGTTACTGGGCGAGAGATCGTGGTAAAGACAGCCACAGGCAGAGATAATTACAAGTTGCTTAAATTTACCCGCTCTAACCAAGGAACCTGTGTCAACCAAAAGCCACGATGCGTAGTTGGACAACAGGTGAAAAAGGGTGATGTCCTCGCCGATGGTCCTTCAACCGATCACGGGGAGTTAGCCTTAGGTCGTAACGTGGTGGTGGCTTTCGTTCCTTGGGAAGGCTATAACTACGAAGACGCCATCTTAATCAGTGAAGAGCTAGTTAAGGATGATGTTTTTACATCGATCCATATTGAAGAATATGAAGCACAGGCTCGGGATACAAAGTTAGGTCCCGAGGAAATCACAAGAGACATTCCTAATGTTGGAGAGGAAAGTCTAAAGAACCTTGACGAACGAGGAATTGTGCGGATTGGAGCAGAGGTTAAGCCAGGTGATATTCTAGTTGGTAAAGTGACTCCTAAAGGCGAAACCGAGCTCACGGCTGAAGAGCGTTTACTCAGGGCGATTTTTGGTGAAAAGGCCCGCGAGGTCAGAGATACCTCTCTGCGGGTGCCCCATGGTGAGGGAGGCATCGTTGTTGATGTTCGCGTCTTTACTAGAGAAGATGGGGATGAGTTAAGCCCAGGCGTTAACCGCTTAGTCCGTTGCTATGTGGCACAAAAGCGTAAGATCTCTGAAGGAGATAAGATGGCTGGACGTCACGGTAATAAAGGGGTTATTTCCCGGATAATGCCCGTGGAAGATATGCCCTTCTTGCCAGACGGGACACCAGTTCAGATTGTTCTCAACCCCCTAGGTGTACCTTCCCGAATGAATATTGGGCAGGTCTTGGAAACCCACTTAGGGATGGCGGCGCGACTTTTAGATATGCATGTTGCTACCCCTGTTTTTGATGGGGCCAGTGAAATGGAAGTAATGGATATGATGGAGCGTGCTGGAATGTCTCGGGACGGTAAGACCATCTTATATGATGGGCGAACCGGTGAACCCTTTGATAATCCAGTCACGGTGGGAATCATCTATATGGTGAAATTAGCTCACTTAGTAGACGACAAGATTCACGCTCGCTCTACAGGTCCCTATTCATTAGTAACTCAACAGCCCCTTGGTGGTAAGGCCCAATTCGGTGGCCAACGCTTCGGGGAAATGGAAGTTTGGGCCTTAGAGGCCTACGGTGCCGCCTACACCCTCCAGGAAATTCTGACGGTAAAGTCTGACGACGTGGTAGGCAGGGTCAAGACCTACGAGGCTATTGTTAAGGGAGAGAATATCCCCGAACCAGGGGTACCTGAGTCCTTCCGCGTTTTAATTAAAGAGCTGCAAAGCTTGGCCTTGGATGTACGGGTCTTGGGTGAAAACGAAGAGGAAATTGAAATCAAAGAAGAGGAAGAAGATATTAGTGAAATGGCGAGAGAACTTGGTATCGATATTCAAGGTCGCAGTGCCAGCACTAGTATTACTCGCTCGCCAGAACTGAGCGGGCGCGGCAAAGCAGCCCGTGCAGCGGAAGATGATGAAGCAGATACTGAAGACGTCTCCGATGTAGAAGATGGCGACGATGATGATCTTGACGCCGATCTTGGCGAGGACATGGATTTAGAAGATGAGGATTTTTCTCTCGATGATCTTGATGACCTATCGGATGATGATGAGGATGACGTTTAGATAGACAAAAAGGAGGGACGGCCCTTGCTGGATGTCAATAATTTCGATCGGATTCGAATTGGGCTGGCATCACCAGAACAGATTCGGGCTTGGTCTAGCGGCGAAGTCAAGAAACCGGAAACAATTAACTATCGGACCCTAAAGCCCGAAAGAGAAGGTCTTTTCTGTGAAAAGATCTTTGGACCCACACGGGACTGGGAATGTCATTGTGGTAAATATAAGCGTGTGAGATACAAGGGAATAGTGTGTGATCGTTGTGGTGTTGAGGTAACTCGGGCCAAAGTACGGCGTGAGCGTATGGGTCATATCGAATTAGCCGCTCCAGTTTCACACATTTGGTTTTTTAAAGGAATTCCCAGTCGTATGGGCTTGATTTTAGATATGTCTCCAAGAACATTGGAGAAGGTGCTCTATTTTGCTTCTTACATCGTGATTGATCCAGGTGAGGGCACCGGGTTGGCTAAGCAACAATTATTGAGTGAAGGCGAATACCGCGAATACAGAGATCGCTACGGTAGTGCTTTCACTGCTGGAATTGGTGCTGAAGCAATCAAACAATTACTAGAAGAATTGGATTTGGAGGCCATGAGTACTGATCTACGGAAAGAGATTTCCGATAGTTCGGGCCAACGCCGGGTGCGGGCAGTGCGACGTCTTGAAGTTGTGGAGGCTTTCCGCACCTCCGGAAATGATCCTGCTTGGATGATTCTAGACGTTATTCCTGTTATTCCTCCAGAACTGCGCCCCATGGTGCAACTAGACGGAGGGAGGTTTGCCACCTCTGATTTGAACGATTTGTATAGAAGGGTAATCAATCGTAATAATCGATTAAAACGGCTTTTGGAGTTAGGCGCACCAGAGATTATTGTGCGTAATGAAAAGCGCATGCTTCAAGAGGCAGTTGACGCCCTAGTAGATAACGGCAGGCGCGGTCGCCCTGTAACTGGACCAGGTAATCGTCCTTTGAAATCCTTAAGCGATATGCTCAAGGGTAAGCAGGGTCGATTCCGCCAGAACCTTCTTGGCAAACGGGTCGACTATTCGGGACGTTCTGTAATCGTAGTTGGTCCCAGTTTGCGCATGCATCAGTGTGGATTACCAAAGGAAATGGCTTTGGAACTATTTAAACCTTTCGTGATGAAAGAGTTGGTAGAAAAGGGCCTAGCACACAACATTAAGAGCGCCAAAAAGATGGTAGATCGAGTACGACCCGAGGTTTGGGACGTGGTGGAAGAAGTAATCAAGGAGCATCCGGTTCTACTTAACCGTGCCCCCACCTTACACCGTTTGGGTATTCAGGCCTTTGAACCTGTCTTAGTAGAGGGTAAAGCCATTCAGCTTCATCCCTTAGTCTGCGCAGCTTACAACGCGGACTTTGACGGTGACCAAATGGCTGTGCACGTTCCCCTGTCAGCTGAGGCACAGGCTGAGGCACGTTTGCTCATGCTTTCTACGAACAATATCTTGGTTCCCTCTAGTGGTCGCCCCATTGTGACTCCGAACCAGGACATGGTGATTGGGTTGTACTATCTCACTGCGCACAAAGAAGGTGCTAAGGGTGAGGGTCGTTACTTTGGTTCAGTAGATGAGGTAACCCACGCTTATAACGCTGGAGCCATTAGTCTCCATGCCATGATTACCTTGAGAAAAGAAGATGACACTCGTTTAGAGACTACTGCTGGACGTTTGTTTGTTAACGGGATTATGCCTGAGGGTATGGAGTATATCAACCACGAGTTGGATAAGAAGAAACTGGGGCTCTTGGTAGACCGTCTGTACAGAAAAGTCGGTGCCACTGAAACCGCAAGAATCTTAGATGACGTTATGCAATTAGGTTTCAAGTATAGTACCCAGTCTGGAACCACCGTATCTGTTGCGGACATTGCGGTACCTCCAACCAAGGACGAACGCATTCGGACCGCAGAAGCTGAAGTTGAGCAAATTGAAATTCAGTTCCGCAGAGGTTTGCTAACACCAGAGGAACGTTATCAAAGAGTGTGTGAGCTTTGGACTGAGACTAAAGATACAGTAACCAAGGAAATGCTCAATAACTTTGACAAGTTCAACCCCGTCTATATGATGGCTATCTCAGGTGCTCGCGGTAATGAATCGCAGATCAGTCAATTGGCTGGTATGCGTGGTCTGGTTGCGGATCCTACAGGAAAAACGTTTGAAATTCCGATTAAGGCCAACTTTAGAGAAGGCCTCACCGTTTTAGAGTATTTCATCTCCAGTCACGGTACTAGAAAAGGTTTGGCTGATACGGCGATTAGAACAGCTGACTCCGGATATTTAACCAGGCGACTTGTGGACGTCTCTCAAGACGTTATTGTCCGGGAACACGATTGCGGCACCAAGGAAGGCATCATGGTGAGAGCAATCAAGGAGATTTCCGGTGATACAGAGGCCATCATCGAACCTCTCTGGGAGCGTTTAGCCGGTCGGGTGGCCGCGGAGGATGTGCTCCACCCGTCTACAGGTGAAGTATTAATCGAAGCTGGGCAGATGATTGATGATGACTGCGCTCAACGCATTGAAGAAGCTGGAGTTGAAGAGGTCAACATTCGATCCGTCTTGGCCTGTCACACCCGGTATGGTGTGTGTGTCCAATGTTATGGTCGAGACCTAGCCTATGGTAGCCTCGTAGAAGTGGGTGAGGCTGTAGGTATTGTGGCAGCTCAGTCCATTGGTGAACCTGGTACGCAGCTGACCATGAGAACCTTCCACACTGGTGGAGTTGCAGGAGACGACATTACCGCTGGTCTACCTAGGGTCGAAGAGCTATTCGAAGCCCGGAAACCAAAAGGGCAAGCTATCATCACTGAGATTTCTGGTACACTCAGCATTACAGAAAGCAAAGGTGTGCGAAAAGCCATTATTCAGGGGCCAGATGGGGAAAAATCGTACACTATCCCGTACGGAGCGCGGCTCCGTGTACGTGATGGTAGCGAATTAGTAGCAGGCGATCGGATTACGGAAGGTTCCGTAAACCCCCATGACATCCTGGCAGTGCAAGGCCCTCTGGCAGTTCAAGAATACTTGGTCCAGGAAGTACAAGAAGTTTACCGTTCACAAGGTGTAAACATCAACGACAAGCATATCGAAGTAATTGTTCGCCAGATGCTCAGAAAGGTTAAGATTGAGGACTCTGGTGATACAATGATGCTACCTGGCTCTTTGGTGGATGTTTTTGATTTCGAAGAAGAAAACAAACAAGCTGTGGCAGACGGTGGGGCACCGGCGGAAGCTAAGCCGATCTTATTGGGAATCACCAAGGCTTCTCTCGCCACAGAGAGCTTCCTCTCTGCAGCTTCGTTCCAGGAGACCACAAGAGTACTCACCGAAGCGTCCATTAGGGGCCGGACAGATAAACTACTTGGGCTCAAGGAAAACGTGATCATTGGTAAGCTTATTCCTGCCGGAACAGGCATGACACGCTACCGTAATGTTAGTATAGACGTTGAAGGACAAGAGCTTTCGGAAGAAGAAACCACCGATACTGAAATTGAGCTCGTTTCCAGCTAGGTTTAGCCAAGTCTCACTTGCGACCAAATTTTCGCTGGGTTTTGCAAGATTTTATTGACAGAGACAACACTCAATGATAAAATTAGCTAGTGTTACCCGCAGAGGGCTCTCCTCTGCGGGATCTCTTGAGTAAAGGGGAGACCATTATGCCACACAGACTAGCCAAGGCGCCCAATGTAGTCGGTGCTAAACAGACTCTAAAGGCACTACAAGCTGGCCAAGTGGAGATGGTGTACCTAGCTCGAGATGCTGACGTGCATGTCACTGGCCCTGTTCGCCGAGAGTGCGATAATAGGGGGATCAACATAGTTGAGGTGGAATCCATGGCCGAGCTAGGCAAAGCCTGCTCTATCGAAGTGGGGGCCGCAGTAGCTAGTGTCATGAAAACCGCATCTAGTTAGATTGAAGGGAGGTTATCCATAGTGCCAACTATCAACCAATTGGTTAGGAAAGGTCGTAAAGCGCAAAAGAGCAAGAGTGCTGCCCCAGCTTTGGGCTATACTCAGAACACATTACGCGATGAAGTAATCTATAACGAAAAAGGTGCTCCACAAAAACGTGGTGTCTGCACCAGGGTCTACACTGCTACGCCGAAAAAACCCAACTCCGCTCTTCGTAAGGTGGCTCGTATTAGATTAACGAACGGTATAGAGGTGACTTCCTATATTCCAGGGGAGGGCCACAACTTACAAGAGCATAGCGTGGTCTTGATCCGCGGAGGTAGAATTAAGGACTTACCTGGTGTACGTTATCACGTAGTACGGGGAACATTAGATGCAGCAGGAGTCGCTAATAGACGCCAAGCTCGTTCTAAATATGGTGCAAAAAGACCTAAGTAGCAAATGATGTTAGGGACTCTATGAACGAAGGGGTGAAGACCAATGCCAAGAAAAGGAAGTGTTCCAAAGAGGGATGTAATTCCTGATCCAGTTTACAATAGCGAATTGGTGACTAAGTTTATCAATGCTTTGATGCTCGACGGCAAACGAGGAATTGCAGAATCCATAATGTACGGAGCCTTAGAAATGGGCAAGGAAAGAACCGGTACTGATAGCATGGAACTCTTGGACCAGGCAATGAATAATGTAATGCCAGTCGTTGAAGTAAAACCTCGTCGGGTTGGTGGCGCTACCTATCAGGTGCCTGTAGAGGTAAGGACAGACCGGCGTCAAGCGTTAGCGTTACGGTGGCTGGTTCAGTACGCCAGGCTCCGTGGAGAAAAAACGATGACCGAAAGATTGGCGGCCGAATTAGTTGATGCGGCTAATAATCAAGGCGGCGCTGTAAGAAAGAAAGAAGATACTCACCGCATGGCCGAAGCTAATAAAGCTTTTGCCCATTACCGTTGGTAGTATAGCTCCTCAACAAGTTAGGGGCGATGCTCAAAAATTAGGGGCTGGTGAGTTTACTCGGCTAGGAGGAGTAATAAGTGGGTAGAGAGTTTTCAATTGAAAACACTAGAAATATAGGAATTATGGCACATATAGACGCAGGTAAAACCACAACCACTGAGAGAATCCTCTTCTACACCGGGAAAGTTCATAAGATAGGCGAAACACACGATGGCGGGGCAACCATGGACTGGATGGCTCAAGAGCGTGAGAGAGGTATTACAATCACCTCAGCCGCAACAACCTGTCACTGGAAGGGTCATAGAGTTAACATTATTGACACGCCCGGGCACGTGGACTTTACTGTGGAAGTTGAGCGTTCTTTGCGGGTGCTAGACGGGGCAGTAGCAGTATTTTGCTCTGTGGGTGGGGTTGAACCGCAATCTGAGACAGTGTGGCGGCAGGCTGATAAGTACAATGTACCTCGTCTCGCCTATGTCAACAAGATGGATCGAGTGGGGGCAGACTTCCAGCGTGGTCTGGATATGATTGCAGATCGCCTCGGGGCCAACCCTGTGCCCATTCAATGGCCTATTGGTGCTGAGGACACATTCCGGGGGATTGTGGACTTGGTAGAAATGAAGGCCCATATCTATGTGGATGATCTCGGTACTTCAGAAGAAGGGGAGATTCCAGAAGAGATTCGCGATGATGTAGAATTCGCTCGTCAACTCATGCTTGAAAAAGTAGCGGAGACTGACGATGACCTCACCATCAAATATCTCGAAGGGGAAGAAATCACCCCAGATGAAATACGCAAGGCGCTACGCAAGGCTTGCATCGATGTAAAGTTAATCCCTGTGCTTTGTGGTTCGTCGTTTAAAAACAAAGGAGTCCAACTTTTATTGGACGCAGTAGTAGATTATTTGCCTGCACCGAGTGATATCCCACCGGTAGTAGGTACAAACCCTCAAACAGGTGCTCCAGAAGAACGGGCCTTAAATGATCAACAGCCTTTCTCGGGATTGGCTTTCAAAATTATGGCCGATCCTTATGTTGGCAAGTTGGCGTTTTTCCGGGTCTACTCAGGAACATTGCGTTCTGGAAGCTACGTTCTTAATGTGAGCACAGGTCGGAGGGAACGAGTAGGTCGGATTTTGCTAATGCATGCTAATCACCGTGAAGAGGTCAGTGAGGTTAACTCAGGCGACATTGCAGCAATTGTAGGCCTCCGAGACACATCTACCGGTGATAGTTTGTCCGATGAAAAACATCCTATTCTTTTGGAATCGCTAGAGTTCCCAGAACCAGTAATTAATCTTGCGGTAGAACCGAAATCCAAGGCGGATCAAGACAAATTAGGCGTGGCTTTACAGCGCTTGGCTGAAGAGGATCCAACCTTTAA
>DGYW01000006.1:591-980 GCA_002396805.1 Firmicutes bacterium UBA4996 | reverse complement strand
GCCGGTATGGGAGAGCTTCACCTCGAAGTTATTGTCGATAGGCTCCTTCGAGAGTTTAAGGTCGAAGCTAATATCGGAAAACCGCAAGTTGCCTACCGTGAAACCATTACCAAGGCAGTTAAATCCGAAGGAAAGTTCGTACGCCAGAGTGGTGGACGTGGACAATATGGGCACGTACTTCTGGAAGTCGAACCCAATGAGCCTGGTGCAGGATTCGAATTCACTAACAAGATTGTGGGCGGTGTTGTACCTAGGGAATACATTGCTCCAGTTGAACAAGGTGTAAAAGAAGCCATGCTCACCGGTGTAGTGGCTGGATATCCAATGGTAGACGTAAAAGTCGCTATTGTTGATGGTTCTTATCACGAAGTAGACTCTTCGGAAATGGC
>DGYW01000006.1:0-411 GCA_002396805.1 Firmicutes bacterium UBA4996 | reverse complement strand
TCTTCGGAAATGGCCTTTAAGATTGCGGGTTCCATGGGCTTCAAAGAAGCCTGTAAAAAGGCTGACGCCGTCTTACTTGAGCCCATGATGAAACTTGAAGTTGTGACACCAGAAGACTTCATGGGTGATGTAATGGGCGACATTAACTCCAGAAGAGGTAGAATTGAAGGCATGGAGCAACGAGGTAATGCCCAAGTGGTAAAAGGTGTTGTACCCTTAGCTGAAATGTTTGGCTATGCTACAGTGTTACGCTCGTTGACTCAGGGTCGGGCCCAACACACCATGAGTTTCGCTTTTTACGAACAGGTTCCCCGCAGTTTAGCGGAGGAAATTAAAAGTTCGGTCGGCATGTAAAAATAAATTTTATTCCTGAAAATGAGGAGGAAGAAAAATGGCTAAACAAAAGTTTGA
>DGYW01000004.1:61572-66654 GCA_002396805.1 Firmicutes bacterium UBA4996 | reverse complement strand
GAGCCATTAGCTCAGTCGGTAGAGCACCGGACTTTTAATCCGGGTGTCCCGCGTTCGAGTCGCGGATGGCTCACCATTTTGCCCCCATCGTCTAGGGGCCTAGGACATCGCCCTCTCACGGCGAAGACACCGGTTCAAATCCGGTTGGGGGTACCAAATATGTTCATTAAGAGTTCAGTCCAGCGGATTGAACTCTTTTTGCATAAGAACGCTGCCTTTCACCCATATTATTCATGAGGAGGGAAGGCAGTTGAATAGGACAGTAGGCATAGTGCTTGTAGTTTTGGTAGTGTTAGGTTTGGCCCTGTATATGAACGCCCAGCGTAGGGATGAAGACCAGTGGCAAGATGGTACCTATACTGGTAGATCTGCCCCCGATGATCGGGGTTACTTCGGAGAGATTGAGCTTACAATTGCTGGCGGTAAGATTACAAAGGCAATGTATCGGGAGCTGAACCAAGAAGGGAAAATTAAGGATGAGACCTATCCATATCAGGCTGGTCCCCAATCACATCCTAAGTACGAAGAAGAGTTGATGAGGAGCCAAGACCCGGATAAGGTGGATGTGATTTCTGGTGCCACCGAAACTCATGGACGGTTTAAAGAAGCTGCTAAGGACGCTTTAGACAAAGCTACCCGAGGAGAGCAGGGTTCCCTTAGCGAACCACCTACCGCTCCAGTTCCCATGGCTCCACAGAAAGAACCAACCACAGTTCAGTGGAAAGATGGTACTTATGGTGCCAAGACCGAGCCTGATCAATATGGTTACTATGGGGAGATCGAGTTGACGATTACTAACAACAAGATCACTGAAGTAACCTATGATGAAAAGGACTCGGAAGGCACGCCAAAGGGCGAAGATTACCCCTATCCTTTGGGGCCTGAATCGGAAGACAAGTTCGAAGAACAACTGTTACAAAAACAGGATCCAGAAAAAGTTGAAGTAATTACCGGTGCTACCCAAACCTGGGAGCGATTCAAAATGACCGCCAAGGATGCATTGAAAAAGGCTGAATAACGCCGAATAAAAGCACAAAACGGTGATTGTTCTTAGATCATGTCTAGGAACTATCACCGTTGTTTTTTGTCTGGAGCTGACGGAGGGACTCGAACCCTCGACCTGTTGATTACGAATCAACTGCTCTACCAGCTGAGCCACGTCAGCAAAAAAATGGAGCGGATGACGAGATTCGAACTCGCAACCCTCGGCTTGGGAAGCCGATGCTCTACCATTGAGCCACATCCGCTTATAACTCATATTATAGGGAAAAGACGGGTGAAAATCAAGGGGTATTATGCAGGAACATTATCTTTGGCAGAGAAGTATAACTTCTGCGAAAGGTGTGAGGATCCTGCGAAAAACCAAGTT
The DNA here is from genome assembly GCA_002396805.1 of Firmicutes bacterium UBA4996. Taxonomy (GTDB): domain Bacteria; phylum Bacillota; class Limnochordia; order Darwinibacteriales; family Darwinibacteriaceae; genus UBA4996. Next base: position 65,285 of record DGYW01000004.1, on the reverse strand, counting down.
CTTGTTGACGATTTTGATGACTCTGCTTCTAGCCACTGGGGTAGGTGCCAGGGATTATATTGAAGTTTGGCCTGAAGGCTGGTCTGAGGTCTCCCCTCTTTTTACCACTAGCATTTTTGCAGATCGTTTTTTCGTTGACCATGATCAGGCTGGGACGAGTTTCTTAAGTATGGATGGACTGTACTTTAAAGAATTGGATCTAACCTATCGTCTAGTTCGAGATGCTCAGGTGAACGAAGAGGTGGTGCTCAGAGCCAAAGGGGAGTTGGCCAATCCCTTCCTTGGTTTGGATCAAAAGGGCAACCGTTATGTATTATGGTTAGAGAGAAGTCCCGAGGGTAACACTTTGAATTACTCAACCTTTGGTGTTCCTTATACTGGGCATAAGAACCACGTGTTTTGGGAAACAAACAACATCGTTCAAGACTTGGCAGCCTTTCAAGTGGGAGAGATCTCTCATGTGGTTTGGTCGGAGCGCGAAGGTTACTTTCAGATCCGCTATGCCCAAATTGATCAAGGTCAGTTAGTGGCAATGGAGACTATAACCAACAGTACCGATTTGTCTGTTAGACCTAGTGTAATCGTAGATAAGCAGGGCGTAGTGCATGTCGCCTGGATGGAGACTACCGATTTGGGTGTCCAGATTCAGTATAGCAAACGTGTTGCGGACCGCTGGACCCAACCTCTTAAGATCGGCAGTGGATCCGTTCAAGATATTCAACAGGGTGGTAGTATCGCCCTCACATTAACTAGCCAGGGAGTAGCCCTCGCTTGGGCAGCGCTACCAAAGAGTGGAAATCGTTTGTTTGTGTACTTAGCTCAGGTATCCCCGCAGGGGGAAATTACTACGCCCACCGCGCTGGCCCTCGGAAGTAGGGCGCGGTTTGTTAATGGTGCTCCCCAACTACAACTGGTCTGGCAGGGCGTAGGGCGTTTTGGGTCTGAGGTTAATCACGGGAATTACGAAGAGGGACGTCTCACGGATGTGACGAATCTCACTGTGGGCCGGAAGGCAGCCTTCCGACCCGAAGTGATTTATCGTGATGGTCACCTTTATATCTATTGGCTTCAAGCGCAGGCAGAACGGGGCTATGAAGTTTATGGGATCAACAACCAATTTCCGAAAACCATTAGTTTGTGGAGAAAAGTGGGCATTGACGAAACGGCCCCTCTTATTCATGTGTTTTTCTTGTTTGTGAGTACCATCATGTTAGCGTCGGTGTATACGATCATGAACTTAGGGGTGCTCGTGGTGGGTGGATTGGCTTATGGCTTGATCCACCGATCAGAGAAGTACAAGAATCAGCCCCTGTTCTATCAGATAGCTTTGATTGCGGCCATCTTAACCGTAGCTCGCTATTTACCTATACCTTCTGGCAGTCCACAATTTTTCGGATTAATCCATTATGGTGTATCCTTTGTGTTAGCTATTATGGGCACCTACCTGATTATGCGTAACGTCCGCCAAAGGGGAACGTTTGTGAATATCACTATACTTTTCCTATGGATGTTACTCTTTCAGTTTTTTGCCCTCATTCCTCAAAATATCTTGCAGTAAGGGGTGCCAAAGATGAAAACTCAGACTTGGAAGACAGTAGGTACAATCCTCTTAGTCTTTTTTGGGGGCTTAGCCCTAGTGTTCGCTAGTTTCGCGTTGACCGGCTTTCCCTTTCCAAGTGAAACCATTCCCAATTTGATCTGGGTAGAGTTGGTCTTGCTTGTAGTGCTCTTGGGGATCCCCCTATTTCGTTAACTTATCGATGATAGCCATGACTTCGTCGATCTTCTCATTGCCTTCACCGGTCTCCATGGCTTCCCGTACGCAGTGGTGGAGGTGATCTTGGAGAATCTGATGATTAATATTGCGTAAGATGGCCTGGGTGGCCAAAATCTGATTGGAAATGTCTACGCAATAACGATCATCTTCCACCATTCGCATAAGACCTTCAATTTGACCGCGGGCCGTTTTGAGTAGGCGCATGATTTTCGCTTGATCGGATTTCATGACTATCTACCGAACAGGCCTTTTTTGTCCCCTACGGAAACCACTGCATAGCCTGCATTTTCAATGGCGTCTCGTATTAGCTGTTCATCCCATCCTTCACTCACGGTAATAGTGGCTTCTTCCCTTTTTAAGTTTACGGTGGCTTCCATGCCGGGTAGCTTGTTTAGAGCATCCTCCACTCGCTTTTGGCAATGCCCACAACTCATTCCCTTAATCTTTACAACTTTTTTCATTCTGCAAATCTCCTTTTCTATAGATTAGGCCTGAATCGTCTGAGACGTAGGGCGTTAGTAACAACAAAGATGGAGCTTAAGCTCATGGCTGCAGCTGCATACATGGGATTAAGTTTCCAACCAAAGAGAGGGAAAAACAGCCCCGCAGCTAAAGGAATTCCCAGAGTGTTGTAAAAGAACGCCCAGAAGAGATTCTGCTTAATATTGCGGATAGTAGCCTTGCTTAACTGAATAGCGGTGACCACGTCGAGCAAGCTATTACGCATTAAGACAATGTCGGCCGATTCGATGGCCACGTCGGTGCCTGCCCCGATGGCAATACCAACATGAGCTCGGGCTAAAGCTGGCGCATCATTGACACCATCACCAACCATGGCCACAATCTTCCCCTGTTCTTGTAGGTTACGGACTTCCCGCTCCTTATCTTCGGGTAATACTTCCGCAATGACCGTATCAATGTCTAGCTCCGTACGGATAGCTTCCGCGGTCCTCTTGTTATCCCCTGTTAGCATCACTACATCTACCCCAAGCTTCTTCAAGTTCGTGATTGCCTGCTTGCTAGTGGGCTTCACTACGTCGGCTACCGCGATCACGCCGATGACTTCGTGGGGGGTGGCGAAATACATAGGGGTCTTGCCTTGCTCGGCTAGACGGTCTGCTTCTTGTTCAAAGTGGTCTAGCTGCACACCTTTTTCCTTCATGAATGAAATGTTCCCAGCTAAATAGAGTTGTTCTTCGATTTTAGCTTGAACACCCTTGCCTGGGATGGCCAGAAAATCGTGGGCCGTGTGGAGCTGAAGTTCTCGATTAACAGCAGCGTTGACAATTGCTTCGGCTAAGGGATGTTCCGACGGTTTTTCCAGGGAGGCTGCAATAGTTAACAGCCGTTCTTGGTGGACTCCTGATATCGGTAGCACGTCGGTAACCTGTGGCTTACCCTCTGTGATTGTGCCAGTCTTATCCAACACCACCGTATCCAAGTTGTGTGCGGTCTCTAACGCTTCCGCCGACTTGATCAAGATTCCGTGCAAGGCTCCTTGCCCGGTTCCTACCATAATCGCGACTGGCGTGGCTAAGCCTAAGGCACAGGGACAAGAAATCACCAGAATCGCAATACCAATAGTCAGGGCGAATTCAAAGGAATAACCTAAGAGTAGCCACACGATGGTTGAAACGAGGGCGATTGCGATCACTACAGGCACAAAAATCCCGCTGATCTGGTCAGCCATTCGAGCAATAGGCGCCTTAGAAGAGCTAGCTTCTTCCACCAGACGAATAATTTGAGCCAATGTGGTATCTTCTCCAATGCGTTGAGCTTCAAAGTGGAACGAACCGGCTTTATTAATTGTGGCGGAGTAGACTTTATCGCCAGCTTGCTTGGCTACTGGGATACTTTCGCCTGTAAGGGCCGATTCATCTACCGCAGAACTACCGGATATCACCACTCCATCGACTGGAATGCTCTGTCCGGGCCT
>DGYW01000004.1:0-61335 GCA_002396805.1 Firmicutes bacterium UBA4996 | reverse complement strand
CTAATTACGGTAGCAACTTTAGGGGCCAAATCCATTAACTTAGCAATAGCGTCAGAAGTTTTCCCTTTGGAGCGGGTCTCTAGATATTTACCAAGAGTAATCAGCCCTAGAATCATGGCGGCGGATTCGAAGTAGAGGTCGTGGCTGTATTGGGCCACCAGATCCCAATTACCATGGCCGAGTCCGTATCCAATCCTAAAGAGGGCAAAAACACCGTACAAAACCGCGGCTCCAGATCCAATGGCAATTAAGGAGTCCATATTAGGGCTGCGACGCCAAAGTGTCTTGAATCCTGTTTGGTAGTATTGGCGATTAACGAAGAGAACGGGTAAGGTTAGCAGTAGCTGCACAAGAGCCATAGTCATGGCATTTTCTAAGCCTAATAGCCAGCTGGGTAGGGGAAGGCTTACCATGGGACCCATTGCCACATATAAAAGAAACACCATGAAGAGTAGGGAAATAACAACCCGATTTTTCATTGCTTTTATTTCATCTTGAATTTGGCTTGCCCCTTGGGCATCATGATCTCGGTTCTGGCTCTGCCCGGCCACGTTGGCACCATAGCCTGCATCTTGGACTACAGAAATAATGGATTCCTGACTCAATACTGTATCGTCAAATTCTACGACCATATTATTGGCCAGCAGATTGACATTCACGGACTGAACTCCTTCCATTTTGGAGACCGCTTTCTCAACCGAGGTAGAACAAGCGGAACAGGTCATTCCGGTTACTTCAAATTTCTCTTTCATGAAAAAACATCACTCCCCACTACACCCCGGGGGGGTGTTACTTAAACTTACTATATTATAAAGGAGTGCGCGCTGTCAACACCCTTAATCTAAATTTTCCCCTATGTTTCGCTCTGTTAATCCTTCAAGCAGTAGCAGGGAATAGATCTGAAGACGAGAAGATGGAGAAGGGGAGTCCAAACTAGACTAGAAGCCTAGTTTGGCGGTTTGCTTGCTCCAATAGCGTTTGAAGATAAGATTACCCTTGATTGCCCCGGAGTTATGCTGGTTTTTCTTAACCCATGATTCTACAAGGCTCTGCTCTTGCTGCCAGGCTTCCTTCATGATTTCCCCAAGTGTTTCGGGACTCGGAGAGTCCAGTCTCTCAACTCGTTGGAGCATTTCGTGTTCTAGCTGGGAGGCCTCCTGAAGATAATCGTCTAGTTTGGGGACTTTGTTTTCCAAGATGAGGCGATGGAGACGTTCTCTTTGCAACCAAAAATCCAAGGCTTCTTTTTCTTGATGGGGTCCAAAGACTATTTGATCATCTATCATCCAGTAAGGTTTAAAAATGGAAATGCAGGGAGTTGAACTACCTGTGATCCAATAGGTGTCTAGTTTCTCGCTAAGGGAGGCCACGTAACTTCCTGTAGTGTGATCACCAACTACAAAGCCCCCATGCATGCAGACGCTTTTCAAAGAAGACTGATTGAAGGGATGTTTGTGTTTAGGATGGTGAGTGCGAAGAATCCCTAGCATGGTTTCTACCGTAATTTGGCCTTTGGCCTGTTGTAGTCCGGTAGTACAAGCATCCCAGCGCTGGGCAGATCCACTTGCTGTCGTGTAGAGGCGATCTGAGTAGCACCGGGCAAAATCAAAGTCTTCCTCAGAACGACACCATTTTTGCTCAATCGCGTGGGTTACTAGGTCGGGATGAGCTAAGTCGAACTTGCGACCAATGCTCAGACGATTAGAAATGGCCCGCACATCTCTTACCTGTTCGGCTGCCCAATAGGGACCGGCTGTTTCTAAGACCCAGGCAGAGCTGCGGTCCGCAATCAAAAAGGAATTATGATAGACAAACCTCTTCTCATAGCCACAATTACCACCTTGGCCGTGGTCCTCTAACAGATCGATAATTAGGTATAATGCTTGTTCACTAGTTTGGCAGCGCTCTAGAGCAAGACGGACCATGTCCATCCCCAGAAGGGCAGGTGGCCCCTGTTTCACTTTGGTGAATACTGCTTCATTACCAATATTGAGCCCAAATTCGTTACAACCCATCTCGGCCCCCCACATCCAGGAGGGCTTGAGGAGAAGCACATCATAAGTCTCCTTCACTTGATCAATTGAAATATAGGTGCATTGCACTCTTGCCCCAGACTCATGACTTTGTCGGGGAACTCGGATCAATACGTGAGGTTCATTAGCCTGCCTGTCGCTGTTTTTTGCGAAGATCACTGTTCCGTCTTTAGTGGAGTTACCTAAGGCAACCATGGTATCACACATCGAAATTCCTCCTTTCCTGGCAGTAGTTCGCCATTTCGATAAGGAGATCCTGTTACGGTCAAAACTCCTTTCCCTGGGCATTTAAGACGTTTATTTAAAGCTAAGGGAAGCTTGCGGGCGATAAGTATCGAATTTCAGAGGAAGACGATGGTAAATTGTTGAAATCGGGGTTTTTGATGCTTTGAACAATCTTTCACAAATCTGTATAGTGATACACGTGGTAAGGATTATATGAATTGAGGTGAAGACGATGCGTAAACGCCAGATTGTTCTCTTTATTGCTTTACTATTGTTTTGGTTATTACTATCTTCCGAATATGATGCCCAACATATTATTACCGGTATTGCCCTTGCGGCGCTTTTGACTTGGTTTTGGCGGGATCTCTCCCACTTGTTACCGAGTAGGTCTTTAACCAGGAATCTACCAGGCCTTATTGTTTTTGGCTTCGCGTTGCTCTGGGAGATTGTCTTAGCCAACATAGCAGTGGCTAAGAGCGTACTTTCTAGTCGCTCTAAACTAAACTCGGGTTTTGTCTCTTTTAAGCCAGAGTTGGAAACCTCCTGGGGAAGGGTTCTGTTAGCAAACGCCATTACTATCACGCCTGGTACGCTAACTATTGACGTAAATCCTGATACGGGCGTGTTTATGGTACATGGCTTAACTAAAGGAATGCGGGAAGGGTTAGCTGACGGACGATTAGTCAGACTGATCCAACGATTAGAAGGGAGTAGACCGAAATGAGTGTTATATCTTTTGTTATTATTATCCTCATGTTTTTAGCCCTTCTGGATTTCGTACGTGCCGTAATCGGTCCTACCGCGGTCGACCGTATTGTGGCTGCGTCAGCCATTAGTACCAAGGGTATGGCTGTAATCATTCTTTTGGCTATTGTTAGTGACAACATGAGTTTTATTGACGTGGCTTTAGTCTTGGCTTTGTGTGGTTTTGTGGGCCTCTTGGCTCTACTTCGATCGCTCTTGCCGGAAGATGCGGACGAACTCACAGCAGAGATTGCCGAACGTCCAGCCACTCTAGTACGTTTTATCGAGGAGGAGGGAGAGTAAGATGGCAGTTTATGTTCTGTTTTTCATTGCTTTAGTGTTTTTCGCTTTAACTACCATTGGCTTGCTGAGATTTCCCGATGCCTATAGTAGACTTCATGCAGCGTCTCTTGGCGATACCCTCGGTTTTGGTTTAATTATTGTGGCCGCCATGATTTTGGTTCCGGATCTCGTTAATCGTTTCAAGCTATTGCTGCTTCTGGGAGTAGTCTGGATTGTTAACCCCACAACCTCTCATTATGTTGGCAAAGTTGCTCTTTTACGAGGTAACTGGGTGGTCTTACGCCGTAGACACACTTCTCAGCAAGAAGAGGGAGGGAAAGCTCTGTGAGTCTGCAAATGGTTGATTTTCTCAACATCATGTTCTTAAGTTTCTTGATTGTGATTGCAATCGCAGTCTCATATGTCCGTGATCTCTTATATGCAGCCATTCTTTTGGGTGCTTATAGTGTGACCATGGCCCTGATCTGGTTGCTAATGAGTGCACCGGACTTGGCAATTACTGAAGCGGCCGCAGGGATTGGTATGACTACTTTGATGATTGCTGTGATTAGCAAAACGGGACGAGAGGAGGAATAGAACTTGTCACGTAACATAGCTGCTTTTCTTTTAGTTTGTATTGGTTTGGTGATGTTTCTAGCTATCGCGGAGTTGCCTCTTTACGGAAGTCCAGATACTCCTGTGCAAAACTATGTAGCAAAACGGTATGTCTCTGGTGCTCTAAGTGATACTGGTGCCTTGAACATGGTAGCGTCTATTGTTATTGACTACCGGGCCTATGACACCTTAATCGAGACCACAGTTTTATTCACCTCCATCATCGCGGTTTTCTTAGTCTTGAAAAAAGGAACCAATTAGAAAGGGTGACTGACATTGACTGACTTTGTCTTAAAGCGCATAGTGGCCCTGTTGTTACCCTTTGTCCAGATGTTTGGGATGTATGTGATCTTCCATGGTCATCTTTCTCCTGGGGGTAGCTTTTCAGGGGGTATCATTACTGGTCTAGGCTTAATTGCTTTCAGTTTGGTGTTTGGTCTAGATCGAGGCACCGAAAAAATTACGGATCGCATGACTACCTTAATCGAATCCTTTGGAGCTCTATGGTACGGAGCTATGGGTTTGGTGGGAGTGTTACGTGGTTCAGCATTCTTGATGAATAAAGGTAGTGGGGTGCCCTTGGGCGAGCCTGGTAAGCTTTATTCTGGTGGCTTGATCATTTTGATTACTTTAGGTGTGGGCCTTAAAGTGGGCAGTACCATGGTTACCCTATTTACTGCTTTAATGGAAGAGGAGGGTTAGAATGGGTGATTTGTTACAGCGAATCTTACAGAACTATCCCTACATTTTTGCTTTAGCCTTGTTTGGCATCGGAACTTTTACTGTTTTGACCCATTCAAATCTTCTCAAGAAAGTTATTGGGATTAATATTATGGAAGGTAGTACCTATCTCTTTTTCATTGCTGCTGGAAACATTCGCGGTGGGGTAGCGCCTATTAAAGATATGGTTAGTCAAGGGGATGTCGTTTACGTGAATCCTCTTCCTCAGGCCTTAATGTTGACCGGGATTGTGGTCAGTGTTAGTGTCACTGCGCTGTCCTTAGCGTTGATAATGAGATTGTACAAGCTTTATGGGACCATAGATGCGAAAGAAATTCATCGGATTAGAAAAGAGGTGAGAGCAAATGGCAATAGCAATCAGAGATAACTTGCCTGTTTTACTGGTAGTGTTGCTCTTATCCAGTGCTTATATCTTACCTGTACTCACCAAAATACGGCGTTTTCGCTTAGTAGAGATCTTTAGCGTTCTTGCGCTGTGCTTAACCCTAGCCGGTGGAGTGTATGTGGCCAGGGAGGTTTTACACAATGGGGCCTTCCGCTACGAGGTAGGTGGCTGGCCTGCCCCTTGGGGTATTGAGCTCGTGATTAATTCGGTGACGGGATTGTTTTTAATGACTATTGGTTTTGTCACAATTCCTATTCTGCTCTATGCGTCTGCCGACTTAGTTGAAGAAGTAGGAAGCAGACAGCGGGGAATCTGGTTCTTAACCTTATTCTTGTTACTCACAGCGGCCTTAACCGGTTTGGCATTCACAGGAGACATGTTTAATGTCTTTGTGTTTGTAGAAGTGGCCACTATTGCCAGTTGTGCAATAGTGAGTGCCCGTAATGATGCTGCTTCAGTGGAAGCTACCTTTAAGTACTTGATGTTGGCTACCATTGGTTCTGGTTTTGTGCTCTTAGGGATTGGGTTTCTCTACATCCTGACAGGCAACTTGAACATGGGTTTTATTCAGCATGAGCTGAGCAAAACCTGGCAGAATTATCCTACAGCACTGTGGATGGGTATGAGCTTCTTTATGGTTGGATTTGGGGTTAAGTCGGCCCTATTTCCCCTTCATGTGTGGTTACCAGATGCTCACTCCACTGCGATTACCCCTGCCAGTGCCATGCTCTCGTCTTTGGCTATTAAAGGTTATATTATCGCTTTGCTCAAGGTTTTTTATATGGCTGTGGGAGCCCAGATTATTCTGGCCCTACCTATCACGAACATTCTCTTGGTCTTAGGAATGATTGCCATCATTGCTGGAGCCCTGTTTGCCTTGGCCCAGGATGAGTTAAAGAGGCGACTAGCCTTTTCGACCGTTTCTCAAGTAGGTTACATATTCCTTGGTATCGGTTTAGGAACGGTTCAGGGCCTAGGTGGTTCTCTCATGCATATTCTCAGCCACGCTATTACCAAAGCATTGCTATTCTTGGCAGCAGGCAGTATTGTGAAATATACTGGGAAGACCCGGATTAGTGAAATGGCTGGAGTGGGTTTTCAAATGCCCGTTACCGTTGGGGTGTTTACAGTGGGAACTCTCTCCATGATTGGTATTCCATTATTTTCGGGCTTCGTAAGCAAGTGGCAACTACTCTTAGGTAGTCTCCAAGACGGAAATTACTTAGCTGTTCTTGTGTTAATCGCCGGTAGCCTATTGGCAGCGGCCTATTTGTTACCAGTTGTTCGGGTGGCTTTTTTCCAGAAACCAGAAGAAAAACCCCTCTACCAGGAGGCAGAATACGTGCAACTTATTGCCATGCTTTTCTTAGCTGTTTTGATTATTCTGGTAGGCATGTTCCCTGGGGCCCTCTTGGATCTGGCGCAACAAGCTGCTAGAACTCTCCTAGGTTTGGAGGTCTTACTATGAGTACAGTCTTAATTATGACCGCGATTTTTATTAGCACGTTCGGAGCTCTGTGGGTGGCCACCTTGCCCGAAAAGTCCGTTATAGAAAGAAACGCGGTAGTCTTTGGTACCTCACTAGTGGGAGCTTTGATCGTTTGGGGTCTTTTGGTTGGTGTGCTCCAAACCGGTATTTATCCCACCATCGAAGTGGGGCTGGCAGCCCTGAAGTGGAAATTGACTTTAGATCCTTTAGGGCTCACCTATGCTGTTATTGCTTCTACTCTATGGCTCTTTGCAGCCATCTACTCTTTTGGTTATATGAGTGGAGCTCAAAAGCAAAGGCAATACTTCACTTTTTTCTTGTTATCTGCCGGGATCACCTTGGGTATCGCCTTTTCAGGTAATCTCTTCACCCTGTATCTGTTCTATGAGTTACTCACTTTCAGTACCTACCCTCTGGTAGTACATCAGGGTGACAAGGAAGCTCTAGAATCGGGCACTAAGTATATTAAGTACAGCCTGGTGGGGGCGACCCTCATTTTAGCCGCTCTAGTTATGTTGTGGAGGTTAACAGGGGGTAATCTGGATTTTCAGACCTTGTCACAACTTTTCCCTCTGATTTCCACTAAGCAGACTGTGATTTTGTTTTTCCTGTTCATCGCTGGTTTTGGGGTGAAAGCAGCGGTAATGCCTTTACATGGATGGTTACCAGCAGCCATGGTGGCACCGACTCCGGTTAGTGCCTTACTTCACGCGGTGGCGGTTGTTAATGCAGGTATTTTTGGAATTTTGCGTACCGTCTATTCGGTGTTCGGACCTGAATTACTATTGGGTTTGAACATTCGTTGGATTTTGCTCTTGATCGCGAGCATCACCATTTTGATGGGTTCCTTGATCGCACTCAGGCAAGATGTGTTGAAAAAGCGCCTGGCCTATTCCACCATTAGTCAGTTGTCATATATTCTGCTTGGGGCCTTTATGCTTCACCCGGTGGCGTTAGCGGGGGCAATCTTGCATATGATTTTCCATTCGACCTTGAAAATTGTCCTCTTTTTTGCGGCAGGTATTGTGGCGGAAGAAACGGGCTATGTTAGAATAAGTGAATTATCTGGCGTGGGACGGGTCTTGCCAGTGACCATGGGCAGTTTTGGGCTTGTGAGTCTAGGCATGATTGGCATGCTACCCTTAAGTGGCTTTTGGAGCAAATACTATCTTCTCCGAGGTACTTTACAAACTGATTCCTGGATGTTGTTGGTTGTTTTACTCTTGAGTGGGTTACTCAATGCGTTTTACTTTATTCCCATCACTGTGAAGGCCTTTACGGGCAAGACGGAGTTAGCATCCGTACCCAGAAGCAATAGCTTACTACTGATGCTGATACCCACTGTGGTTTTGGCCGCTTTAGCCCTAATTTTCGGAATCTGGCCAGGTTTGACCTTGCCTCTCGTGGATGCTGTAGTCGCTCAATTCTTTAGTTTGTAAGGAGGTGAATCACTATGTTTTGGAGTTGGATCTTAATCTTTGTTCCGTTCTTAGGTGCAGCCCTATTAACCCAAACCAAATCACTGAAAAAACAATCTTGGCTAGTAATTGCGGTAGGGGCCATCAGCTTTATTGCTAGCATTGTCGGCTTTCTAAAAGTGCGCGCTGCAGGAGTGTTGTTCTGGGAAAACGCTTCCTTAGGCATTTTCCAGCCAGCGTTGCGAGTTGATTCTTTGTCTAGTCTCTTTAGTTTGTTCAGTGCCTTTGTCTGGTTTGCCACAGGAATCTACATGTACACCTATATGCAACATGAAGAGCGCACCTTGAGTTTTTCCATGTTTTATCTCATAACGTTAGGTGCTACGCAAGGGATATTTCTAGCTGGAAACCTTGTGACCTTGTTAGTGTTCTTCGAGATCATGACTGTGACATCGTTTTTCTGGGTGATTCATCGTCAGGATCAAGAATCACTGCGTGCAGGGTATTTTTACCTCTTTCTAGGCATTGCAGCGGGCTTATTTATTGCAGGTGCCATAGTTCTTTTGCAGGCGGCTGGCGTTTCTCTAGAGCTTGGTGTGGGGGCAAGTGTGCCCATGAATACCACTATGTTTGCTTGGGCCATTGTGCTCTTGATTGCAGGCTTTGGGATTAAAGCTGGTATGGTACCCTTGCACATTTGGTTACCCATGGCTCATCCGGTGGCACCTACCCCAGGGAGTGCCCTCTTATCTGGTATTTTGATCAAAGCTGGAGCGTACGGCTTGATCAGAACAGGACAACTGCTCAATTGGGGCCAAGGGGATCTGCTTCCTTGGGTTGGACCATTGATCGTAATTGCAGGAGTATTTACTATGCTCTTGGGAGTGTCCTTAGCTCTACTGCAAGGCAATGCTAAACGCTTACTAGCCTATCATAGTGTGAGTCAGATGGGTTATATCATTCTTGGTATTGGTACGGCTATTGTCTTGAAAAACGAAGGAGTGTATGGGGTCTCTGGCGCCATTTTCCATTCGCTCAACCACGCCCTGTTTAAGTCTGCTTTGTTTTTAGGAGTGGGAATCATTTTCTTAGGAACAGGTGAGTTGGATCTGTACAAGCTAGGCGGATTGTGGAAAAAGTATCCCTTTACCGGGGTCATGATGCTAATTGCCGCCATGGGAATTACTGGTACTCCAGGTCTAAATGGCTATATAAGTAAGACCTTATTACACCATAGCGTTTCAGAGGTGGCTTTGTCGGGACATCCTATCATGGTCTGGGCGGAGAGACTGTTTCTCGTTGTGGGGGTAGGTACTACGGCGTCGTTTGTGAAGTTAGTGGGCTTGACATTCTTGGGCAAACAGAAGACAGAAGTAAAAGAAGGGTCTAAGGAAGGACCATTTTTGGCCACTGCTATGGTGATGCTTGCTGTGGCAATGTTGGCAATCGGTACCCAACCACAGTTGGTGTTGAACCTGTTCATTATCCCGGCTACCGTTAGTGCTAATTTAGCCGAAGTAGGGCATTTGTCCCAGCTTAATTTCTGGGAGAGTGCTGCTATCTGGGATATGATCATTACGCTAGCCATGGGCTTCATATTCTTTGTGATTGGGATGAAGTCACACCTTTTCCACTACGAGCCCCCAACATGGCTTAGTGTGGAGGCTTTTGGCTGCGGAGTCTTGCGGGCATATCAGTTTATTGAGGGCAAGGTTAGCACCGCCTACAATGCTGTGAGCAAGACTGTGGTGAACCGCTATCGGCGTCAATACAAGCGTTTGATGGTAATTAACCGCAGACTCGACTGGGAGGGTGGAGGTATCTTTACAGTCTTGAACTTTTCCAACTTAAATTCCAACGCCTTCCTCATTTTGACTGTGCTTACTGCACTAGTGTTGTATTACTTGGGCCTTCAAGTAATGGGAGCTTTCTAAACCGGAGCCGGGTTAATCCCGGCTTTTTGCTTAGGTTGAATAGGATGGCAATTTCGGATATAATTAGAATATTAGGGTCGTGAAGGAGAGGATAAAATGGCCATTGTACAATTGGAAAATGTGAAAAAAGTATATAGCTTAGGAAAAGCAGAGGTACAGGCAGTTCGCGGAGTAAGTTTCTCCATCGAAAAGGGGGATTTTGCTTCGATTGTAGGCCCTTCTGGATCAGGTAAGTCCACAATTCTTAATCTGATCGGATGTATTGATCAGCCCACAGAGGGGACTGTAATAATCAATGGAACTGCCACAGAAGGGCTTAAAGATAAGGCCTTGACTAATCTTCGCCATCAAACCCTAGGGTTTATTTTTCAGTCTTTTAACTTGATTCCTGTTCTCAATGTTTATGAGAATATTGAGTTTCCTCTGCTTTTGGGCAAAAACAAAATGAGTAAGAAAGAGACTAGAGAGTGGATCGAGTATTTGGTGGAGGCAGTTGGGTTGAAGGATCACATAATCCACAAGTCTAACGAGCTTTCTGGCGGCCAACGTCAAAGGGTGGCTATTGCCAGGGCTTTAGTAACCAAGCCTGAAATCGTCCTAGCCGATGAGCCCACGGCCAACTTAGACTCTAAGACTGGTCAGAGCATTTTAGAGCTTATGAAAAAAATGAATGCGGATCTCAACACAACCTTTATTTTCTCCACCCACGATACTAGTATCATGGATATTGCAGATCATGTTGTCCGCCTACTCGATGGATTGGTTGTAGAAGATACAAAAGCCAAGGTTAAGGTGGGGAGTTAAGTATGAGAATTCTTCTAACGATTGCTTGGCGTAATATTCGTCAGCATAAGACGAAAACCACTATCATTGGCTTGATTATGGCCATTGGTATTATGGTCTTGGTTGTAGGCAATTCGCTTATGGATACTGCAACTGCTGGAATTGAAAAGCTGTACATAAAAAACTTCACTGGACACCTCATGGTTACAGGGTCCACTAAAGGGCGCCTAACTATCTTTGGTTATGAGGATAATACAGCTATGGAGCAAGCAGTACCCCGGATTCCTGACTATGCCAAGGTTGTAGAATTTGCCCGCTCCTTACCTTATGTTGAAGCGGTTAATCCTCAAGTATCAGGCATGGCATTGGTTTCTAAAGATGATGAGCAACTGCATGCGTCCCTGTTTATGGGAATTGCCCCTGATCAATACCTCACCATGTTTCCGGATAACATTGAAATTCACGCCGGGGATTTTTGGTCCGAAGGTGGCGAAGGAATACTCTTAAATAAAGCTATTGCTGATCAAATTGCCGAGTATCGTGATGTGGTGATTGAACCAGGTGACAGACTACTCCTAACATCCATAAGCCAAGTGGGCGGAATGAAAATCAGGGAAGTAGAGGTCACAGGAATATTTAGTTTCAAACAATCTACTGTCCAACTAGATTTTACAAGTCTAGTAGATACTTCTAATGCTAGAGCCTTGTCGGGTATGGTCCTTGGTCACGTAACACCTGCTGAGCTAAGTGTTGAAGAGCAGGCATTTCTAGGACAGATTGATGAAGAGAGTTTTTTTACAGATTTTGACGATTTGTTTTCTAGTGTACTAGTCGATGATATAGCTACAGATGACGATTATTGGTACTCAATAATGGGAGAAAACACTACGAACGATGTATTTAGTCAAGAGGATACAGGAGCTTGGCAATACTTACTGATTCGCTTGCGTGACGAAAAATACTTGACCCAGGCTCAGGCAGATTTTAATAGGTTTTTTGACGAAGAGGGAATTCCCGCTCAAACCTTGGACTGGTTACAAAGTGCAGGAGCAATGGCGGAAATGTCTAAGGCTGTGAAGAGTATTTTTAACGTCATTGTTCTGATCATTGCTGTTGTAGCCATTATTATCATCATGAATACTTTGGTAATCGCCATTACAGAACGAATGGGCGAAATTGGTACCATGCGAGCTATTGGCGCTCAGAAAAGGTTTGTTCGTCGTATGGTCTATTTAGAGACCCTCCTTTTGTCAGGTATTTCTGGCCTGGTGGGAGTAATTGGTGGGGCTGTAGTTTTAGGCATATTGAATTTGGTTGGTCTAAAGGCAAATAACATTTTCGTAGAAATGATCTATGGCGGAAAAGTATTGCGACCTGAACTTTCTATGTCTTCTGTGGTAATGTCCTTGGTAGTTGTAATTGTTGTGGGCATTGTTTCCAGCACTTATCCCACTTTTATAGTAATGAGAACTTCGCCCTTAAAAGCGATGGAAAGTTCGAGGTGATTAAGGATGTCAATGACCTTAAAAGTCGCTTCTCGTAACATTTTTAGGCAGAAAAAGCGTACATTTTTATTGGCAGGAGCCATCGCCTTTGGAATGTTAGTGATCACCCTGATTAATGCCTTTACGGGAGGACTTGTGGAGAATATCCGAGAGAACATTGCTGACATTTTTGGTGGGCATGTTTTTATAACTGGCACTGAATACCCTGAGGGTGGGCAGATTGTGCGCAGAATGAAGCCTGATGACAGACTAGACGAGCTCTTAGCAGAACACGCTCCCTTCATCAGTAGCCACACTAAACGGAGTGAAGCTTATGCCACGTTCATCTTTGGTTCTAAGCGAACTGTAGATACGGTTTATGGAGTTGACTTCGTGGAAGAGAATAAGCTACTTGAAAGTCTAGTTGTAAGTAAAGGCTCTTTTGATCGTGTGGCGGAGCTTAATAATGCCATAATTGTCACTGAAACTGTAGGTCAAAGGCTGGGAGTTGAACCCGGCGAGACCATCTTGGTCAAACTGGATACCATTACTGGCCAGCAAAATGTGGGCGAATTTCAAGTAGAAGCTTTTGTTAAAGATCAAGATATGTTCGGCATGTCCTCTGCTTACGCCCATCGTGCTTATCTTAACGAACTTTTAGGATTAGATACCCACGAGTTTCAAAACTTGTATTTGACCATTCATGATTTGTCTCAAGCAGAAGCCGTTGCCCGTGACTTTCGAGTGGGCTTAAGATCCGATGATGAGATAGAGGAAGAAGAAGTAGAAGTCTCTGTCTCTGTAGCTGGGATGCCCATTAGTCCTCAGGATAAAAAGGAACCCATTCAGCCTTGGGAAGGAACACGCTACAGAGTTATGGGGATCAACGAAATTATGGAGCCGATCGAACAGGTTGTAGGCGTTTTGGACAAAATCGCCCTCGTGGTATTTTTAATCCTCCTTTTCGTGACTATGGTGGGCATCACCAATACTTTCAGAATGATCATGATTGAACGAACTAGAGAGATTGGTACTATGCGTGCTTTTGGAATGCATAAAAAGCAGGTTAAACGCATTTTCTTGTGGGAAGCCACCTTAGTGAGCCTCCTGGGGGTTGTCACCGGCCTAGTTTTGAGTGGGGTTCTCGTGTTCATCCTAAGTAGAATAGGTATAACTAAGGATCCAGCCATGCAGATGTTCTTGACCGAAGGTCGATTATCGTTTGTTATCTCTAAAGGTAGTCTTGTGGTCAACACAGTTTTGGTAGTGGTCATTAGCTTGATTGCCGCTTATTGGCCAGCAAAGGCAGCAGCAAAATTGTCGCCCATGAAGGCACTTGGTTCACATACTTAGGGGGGGATTTCCATGAAAAGAATACATTTTGTCACAGCTGTAATGATCTTGATTCTGGCCTGGAGCGTAGTTGGTTATGCTCAGGATTTTGCCCATATAGAAGCACTCTTAGATCGGATTGAACAACGATCTAGCTTTGAAAACACAGATTTTTCGGCGTTGGTTAATATGATTGTGGAAGATCCAGAAAAAGGTATAGAAAAAATCGTTGTTCGTCAGTTTAGTAGAAATAACGGGGAGAAATTCTTGCTCTTGATCCAAGAACCTGTAGCCAATAAGGGCCAGGGACACTTGCGTGATGGAGATAGCTTGTGGATGTATGACCCTTCAAGTAGAAAGTTCGCCCACACTTCCTTAAAGGAAAATTTTCAAGACTCAGATGCTCGAAATTCTGACTTTGTGGTGGAGAGCTATGCAACCTCTTATGAAATTGAGGGCTATGAGGAAGGCAAACTTGGCAACTTCGCAGTCTATATCGTGAGCTTAGCTGCCCAAAGTGATAATGCCTCTGTACCCTATTCGAAGATTTGGATTACCAAGGATACAGAGTTAGTGCTTAAAGTAGAAGAGTACAGCTTAAATCGACGCTTGATGCGGACAAATCTCTATCCTAAATATGCCAAGGTTGGGGATAATTTAATTCCTGTTCAGATGATTTTCATTGATGAGTTAGTAGCCGGTCAAAAGACCCAAATGAGTCTGAGCGAAGTATCCACAAATGACATACCCGATCATGTCTTCACTAAAGCCTATGTTGAGCGGGTAAATCGCTAGGAGGTAGAGAAATGCGAAAGACGATTAGCCTGTTAGTATTTTCTTTAGTACTTTGCCTAAGCAGCCTTGGGCTCGCCTCTGATTTTGATTTTGACGATCTTTTTGGTGATGATTTATTGATGGAAGTTCATGAAGATGAGGGTTCCTTTAAGCCTGAAGAGATTCTTTTAGTCAACGAGGGCCTAGAACTTGGGGGGAATTATAGCTTATCTGTCAATGCTTCTCGCCTGTATCCTGGCAAAGGTGAAGCATTAAACTCCTTAGAATCTAGATTAGGTGGCCAGTTGTACTTGGATGCACGGCCAGAACCCAATTTTAGGGTGTTTAGTAAAGCTAAGTTTAGCTATGCTCTACCCATGGGCGGGCAAAATCACCAATTTGATGGTAAACTTTTAGAGTTATTCTCTGATTTCAACTATGAGAACAAAGTGTTCTTTAGGGCTGGTAAACAAAGGGCCGAATGGGGCGTGGGTTACTTCTTTAGTCCAGCGGACGTGATAAACCTTGGTCGCATTGACCCAGAAAACCCCACAGCGGATCGGGAGGGTCCCCTTGCTTTAAAGGTCCATTATCCCCATAGAAGCAATAATTACTATCTGTACACCATCTTTGAAGGGATTAGCAAACCAGAACAAATCGCCATTGCACCTAAAATGGAGTATCTCCTTGGTAAATCAGAGCTTGGTGCCGGCTTGTTTTATCAAAAAGACAGGTCTACCCGAGCAATGCTCACTTTTTCATCTTCCTTTGGAGATGTGGGCTGGTTTGCAGAGGCGGTAGTTGGGAAGGATTATAACAAGGACTTCTTGCAACCTAAAGGAGGTTCTGTCTACGAAATTGTGCGGAAGGATGATTTCTTCACGCAAGCCACAGTTGGTGGTCATTACAGCTACAAGGACAGTGAAGGACTCTTTAATTTTAGCGGTGCTGTGCAATACTACTTTAATGGCATGCGAGATCAGAACCACCGGGATAGCGTTAAAGCAATTCGTTCAGGACTCCCGATAGTGGAACCGATCTACCCAGAGAATCCATGGGATGAAGAACAAATGAAGGCATATCTACAGGCTTTGAGTCCCTACCTCATGGAAGACGGACTCCATTACTTGGGAGCCACAATAATGTGGAACAATATGTTAGGAACGAAACTGTCAAACGCTACCTTCGTTCTGGCCAATCTATCGGATCGTTCAGGGATGGTTACTAACACCCTGTCCCTGCCTTCCTTTAGCAAGTTTTCACCTAGTGTTGGTGTGAGGTTTAACTTTGGTGATGAGACCAGCGAGTACGGCTTTCTAGGCAAGAACACCACAATCTTTGCGGCTGTTACTATCGGTAGTGGTTCTTTCTAAAATAAGCGCTAATGGCAAAAGACGCCCTTCTTACTGGAAAGAGGCGTCTTTCTTTTTTGCTAGGAGTTTGATGTGGCGCGGAGGGAAATGCTGATCTCTAATGTGCCAATATCAGTGTGAAGTGGTAGGACCACAGCTTTCTCCGTGGACATGCTTAGGGATCCGTTAGTACCAATGATCAGTTGAGGCGGGGCAATGTCACACAGTAAGTCGTTTTGGGAAAGATAAGTTAAGGCATTACCGCTGATGATGTTAGCTACTTCTCCAAGGGCAGAGCTAACGAAGACATCTAACTCGTTCATACGCATTCCAGCCATTATATACACCATCTCTAAGGCCATATCCTTAGGAAAACTATACAATAAAGAACCGCGTAGAGCGCCTGTGACCCCAATGACCACATTGGCCTCACTAACTGGTACCAGTTCTTCTACTGCTCTGAGGTTACCACGCCTTGGCTCCAAGCTTAGCATGGTCTTAAAAACATCTACAGTGGCTAAGAAGAATGGGTTTATGTATTCAACTTTCATTGGGAACCTCCTTGCTCGCGCATGAATTGCCCGATCTTTTGATCTTCCCCGGCCACATGCATAATTAGCCAAGTCATGACCCTAGCTGCGAATTCCTGCACGCCTTGTTCGTCTAGGCCTTCCTGTTCTATCTTGTTAGCGAAGGCGCCAACTTCCGCTTTGAAATTTTCGTGTATTTCTGTGTGCTGATCGGCAGCGGGGTAACCGATTTCCTTTTGTAAGGCCTCTTCATCGGAAAAGTGGATAATAACATAGTGTTGCATAAATTCTAGGGTCGCCAACACCTCTGCCTTCCGTTCCTCCCAGGGGGCCTTCGTTTGCACTGCTTTGATAAAGCTGGAGACTCTCTTAAAGAGCTCCTGATGTTGATTATCGATCAGATCTGCGCCTACTCGATAGTGTTCTTTCCACATCATTCCATTCTTCACTCCTTTTGCCAACAAATTCTACCTATGGACGTTATTTCCTGCCAAAATTATGTGGTATAATTAGATGGAATGACACTTAGATGGAGGCTGATGCAGTGGTTTTAACACTAATATCTGTATTAATCGCAAGTTCGTTGATCTTTGGTTGTGGTTCTGGAGTGGCGTTTGCAGAGGAGCAAGCCCCCAATCCCATAGTTACCATGGATCTTGGTGAACTGGGGACCATGGAAATTGAGCTCTTTCCTACTGTTGCTCCCAATACGGTATCCAATTTTATCTCATTGGTGCAAAAGGGTTACTATGATGGAGTAATCTTTCACCGTGTGATTCCCGGGTTTATGATCCAGGGGGGCGACCCGACTGGAACTGGTAGTGGTGGCCCAGGTTATAGTATTAAGGGAGAATTTAACCAAAATGGTTTCCGCAATAGTCTAAAACATACTCGTGGGGTTATTTCCATGGCTCGGACATCAATACCCGACTCGGCTGGATCCCAATTTTTTATCATGGTAGAACGGGCACCTCATTTAGATGGGGCTTATGCTGGGTTTGGACAGGTTATTAAGGGCATTGAAGTGGCCGACAAGATAGTTAATGCCCGGCGTAACCAAGCGGATCGTCCCTTAGAGGATCAAAAAATCGTGAAAGTGACTGTGGATACCTTTGGCGTAGAATACCCAGAACCGGAAAAACTCTAAAATTCAGGAGGGAAAGGTATGGAACTAACTACACCTGCCCTATTGTTTCCAGCTATTTCTTTGTTAATGTTGGCCTACACTAATCGTTTCATCGTTTTAGCCAACTTAATGCGAGAACTCTACGAAGAGTATCAAGAAGATCAAGATCAAGGGGTGGCCAAGCAGATCGTGAATTTGCAGGTGCGTATTTCCCTAATTAAATACATGCAAATTTGTGGCGCCTTAAGCTTCTTCTTTTGTGTCACTTGTATGTTTTTACTCTTCGCGGGAAGTAGTATTCTAGCTAATATAGCCTTTGCCATTGCTTTAATTCTACTTTTGGCTTCTTTGGCATTAATGGTGCGGGAGTTGCAGCTTTCCATTGATGCCCTCACAGTGCATCTTAGCGACTTTAGTTATGACTCTAGGCAGGATAGTTAAGTGAAGATGTGAATAATGATTTGTCCAAAATTGCAGAAAAGAGGGATATGTAATGCAGACAAACCTAAAGATTGTTGGTCCGGAGGTTCCTAATATTCCTTGGCAAGATCGGCCCAAGGGTAATTCTGATGTATTGTGGCGTTATGATCAAAACCCGGTGATTCCTAGGGACCTAATTCCCTGTGCCAATAGTATTTTCAATAGCGCAGTTGTTCCCTATGGTGATGAATTTCGCGGAGTGTTCCGTGTAGACAACAAAGCTCGGGAAATGCGCATTCACTCTGGAAGCAGCCTAAATGGTCTGGATTGGAACATCGAGCATGATCCCATTCAGTTCATCTGTGATGATCCGGAGATTGGCAATTTCGTGTACGCTTACGATCCTAGGGTTGTGTGGATCGAAGATCGCTACTATGTCACCTGGTGCAATGGCTACCACGGACCCACTATTGGTGTAGCTTACACCCATGACTTTAAAGACTTCTATCAAATGGAAAATGCTTTTTTACCTTTCAACCGCAACGGAGTACTTTTCCCACGGAAAATCAATGGCAATTACGCTATGGTGAGTCGTCCGAGCGACAATGGTCACACTCCCTTCGGCGATATCTTCTATAGCGAAAGTCCTGATTTGACCTATTGGGGTAAACATCGCCATGTGATGTCTACAACCGGTTCATGGCAATCAACCAAGATTGGAGCAGGCCCTATTCCTATTGAAACCTCTGAAGGTTGGCTATTGATTTACCATGGTGTTCTTACATCATGCAACGGCTTTGTCTATCATGTTGGTGCTGCTTTACTGGATTTAGATCAACCTTGGAAAGTGATCGCGAGAACCCACCCTTACATCTTGTCACCACAGACTTATTATGAATGTGTAGGTGATGTTCCGAACGTTACTTTCCCATGTGCCGCTTTGGTCGATAGTGCCACCGGTCGTTTAGCCATGTACTATGGTGGTGCTGATACAGTTACGGCTGTAGCCTTCGGTTATGTGCAAGAGTTGGTTCAGTTCACGAAGGACAATTCTTTAGTCTAAGAAAACCAAAACTATCTAAGGAGGGGAACCCAATGCTAAACTTTACCTTTTCTAACAGCACGAAAATTATCTTCGGTAAGGATGTTGAGACACAGGTCGGTGTGGAGACTGCCCAGTGGGGAAGAAAGGTCTTACTCCATTATGGTGGGGGACACATTGTTCGCTCTGGTCTTAAGGAGCGGGTGACGACCGCTTTACAGGAAGCCGGCGTGGAGTATGTGGAACTTGGTGGGGCCCAGCCTAATCCTCGGCTGAGCCTGGTACAAGAAGGTATTGCCTTAGCTAGGCAGGAACAGGTGGATTTCATCTTAGCTGTTGGGGGCGGTAGCGTCATTGACTCCGCCAAGGCCATTGCCATTGGTGTACCCTACACTGGAGATGTGTGGGACTTCTATGCAGGAGATGCCCAGGCGGAGGAGAGTTTGCCAGTGGGTGTGGTACTAACAATTCCCGCTGCGGGTAGCGAATCCAGTACTAGCTCGGTCATTACCAATGAAGATGGTTGGCTAAAGCGGGGCTATGGAGAGACGATCATGCGTCCCAAATTCGCCTTTATGAATCCAGAACTGACCTATTCGTTGCCAGCTTACCAAACTGCCTGTGGTGTTGCGGATATGATGGCGCACGTGATGGAGCGCTACTTTACTAATGAAAAAGAGGTCGGGTTTACCGACCACTTATGTGAAGCTACATTGCGGAGTATTATGCAAGAAGCTCCCCTTGCCATTGCAGAACCAGAAAACTATGGAGCAAGGGCCAATATTATGTGGGCTGGAACAATTGCGCACAACGATCTTTTGGGCACCGGGCGTCTAGGTGATTGGGCCTCCCACGACATTGAACACGAGCTTAGTGCCTTGTATGATGTGGCCCATGGTGCTGGATTGGCCATTGTGTTTCCAGCTTGGATGAAGTATGTGTACAAACACGATCCAGCCCGATTTGTGCAATTTGCAGTGCGAGTATTCGGAGTAGAGCAAAACTTCCAGAATCCGGAACGCACCATTCTCGAAGGGATCCGCCGTTTAGAGGATTTCTTTAGACGGATTGGTTTGCCAACTACGTTAGCGGAAGCAGACATTCCTGCTGATCGCCTAGAAGAGATGGCGGCCAAAAGTACCGCTAATGATACGCATACCTTGGGATCTTTCGTCCAGCTCAAGCAGGCCGATGTTCTCGAGATTTATAAGTTGTGTCAAGGAAACTAGAGTCGACGCAAAATAGTGATAGGGCGGGTAATTTCAGCCCGCCCTTGACCTTCTTGAAGGGGTGCCTGCCAATCCCAGTTATCCCACCAGCCGATAAATTCAAAGTTATGTAGCTTGGTGGAGGCCAAGATGAATTCTTGGGGGAAGATAGCGCGACGTAGCCCCGAGTGGGCTAAGCGATGCTGGCGACCCTGGTCTTTGACGGTAAGGGTGATGTTTTCTTGGTATAGTTGATCAGCTGCATGAAAAAGGCGGGTGGAATATTGGGTGGTGACGGTGATTTTGTCACGGCGCATTACCCAGCTATCCTGGACGTTATCAAGTGGCGAAAAGTCCACACACCAGTCTAAGAAGTAGAGACCACCAGGTTTTAAAGCCTTCTCCACACTACGAAAATGATTGAGTAATCCCTCGGTATTTCCTACATACAAAGAGCCTAGCATGATGTAAAGAAAATCTAGGGGCTCTTCTAGCTGGAAGTTAACTAGATCAGCCAAGTGAAAGTGGGCTTCAAAATTGTGCGTTTGTGCCTTCTCCTGGGCAAACTTAATCATGGTTGGGCTAAGATCAAGTCCGTGGTATTCGTAACCCCGGCTAACTAACTCCAACATATGAGGACTATTGCCACAGGCCAGCTCCATCACCGTTTTGACCGGGATGTGAGAGTAATGGGCAATGGCTTGCTCCATGACATCAACTTCTTGGGGGATGTCGCGGTAGGAGAAAGCAATTTCATAATAGTGGGGAAAATCGTAAATGTTATCCAAGTAATCACCTTTTTCTTAAAGTGTATTTAATGAAAGGAAGATGGGTCATGGAACGTTCAACGGCCACCTTAGGTGGCGGCTGTTTCTGGTGTCTAGAGGCAATATTTAGCGATTTAGCAGGGGTACTCAAGGTAGTTCCTGGCTATAGTGGTGGGCATGTGCCCAATCCCACTTACCAGCAGGTGTGCAATACAGATACAGGTCACGCTGAAGTAGTGCAAATCGACTTCGACAACGAGCAAATTAGTTATGAAACACTCTTGGAGATCTTTTTTAGCACGCACGATCCTACTACTTTGAATCGCCAGGGAGCCGACGAGGGTACCCAATATCGTTCTGTCATCTTCTACCATGATCAAGAACAAAAAGCGGTGGCTGAAGCAGTCATGGGGCGTATGGGCCAATTATGGGAAGAACCTATCGTCACTGAGATTACTCCGCTAGGGGAGTTCTATCCAGCAGAACAATACCACCGAAACTACTTTCGTCTCAACCCCCAGCAGGGTTATTGTCAAATGGTCATTGCGCCGAAAGTGGCCAAATTCAGGGCCCAGTTCGCTAACAAATTACGAGCGCCGCGCTGAGCCTACAGGTAAGTTAAGGGTTGCGAAGTAATCGGCTGGTGTCTCTGCCCGGCGGATTAGTTCGGTTGTGCCATCTGCTTTGAGCAATACTTCTGCAGAGCGGAGTTTGCCATTGTAGTTGTATCCCATAGAAAAGCCGTGGGCGCCTGTGTCGTGGATAACCACTAAATCTCCCAGTTCAATCTCGGGGAGGGGGCGATTAATGGCAAACTTGTCATTGTTCTCGCAGAGACCGCCCACCACATCATAGATGTGATCAAGTGGTTGTTCTTCCTTGCCTGCCACTGTAATGTGGTGATAGGCCCCATACATGGCTGGGCGCATAAGATTGGCGGCACTGGCATCAAGGCCAATGTACTGTTTGTAAATGTCTTTACGTCTGATCGCGGTCGCGATTAGGTGGCCATAGGGAGCGAGCATAAAGCGACCAAGCTCTGTTACAATAGCAAGATCACCTAGGCCTGCTGGTACCAAAACTTCGTTAAAAGCAGCTTCAACCCCTGCCCCAATAGTGAAAATGTCAGCGGGCTCTTGACTAGGATGATACGGGACACCTATGCCGCCCGAAAGATTTACGAAGGTAAAACGTGCCCCAGTTTCTTCGTGCAACTCACGTACCACTGTGAAGAGCAGCTTGGCGAGAGTGGGGTAATATTCGTTGGTTGTGGTGTTACTGGCTAGGAAGGCATGTAACCCAAATTCTTCAACACCTAGGTCCAACAACTGGCGCACAGCAACAACTAATTGGGGCCGAGTTAATCCATACTTGGCCTCACCAGGGGTATCCATGATTTCATTGCTGATTGTAAAATTGCCCCCAGGATTATAGCGCAGACAGACTTTTTTGGGAATACTGCTGAGGTGGGGGAAGTAATCTAGATCTGTTAGATCGTCTAGATTAATGATGGCACCTAATTTATGAGCCAATAGAAAATCCTCCAACGGTGTCATATTGGCTGAAAACATGATTTCTTCACCTTCAAACCCAATGGCGTCAACTAGCATTAACTCGGTTAGGGTCGCGCAATCCACTCCACAACCTTCTTCCTGCAAAATTCTAAGGATGGTGGGGTTAGGAGTGGCCTTCACGGCGAAATATTCTTTGAAGCCAGGGTTCCAAGCAAAGGCCTGGTGGAGACGGCGGGCGTTGGCGCGGATTCCTGCTTCATCGTAGAGGTGAAAGGGGGTAGGATGTTTAGCAACAATTGCGCGCAGCTGTTCAGCAGTAACAAAGGATTTTTTCATGATGGACCTCCAGGTGTAAATAAATGGGTTGCGATTAATAATAGTCTTTGTTAATATTATACTTGAAAGGGAGTTGATGAAAAGTGTTATCAGAAAAATTGTTGAAAGCTTTGAATGAGCAAATCACCCATGAATTTGATGCTTCTAATCTCTATCTCTCCATGGCAGCCTATTGTGCTGCAGAAGGGTATCCGGGATTCAGCAACTTCTTCGTAGCTCAGGCAGAAGAAGAGCGTTTTCATGCCATGAAGATTTTCCATTACGTCAATGAGTTAGGCGCCCGGGCAGTAGTTTCTGGTTTGCCTGAACCCAAGCAAGATTTTGGAACAGTAAAAGGTGCTTTTGAAGCTGCTTTAGCACACGAGGAACTAGTCACAGGCTTGATCAACAACTTAGCGGATCTGGCAGAAGCTGAAAAGCATCGTCCAACGATGAACTTCCTACAATGGTTTATTGATGAGCAAGTGGAAGAAGAGGCTTCCTTTAATGAGATCTTAGATAAGTTCAAGATCATTGGCGAGTCTGGGCCTGCTCTTTATCACTTAGATCAAGAATTAGGGCAAAGAGTCTTCGAACCAGACGCACCAGAAGCCTAAGCACTAATCAAACGAAAACCCAACCCCGCACAAGGGTTGGGTTTTTTCCATCTCTAAAAGCTTAGAGACTGATGGCTAATTCTAAGGCGATTTCCATCATCTTGGTAAAGCCAACTTGTCGATCGTGGGCAGGCAATTCTTTGCCACTATGAATTTCATCTGAGATAGTTAGCATGCAGAGAGCCTGTTTGTTGGCACGAGCTGCGTTCATATAGAGTGCGGCAGCTTCCATTTCTACAGCCAAGACCCCCATTTTTTCCCAAGGAGTAGGGGCACCTTTATCGTTGTAAAAAAGATCAGCAGAGAGGACATTACCCACAAAATACTTTTGATTCTTTTCCTTGGCGATTTCCACTGCTTTGGCTAAAAGCTCCCAGCTTGCGATGGGGGCATATGTTCCCGGTAGACCGTATTGATAGGCGTAGTTTGAGTCGGTGCAGGCACCCATACCAAAGACTAAGTCCATGATTTTAACGTCTTGGCGAATGGCGCCGGCTGAACCGATTCGAATAATGTTGTCCACATCATACATATTATACAGCTCATAGGTGTAAATACCAATGGAAGGCATACCCATTCCATGTCCCTGGACCGAAACGGGCTTGCCTTTATACAACCCAGTGAAGCCATACATGCCTCGGACTTCATTATAGCACTTTACATCTTCGAGGTAAGTGTCTGCCACGAATTTTGCCCTTAAGGGATCCCCGGGCATCAAAACCGTCTTAGCAATCTCACCTGGTTTAGCTGCATTATGCGGTGTTGTCATGACGTTCCTCCTATTTCGTTTTATATTTTAGCTATTTTGACAACAAAGGCTTGTTCCCCTGCATATTCTAAAGCAAAATCTTGGAGGGGAAGCTGTCCATGTCCGAAATACGTTCAGTTATTTTACCTTCTCTAGAAGGTGGTTTTTTTGTACCTGCGAGCGAGTACACTCCAGAGCAGCTTGAAGATTGGAAACTCCTCGCCCATTTAGTTTATGCAGAGGCGCGCGGTGAACCCTTTTGGGGCCAAGTGGCGGTAGCAGCGGTAGCCCTCAATCGCCTTGAGCACCCTGATTTTCCCAACACAATCTATGAAATTATCTTTCAGCCACGACAATTTGAGGTAGTGGCTAATGGCTCGATTTATCAAACCCCCAACAATTTGGCCTATCAAGCGGTTAGAGAAGCCTTAGAGGGTCAAGACCCTACAGATGGTTCCCTGTTCTTTTGGAATCCCCAGAAGGTGGGACCAAGAAGTTGGGTGTGGACGCGCACAGTAAAGCTTCAGATTGGCAATCATGTCTTCGCCTAATGCGCCGCTTAAAAAAGCAGCCTCCCGTGGGGAGGCTGCCTGTCATTACTCGCTACTAGTTACCTGCTAGTCGCTTGTAAGTCTCATAGCGACGTCTTACATCGGCTTCAGCTTGTTCGAACAAGGCGTCCGCTTCTTCAGGGAACTGACGTGCTAAACGAGCGTAACGGACTTGGGCTTTGAGGTAGGCCCGGAACTTCTCATAATCAGGTTCTTTAGAGTCGAGGGTGAACGGGTTGGCACCTTCTTCCTCTTTCCGAGGATCGAAACGGTAGAGGTTCCAGTATCCGCATTCAACGGCTTGTTTGCTTTCCTCAACACTCTTGCTCATGTTAATACCATGGTTAATACATGGAGAGTAAGCAATGATTAGGGATGGGCCATCATAGCTCTCAGCTTCGATCATGGCTCGTAAGAGCTGATTACGGTTGGCACCCATGGCTACAGAAGCCACATAGACATAACCGTAGGACATGGTCATCAGACCCAAATCCTTCTTGCGTGTCCGTTTTCCGGAGCTAGCAAACTTGGCGATTGCTCCAGTTGGAGTAGCCTTAGAAGCTTGACCACCTGTGTTGGAGTAGACTTCAGTGTCTAGAACTAGGACATTCACGTTGGCACCAGAGGCTAATACATGGTCCAAGCCACCGTAGCCAATGTCATAAGCCCAACCGTCTCCACCAATAATCCAGATGGACTTCTTCACTAAGATATCCGCATTGGCCTCTAAGGTTTCGAGGACATCTTTGAGATCACCAGAGGCTTGAGCAATGGCTGCAGGTAAGAGTTCTCTAATCTTAGCGGCAGTCTCTTGGGTGGTCTTAGCATCGTCTAGATTATCCATCCATACCTGGAGATTCTCTTTAAGTTCAGCTGGGATATCTTGATCCAAGAGTGTGGCCATCATATTAGCTAATTGGCTGCGACGGGCATCTTGGGCCAAGTTCATACCAAACCCGAATTCGGCGTTGTCTTCAAAGAGGGAGTTGGCCCAGCTTGGTCCATGTCCTGCTTCGTTGACAGTGTAAGGACAGGTTGGGGCACTACCACCATAAATTGAAGAGCAACCAGTGGCGTTAGCAATCATCATGCGGTCACCAAAGAGTTGGGTGGCCAACTTGATGTATGCAGTTTCACCACAACCGGCACAGGCACCAGAGAACTCGAATAGAGGCTGCTTAAATTGGCTTGCCTTAACATTGGTAGGTGCAATATGCTCTGCACGGTTAGGTAGGCTCAGAGCGAAATGCCAGTTTTTATCTTGTACTTCAGCATGGTCTACTAGGGGTTCCATGACCAAGGCCTTTTCTTTTGCTGGGCAAACTTGGGCACAGTTTCCGCAACCAGTACAATCGAGGGGCGAAATTTGAATTCGATATTGTAGATCGGCTAATTCGCGACCTACACCCTTGAGGGTTTCAAATTCTGCTGGGGCATCTGCCAAGTCTTCTTCAGTAGCTAAGAATGGCCTAATTACTGCATGAGGACAGACAAAGGAACATTGGTTACATTGGATACAGTTTTCTGCGATCCATTTAGGCACGTGAATGGCGATACCACGTTTTTCGTATTGGGTGGTGCCAGTTGGCATAATGCCATCAGGTGTAAAGGCACTAACTGGTAGATCGTCTCCCTTGAGGGATTGGACAGGTCGAACTACGTTGTCCACGAATGGAGTAGTGGATTCGACAGCTGCAGCTGCCTCAGAGGCATCGACCCAGCTAGCTGGATATTTAATTTCTACAAGGTGGCTAGTAGCACTATCTACAGCGGCGTAGTTCATGTTGACGATCTTCTCGCCCTTATCACCATAGCTGTTGTAGATTGCTTCTTTAATGTACCTTGTGGCATCTTCTGCGGGAATTACATTCGCGATCTGGAAGAAGGCCGATTGTAAAATAGTGTTAATTCGACCACCGAGACCAATCTCACCAGCAATCTTTACCGCATCGATGTTGTAGAAACGCAGTTTCTTTTCGGCAATAGTTTTCTTGAGGGAAGCAGGTAATTCTGTTTCCATCTCTTCTAGACTCCAAGGGGAGTTCAGCAAGAATACGCCGCCTTCTTTGATGCCGTCTAAAAGATCATAGCGGGTTACATAAGAAGGATTGTGGCAGGCAACTAGATCTGGTTGGCTAACCAAATAAGGCGCCTTAATTGGAGTATGACCAAAGCGGAGGTGAGAAATGGTGATACCACCGGACTTTTTCGAGTCGTACACGAAGTAACCTTGGGCATACATGTCAGTATGGTCACCAATGATCTTAATGCTGTTTTGGTTGGCACCAACAGTACCGTCAGAACCAAGACCGAAGAACTTCGCACCAAACAGACCTTCAGGAGCAATGTTGAGATTATCTTTCACGTCTAGGGAAGTGAAAGTTACATCATCAATGATACCAACTGTAAAGTGATTCTTGGGCGCATCCGCGGCTAGGTTATCAAAAATTGCTTTAACCATGGCTGGGGTAAACTCTTTAGAGCTAAGACCATAACGGCCACCCACGACTTCAATGTTCTTGCGACCAGTTTCGGCCAAAGCACCTTGTACATCAAGGTATAAAGGCTCACCTAAGGAACCAGGCTCCTTGGTCCGGTCTAGAACGGCAATGCGCTTGACACTAGCTGGGATGACATCAACTAAATGTTTAGCGGAGAAAGGACGATAGAGACGAACCTTGACTAGGCCTAACTTAGCACCTTGTGCGTTTAGGTATTTGACGGTCTTTTCGATAGTATCGTTGCTAGAACCCATAGAAACAATTACGTGCTCAGCATCTGCTGCGCCCACATAATCAAAAGGCTTGTAGTGACGGCCAGTGAGTTCGCCAACTTCTTTCATGGTTTCAATCACAATTTCGGGAACCGCTAGATAGTAGGGGTTAGCTGCTTCGCGTCCTTGGAAGTAAATGTCTGGGTTTTGGGCGGTACCACGAAGTTCTGGATGCTCAGGATTCATACCCCGGGCCCTAAAGGCAGCGATAGCATCCTTTGGTAATAAGGTGGCCATTTCATCATAATCGATGACATCGATCTTCTGAATCTCATGGGAGGTTCTAAAGCCATCAAAGAAATGGATGAAGGGCACACGGCTCTTGAGTGTTGCGATGTGGGATACTAAAGCAAGATCCATTGCCTCTTGTACAGAGCCAGAAGCCAACATGGCAAAACCAGTTTGGCGGGCGGCCATTACGTCAGAATGGTCACCAAAGATAGATAAAGCGTGAGCTGCTACTGCTCGAGCCGAAACATGGAAAACGGCTGGTAAGAGCTCACCAGAGATTTTGTACATGTTCGGAATCATTAAGAGTAAACCTTGTGACGCGGTAAAAGTGGTGGTTAAGGCTCCACTCACTAATGAACCGTGCACTGCACCGGCTGCACCTGCTTCGGATTGCATTTCAGCGACATGTACTGGTTGTCCGAAGATATTTTTTTGTCCTTGGGCGGCCCATTCATCACAGTACTCACCCATATCGGACGATGGAGTAATGGGATAAATCGCTGCTACATCACTGAAAGCGTAGGCCACGTGGGCAGCTGCGAAGTTACCATTAACAGTCATCTTACGCATAAGTAAACTACTCCCCCTTAAATAGTATTGAAAATAAAGCCTATGGCATAAAAATGCTCCTTCTGAAACGTTATGTGATGACGCTCACAAGGATAGGCATTTTTCTCTGTGGGATCACTTCTCCAACGGGAAAATGATTCCTTCCCAATTATATACTTTATTATGGGCGTAGGTCAAATAAATCGCGTGAGAAAAGGGGCCTAGTTTGCAATAATTTTGTCAAATGAAAAACCCTGCGATTCTTGCCACTACAAAGCAAATTGCTACCCCCAGCAAGGTGGGGATGATGGTCGCGAGAAACACCCAGTACCATCTGCCCGTTTCTTTCTTGATTGTCAACAGAGTAGTGGCACAAGGCCAGTGAAAGATAGTGAAAATGATGAAGTTAAGGGCGGTCACCACATTCCAACCATTCTTAACTAAAATACTGGTGAAAGAACCAAAACCATCTAAAGAAAGCATAGTACCCGCTTGGAGATAAATCATGAGCATAATGGGAATCACAATTTCGTTAGCTGGAAGTCCTAGAATAAAGGCTAGAAGAATTACTCCATCTAAACCGATGGCCCTTCCGAGTGGTTCTAACCAAGCGGTGAGGTAGCTGATCAGGGTTAAATCTCCAACACTCACATTGGCCAAAATCCAAGTGAGTAATCCTGCGGGTGCAGCCACAACCACCGCCCGGGCCAATACAAAGAGGGTGCGGTCTAAGAAAGAGCGGTAGAGTACCTGACCTAATAAGGGACGGCGATAGGGGGGCAGTTCTAGGGCAAAGAAGGAAGGCTCTCCTTGTAAGATGGTTGAGGTGAGGGCTTTTGAGACCAAGAAGGTGGCAATTACCGCAACTCCAATTCCTAGTAAAACAACAAGGGTAGGCAAGAAACCGGCAGTTTCGGTCCCCAAGGTTAGACTTGCAACAATTGTTCCCATCACAATCAAAATAGGAAAGCGTCCATTACAAGGCACAAAATTATTAGTAAGAATGGCCACAAGCCGTTCCCGGGGCGAATCAATAATACGACAAGCAATGACACCCGCAGCATTACAGCCAAAGCCCATGGACATGGTGAGGGCTTGTTTGCCGTGGGTACCAGCCCGTTGGAAGAGATGGTCCAGATTGAAAGCTACTCGAGGTAAATAACCAAAGTCCTCCAGTAAAGTAAAAAGGGGAAAGAAGATGGCCATGGGGGGTAACATCACCGCTACAACCCAGGCGAGCCCTCGGTACATTCCCAAAATTAAAGCACCTTGTAACCAAACAGGGGCTTTAAACCAGGCCAAGATAATCAGAAGCCAGCCTTCTAAGTGGTAAAAGAGGTGGGTTAAGAGGTCAGAAGGAGTGTTGGCACCAGTAATGGTAATCCAAAAAACGGTGGCCAAAAGGGCAAGCATAATGGGTATACTCCACTTGCGGGAGGTAAAAACACTATCAAGTCTCTGGGTTAGCCCAGTTCCGGGTGTGCGGGGATTACGCACCACTTTTGAGGCGATTTCTTCCGCCTTTTGGTATAGGGCGCTGACCACCCTCTCTTGATCGTCCGTCCTTAAATCTGTCATGATCTCGCCTCCAGTTTTTCCAAAATGGAAAATGGTCGGCCTCGCAGTTGACCTCCGGCAGCCCGGGCGATGGCATCCTTTAGTTGGGGTAATCCAGTTTTTGTAGTTCCAGTGGTGGGAATCACGGGCACCCCCAGCTCTTTCTCTAAGAGTAGTAAATCTAAACGGAGGTTTAGGCGTTTCGCTTCATCCATGAAATTAGCGCAGACCACCACTTTAGGTGTAATTTCTAGGACTTGCAGGACGAGGTTGAGATTTCTCTCTAAGCACGTTACATCCACCACAACTACTGTAGCGGCGGGCAAAGCGGAGCACAGAAAATCTCGGGCCACTTCCTCTTCAGGGGAATTAGCTAAGAGGGAGTAAGTTCCTGGTAAATCTACGACCTCATAGATTCGCCCTTGATAACGGTATTTTCCCCTCGCTTGTAAAACGGTTTTGCCGGGCCAGTTACCCGTGTGTTGTTTCAGGCCTGTTAGGCCGTTAAAAATGGTGCTTTTTCCCGTATTCGGATTTCCGCCCAAGGCAATGAGCAGGGCTGGGGACATGACTTTCGCCTCCTCGTTTTAGTTTTGGAGCAGGATTTGCCGTGCCCCTTCTAACCTCAAAGCGATCACCGCTCCTCTGATTGCGTAGGCTACTGGATCACCACTGGGACTTGTGAATAGAGCCTGCACCTTAGTGCCTGGTACTAAACCTAGATCAAACAGACGGCGACGACTGGGTCCGGTCGCGGTGAGAGTCAACACATAACCACTTTCACCAGGTTTGAGATCGGCCAAGACATACCCCATGGTCACACATCCTTTCCAAGTGATTTTCCTTATTAGGGTATGAAGGAAAAAGGGTTTTGGAACCACACTAAGAATACAGAATTAGGACTATAGTGGATGGGGTGAAGACCACAGTGCGTTTGGATCAAATCGAGGAGGTGGCCTGGGAGACTATGGGCCACAGGCAAGTGAATCCCCAAAGGGAACCTGGCTATATCTTTTATCATGGTCAAAGGGTGGGCAAGATTGCCTTGCAATTACGGGAGTTGGTTTTTCCTGGCCAAGATCAAGACGATGAGATTATACTTGTGGGTAGTTGGTTCCACGATGTAGGGAAGGGTATTGAACCCCATTGGGAGTATGGAGCCATCTTGGTTGAACGAATTTTGCAGGATTACTGTTCACCAGAAAACTTAGACCAGATTGTTGAAGTCGTGAGAGGCCATACTTTACGCAAGGAAAAGGAATATCCTCACTATGTACAGCTTGTGCAGGATGGGGACATTCTTGATCACTTTGGAAGCCAAGAAATCTGGCTCAACTTTTTACATACTGCTTATCAGAGAGAAAACCTAGCTTATGCTTTGGAGTTTTACGATACTAGGTACCACGACCAAGTGGCAAAGGTACGGGGGCTGTTGAATTACCGGCAGTCTGTGGAGTTCTTTGATGAAAAGGATCGGTTTGTCCGCTCCTTTGTGGAACGTTTACGCCTAGAAGGAACCGGGGGTTTAGTGGGGATATAAAGAAAAGACTAAGGGGTGGGAGACCGCTTAGTCTTTTCTGTGGGAGGAAAATAGCCTATTATGAGAATTAATGAGCGCCTACTCGTTCGTTGTCTATGGTAACCTCTACATTCTCAGTAAGGATATCAGCATATGTGTACGAACGACGACGTACTGCATTGGTCTGGTCTAAGTTGACTACGAATAGTTTTGGATAGGTTTCCACCAGAATGCCTTCAGTTTCTAAATAGCGGCGGCGCCCCTTGTGAGCTCGGATAAAAACCTTTTTGCCTACATTTGCCTCTAGATGGTGTTTTATATCTTCAATGGTGGTCTGTTTTTCTACTGCCATGATTGTCAACCCCTTCTAGTTAGATTTATTAAAAGCCCAACTTCGTGTTTCTTAAGTAACACACGTCGTAGACTGTCTCCAAGCCAGCATAAATCATGATCCGATGGTGCCGAGTGTTACCTGGCTTGGGATCTGGAAGTTCTAAACCAACAAGCAGATAGTTGCCTGGTCTTAGATTAGAAATGGTATAAGTCTTCTGCTCTCCGTAGGCCAATTCACCCTCAAAAGTATGGAGGATGGTATTGGGATCGCATTCACGGACGAACACAAAATGATATTTACCCACATAGGGTGTTGAGCCCAAATGGGTGTTTAAGAAGGTTACGACTAACGTTCCAGTAGACATTAGCTCACCCCATTTTCATTGAACCAGCGTATACTTTAGAAGGTCTGGTTCTTAGGCGACCGGTCTTGTGTGTGGTCATGTGGTACTGATCCAGTTTGTCTTGACCGGTGAGAAGTGTCTTGCAAGTAGTACAATACAGTTGATTAACCCCTGTCAGGGTTAGGCACTTGCTGCAGACTTTCATGAAATCATCTCCTTACTATTTGTGAGGTCAAAAAAAGCGTATGAACGACTCAAACAGTCGTCACACGCTTGGCGTACTCCTACGAGGTTAGCTGACGGATTAGGACACCCAAGTTGCCCCTCCTGATCTGATCAGGATTCACCCCAAAATAATCGGGTCCCCCGTTGTCACAAATCATGATATTCGGAGATCTTAGCACTTCTTTAATGAAGTGATTTGTATCCAGTATAGCATGTAAGTTTACATAAAGTCAAGGCCAAAACTAGGTATTTAGACAAATTACTCCAAATTTGGAGGTGCAATAATTGGAAATTGTGATAATTGGTATGGGTAAACTAGGCTTCAAGTTAGCGGAGACCTTGGCCAGCACAAGTAATAATATTACAGTAGTAGATCTCAATGAGACAGCCCTTTCTAGGGTAGCTAATCGCCTAGATGTGCTCCCTATTAAGGGTAATGGCGTGCAACTTAAACTCTTGGAAGAGCTAGATTTGAAAAAGCGGGATTTAGTAGCGGCAGTCACCAGTAATGACGAAACTAACTTACTCATCTGTCGCCTTGCCAAGGAGTTAGGTTGCAAACGAGTCGTGGCGAGGGTGCGCAATCCAGAGTATGCCAACCAAATCGAGTTTTTCAAGGAACGCTTAGGGATTGATTTTATTACTAACCCGGAGCAGGATACGGCCCTAGACGTGGCGCGCTATGTTTTGCGTGGGTATACTGCCCACATGGAATCCTTTGCCGGTGGCAAGGTAGGCCTCTTTGATGTGCCCATGCTTTCTTTGCCTGCTCTGGTAGGCAAGCGCTTACGCGATGCAGAACTTTTTGAGGAGATTTTAGTTGCGGCTATTTCCAGGGGTGGGCAGGTGATCGTACCATCTGGCGACACCCATTTAGAAGAACAGGACATTCTCTATCTCATCGGACGCAGAGAAAATGTCACCTCTTTCACGAAAGGTTTGTCTCTTTTAGGAGAACGTCATACTACCCGTAAGACCATGATTTTAGGCGGGGGTAAGGCAGGTTTTTATTTGGCCAATCGTCTACTAGCTAGTGGAATTATGGTGAAGGTCATTGAGCAAAGTGCAGAACGTTGTGATTACCTAGCAGAAAATCTCAAGGGAGCCATGGTGATTTGTGGCGATGGAACAGATCTGGACTTGCTTCAAGATGAAGGACTAGGCGAAATGGATGCCCTGGTCTCTTTGACAGGTAATGACGAGGAGAATCTCATGTTAGCACTCTTAGGTAAGCAACAGGGGGTGCCTAAGGTGGTGGCTAAAGTGAGTCGCTCAAATTTCGTGCCGATTATTGAGCAATTGGGGATTGATCGGGCAGTTAATCCCGTTTTAATCTCCGCTGGAGAAATTGTGCGCTTTGTCCAAGGGGGGCAAATAGCTTCTTTATCTCTCTTGTTTGGTGGTCAGGCAGAAGTAGTGGAAATTATTGTTCCTGAAGATGCTCCCGTTGTAGGGCGCAAACTGGCCCAAGCCAAAGTACCTCGGGGGCTAATTGTTGGTGCCATTGTCCGGGAAGGGCAAGTGTTTATTCCCAACGGAAACTCGGTGATTGAGGGCCAGGACCGGGTCATTCTCTTTTGTCTGCAAAGGGAAATATCCGCAGTAGAGCAACTCTTTTATCCGAAGAGAAGGGGGTTCTGGCATGAATTATGGTCTAGTGGGTCGGGTTTTCGGAAACCTCCTACTCGTTGAGGCAGCTTTATTCACTATTCCTTTAGGTATTTCCCTCTACTACCAAGAGCGGGCGGCAATTTTGGGTTTTCTAGTATCCATGGTTATTACGGGGATTGTGGGTTTTGCAGCCTCCAATTTACCGACTCGCTCAGGCCGCTTGAGAATCCGGGAGTCTTTGTTAATTGTTACATTGGGCTGGGTTGGTGCCTCTTTTTTTGGGAGTTTGCCCTTTGTCTTGTCCGGGAGTATACCCAGTTGGATAGATGCCTTTTTCGAAACAGTTTCTGGTTTAACCACTACCGGATCCACGATAATAGAAAATGTGGAAGTCTTACCCTTGGGCATGTTGTTTTGGCGTTCTTTCACCCATTGGTTAGGTGGTATGGGTATCTTGGTGCTTACCCTAGCGATTTTACCTACTCTAGGGGTAGGGGGGTTCCAGGTTTTCAAGGCAGAAAGTCCGGGTCCTACCCCAGATAAACTCACCCCACGGATTGGGGTAACTACAAAGGTTTTGTACACTGTCTATCTGGTCATCACCCTAATCCAAATTTTCGTTTTTCGACTAGTGGGTTTGTCCTGGTTTGAAAGTTCTGTATTTAGCTTTGGTACAGTCGGTACCGGTGGTTTATCTATCTACAATGATAGTCTAGCCCGTTTTAGTGCGAACAGCTTGCTCATTAACGCCATCGCGGTAGGAATGCTTCTCTCTGGTGTGAACTTTTCTTTGTATTATGATTTATGGAAGCGTCGGTGGCGTCAAATGCTGTACAATGAGGAACTCCGTCTCTATCTAGCCATTGTGGTTTTGAGTGTTGTGGCCATTTCCCTTAATCTTCATGGGCGGGTGTATGATAGTGTAGGAGAGACGGTAAAACACGCTTTGTTTCAAGTTAGCTCTATCATCACTACCACAGGCTATACTACAGTTGACTTCGATTTGTGGCCCACCTTTAGTAAGGGTGTCTTGTTTGTTCTCATGTTTGTGGGGGGGAGTGCTGGTTCTACCGCAGGCTCTATTAAGGTAATTAGACTTTTAGTCGCGGGTAAAGTGGTGAAGCGGGAAGTGGGGAAGACTTTACATCCGCAGATGGTTGTACCAATTACAATCAATGGTAAGATTGTGGCTCCGGAGATTGTCTCGGGAGTGGCCAGCTTCTATTTTCTCTATGTATTAACCTTCATAATTGGTAGCCTACTGATCTCACTGGAAGGTTTGGATCTGATTAGCTCCATGAGTTCGGTCGCGGCCACCTTGGGCAATATTGGTCCTGGCTTTGGTGCAGTTGGACCAAGCCGAACCTTCGCCTCCTTTAGCGGGGCTAGCAAATTGCTGTTTTCCTTGTTTATGCTCTTGGGACGTTTAGAACTATTCACTTTGTTAAGCATCCTGACTCCTAGCTTTTGGCGTGAGTAGGACAAAGAAAGACCGTTAGGTTTTCCTAACGGTCTTATCATTGGGGCCTAGCGGGCCCAGTTCGGACCCACGCCTCTCCAGCAATTCATCATGTACCCACGTTGCTGTCCGCGAGCCATGTGGCGAGGGCCAAAGAATCCAAAAAAGCCTCTGCCTTCCGCTTGCTGTTGTGTAACGTCGCGTTCGGCGATTTCGGGTTGTAAGGCCTCAATTTCTGCCAACACTTCTGGATGTCTCTCCAAAATTTCCCTTACCTGTACTCGCCACGGAACGGGTCTTGTGGTAGGGTCTATAGTCTCAGGGTCCGCAGCTAAGACCAGCGAGGTGCCTACTATAAGTAAAACCACGCCTAGAACAATTATCCCTTTAAACCTTTTGAACATACTATCACCTCCGTCATGTTTGATTAGAGTATAGCTAATGATATTGAAGACAATCGGAAGAAACTTTGAAGATAGTTTGTAGATTGCTGAAACTAGAGTTTTTTGTGCTATGCTGAACTTGGGAGGTGACCTGAATGCAGCGAAAAGTATTAGTTGTAGAAGATGAAACCAAGATTCGGGAGATTGTGAAACTCTACCTGGAGCGAGACGGTTTCTTGGTTTACGAAGCCAGCACTGGTCTTGAAGCGCTTGAGGTGTTCCAAGAGATGGAGCCGGATTTGGTTATCTTAGATCTCATGCTTCCAGAGCTATCTGGTGAAGAAGTCTGCTCTGTGATTAGATCCAAGTGGGAAACCCCCATTATTATGCTAACCGCTAAGACCAGTGAGGGGGATCGCGTGCGGGGCCTACAAGGCGGGGCTGATGATTATGTGACCAAACCCTTTAGTCCTAAGGAATTGGTGGCAAGGGTGAATGCGGTCCTCCGTCGCAATTGGGGGCGTGAACAGCAGGAGCTGATAAGCGGTGATGAGGTAATTCGGGTGAACCAGGCCAAGCATGAAATAACCATTCAAGGTGCAGAAGTAGCCCTTACTCCTACAGAATATCGTCTGTTGGTACTATTCCTGCGTAATCCTGGGGTTGTTTTTTCCCGGAGTGAGTTGGCAGAGCACGCCTTTGGCTGGGATTATCAGGGCTATGAAGAGACCATTTATGTGCATATCAAGAATCTCAGAAAAAAATTTGAGGTCCATACTACGAAGGCATATATTACCACAGTTTATGGTATGGGCTACAAGTGGGTGGAATAATGTTTCCCAAACTAAGTTGGAAGCTCACCTTTTTCATGGTCTTGGTTAGTGGCCTGACTATTGCTTTTGCCAGTGTGCTCACGAATCGGGCCTTGGATCGGCAATTTGTCGATTTTCTCGAAACTAGTCAGCTCGAACGGAACCAGCAAGTGGTTCAGACTGTGAGAGAACTCTACCAAGGTGACCAGGATCGAATCACCATTGAACGGCAGCTCCAGTTACTAGGCTTAGCTACCGATGCCCAGATCGTAGTAAGTGAACTCAGGGCAGAAAGGCGTATGGGTGGGCACATGATGAGCCATGGTCCAGGCATGATGAGACGCCAGACCACAGAAAACCTTACTCTGCCAGATGGAACAGCGGCGGTAATAGAAATTATTCCAAGTCAAAGGCCTGAGCACGCCATCCAAGAAACCAAGTTTCGTCAGGCTGTTAACAATTCCATTCTTATCACCGCAGTCCTCTCCATTGGGGCCGCCTTAATTGTCAGTGCCTTCTTCTCTTGGGGACTAACCAAGCCTTTAGATCAGTTGGTGGCTATGGTCCGCAGAGTGGGTGCAGGGGATTTGGCCCAGCGCACAGAGGTGCGAGGGCGTGATGAGTTCAGTTATTTAGGCAAGGAGTTTAACCAGATGGCTGCCAATCTAGAACATATGGAACAGCTACGAATTAAGCTCACCAATGATGTAGCACATGAATTTCGCACCCCTTTAGCAGCTGTTCAAGCCTATGTGGAAGCCATGAGTGATGGGGTAGTGGAACCAACTGCCGAAAATCTGAATCTAGTTTTGGAAGAAGCCCACCGCCTCCAGGGTCTTCTGGAGGGTTTACAAGAATTGTCTAAGCTAGAGCAGCCCCCTCGCAAAGAAAGGGTGAATTTAGGAGAATTACTCGCCTCCTTAGTGGCGTCCCTAGGAATCTTAGCAGAAGAAAAGGGGATCCGCCTTCACTGGTATGGGCAGCCCGCCCTCTATACCATGGGGGATCGGGAGATGCTGAACACCGCCTTGCGCAATCTGGTGGTAAATGCCATTAAATACACACACCCGGGTGGCGAGGTGTCTATTGACTTAAGAGCCGAACAGGATCAAGTACTGGTGGAAATTTCCGATACGGGCATTGGCATTGAAGCCCAAGATTTGCCCTTCATCTTCGAAAGGTTTTATCGAACAGATCTGTCCCGGTCGCGTGAAACCGGTGGGACAGG
This sequence comes from Firmicutes bacterium UBA4996, assembly GCA_002396805.1. Lineage (GTDB taxonomy): Bacteria > Bacillota > Limnochordia > Darwinibacteriales > Darwinibacteriaceae > UBA4996. The sequence goes on along the minus strand of DGYW01000004.1, from coordinate 23,882 downwards.
CATCGGTCTAGCTGTTACAGCTGGGATTATTCAAGGACACGGGGGTACTATAACAGTGCAGAGTGAGCCTGGTGTAGGTAGCTCCTTCAAGGTTCGTCTAGTCAAAAGTTAAGGAGCAGAGGGGGAACACGCAATGAAAAGATTAATTATTGCCGGGGTTGTGCTGGTGGTTCTTATTGGGGCAGGGGTCCTTACGGGACAATTTTTGCAGGTTAATCCTGCTGATGTGGCGGAGGATTTCTTAGAACAAATAATGCGCCAGGATTTTGTGGACCTAGAGAAATACTTCTCTGAAGAGTCTCATCCAACCACAGAGAGACTTGCGGAGGCCTATGATCGTTTTGCCGAGGCCTTTGCCTTGCAGAAGATCGTAATCACTGACTTTGCGCCCCTATCTCGGAATAAGAAAGAGGCTGTGTTTAGTTTCGAGTTAAGTTACGAAAGCAGTCATTTTGCACCCCTAGTAGTTGAATCTGATTTAATCTTACAGCGGAAGGGTTTTTTTGATGAATGGAAGATTAACTGGCAAGACAACCTTCCCTTACCCCATTATGGTTTAGGGGCCAGCTATGTACGGAACCGCATAGAACCTCAAAGGGCGAACCTCATTGATACCCAAGGTCAGGTTTTAGCAGGTGAGGGGAGTCTTGTGGCAGTTGGTGTTCAACCAGACCGAATCGCCGATCCAGAACGTCTTTTAGGCGTCTTAGAAGAGCATCTTGGGTTGAGTGCCGACTATGTACGTAGACAATATGAAGCACCTGGAGTGCAGGGGCATTGGTTTGTGCCTTTGATCAATTTGACAGAACAACAGTATTTACAGGTCGATGAATTTTTGCGACCCGTGCCAGGGATCTTTTTCAGACGGGTAGAAGCGCGGGCGTACCCTCAACATGAGATTACGGCCCACATTACGGGTTATATAGGCGAAGTGACCGCATCCATGGTGGAGAAATTTCCTGAGCGGGATTACCTAAGTGGAGAGATTGTGGGGAGGGCTGGATTAGAAAGTAGTCAAGATGATCAGTTACGGGGTAGGCCTGGTTACCGTTTTTATGTCCAACCGGAGCAAGAGTCTCCCATTCTGCAGGCAGAAAAGGCCGTGATCGAGGGAGAGAACGTAGAACTTACTCTAGATCTCCGAATGCAATCTTTAGCCCAGGAGATTCTCCAAGACCAGCGTGGGGCGTTTGTGCTTTTGAATGCGGAGACAGGAGCTATTTTGGCCTTGGTTTCTACACCTAGTTATGATCCTAACGATTTTGTTGGGGGCATTTCGAGCCAACGCTGGCAAGAGTTAAGTACGGATCCCCACAAGCCCATGTTTAACCGGGCCTTACAAGGATTGTACCCACCTGGTTCTGTCTTTAAGGTGCTGACCACGGCAGCTGCCCTCGATCAGGGTATTTTTGAGCCCGCTAGCCAATTTGTGGATACGGGGGAATTGCGGGTGGAAGGAAATATAATTCGCAACTTCCAACAGCAAGTGTTCGGCGAACATGATTTAAGTCGGGCATTAGTTGAGTCCATTAACACCACCATTGCCAGAGTTGGTCTAGAATTGGGGGCTCCTCTCTTAGAAGAATATTTTACTCGTTTCGGGCTAGATCAAAGCCCTCGCCTGGGCCTTTCTTTGGTAGAAGGTCGAATCGGTAATCCGGGACGTAGCAAGGTGGCCTTGGCTTGGTCGGCCATTGGTCAAGATCAGGTACTGTTAAGTCCTTTGCAAATGGCTCAGATCTTCACAGTGTTTGCTAATGGAGGTCAGTTACCACCTATCCATTTAATCAAGACAGAGCAGCTAGCAGACTCAAGTTCTGTGTTAAAAGCAGAAACCGCGGAACAAATCAACGCTATGTTGAGGGAAGTGGTTATAAGCGGCACTGGAAGGAGTGCTCAAGTTGCAGGATTAGATCTCTTTGCTAAGACCGGCACGGCTGAAACTGTAGCTGGAGGCAATCATGCTTGGTTTGCCGGTCATACCCAATTGCCTGATGGCCCTAAGGTGGCTTTTGCCCTCTTGGTTGAAGAGGGAGGGGTAGGTGGACAGGTGGCCGCTCCCCTGGTGAGAGATTATTTTACTCGCCTGTTGCAGTGACTTCTTGTTGCTTTGTAACAGCAGCTCTAGACGATGTGGGTGGATTACTAGACTATCTGTGCCTTCACAAAACATCTCGATTATGACCGCTCTCACTTTTTTGAGGCAGGGGAATAAGTAAGTGAACTAGAAATATTTACTACCCAGGGAGATAGGAAACCAGGAGGGGTTTGTGATGAGCATTAGGAGAAAGCTGTTTTTGGGGGGCACAATAATTGCAGTAATTGTTCTTTTATCCGTTGTTACTTTCATGAGTAACCGAACTCTACAAATGATTGAGCGCAATGAGTTTCAAGAACTAGCCCAATTAGAACGGGTAATACAAGTCCGTTTAGCTGAACAAATCGAAGCTACGAAGGATCTAACCTTAAGTGTTGCCAATAATCCGGAAGTGCAACGCCTGTTTGCCCAAAGGGATCGTCGAGCCTTGACTGACATGCTCTTGCCAGGCTACGAAGCGGTGGCAGAGCGCTATGCTCAAATGCAGTTTCACTTGCCTGACTCTACATCCTTCTTGCGGCTCCATCAACCAGAAAAGTTCGGGGATAGTTTAAGGGACTTTCGGTTCACTGTGAATGAAGCCAACCGCACCCGCCAACTAGTTGCAGGGGTTGAAGAAGGTCGCGGCGGCTATGGTTTAAGGGTTGTGGCTCCCGTTTTTTATCAAGGCAGTCATGTGGGTTCGGTGGAATATGGTGGGGACTTGGGAATCACCTTCCTGCGTACATTACAAGAAGAACTAGGTGGGGAGTATGGTTTGTATCAACTGCACTCCTCGAATATAGCATGGGATGACTATGCTGGGGATCAATCCGGTTTGTTAGCTACAACTGGATTAGAAAATGGCTGGATAATTGACAAAACCCAGCAAGATAAGCTAAGGGACGGTCGCCCCCAGTTTTCTCTAACTGAGCAAGAACAGATTCTATTAGTACCCCTCCGAGATTTTCAAGGGAAAGTCTCCGGGTTTATTCGCGTGGTGCGGGATCGGACCGAGACGGTGGAATTTTTGAAAAGTACCAAGAAACTTGGTTACGGCATTGGCATCATTTCGGCGCTCGTTCTAGCGATCCTGTTATCCTTGATTCAAGGTTGGCTCTTAAAGCCCCTTCGCCAATTGGTACAGGTTGCTCAGGCAGTTGGTGGTGGGGACTTTTCCACGCCCATCGTGGCCCGCAGTGACGATGAGGTTGGGCAATTGTTTTCTGCTTTGGCGGTGATGCAGGATCAAATTGTAGAAGTGGTGACTGAGGTGGATACTACCTCCACAGCTGTGTTAAGGAATAGCCAAGAGCTCTCTGCCATCACGGAGGAAAATGCTGCGGCTATAGAAGAAATCGCAGCCACCACCAATGAGTTTGCCTCTGCTGTAGATGGGCTTAATCATGGTTCTGTGGCTCTGGTGGCAGAGGCGCAGAAAATCATGGAGGAAGCTGGCGCAAGTGGAAAACAAATCGAAGAGGCGGTGGCAACTAGCGTTGCTTTAAATAGTTCAATTGAAGAGTTGGCAAAGGTGGTTACCAACCTAGGTCGCGACTCAGAAGAAATCGGCCACGCCGTAGAGGTAATTACACAAATAGCGGATCAAACTGAGTTATTAGCTCTCAACGCAGCCATAGAAGCGGCCCGTGCCGGAGAACAAGGTCGGGGCTTTGCGGTTGTGGCCCAAGAAGTACGTAATTTAGCTGAACAATCAGCTCGGGCCGCTACAGAAATCACCGCTTTGGTCACTAAAATTCAACGGCAAACAACCCAAACAGTACAAGAGATGGAGGCGGGAGCTAAGCAAGCTTCTAGTAGTGCTGCGGTTACGCAAAGTAGTGGTGCCATGGTCAAGGCCATTATTGGCCGTATGGAGGGTATCTTGGGCCAAATTGAACAGATGGTAGAGGAAATGGCAGAAATTGACCGCGGCAGTGAACAAATTTCCGCGATTACTGAAGAACAAAGTGCTTCTATGGAAGAAATTGCCTCTTCTTCCGGAGATTTGACGGTCATTGCAGATCGTCTGAAGAACCGTATGGGGTGGTTCAAAATTGGAAAATAGACAACGGCGATACACATTAACACTTTGGTTAGCTATTCTGCTTTCCCTCACTCTTACCTGGAGTGGGGTGGGTGTAGCAGGGTCACTAGAAGTGCATTTTCTCGATGTGGGTCAAGCAGAAGCGACCCTTTTAAGGGGTCAGGATTTTACAATACTGATTGATGCAGGTGATCGAGGTAGCTATGATGTGGTACACCACTTAGCGCGCCTAGGGGTGAAAAAGATAGATCTTTTGATCTTCACTCATCCCCATGCTGATCATATTGGACAAGGCGTAGCAGTCTTAGAGAACTTTCTTGTTGAGGAGGTGTGGATGTCTGGCTATGAGCATACCACCAAACTCTACGAAGACCTTCTCGATGCAATCTTGGCTTCGGGTGCTTTTTACCATGAGCCTAGGCGGGGTCAACATGCGGATCTGGACTTCACCTTCGGGGATCTAAGTTTAGAGATTTTGCATCCAGATAAGCTCTCCTCAGATTTGCACCACACTAACATTGTAATTCGTGCAATCTATGGTGATGTGGCTTTTATGTTTACTGGAGATGCAGAAAGGAAAACTGAGAACTCTATTTTGGCGAGTGGAGTGCCTGTTCAAGCCCAGATTTTACAGCTAGGGCACCATGGTTCCCGGACTTCCTCGGGAATTGAGTTTGTGGTCGCAGTGAATCCCCAAGTCGCCATTTATTCGGCTGGTGTTAAAAATGACTACGGTCATCCGCATCCAGAAGTGGTGGAGAGAATGATCAGGTTAGGCATGGATCTATATGGAACAGATGTGAATGGAACCGTCGTGGTGTACACAGATGGATCCGATTATCGTGTTGAAGTTACCAAAAATGGCGGTCAACTCCAAGTAGGAGGGGTTGATCTTAATAGTGCGACCTTTGTGGATTTGCAGCGTATTGTCCATATTGGTCCAGAACGAGCTCGAGAAATCATAGCTTTACGAGCAATAAAGGCCTTTAAAAGCTTAGATGATTTACGTCGTGTTTCTGGTTTGGGTGACAAAAGAATCAGGGAGATTAAAGAACAAGGTATAGCCTATGTAAAGGAGTGATTTGGAATTAGCAAGCGGTCTGCCGTAATAGATCGAATTGTAGATGGAATCACCGCCGTATTGCTCTTAGGAGAAGGGGAAGAAGAGTTTCTTTGCCCTATCTCGAGCTTACCTCGGGGAAGTAGAGAAGGTTTGTGGCTTTTAGTCCAGATTGAGGACGATGAGCTTGTAGAGATAGAAATTGATCACGAAAGAACTGCTGCCATGGAGGAGAGAATCCGTTCGAAACGGGCGCAGTTATTACAAAGAACCCGCAGGCGCTAGCCACCTGCGGGTTTAATTAACATGAGCCATTCACCTAGATAATCTCTGGTACTACCACAGACTTGAAAACCTGCACTTTCGTAAAGTCTCCGCGCAGCTTCGTTTTTGGTGCGGACATTGAGTGCGATGCCCTCGTTAGGTAGTTGTTCGAGGACAGCATGGAGTAGTTGGGTACCAATACCTTCTCCTTGGGCACTTGGTAAAACGGCGATGGAGAGAATTTCAGCACTGGAGACTAACTCCCTTGTTGGACCCTTGTCCCTTTTTGTAGTAGCGAAAACCAGCAATTTGTTAAAAGCGAGCCTAATTGCCTCAAATGGGCAGATCTTGCCAATCAACTTGATCCCAGTGGTCAGTAGAGCCCAATAATTTCGGTTCTGTGGTTTTTGTCTAGAGGTGAAAAGGCAGTAGGCCACAACTGCGCCTTGCTGATCTTTGACGAGGAGAGCTTGGCCACCCCAAAAAAACACCAGGCGAAAACTAAGCTCCAAAAGATCCAGCAGCCGTAGGGGGCTTTTCTTGGCAAAAAAGAACTGAACACTTTCGGGAAAGGCAGCTCGATAAATTGTAGCAATCTCCCGGGAGTCGCTAACCCGCCCTTTTTCCAAGACCACGAAGATCCCTCCTTACTCGGGACGATCCACTTGCGGGAAGAGTTCAGTTGGGGCATCATGCAGCAGTTCGCTCAAGGGCACTATCTTCAAACCCTTCGCCCGAATTAATTCAATAACCTCGGGGAGAGAGCTCACAGTAGCCTGGCGATCGCCCCCCTCATTTTTCAATAGGGCTCCGCTATCGTGGAAGAGAATAATATCTCCTCCTCGCACTTTAGTGTCTACAAAGCGGATGATGTAATTGGACGTGACACCGTAGCGCCAATCTCTGGTAGAAATGGACCACAGTACAATTTCTTGTCCTAATAATTTGGCTAAGCGACGAAAACGATCATCATACATTCCCCGGGGAGGTCGCACATAGCTAGGATACACACCCGTAGTCTCAAAAATAATCGCCGTAGCTTCTACCATTTCCTTGTTAAGATCAATGGTCGAAAGGGTGGGAACATTACGATGGTTTTGGGTGTGGTTGCCAATGGCGTGACCTTCCTCTACTATTCGTTGGGCCACCTCTGGAAATCTCTCCACATGGCTACCTACCATGAAAAAAGTCGCGGGAACGTCATAGTCCCGTAAGATATCAAGGATGGGCAAAGTGAATTCTTCACTGGGACCATCATCAAAGGTGAGGGCCACTTTGTTGGAGGTGCGATCACCGGTGCGGTAAATATCGGGCTGATACCCAAAACCATGATAAACGTAGATGAAAAAGAGGAGAAAAAGGGTCAAAACCCCCAAAACGGTGGAGGCCAAGGCCAACACCACTCCCGGTTGAGCTAAATTAAAACGCCTTAGGATATTTTTTGCTAGTCGAAAATAAATAATTGAAAAGAGCAGGGCAATCCCTAAAAAGATAGCTACCCGCCCAGCAAACTCAAGGTTGACCATACCCACACCCCCATTCGAGGTTAATTGTATCTAAGAACGCTACTTCTCACAAGCAAAAAAGTTGCACACTTAACATTATAATAGTACAGTAAGAGATAAAGAGTGTGTGCGCGATATTCGCATCTCGCGCCTGGAGGTTAGTAGATTGAAGAATTATCACACCCATACTTTTCGTTGCAAACACGCGGAAGGTGACGCTATAGATTATGCCCAAGGGGCACTAAGAAAAGGGATTACTGTCTTAGGAATGACAGACCATACGGCCTTGCCCGATGATCGTTGGTTAGGCATGCGCATGGCCTACAGCGAACTCTCTTCTTACGTAGAGGCCATTGAGCGAGCACAAACCTATTATCCAGAACTTACTATTCTCAAAGGTATGGAGTGTGAATGGAGCCAGGACTACCAGCAGTTTTTTGTAGACGTTCTTCTGGGAGAATACAACTTTGATTATCTTATCTTGGGGTGCCATTTCTTTCCTTATCAAGGAAGTTTCTTGAGTAGTCACAGCGGACTTTACAACGAGAAACGTTTGGTGGCCTACACTGATTATCTGATTAAATCTATGGAATCAAAGCTTTTTGCCTTTGTGGCTCACCCGGATCTTTTTGGTCTGTCCTATCTGACCTGGGATGCCAATACTGAAGCTGCTGCTAGAGATATTCTTAGTGCCGCTCAAGAACTGCAAATTCCCCTTGAGATAAATGGTTATGGATTGATGCGCAAGATTATTGAAACACCTGAAGGTTCGCGTTCTGCCTATCCATGGCTTAACTTTTGGGAAATCGCGCGGGATTATGCAGTGACTGTTGTGGTTAATTCCGATGCCCACCATCCCCGGGACCTTGATTTAGGTTTGCGGGAAGGTCTGGAGATTGTTGAGACCCTTGGTTTACAACTAGCTGATTTAGAACATTTGCAGAGGAGGTAAAGATGTTTATAATCTTTAACCAGCAAGAACAATTAGTGCCCATTTATGTGTGGCTACCTAGTGAGGAGCATTTGGATGAGACCTGCCTTGGGCAGGCCTTAAATCTCTCGAATTTGCCCTTTGCTTTTAAGCACATTGCCTTAATGCCTGATACACACACCGGGTATGGCATGCCTATTGGTGGGGTCATGGCCAGTAGTGAGGCTATTATCCCCAATGCGGTAGGAGTGGATATTGGTTGTGGCATGGGCTTTATTCATACTAATGTTCCTGCAAGTTTGCTCAGGGAGGTAAACACTCCCAATGGCAATCTGGCCCAATATTTAGTGGGGCAAATCATGCGCGATGTTCCTCAAGGTTTTGATCATCATCGGCAGCGGCAACAATCGACTTTTCTAGATCAGTATCCTGTAGACAAGCTCTATCGGTATGGAAACAAGAACTTGCCTGAATTAGATGAAGCTTACAGACAGATTGGCACTCTTGGCGGGGGTAATCACTTTATTGAGTTGCAAGAGGATGAAGCGGGGATGCTTGGGATTATGGTTCACACCGGCTCTCGCAATTTGGGTTTTAAAGTGGCCAACTACTTTAATCGCCTTGCCAAGGAGCGGAATAAGCAAATGGGTTCTCCTGTACCACCTCAGTATGATTTGGCCTATTTACCTTTAGATACGGAAGAAGCTCAGGGCTATATTGGTTGGATGAATTTTGCCCTAGAGTTTGCTCGCCAGAATCGACAAATGATCATGGAAAGAGTCCGTCGATCTGTTTTTGCTGGCTTGCAGCGTTTTGCTGGGGTCAAACATATTGAAGTTTTGATGGAAGTCAACGCTCACCATAATTATGCAGCTCTAGAGGAACATTTCGGCAAGCAGGTTTGGGTCCATCGTAAGGGAGCAATTAGGGCCGCCAAAGGCGAACTGGCCATTATTCCTGGTGCAATGGGTTCTTACTCTTATATAGTCGAAGGCTTAGGTAATCCTGACTCTTTTCACTCGGCTAGTCACGGGGCGGGGCGAGTCATGGGCCGTAAAGAGGCGGTTCGTCAGTTTAGTCTAGATGAGGTATTAGCTGACTTTAAAGAGAAAGACATTGTGCTGGGCAAGAGACGCCGGGGAGATACTGCCGAAGAATACTATAAAGCTTATAAGGATATTGATGAAGTCATGGAGGATCAAATGGATCTCGTGAAACCTGTATTAAAGCTCCTGACAGTAGCTGTTGTGAAAGGATAAAATCAGGTATTCTGACAGATCATTCTAGAGAATTTGGGGAGGAATTGGTCCTCCATTGGCGAAAATAATATAGTGCATCAAATACATCATAGGGGGTTTTTAGAGTGCGTAAAAGACTCAGTTTTTTGTTAGTGGCCGTACTTTTAGTTGGTTTAGTAGTAAGTCCAACCTATGCTAAGCAACCTAGAATTGGTTTGATTTTTGCTGAAGGTGGCTTAGGTGACCAGTCCTTCAACGACGCCGCTTATGTTGGTCTCATGAAGGCTAAAGATGAACTAGGTGTCGAGGTAAACTATGTAGAACCTGCTGATATCGCCGAAATGGAAGACCATCAACGGGCATATGCTGATTTAGGTTATGATTTAATCATCACTATCGGCTTTATTCACGCTAATGCTCTCGCCGAAGTTTCCGCTGATTATCCTAACCTCAATTTTGCCATTGTGGACGACGTAGTTGATAATCCTAACGTTACTTCCTTAGTATTTGAAGAGCACGAAGGTTCCTTCTTAGTAGGTGTTGTGGCTGGGCTCATGACCAAGACTGACAAAGTAGGTTTTGTTGGTGGGATGGAAGTTCCTCTAATTCGTAAGTTCCAAGTGGGCTTCGAAGAGGGCGTAAAGTGGGCTAACCCCAATGCACAAGTATTCGTGAACTATGCTGGTAGCTTTGGTGACCCAGGCAAGGGCCGTGAGTTAGCTGTTAGCCAAAACGAGCGCGGCGCAGACATTGTTTACCATGCTTCTGGTGGAACTGGTGGTGGCGTAATTGACGCTGCTAAGAGCAATGGATTCTACGCCATTGGTGTTGACTCTGATCAGGACTACATGGCTCCAGGTACAGTCCTCACCAGTATGATTAAGCGGGTTGACTTAGCAGTGTACGAAGTAATAAAATCCTTAGTAGATGGGACCTTAGAACCAGGTATCCGCAGCTTCGGAATTGAAGATGGTGGTGTTGGAACATCTGAGTTCACCTACACCAAAGACTTAGTACCTCAATCCGTATTTGACAAAGTTGAAGAGGCGAAAGCCAAGATTAGTTCTGGAGAGATTGTAGTTTCTAATCCTCTCAACTAGGCTTATGAATAACTAAGGGAGGCAGGTTGTCTGCCTCCTTTTTTTAGCAGGGAGGAAAACTTGCATGAACAAAGTGTTGGAAATGCGCGGCATTATAAAACAGTTTCCGCGGGTCTTAGCCAACGATCAGATCGATTTTGATCTTAACTATGGGGAGATCCACGCCCTAGTTGGCGAGAACGGCTCGGGAAAATCCACACTAATGAATATTCTTTATGGTTTGTACCAAAGTGATGGTGGAGAAATCCTGGTGCGGGGTAATCCGGTCCAAATCACAGAACCACGGGTGGCCATCGATCTCAAGATCGGCATGGTCTTTCAGCACTTTATGCTGGTGGAACCCCTCACAGTAGCCGAAAACATCGTCCTCGGATCCGAGCTGCGCAAAGGTCCTTTCTTAGATTACAAGCAGGCTGTAGCTGATGTGGAGAGACTTTCTAAGGAATACGGGTTAAAGATCGACCCCCATGCCAAAATCTCTGACTTGTCTGTGGGTTTGCAGCAAAGAGTAGAGATTCTAAAGGCCTTATATCGGGGCGCGGAGATTTTAATTCTTGATGAGCCCACCGCGGTTTTGACTCCCCAAGAAGTTGACGACTTAATTGAAGTTCTAAAGACCCTACGGGCTAAAGGAACTAGTATCGTCTTTATTACCCACAAAATTAGGGAAGTTCTGGCAGTCTCTGACCGGGTAACGGTCCTACGCCGTGGAAAAAAAGTGGGCACTAAGGCCACCAAGGATACCAATGAACAGGATTTGGCTGAAATGATGGTGGGTAGGGTGGTCTTGCTGCGGGTTAATAAAGAGCCAGCTCAACCTGGTTCTGATGTTTTAGAAGTTAAGAACTTATCAGTCAAAGACCCTTTTGGCAATCTGCGGGTTAACGGCGTGGATCTTACGGTACGTAGTGGTGAGGTCTTGGGCATTGCCGGGGTGGAGGGAAATGGCCAATCGGAGTTAGTGGAGGCCATTGCCGGACTGCAACGGGCCGAACAAGGCACAATCTCCCTTAATGGTGTAGACATTACTAATTGGTCTCCCCTGAAAATTCGGGAGGCAGGCTTTGGTTTAGTTCCAGAGGATCGTCATCGCCGCGGTTTGGTCTTGGATTATTCTGTGGCCGATAACCTTATTTTGGGACTTCACGGAAAAACCCCCTTTGTTCATCATGTGGGCCTCCGTCATGAAGCAGCGATCCAAGCCAACGCGGAACACTTGGTAGAAGAATACGATATTCGTCCCAGTTTGCCTCACCAATTAGCTAAACGCCTCTCGGGGGGGAACCAGCAAAAGGTGGTAGTGGCGAGGGAGTTTACCCAAAATCCCAAGCTATTGATTTGTGCCCAACCAACTCGAGGTGTAGATATTGGGGCCATCGAATTCATTCATCAGCAGGTGATCAAACAGCGAGACCAGGGAGCCGCTGTGCTCTTAGTCTCTGCTGAACTAGATGAAGTTTTGTCTCTTAGCGATCGAGTTGCGGTCATGTATAATGGTAAAATTGTGAGCATCATGTCCGCTGAAGAAGTGACAGAACACAAGTTAGGCTATCTCATGCTCGGTGGCCGGCTAGAAGATTACCAAGGTGAGGGAGGGAATGGGCATGAAAACTAAGCTCAAGGCGTTTCCCTGGCAAGAGGTCTTAATTCCCATCGTGGCGGTGTTTTTAGCTCTATTAGTTGGGTCGGGCTTTATTTTACTAGTAGGGGAAAACCCCCTCATGGCTTATTCCGTTCTGTTTAGAGAATCTCTCGGTAGTACTAAGAATATTGCCACCACCTTGCAGAGGGCTACTCCTTTGATTTTCACCGGTCTTGCCGTGGCTTTTGCTTTTCGCGGTGGCTTGTTTAACATTGGGGCAGAAGGTCAGCTCTATATTGGAGCCTTTGCCGCTGCCTGGGTGGGCTTTACCTTTGACCTACCGCGTTTAATCCACTTGCCCCTGGCTGTTTTCGCAGGCATGGTAGGTGGGGCCCTGTGGGGTGCCATCCCTGGATATCTTAAGGCCAAGCTAGGGGTGCACGAAGTCATTAACACTATCATGTTGAACTTTATCGCCCTGTTCTTAACGGACTGGTTAGCGACTGGGCCCTTTCATGGAGGAACCTGGGTGCCAGAAACCGCACGTATCAAATCTACCGCTGCCTTGGCACGACTTTATCCGCCAACTAGGCTAAATACTGGGATTTACTTAGCCTTGGTTGCGGCGCTAGTTGCCTATTTGATCTTGTGGAAGACCAAACGGGGTTACGAGCTTCGGGCTGTTGGGTTAAATCCCACCGCCGCCGAATACGGTGGAATCAATGTGGCCCGTAATACTGTTATTGCTATGGCCCTCAGTGGTGCTCTTGCTGGTTTGGCTGGTACTGAGCAAATTCTGGGTTTGCATAACCGTTTTATCTTGCGTTTCTCCCCCGATCTTGGTTTCATGGGTATTGCTGTGGCCTTGCTAGGTAAGAACCACCCAGTTGGGGTTGTGTTTGCAGCTGTCCTCTTTGGGGCACTGCAATCTGGTTCTGCAGCTATGGACCGGTTAACTGCAGTTCCTAGAGAATTAATCACCATTATCCAGGCCCTAATTATTTTCTTTGTAGCTGCCGAATATTTAATTCGGAAAATGCTACGTCTAAAGGAGGAAGCGTAAATGGGGGACATTCTAAGTATGCTGTTTAATACTGCAGTCTTTGCAGCCGCCTTTCGGATGGCCACCCCCCTAATCTTCGCGGCCTTGGGCGGGATCTTCTCAGAGCGTAGTGGGGTGGTAAACATTGCCCTCGAAGGTATGATGTTGGTGGGTGCCTTTACAGCAATGTTTGTCACATATCACACTGGTCTCCCATGGATTGGGGTACTGGGTGCTATTGTGGCGGGAGCCCTCATGGGTTTGCTTCATGCCCTTTTCTGTGTTCGTTATCGGGCTAACCAAGTGGTGACTGGTACCGCCATCAATATTTTTGCAGGTGGACTAACTGTCTTCTTGCTACGCTTTTATTTTGGCACCGCCGGGACTTCCCCCAGTGTGACTACTATTCCTGATCTAACTCTTCCTCTGTTGAGTAAGATTCCGTGGATCGGCAAGATCTTGGGGAGACAAAATCCCTTGGTCTATTTGGCTTTGTTGGCTGTAGTTGTTACACATATAGTTGTTTATAAGACTGTGTGGGGACTCCGTTTGCGCTCTGTTGGTGAACACCCGGCAGCAGCAGATACGGTAGGCGTCAATGTCTATCGTACTCGCTATATCGCAGTTGCCATTAGTGGGGCCTTAGCAGGTCTTGGTGGGACCTATCTGTCCATTGCTCACCTTAGTCGTTTTAGTGAAAACATGACTGCAGGGCGTGGTTTCATTGCCCTAGCCGCCATGATCTTTGGCAAATGGACACCTCTTGGGGCTTTAGGTGCTTCTTTGTTCTTTGGTTACGCGGATGCTCTGCAAATGCGCTTACAAGATATTGGCATACCTGTGCAATTCATGCACATGCTCCCCTATGTCCTAACCATGATTGCTCTCGCTGGCTTTATTGGTAAGGCTGTGGCGCCTAAGGCCGCAGGGGAACCATATATTAAAGAAGGATAGTGAGGTTTTACGAAAGTACTATGGGTAACCTAAAACGATTTATTTCCTATTACAAACCTGAGCGGAAGCTGTTTTTCATGGATATGCTGGCCGCCAGTCTTATCGCTATTTTTGACTTGCTGTTTCCCATGATTACCCGCTTGTTCATGAAGGATTATATTCCTAATAAGAACATGCGTGCGGTGCTGATTTGGACTGGCGTTATGGTGTTGTTGTATGTCTTCCGCCTCTTTTGTCAATACTTCGTGGATTATTACGGTCACGTAGTAGGGGTGAACATGGAGTATCAGATGCGCAAAGATCTCTTCACCCATCTCCAAACTTTAGATTTTAGGTTTTTTGATGACACCAAAGTAGGTCATTTGATGAGTAGAATCGTTAACGACCTGCGGGATATTTCGGAGCTGGCCCATCACGGACCAGAAGACATTTTTATTGCTGGCTTGATGTTGGTAGGTTCGTTTATCTACTTAATGACCATCAACGTCAAACTAACTCTGATTACCTTTTTGTTTATTCCCCTCATCGTGTGGTACGCCTACACAAAGCGTAGTGCCATGGAAGAAGCCTTCACTCAAGAGCGAAAAAAGATTGCTGATGTGAATGCGGACTTAGAAAACAGTCTCTCGGGGATTCGGGTGGCTCAGAGTTTTGTTAATGAGGCCTACGAAGAAAGACGTTTTGACAACGCTAACACTGCCTTTAAAAGATCCCGCTATCGGGCTTTCAAGGCTATGGCCACCTACTCATCTGGGTTGAGTTTTTTAACCAATGTCCTTAACGTGGCGGTTCTGGCAGCTGGAGCGTGGTTTATGTACTTGGGAGAGATTGATCTGGCGGATCTTACTGCCTATCTTATGTTTATCGGTTATTTTCTCCAGCCCATTCGCAGACTGATTTCCTTTACCCAACAGTACCAGCAGGGTATGACCGGGTTTAACCGCTTTGTGGAATTGATGGAAGTACAACCAAGAGTTACAGATCGAAAGGATGCGGCAGAGCTGCCACCCATTAAGGGCGATATTGTTCTTGACGATGTATCCTTCCGGTACAATGATAATGCAGAAGTGCTGCAAAATGTGTCCTTAACTATTCCGGCTGGAAGTACCACGGCCTTTGTTGGACCTTCGGGCGGGGGCAAGACCACCTTATGCCATTTGATTCCTCGCTTCTATGACGTGACTGGTGGTCAAATCTCCATAGATGGTCATGATGTGCGCGATGTGAGCTTAAGTTCGCTACGCTTGCAGATTGGTTTGGTGCAACAGGATGTTTTTCTGTTTACTGGCACCATTCGAGAAAACATTATCTATGGTTATCCTGCTGCCTCCGAAGGAGAGATGGTTGAAGCTGCAAAGAAAGCTCAGATCCATGATTTTGTTATGTCTTTACCTGAAGGTTATGATACCTATGTGGGTGAAAGGGGCATTAAGCTTTCGGGTGGACAAAAACAACGGATTTCTATTGCTCGGGTGTTTTTAAAGAACCCACCGATCTTAATTCTAGACGAGGCTACTTCAGCTTTAGATACCACTACGGAGCAGGAGATTCAAGAAGCCCTCTTCGAGCTTTCTAAGGATCGGACTACCTTGATTATTGCCCACCGTCTTTCTACCATTCGTCATGCGGATCAAATTGTGGTTCTCACGGAGGGACAGATTCAAGAACGGGGTACTCACGACGAACTCCTCAAGCGCGGGGGCTTGTACGCCAGTTTCCATTATGGTCAAATGGATAGTGTGGTTTAGAACGAATAAGGCAATCAATCCACTGGGATTCACCTGGTGGATTTTTTCTTCTCTAGCTCTCAATGGGTTTTTCACAAGCTTGTCCAGACTTAACAGAACTTTTCTTAAAAAAATAGAGGAATTCATACGTAAATCGTAGAATGATTGACTATTAACAAGCTTGTGAACTCAACCATTGAAGTGAAGGAGAGGAGAAAGTGAAAAGAAAGCTTAGTCTAGTGTTGGTCCTCGTATTGTTATTGGGAGCAGTTGGTTTAGCTGAAGCGGCAAGCCTACCCTTTAAGATTGGGCTAATTACTGGAACAGTATCTCAAGGTGAAGAAGAATATCGTGCTGGTGAAAAGATGGTTGCCCGTTATCCAGGGTCAGTGATGCATGTTACTTATCCAGACAACTTCATGCAAGAGCAAGAAACTGTTATTGGCCAAATCTTGCAATTTGCCATGGATCCACAGGTTAAGGCTATTGTGGTGGTTCAAGCAGTGCCAGGTACAACTGCTGCCTTTAACACCATTCGAGAAATGCGGGATGATATCGTATTGATCATGGGCTTGCCCCACGAAGATCCCGATATGATCGCCGGTGCTGTGGACTTAGCAATGGAGACAGACCAACTTCGTCGTGGAAACAACATTGCTCAACTCGCCCATGACATGGGTGCGAAAAAGATTCTACATTATTCTTTCCCACGCCACATGTCCATGGAACTTTTGGCTCGTCGTTATGACAACATGAAGCAGGAAGCGGAAAAATTGGGTCTTGAGGTTATTGATGTAACAGCTCCCGACCCTATGGGTGATGCAGGTATTCCTGGAACCCAACAATTTATTCTGGAAGATATTCCTCGCCAGGCCGCCATCCACGGCACAGACATTGCCTTCTTCGGGACTAACTGTGCCATGATGGAGCCAGCCATTCGTGCTTCGTTAGATGCTGGAATCATTTTCCCAGAGCAATGCTGCCCTAGCCCAGCTCACGGCTATCCTGGTGCCTTAGGT
The DNA here is from genome assembly GCA_002396805.1 of Firmicutes bacterium UBA4996. Taxonomy (GTDB): domain Bacteria; phylum Bacillota; class Limnochordia; order Darwinibacteriales; family Darwinibacteriaceae; genus UBA4996. The sequence goes on along the minus strand of DGYW01000004.1, from coordinate 7,336 downwards.
ATTGAGATTCCTGCAGATAAAGCTGGTGATATTGATTACCTCTTGGCGCAAATCAGTCAAAAGGTAGCTGAAAAGGGCCGCACTGGTCGGTTGGCTACTTGGGTAGCTCCGATTAACATGGTCTTTGTAGAAGCTGGTGTGGAAATCGCGATTAAGCATATCCAAGAAGGGCTAGATCTCAGTGACCGCGACGCTGTGGAACAAGCAGTCTATGACGCCACTGGTCTGAAGATTTCTCTCGCTAGGTATACTGAAGGCTCGAATTTTTATCTCGTAATCGCAGACTCCATTATTTTCTAGAATTAAGGACTAGACAAGGGAATGCGGGGGCGCCGCCTCTACGAGAGGAGGCGGGTCCTCCGCTTTTTCTCTTCAGGCACGAAGTGGGAGGTGCAGTCGATGAGTGTTCCTGTGCTGGAGATGAAAAACATCTCCAAATCTTACTATGGCACTCAGGTTTTGAAAGAAATCAATCTAACTGTGAAGCAGGGGGAAATTCATTGCCTGGTGGGAGAGAATGGTGCAGGCAAGTCCACCTTGATGAACATTCTTTTTGGCATGTCTGTAATCAGCCAAACCGGCGGTTACGAAGGGGAATTGGTGATTAATGGTGACATTCGAGAGTTTGGCTCTCCTAAAGAAGCAATTGCCGCGGGGATTGGCATGGTTCACCAAGAGTTCATGCTGTTGCCGGGTTTTTCGGTGACAGAGAATATCAAGCTTAATCGGGAGGTGACCAAGCCCAACTTTGTCAGCAAGGTCTTTGGTCATAAACTCGAGAGCCTTGATAGGCGCAAAATGGCCCAAGATGCGCGGACTTCTCTTGATAAGTTAGGGATGAGTATTGATGAGTGGGTTCCTGTGGCTGGTTTACCAGTTGGTCATTTGCAGTTTGTGGAGATTGCTAGAGAGATTGACAAGGGCAACCTGCAATTGCTTGTCTTAGATGAGCCCACAGCTGTTTTAACGGAAAGTGAAGCCGAACAGTTCTTAGAGGTGATCCAACGTTTGGCAAATAGCGGGATCAGCATCATGTTTATTACTCACCGTCTTGATGAGGTGATGGCGGTTGCTGATACCATTACTATTTTAAAGGATGGAGAGTTGGTCAAATCCGCCCCTCGTCAGTCCTTTACCATTGCTCAGATTGCAGAGTTAATGGTAGGACGCAAGGTGCAGACTTCAGGGCGTATTGGTGTGCACGGAAAACCTGCTAAGGACGGGGGTGCCCAGAAGAGGCTTCTTGAGGTTAGAGATCTAAAGGTGAATATGCCAGGTGAGCGTCTCCGTGGCGTTGATTTGGACGTTTTTGAAGGCGAAATCTTAGGAATCGGTGGTCTAGCCGGTCATGGCAAGATCGCTCTAGCTAATGGAATTATGGGCTTGTATCCTAGTGGGGGTCAAGTGCGTTTTAATATGATCGATCTACCCTTGAATAATCCTAAGGCCGCTTTAGATCTGGGTTTGGCTTTTGTCTCGGAAGACAGAAGAGGTGTGGGCCTAGTCTTAGAGGATAGTATTGCTAATAATATTGTGCTAACGAGTATGCAGACCCAAGAGAAGTTCTTGAAACCTGGCCCGTTTAAGCTCAAGGACATAACAGGAATTGAAGAACATGCGCGTAGGGCAATCCAACAGTTTGATATTCGGTGCACTGGGCCTGACCAAATCGTCCGTAGGCTGAGCGGTGGTAATCAACAGAAGGTCTGTCTGGCAAGGGCTTTCACTCAAGAACCGAAATTGCTCTTTGTCTCTGAACCTACTCGAGGTATTGATATTGGTGCCAAAACCAGGGTTTTGGAATTGATTTCGGAGTTGAATAGGCGCTTTGGTGTAACCATCATTATTACCTCAAGTGAACTTGCGGAATTACGTAGCATTAGTGACCGCATTGCCATTATTTACGAGGGCAAATTGGCTGGTATTTTAGCACCAGATGCCCCTGACGTGGCTTATGGTCTGCTGATGGCAGGAAAATCCCCCGAGGAGGTGGGAGTGCAATGAAAGATCAACTAGGCAAAGTTTATCGTGCCATTGGCTTGCCCAGGTTAATCATCTCTCTGTTCTTATTAGCTTTGATCTTTGTGGCTTTGGGGACGGAATTGAGTGTAGCAGACCTACTTAGCGACTCTTTAGTACGGGTGGGTATGAACGGAATCTTTGTTTTGGCTATGGTGCCTTCTATTCAAGCCGGTGTCGGTCTGAATTTTGGTCTACCTGTGGGAGTAATTTGTGGGATTGTGGGCACTTTGATCGCTATGGAGCTCTCACTAATAGGCTTTGGTGGCTTTTTTGTAGCCCTCGGCCTGGCCATTCCTTTGGCTATTATCAGTGGCTATCTCTACTCGTTGTTACTGAATAGGGTTGTAGGTCAAGAGATGATGGTCGGAACCTATGTGGGGTTTTCGGTGGTGGCTGGAATGTGTATTTTCTGGCTCTTGGCCCCCTTCAAGAACCCCGCCATGATCTGGGCCATTGGGGGATCAGGGTTGAGGGTGACCTTAACCTTGGCAGACAATTTTGCAGGCGTACTCAATAGCTCTCTGGCTTTTAAATTTCTAGGCTTGAATATTCCCACCGGCTTACTTTTGATGCTAGGATTGGTCTCGTTTTTGTTGTGGCTGTTTTTCCGAAGTAAACCTGGTGTAGCCATGGAAGTGGTGGGGCGCAACCCTCGCTTTGCTATCGCTTCTGGTTTGCAGTTGAACACGTATCGGAGCTTGGGAGTTGTTCTTTCTACTGTGCTGGGGGCAGTTGGCTATGTTGTCTATGCCCAAAGTTTTGGCTTTGTCCAGCTGTACATGGCTCCCTTGATGATGGCTTTCCCTGCTGTGGCTGCCGTATTGATTGGTGGTGCTTCCACCAAGGAGGCCACAGTGTTGCAAGCCCTAATTGGGGTAGTATTATTCCAGACTCTCTTGACTGTGGCCATGCCCGTAACTAACCAGCTAATTCAGGGTAATATTTCGGAAATAGCTCGGGTGATTGTAAGTAATGGGATGATTCTGTATGCCCTAACTAGAACGACTGGAGGTGAACAGGCGTGAATCAAGTTAAGCGCATGATTACGAAAAACGCGGTGCCTTTGCTGTTTGCTATCGTCTGTTTACTCGGTATCTACTTTGCGAAGATGCCCACGCAGTTTTTGATCATGGAAGTGGCAAAAAGACTAGCCCGCAATTCTTTCTTGGTTCTTTCGCTAATTATCCCGGTTGTCGCTGGGATGGGATTGAACTTTGGGATCGTGTTAGGGGCATTGGCGGGGCAGATTGCCCTCATCTTGTCTACACACTGGGAGTGGGCAGGTTTGGGAGGCCTTGGCTTAACTGCTTTGCTCGCAACTCCTTTAGCCATTCTCTTTGGTTATTTGGCCGGTTTGACTCTCAACAAGGCGAAAGGTCGAGAGATGATCACCGGAATGGTCCTGGGCTTCTTTGCCAATGGTCTTTATCAGTTTGTGTTTTTGTTTTTGGTAGGTACAGTAATTCCCTTTAATAATCCTAGGCTGCGGATCTCAACTAGCCCTGGACTTAGAAACACGATTGACCTCAAGTTGATTAAGGGTTCGCTAGATGGTATTTGGCAGATTCAATATGGATTTACGAAACTTCCGATGGTGACTTTTGGAGTAATCGCTTTACTCAGTGTTTGTCTATGGTTCTTCTTTAGAACCAAGCTAGGTCAGGACTTCAGGGCCATTGGCCAGGATCGCCACATTGCTGGTGTAGCCGGAATTGACACGAATCGTAATCGAGTGTTGGCTATCATTATGTCTACGGTTTTGGCCGCTTGGGGTCAGATCATCTTTTTGCAAAACATTGGCACCCTCAACACCTACAATAGTCATGAACAAGTAGGTACCTTTGCGATTGCAGCTCTACTTATTGGGGGAGCGACAGTTACGAGGGCTACCATTACCCAAGCCCTAACGGGGACTTTGTTGTTCCATGTGCTCTTTGTGGTTTCGCCGATGGCAGGTCAAGCCATCTTCGGTAGTGCTCAAATTGGCGAGTATTTTAGAGTCTTTGTCGCTTACGGGATCATTGCCATTAGCTTGGCTTTACATGCTTGGCAGAGTAAATCGCTGGCCAAGAGTAGCTTGGAAGAAGATTTTTCAGTTTCTGGGTAAAATAATGTCTATTAATTGCTTATACTGGAAGGATTTGTTTGGTTCGTGAAGAACTTAAGAATTGCCGTTAAAAATAAGTGGCCATTCTTAACACATTGGATATATGATACTCAGGGACGATTCGTTAGGTCGATACTTTGTGGCAGGACGCCACGAAGTATGGACTCACTAATGAGTCGTCCTTTTTGTTTTGTACGAAGGGTGTACTTCATCACAGCCTGTATTACGCTAGTTTCTCTGGTCTCTTAGTTTTGGGTAAACAAGTATTACTTGTGATTAATTAATTTACTAGTCTATTATTTGTTTGCTTTTGAGGGGGAGGCATGCTATGTTAGTATTAGGCAGGAAGCCTGGGGAGTATGTAATGATTGGCGATGACATTAAAGTGATGGTAGTTAGGAGCGATAGGGGGGACTTGCGCCTAGCTGTTTGTGCCCCTGAACATGTTAAAATCACCCGTGGTGAGATTTATGAACTTGGTGAGGGCACAACACTTCCTAAGGCGGATCCATGAATTTACGGTTTTGGTGCAATAGGTTCAAAATATTACTTAGACAGAGAAGGATTTCTCTGGGAAATGGCGAAAAGCCTAAAGACGGTATCAGTCTAAACAGGACTTTGTAAACGCACAGGGAGAAGACTAATTTAATAATGTACAAGGATGATTCGTTTGGCCTATTCTTGGCTGCAGGACGCAGCAAAGATCGGGTCGGCTAATGGATCATCCTTTTTGTGTACCAAAAACTTGACCAGAGACAAGTCGTAATGCTTGGCATATTCATATCTATAGGGTGGAAACAAGGCCACACCCTGCGGGTATGTGTGCAATACATGTGATGAACCTCATCACACCCGAGTTGGAACTATTATTCTTTGTTAGGAAGGGAGGAAGGCACAAGGTAAATGCTCTAGTAGTGCAGTTACCAGTTTTGGTTGCTACTTAGCAAGAAAAATGGTGGCACTCGGTAAGCTCGCTCGCAGGGAGTTGGGTGAGAACGAGAGTGTTCTAAAAAATCACGGAGGTGGAAATATTGTTTAAAAAGTATGGTACTAAGGTTGCCTTAATTGCTTTACTGATGGTCACCATCCTCTCAACAGGTTGTATCGGACCATTCAAGACTTATAAGTTGACTGTTAACATTGAACCTAAAGAAGCTGCAGTTGCAGAAGGTATCGCTAAGAGTTATAAGAAAGACTCTGTAGCTACATTCACCCTGAAAGTGAATGAAGGCTATGAGTTCGTTAAGTGGGAAGGAACAGCCCCTGTAGAGAAAGATGGTAAGTTTGAAATCCCTATCGAAAAAAGCGATGTTAAACTAAAGGCTATCTTCAAGAAGATAGACGAAGAACCAGTAGATCCTAAAGAAGAACTTGCTGAAGCTATCGCTATAGCAGAAGCTGCCCTAAAAGCGCTTCCCGAGACTTATACCCTAGCTGATCTTGTTCTAGTTACTGAAACACAAGCGAAAGTTGATGCCGTGTACGCACTCGATGCTGATGCGAAAATTGAAGGTGTAGACAAGCTTGAAAAAGCTTGGGAAGCCATGGACAAGCTAGGTGCTGCTGAGCACACTATTGGTAAGGACCAAGTTAAAACCTTAGTAGTTGGTGTTAATGAGAAAGACACCTTCACAGGGGATAAATTCACTCTTAATCAAGAGTTGAAGGTGGGTGTCAGTACCTTTACCGTAATTTGGAGTGCAGATGAAAGTGGCATCATCGAAATTGATGGTAAAGATGCTAAGGTGAAGAACCGTCCGGAAGTTGATACGGATGTAACTTTAACCGCCACCATCGGTTACCAAGGCATGGCTGCTCAAGCCGCACAAACCTTTGAATTTAAAATCAAGGTCGAAGGTTGGGTTGCAAACGCTGTTAAAGCCGCTAATACCACCGAATTGAAAAAAGCCCTTGATGGACTAAAGGTGGAATACTTTGAAGCGAATTTAGGTGACTACTTAGCCCGGATTAAGGCATTAGTAGAAGTCAAGACCAAGGCCGACATTGAAAAAGCCATTGCTTTTGTGGACGCCGGGCCAGTTGCAGACTTCAACAAAGCAGTTGAAGAATACTTTAAGGCTGAAACAACACAGGAAAGAAACGATGCTTTAGCCGATGCAAAAACGAAAGCTGGAGTCTCCCGTTGGCAGGATGACCAAGGTAAGCTCTATGTAGAAGCCGTTCCAAACGGTGTGAAAAGCGTACCTGAACTCCAAGGTATCGTTGATGGCATTAACCTCACTCAGTTAGAAAAATTGGTTGTGGCAGCGGAGAAGGAAGTTCAAACCATTGCCAAATACGACGCAGCCAACGACTTGTTTGAAGATATCTACGAAGGCCTAACAAAGGCGCAAAAAGCTGAATACAACATTCGCCTGAAAAAGGTTAAATGGATGAATGAAGTAATCAACGCCGATGCTGGTGCGGTAATTGGTGCGCTTGCCGAGTTAAAAATCGGTGAAGAGTCGATTATCAAGATTGAGAACGTTAAAAACCACCCCGTTGTCGCTGCCGCCTATAGCGCCGCATTTCAAGATACAAAAACCGGGCTTAAAGGATTAGTAACACCTGATCAGATTCAACTAAAAGTGAATGAAGTGAACGGCAAACAACTTGAGGCTGCGCTAAATGCTTTGGTTCAAGCTGATGCTGATGCCGATGTCTTGGCTGAATTGGGGCTAATTGAAGCTATCACCAAATCCGAGACACTTAAATGGAATATCGTTGCAGGCAATTCCGCAGCATACAAAACGGCTATCAAGGATGAGAAGTTAACTAAGCCATCGTACCAAGAGATCCATGCACTTGTAGAGGCTGTTAACGCAGTAGAAGCAGAAAAGGCTCTCGTTGTAAAGATTAATGCTCTCGATGGTTCGACTATCCAAGCCTTTATCGAAGAAGAGTTAAAGATTGAGAGTTTCAAGAACCTCACGGCTACTCAAAGAGAAGAGGTTGCCAAGGTTTTGGTTCCGGATCCTGTCAAACCTTATAAAAAGTCTCAGGACTTCGTGGCCGCAGTTAAAGCCGAAGTAGTTAACTACCAAACCCTACTTGGAGCCGTTAACTCCGCTTCTAGCAATACTGCCACGCAGCTTGCCCTTCAAGCCGCGGTTAAGTCTGAGTATCTTAACGTCGATCCAACGCTCGCTAACGCAGAGAACGTGCTAAACGCTAAACCTAAAGAAGGTTACGCTAGTTTCGCTGAAG
>DGYW01000008.1:16078-16201 GCA_002396805.1 Firmicutes bacterium UBA4996 | reverse complement strand
GGGAATGAGCTCTCCAAACCGCTTAAGCATTGCCAAGGATTGGTTTTCGATTTGAAGTGAGATATTATCTTGTGCTGGAGATGGTGGCGGTCCTTGCTGATTGCGATTACAAATGGCTTTGAT
>DGYW01000008.1:15728-15897 GCA_002396805.1 Firmicutes bacterium UBA4996 | reverse complement strand
GTTTCGGTTGTGATTTCAAGTGGTGACACCTTTATGAGTAAAGCAATAGCTTCCTCAACTTTATCTAGCCCATGTTCGGAAATGAAGAAAATTAAGTCGATAAAGTCCCTCTCTTTTGTGGTATAATATTGACGATATATTTTCTGGAGCCTTGGGTTAGCTTGGTGGA
>DGYW01000008.1:14911-15585 GCA_002396805.1 Firmicutes bacterium UBA4996 | reverse complement strand
GAGCCTTGGGTTAGCTTGGTGGAGTGCAACACTTGAAGCTAATGCCCCGGGCTTCTTTTTTAATGTATCAAGGTAGTGTTCCAGCTCGATAGTCCAAAGATTAGAACCCATTTTCCTGGTGTGAGTGGCTATGAGTGTACTCTCGAAGAAGCAACGAATTTCATTGGCGTAAATCTTGGTTAAGACCAGCTTGCCAACGTACTTATCTGGAACTGAGTAATAGCAGCTATCTACCATCACAACGGAGTACTTGTTGACTCTAAGCTCTGCAATTCTTGCTGCATCATACTTGGGTAGACCTGGTAGCAGATAAGGGCGCTCGGCTTCTAGCACATCCAATGCTGTTTTACCGTCTAGACATTTCTGGGGCTTAGCGTTGAGCTTGGCACAAATCTCAAGCAAATATTGATTTGCTTCTTCGAGTGAATCGAACTCATCCCTGTGGGCAAAAGCTTTGCGCCTAACGTACTCAACACTACGTTCTACGTGGGGTTTTTCGTTCCCTGAATTGACATTACAGAACCGAGACTTAAAACCGTAATACAGCGAGAGCTGGAGCAAAGCTTCTGTTGGTTCGCCTTCTTTACCGGCTAGTCGCCTAACTGCCACCCGGGTGTTATCGTAAACCATAAGCTTGTACACATTAGATAAATGATCAAAGAAAAGGGAGTGAG
>DGYW01000008.1:0-14622 GCA_002396805.1 Firmicutes bacterium UBA4996 | reverse complement strand
GCTTGCCGGCAATAGTCAGTTTTACTTCGCCCCAATCAAATTCACAAACATCGCCCAAGTCATACTTTGCCTTGATGAAGGCTTCCGCCACCTGGTTTTGCATCTGCCTGACTGTATTACAGACAGTGGAATAGCTGACGTCAAATCCTTCAGCCACCAGGGCCTCGTAGATGTCTATCTTCTTCTTTTGTAACTTTGATTGGCCACGCTCTCTCTTTTTCTTGTTCTCATCCAGGTGGCCTTGGATGGCATCTACTACATCTTCAGTTACTTTGCGCTTCTTTCTATTGCTCGAATCATACTGCGGAGCCTCCACAATGCTATCTGTGAGCTCTTTAATGTCAATTACGGCATCGGGGTCTGTTTCCAGCAGGAGGGCTCTCTGAGCCTCGTATTCATCGATATATTTCTTGATAGTCTTTCTGGAAACCCCTGTTTCACGTTCGATGCCACGTTGAGATTTGCCTTCTCGAAAAAACATGATGAGGATATCTTGTTTCTGTATCAATTTGATCAATCTCCCCGCACCCTTCTACGTATCAATTACCTTAATACGTAAAAGTGTATTTTAGGGTGGGGTACTTTTCAATTATTATTTGGGGTACTTTTAAGTTACTACAAACACGGGCAATAAGGCCACTGTCGGACTAGAAGGCCACCCTCTTAATAATCGATTCCCGTTCAACATTATCCTAGGTGTTTGAAAGTGAATTTGCTAGCTAAAGCTGGAGGGCAAGACTCCTTGCCCTTCCCGGCCAAAAAGCGCGACTCAATTGAGGTCAAAGAGCGTGGTTAGCAACAATTTAACTCAATGGCCCTCCTTTGCGATGATTGATTCATTATCTCATCGCATCTAAAAAGTTGGTAGCTGTACTCACCTTGACGCTTTTGATTTATGGTGACCCGACTTGCGGGGGCGACGTTGGCGACGCTGAGGTTTGGTTGGGCGTTTGGTTTTACCACGGAGCGGTGCTTCCTCCGTTAGCCGCACCGGCGCCGTATTTGGCTCTTTCGTTAGCAACTTTAGTGTCGCAGCTAATAGAGTCACAGAGTCATGGTGCTCAAGTAAATTTTCGGCGATACTCTTGTAGGCTGAAAGTGCAGGTTCTTCTGCTGCTTTGAGCACTCGGTCGACCGTGAGTTGTTGTTGTCCGGCTAGGGCTTCTGTAATTGTGGGAATAGGGTGGCGAACAATCTTTCTCTGCGTTAACCGCTCTATGATCTGAAGGTGCTCTTGCTCCCGAGGGGTGATGAACGTAAAGGCTACTCCCTTACGCCCCGCACGTCCTGTGCGCCCAATACGATGCACATAGCTTTCTGGGTCTTGGGGAATGTCAAAGTTGTATACATGTGTAACTCCTTCAATATCTAAGCCGCGAGCAGCCACATCAGTTGCTACTAAAATATCGATGGCCCCCGCGCGAAATTGGTTCATTACTAAGTTTCTTTGACTTTGGGTCAGATCTCCATGAATAGCACCGGCAGAATAGCCCCGACGAGCTAAGGCTTGTGTTACCTCGTCTACCCGTCTTTTTGTTCGCCCAAAGATGATTGCTGCATCCGGTGAGTGGAGATCTAGGAGATTACACAAGACATCAAACTTTTTTCGTTCTGGAAGTTCAATGTAGTGTTGTTGGGTACTGGGCACGGTGATATTGCGCGGATTAGCCTTTATAAGGGTGGGTTCGCGCATAAATTGCTTCGATATATTCTCCACCGCTTTGGTTATTGAGGCAGAAAACAACAATGTTTGCCTACTCTCAGGGATGTCAGCTAAGATGGATTTGATATCGTCAATAAACCCCATATTTAGCATTTCATCGGCTTCATCCAATACCACGATGGAGATATTGTTAAGGCGGATTGTCCGCCGGCGCATATGGTCCATCAATCGCCCGGGAGTACCTACAACAATTTGGGGACGTTGTTTGAGTAGCTTTATTTGCCGCAGAATATCTTGCCCACCGTAGATTGGTAGCGCGCGTACTTTCTTGTACTCACCGATTTTGTTCAATTCTTCAGCCACCTGGATCGCAAGTTCGCGGGTAGGGACCACAACTAGACCTTGGATATGATCGCTGTCAAGGGTGATTTTTTCAATGATTGGTAACCCAAAAGCAGCAGTCTTTCCGGTTCCGGTAGGAGCTTGGCCAATTACATCGCTACCTGCTAGGGCAACGGGGATAGCCTTTTCTTGAATAGGGGTAGGTTCTTCAAAACCCAATCCGTATATAGCCTGTAGTGTTGAGGCACTTAATCCTAGTTGTTCAAATGCAGACATGGTTGATTCCTCTCTTCTAATAACTCATAGTGTGATGCGAAGTAAAACAGAAGTTGTGTTCCTAGCGTGAATCGTGTGAAGCTTAGGCTTCGCACCCTTGGATAACAACCCAGTAAATATTTCATGCGTTCGACTAGGGATATGGTTACACCATAGCCTGCAACTTTAGTATGTCCAAAGCGATAGCGCGAGGCAAGTGGGGCTCGCTTGTTGCCGGATTGCCCGGCAGATCCTCCTTAATTGCACTGTCGTTGACTCCTGAGGTATATTTGAAACAACCAGGCCAGAAGAAGCTGTAATTGCGGATTAGATCGAAGCGCTCATTAAGTATATCATAACTTTCAAACCAGATATCATAATGCATGTTTTTAGAGCTCGGGAAGTAGAACGTTTAGTGAAGATTCTACGGTTATAGATATGCTGTAGATCCCTTAGGCCATCGCAGAATTTGGAGACATGTGCCACATCCATACTTGGTTCCGTTAGTGGCACGGTCGGTGGCTAGTGGCTTCTTGGTTGGAGCCTTACTCCGTTCACGAGCGCTGCTGGTTATGCTCCTTTAAAACTCTGGAAAAGGTCAATTTAGACGCAATGTAAATCATCTTGTCTGCTAGAGTTTGGAACAACCAGTGCCGTCGCGAAAAGAGCAAATTTGGTTAAAACGAGTCCTATCCCCATGGAGGACCGCATTTTCCAGAATTAGTTCCTTAACGAAGTCTACAGCAGTTAGCAAAGGGGAGGGCCAAGGTATGTTGAATGGCTTGGAGGAATCGTGTGTGTCCGCGCGTAGTCTGCTAAGAGCAGGTATCGAAGGGGCTAGTGCGGGGTTCAGGATGGACTTGGGAATTATCGATCACAAGCGGGTGTTCCCATCCTTTCGCCAAGAAGTTAGCTGAGTGATCGTGGGTGGATAAAAGTGTCCTTAGCCCACCATTGGGCGCAATAAGACATCATGGACGGATCACCGTGCCCGCTTTGCCCTTAAGGGCAGTGCCTAGCTCAGTGAGCGATGTGATTAGGGCATGATGGCCGGTGGACTTGACAAATTCTAGGGCCGCTTGAACTTTAGGTGCCATGCTACCCACACCAAACTGCCCGTTGGCAATATGTCTTTCACCTTCTGCCACTGTTAGTTCGGAAAGATTGATTTCGTGTGGTTGTCCAAAGTTCAGTTTAACGTTGTTCACATCAGTCAGGATTATAAAGCTATCAATACAGAGACTTCTAGCCATTAAGGAGCTAGCCAAATCTTTGTCAATCACGGCGTCAATACCAATAAGCTGGTTATCGTTTTCAATAACCGGAATACCTCCACCGCCAACTGCGATGGTTACCGCGCATTGGTCAAACGTGTTTCGAATGATTTCTAACTCGACAATTTCTTGGGGGATGGGGGAAGGCACCATTCTGCGCCAGCCTCGACCACTATCGTTCATCCAAGTTTCGCCGCATTCGATTCTAGCCTGGGCATGCTCTTTGGAGAAAAAGGGTCCAACGGGTTTGCTGGGAGCCTCAAACGCCGGATCTTTAGCATCTACAAGAACTCTAGTTACGATGGTTGCGGTCCGTACGGTTAATCCCCGCTGTTTAAAAATGTTATCAAGGCTAGATTGAATCATGTAGCCTAATTGTCCTTGGGTTTGGGCTACGCAAGAATGTAAGGGTTGAATAGGTATGGTTTGGGCGGTACATTCATTTTGAATAAGCAAATTACCCACTTGGGGGCCATTGCCGTGGGTTAAGATTAGCTTATACCCATCTTGGACTAATTGGACCAGGGTTTGGCAAGAAGCTTGGATATTCTCCATTTGCTCCGCGTAAGTTCCTCTTTGACCTGGACGAAGAATGGCGTTGCCGCCTAAGGCAACTACAGCTGTTTTGTCCATAACCATCACCTTGCAGAAAATCAGTGCTTCGTTTTCCATTATACCATGCTCTTGAACCAAAAGGGGAAGCCACTCTCCACTTATTGGATTTATAGGTGTCTGCAAACGGCAGGCACCACCTTTGACCCAATGGGTTATTGGTGCTCACCAAAATGACCCCCGAGAAAACTTCCCGGGGGTGTTTGTAGTCTTTCTTTGAGTTATTCCTTTGGCTTTAAGTCCTCTGGAACATACTTGCCAGTCTTTTTTCTTTGGCGCACACATTCTGTCAGCAAATACTCTATCTGACCATTAACAGAACGAAAATCATCCTCTGCCCAGGCGGCGAGCTCCTCATACAGCTTCAAAGACAGGCGTAGTGGAACTTGCTTCTTACTCATCTTTAGTACAGGCTTCCGCTATTCACAATTGGCTGAGCGTCTTTGTTGCCGCAGAGGATCACGAGGAGATTTGACACCATTGCCGCCTTCCGTTCTTCGTCAAGTTGAATGCTATCATTTTCGCTAAGCTTTTCCAGAGCCATTTCAACCATGCCCACAGCACCGTCCACAATCATCTTTCGAGCATCAATAACGGCACTAGCTTGCTGTCTTTGCAGCATAACTGCGGCGATTTCTGGTGCATAGGCAAGATAGGTAATACGGGCTTCGATAATTTCCAAGCCTGCCACTTCCACCTTATCTTGGATTTCCTGACGAATGCGTTCCGCCACCACCGCACTAGAACCGCGGAGACTGCCTTCATCCGGGGTACCATCGCCAGTTGTGTCCACGCCCTGGGCTACGTCATAAGGATAAATCCGTACAATATTTCTCACTGCGCTATCACACTGTAAAGAAAGATATTCTTTATAGTTATCCACATTGAACACCGCTTTGGCCGTATCCACAACCCTCCACATGACTGCAATTCCGATTTCCACAGGATTACCCAAAACATCATTAACCTTTTGCTTGCTATTATTAAGGGTCATCACCTTCAAAGATATTTTCTTGCTAGTGGTACCAATTTGAGCAGTTTGTGTTTGCCCAGAGACTATGAGCTTGGCTCCAGAATCGCGATCAACGTCTCCGCTTTGACCCAAGCGGGTTTTGGCGGCAGGATTAACGGCGGAAGAAAAGGGGTTTACCCAGAAAAAGCCTTGTTCCTTTAGTGTTCCAATGTAATTACCGAACAACGTTAGTACCAAAGCCTCTTGGGGCTTAATAATCTTTAGACCTGCAAAGGGAATGATGCCGACAATGAGTCCAATAATTCCCGCAACTAATGGTAATGCACCGATAGTGTGGCCCGCTTCCACAAGAAAGCCTCCCCAAACCACTAGGCCAATGATGCCTAGATAAAGAAGTATTAAGAGCATTAGCATTGTCATTCCAGATCTGGCTTGCAAGGTTTTTTCAGTCATCTACAACTACCTCCTTTGATATTCTTTAGATATCATAATGATATCATATTGATAAAGGGATAACAAGCGCTTTTTGGTCATTCAACGAAACGGAGTATGGGGGAAGGGTGGCCGGGTTTTCTAACGAACAACAGGCCTTATTCATTACCGATGGGGTGTTGCATTCCTTTTCTATAGGGGAGAGAACTGATACCAAGGAGTTTCAAGATCTAGAGCAAAAGATACTGTCGTTTGCGAAAGATTTCGGGATGGATGAGTAATGTGGTTCATGACAATCGCTTATCTATTAGAGATCTGCTTTAGGAAAGGTAACACTTCATGGTTCTTGGCAAAATGACAAAGGTTTTCCGACTTTTGCACGAAATATATACTGTTGCTAATTTCTTTTTGTATGATTCTAAAAGACCAAAGTTATATGGAGGGGCCAACGTGATAAGCTCGCTTAAGGGCCAAATTGCCGATTGGAAGTATGGCCGTGGCATAATCCTGAAGTTCGTTTCCGAATTAAGTGATGATGACCTCGATAAGAGATTGCCAAGGAAAAACTATAACACAATTAGATTGCAGGTCGAAGAACTTGCAAGAATACAAAGTTGTTATGTGGATGCTTTAACGACAAAACGGATGAAATTTGGGGGCAATCCAGTTCAGGATACATCGAAATATGGATTAATGAAGTACATGGCGGAACTTGACGAAAAACTAGAGAAAACCTTGGATACATTTGACGGGACAGAGACCATATGTTGGCATGGACACTCCAAGATCATTCATGAGCATATTTCTGCAATGATAGGGCATGAGCAAATGCATATCGGCCAGATCGTAGCTTTTTGCTATGCAACAAAAATCCCCATTCCAGATAGCATTACAAATGAAATGTCACTCGACGGGTAAGAGTAAGCAATACCAGAGAGTTTACAGTTTGCGCTATTTTACCGGGTTTGACGTGTAAACCGAACTACTTTTCAAATGACCATTCCATTAAGTAATTAGGGGGCGAATAATGACTAAGCATAAGATTTATACGATGAGTTTTGCCAAAGTTTATCCCCTGTATGTTTCAAAAGCTGAGAAAAAGGGGCGCACGAAATCGGAGGTAGACGAAATTATCCGTTGGTTGACCGGATATAGCCAAAAGGGACTAGAAGCACAACTAGAAAAACAGACAGACGTTGAAACCTTCTTTGCGGAAGCTCCTCAGCTCAATCCTTCGCGGGCCTTGATCAAAGGTGTAGTCTGCGGCATCCGAGTGGAAGATATCGAAGAACCAATGATGCAGGAAATTCGCTATTTGGATAAACTAATAGACGAATTGGCAAAGGGCAAATTGATGGAGAACATTTTGCGAAACTAGTGAAGGTGCATTTGGTAACGTGGAGGTGAATTATGGATCAGCGTCTAAAACTAGACAAGGAAAATCGTGATAAGCTCATTGAAGGAATCATTGCTTATTTCCATGAAGAACGCGATGAAGAGCTAGGTGAATTGGCTGCCGGGTTCTTGTTAGACTATTTCTGTGAGCAACTCGGTCCTACATATTATAATCAGGGCTTACGCGATGCCCATACCTTTATCAATGACAAACTTGAGGATTTAGCAGCGCTAGAAATATGGAACATGAAGTGACTATGGTAGAAGGATACCTGAAAGTGAAAGGAAGGAATAGATGACAAACCAGGAGTATATTAGGCAGATGCCCAAAATTGACCTGCACTGTCACCTAGACGGTTCGTTGTCTGCCCATACAATCCGTGAACTGGCAAAAAATGCCGACATAGCGCTTCCAGAGGATCTACCTGGACTCATGAGTCAGATTACCGTTCCGCAAAGTTGCACTAGTTTGTCTGAATACCTGTCTCGCTTTAAGTTGCCAATAGCCTGCCTTCAATCCGCGGAAAATCTATTTACTGCTTCCCATAATTTGCTGGCCGATGCTTCCAAAGAAAATGTGGTCTATATGGAGGTGCGGTTTGCGCCCACGCTTTCGATGCGTGAAAAGCTAAGCCTTGATGTGGTTATAGATAGTGTATTGCAGGGATTAGAAGCAGGGAGGCGACAATTCGGGGTGGCCTACGGCGTAATCCTATGTGCTCTGCGGAATCACGCCTATGAAGACAACGCCCAGGTGCTATCGGCTGCAGTCAGATATGGTGATCAGGGTGTTGTAGCACTAGATTTAGCTGGGGACGAAAACAGGTTTCCCACACACAAGTATAGAGCTTTGTTTAAAGAGGCGGCCAGCAAGGGGATTCCGTTTACAATTCACGCGGGAGAAGCCGACGGCCCCACTAGTGTTCGGGCTGCACTATCCTTCGGTGCAAAACGCATTGGACATGGGATTTCCATAAAAAACGATACCGATCTAATGGAGTTTTGCTTTGAAAACAACATCGGTATTGAGCTGTGTCCTGTAAGCAATCTACAAACAAAGGCCGCGGCCAGCTGGGAGGACTATCCTTTGTTGACGTTTCTGAACAGGGGGTTACCCGTTACTGTTAATACCGATAACCGCACTGTCTCAAATACAACCTTAACCAGGGAATTTGGCGAACTAGATGCTTACTATGACCTAGATACAAAGGATTTGGAGACCTTGTTTCGCAATGCCGTCAATGTCTCTTTTTCTGATTATCGACACAAGCAAAGGCTGCACGAGACCTTCGATGACTTCAAGGCGAAAACACAGACTACCAATTGGTAATTCTACTAGCCCCCGTCTAAATAACGCCAGGTTGCCTGGTGTTTTTTTATGTCTTTATAGTTCCTTGATAAATGTGATTTATATTAAAGGGGACAAAACGTTTTGGGGAGGAATATGAAATGAGAAGTGTAGTTACGGAAACACGTAATTTGAAGAAACGCTATGGTAAGCATCTAGCGGTTAATAACGTTTCCTTAAGCGTACCAGAAGGTTCCATTTATGGACTGTTAGGGGCTAATGGGGCCGGCAAATCCACTACTATGAAAATGCTAACGGGATTGATCAAACCTACTGAGGGTGAAGTGTTTGTCTTTGGCGAACCATGGCAACGAGATCATCTAAAATCGATGGGCGCCTTGATCGAATCTCCTGCATTATATGGCAATTTGACAGCAACTGAAAATTTACAGATTCACACGAGATTGATGGGTTTGCGGCAAGGGCGAGACGAGATCAACAGGGTTTTGGCACTGGTGGGCTTAACGGATACGGGTAGAAAACTGACTTTCCAATTCTCCACCGGTATGAAACAAAGGTTGGGCATTGCCATAGCCCTTTTGGGGCACCCCAAATTGCTTATTCTTGACGAACCCACTAACGGGCTAGATCCCTTGGGCATCCAAGACTTAAGACAACTCATCCGTTCGTTGCCAAGTAAAGGGATAACCGTCATTTTATCTAGCCACATCTTAACCGAGGTAGCCCAAATTGTGGACCATGTTGGCATTATTAGTGAGGGTGAATTGAAATTCGAGGGCCCGGTAGATCCAGGATTGGATCTTGAGGAACTATTCATTAAGACAGTGGGGAGAGGAAAATAATGAAAAACCTCTTATCTGCAGAACACTTAAAATATAAACGTACATTTACTAGAATGCTCATGGTATTGGCACCTTCCTTTTTTGTTTTAGTAGCTCTTACCCAAAGGTTTCTTATGCCAGGCTTTCAAGAGCAACCCTGGGAATTCGTTCTAGCACTTGTTTACAACTGGTGGCCAGTACTCTTTCTTCCTTTGGGTCTCGCTCTCGTTGCCTCATTGACCGAAAGCCAAGAAAAAAGAGCAGGAAATTATAAAGGAATAAGAACGCGTTTCGTGTCGCCACAGCTTTTATGGATAAGCAAGATTCTTGTTGTGGCCTACTATGCCTTATTGACCACTGTGGTCTTGGTCGTTGTGGTCTTAGTTTTTGGCTTGCTGATCGCCCATGACGATGTTCCGTGGCGCAAAATCTTGGTAGGAGGCTTACTACTGTGGTTAACTGCTTTACCCATCATACCTCTACAACTATGGGTTGCCCATAGGGGTGGGACGTTAGCTAGTATGCTTGTGGGCATTTTCGGTTTCGTCGCTGGTGTGCTTGGTGCACCAGAATCCTACTGGTTTTGTATACCCTGGAGCTGGCCTATCCGTTTGATGAGTCCGTTAATTGGAGTGCACCCTAACGGGATGTTCTTGGAAGCAACAAGCTCGTTGTTGGATCCCGCGGTTATTCCCTTGGGAATAGGGTTGTCCTTAATAACTTTTCTGATCTTAACTGGGTGTACTGGACTATCATTTTCCCACCAGGGGGTGAAGGTGTGAGTGTATTAAAGACAGAATGGCTTAAACTCAAACGCACTCCAATCAAGTGGTTGGTTTTTGGTCTGCCAGTGTTGCTTTCTTCCCTCTTGGTGTGGTATTTCTCTAATAGAAAGATCACCCCTACTTTAGAACTATCAATTTTCTCCACGTTCTTTCAGGTCTGGGCAGCCTTAGTGGTACCTGTGGGGACGGGACTTTTAGCGGGACTGATGGTTCAGCAAGAGGAACGGGCTGGTGATTGTTGGAATCTGCTTAGTAGCAAAACATCTCGTACTAGGGTTTATTTAGGTAAACTGGGCATGCAAATTCTTCTAAGCTCCATAAGTACCGCTTTTGCTTTAGGAACATTACTCTTGGGTCTGCGGTATGTGTTGCAGCTACCCGTTTCTTGCTTTTCTTTTCTGGTTGCAGCACTTATTGTGGAAGCTACCACCATTCCACTTTTAGCCTTGCATTTGTGGATAAGCCTCGCTTGGGGAATGGGACCTTCAATTGGGATGGGAGGCGGTGGGTTATTGCTAGGTGCTCTCATGGTGACTCCCCTAGGCGATGCGGTTTGGCCCTATATACCGTGGGGATGGCCAGTACGATTGTGGGTTCTACCATTATTTTATCTGGCCAAGAGTAAGGGGATTAGTCTTTCTGAGGACTTATTCACCCTATTGATGGTGAAAGGTAGTCTTTACGCGGTTGTTTTTCTCTTGTTACTGCTAGTTGGGGGTTTGGTTTGGTTCAACAAATGGGAAGGGAGAAAAACACTGGCTTAATGAGGAGGCTGTGTCATGGCGAAGATTCTGATCATTGATGATGAGCAAGACCTTGTAGCATTGCTCAAAGACTCTTTAGAAGCGAAGGGTCATACGGTCCTTACTGCCTATGATGGTCTAAATGGCCTAGAGCAGATTAAAAGTCAACCGGATTTAATTATTCTAGATATCATGATGCCCCATATGGACGGTTATGAGCTTTGTAGGCGGATTCGGGATTCCATATCCTGCCCAATTTTGTTTGTAAGTGCTAAACAAGGGGAAACAGACCGTATTAAGGGGTTCGCTCTAGGCGGTGATGACTATATTGTCAAACCCTTTAGTCTTCAGGAGTTACTGGCTCGCGTTGAGGCCCATTTGCGTCGTGAGAACCGCGCCATGCTGCAAAACCAATCAGAAATCCGGAATTGGCTTCACTTTCGTAACCTCACCATTGATCTAAAAGGCCGCCAGGCAAGAGTCAAGAACGATGTGCTTAGCCTTACCAAGCGGGAGTTTGATATTCTAGAACTACTCGCGCTCCACCCTGGACAAGTCTTTTCTAAAGATCAAATTTATGAGAAGGTCTGGGGCTACGATGCGGATGGGGATGCTAGTACTGTAGTAGAACATATTAAGAATATTCGGGGGAAAATCAGCGAGAACGACCCTAACACTTCATACATTACTACCGTGTGGGGAATCGGTTATAAGTGGGAGAGGGATAGGTCATGAAACCTGCAGGTAAGCGTCCTTTATCTACCAGGTCTTTTAAGACCCAGTTTGTAGTTACCTTCATCCTCGTTCTTGTCCTGAGTTTTGTGGCAAGTATAGTCACTTACCTCTTAGGAATTCGGTTGTATCTCAATGTGGAAGGTCGCAAAGTACAACCGGCTAACTACTTTGAGAAGCAAATACCTCAAATTGAAGCGGAAATCAGAGAGCTTGGTCCAGCCGTTTTGCAAGACCATTCTCGACTTGAGGAATTGGTTCCCCACGAGGGACTATTATATCAGGTGTTTGATGAAGAGGGAGTCGTTCTTTATGGAACGGATCGGGAAGAAAGGATCCAAAGTAGGGAGGAGTTATTTAGATCGATCAATACCACTCAAGGAGTGGGGGGTAGATTTTTTCGTACAATTCCGGTTTTTTCCCCTGAAGGCGAATTGGTAGGAGGTATTTCCTTATCGTACCGGTTAACACCTTATTTCCCTAGATTAACCGACAAGCTTTGGCTGCTTCCTCTAGGTTATATCGTATTCTTCTCACCTTTCTTGTTTATAGTCTTGTTCACCCTGCTATTTGCCAGGAAGTTTGCAAAAAACATCGAAGAACCTATGAATGTTCTAATTGATGCGGCCCAAAAGGTGAAAGAGCAAGACTTGAACTTTGAGATCAGTTACGAGGGAGACAACGAGCTAGGCAGGCTTTGTGCATCTTTCAATGAGATGAAGGGCGCCCTTAGAGAGTCTCTAGTATCTCAATGGCGTCTAGAGCAGACAAGGCACGAAGAGATGGAGTCTTTAGCTCACGACCTCAAGACCCCTTTCTCCCTCATTCAAGCATATGCGGAAGCTCTTTTAGATAAGGGACCCCTTGTAGAAAACGAAGGACGCTATCTTCAGGTAATCGCGAATAACGCACGAAGGGGAGCGGATATGGTTGGCGATTTGCTTTATGCAACTGAGTTAGAAACAATGCCACTTGATCTGAGGAAAGAACTAGTAGATGTGGCTACATATCTCAAAAGAAAGCAGGATGATTATCGGGTAATTGCGGCACACAGAGGGATTGATTTTCAAGTTCATCTTAATGAGCAGAGTTGGGATAACATTAGTGTAGAGCTTGATCTGCCCAGACTAGATCGGATCTTGGATAATATCCTTTTAAACAGCTTGCATTATACACAAGAAAATGGGACCATTAAGCTTGAAGCTAGTGTGGGTGAGCGGTGGATAGAGTTCGCAGTCTGTGATACTGGGAAAGGTTTTAGCTCAGAAGAATTGGTTCATTTGTTTGACAAGTTCTATCGTGGTGATGCAGCCCGAACTAGGGTAGGTAGTAGCTCGGGATTAGGTCTATTTATCGTGAAGAGGCTAGTGGAGAAGCAAGGTGGCACAATTAAGGCTTTCAACGGAGAAACCGGAGGGGCATGTGTCCAATTTGTCCTTCCACTTTGACCATTTTCACTGAAGGAAGGGAATTAAAGTGGGGCATCGACTTATTATTATAGATGGACCTTCTACTGTCGGAAAATCGTCTGTGTCAAAAAGTGTCTACCAACAAATCGCTCGAGAACATAGTGTTTATTGGCTCCATGAAGAATGTGCAAACCACCCAATTCGTGATGGAGAATTTACTGCCGGCGATCTCCATACAGTTACAGGCATGGAGTCAAACCGTGAGCAAATGTTGGCTAAATGGAGACAATTCGCCGAAGCCCTAAGGAAAAGCAATGAGATTTGTGTTCTAGAAGGGTGCTTTTTGCATGCACTGGATCGCTACTTACTGCAGAGTTCATGGTCTGAACGGGAGATCAGAGGATTTTATGGTGAAATAATCGAGTTATTAAGTGATATTGATCCGTTGGTCGTTTTTTTATATCGGCCTAATCTTCGGTTCAGCTTTGAAAAGGCTTTTCAAGCTCGAGGTAATCGCTGGCGGGCCATTATCATGGCAGAACCTCAACCTTATGGTTACTTCAAGACAAATGCGTATACTGGTGATGAAAGTATCTTCGCCAACTTGTTATTCGAACAGGAATGTATGGAAAAGATATTTGAAGTATTGTCTTCGGACAAGGTAAGGATTGACACTTCAGAAGAGCGCTGGGATGAGTACACTCAGGAGATCACTGAAGCGGCGGGGTACACTTACCTAAAAGAGATGAGTAAACTCCCGGACCCAAACAAATATTGCGGAATATTCCGGGTAGAAGATGGAGAGGCCATTTGGACAATTAGCTTCGATGAACAGACCGAGCTCCTTTATTCATCAGTATTCTGGCCTTATATGCCTATGAAGTACCAGGGGGAGGAGCGGTTTGAGTTTATTTCCTTTCCTATTACTCTACAATTTGCATTTTTAGATGGGGAGGCTAGGTTTACCGTGCAAGGGAATTATGATTGGGGCAATAATGGAAAGATATTTCGCAGAGTACAATAGTCTGCTCTATGTCACACTATAGCAAAGTCGAAGGAGGTAAGCACGATTCGCCGTTACAGAATACCCGTTCTTAATGTAATCGTATTTGTCATTTTTGTGCTTCTATTAGTTTTTGTTAGCAAAACCTACGCACCCCTGATTACGGAAACGGTCAGTGATCCTGATCAGTTTCGAGAGCTGATTCGGAGTTATGGATACGGAGGCGTTCTAGTATTTATCTTGATCCAGATCCTGCAAATCGTGATCCCTGTAATCCCCGGTGAAGTTGTGCAGATCGCTGCCGGTTACATTTTTGGCACTTGGTTAGGGACACTTTACCTAATAATTGGAGCGGTCCTCGGTTCAACTATTGCTTTCTGCGCGGCAAGGTTATTGGGCTATCCTTTGGTTCGTGCGTTTGCCTCTGTAGACAGACTAGAGCGACTTAGTGAAATTGTGAAGAGCTCAAAGTCTGATTTAGTGATCTTTTTCTTGTTTCTGTTGCCCGGCCTACCGAAAGATTTGCTGACGTATGTTGGGGGCGTGACCCCCATACATGGACCGCGTTTCTTGCTACTCACTCTAGGGGCACGCATGCCAGCATTGTTTGCTTCCGTTGTTGTAGGCAGCAACCTTTATCAGGGCGATTATAGCCAAGCCCTTGGAGTCTCAGTCCTTGTTGCTGTTTTGTTTACGGGCGGATTTTTTTATCGGGAAAACATTTTAAAGATGATTCAGTCGCGGAAACCTGATCGAGGATAGTTTTCAAACTAAGTTTGGTGAGAACAATAACGGCGACAGGAAGACTCCAAGCAACACACTGTGATTAGGCCATCCATGGGATCGTCTTGCCTGGTAAGCGAAATTGTTATAT
>DGYW01000039.1 GCA_002396805.1 Firmicutes bacterium UBA4996 | reverse complement strand
CCTGACTTTTGCAGTTGAGGACCAAAAAAACAGCCGAAAACCAGCATGTGCACAGGGTTTCCGGCTGTTTCTTCATTTCAGGAAGTTATTGTGGAATTATCTCTTTTTGACCTCTGCCAGGATTTTTTTCACCTCGCCAAGTGGCATGCATTTCTTGCCAAAGTCTATATCTAGTTCTTTGCCGATATCGGCCAGTATGTCATCGTAGTAATCGAATAGGTAATAGTTTTCTTGTACGTGGCTACAGCTAGCCTTCCTTAAGCTTTCTAACATTGCAGTCACCGAATATTTGCCGTTCATCCTATACTCCAGGATTCTCGCAATCACCAAGGCCACAAAGCATGTTAGGAAATGGGCTTCTATGTGTTCTGTCGTTGACAAAAACACCGGCCTGGTTTGGAAATCGCTTTTGGTGACTTTAAAGGATTCCTCTATCTTCCATAGACCTCGGTATATGTCGATTATCTTCTCATCGGGTTCCTTCCACTCGCTGGTTACGATGGCGTAATACCCGTCTAGTTCTTCTTCTTTCCTGAGCTTCTCCTCATCGAAGATGAGCGCTTGCTTTAGATCGTTCTTAATCTCACCAGTCTTGGGGTCAAATGCTAAGTTCTTCACATATTTGGCCGCACCATAAGCAGTAGATTTGTTGTATTTGCTGGGATTATTGATCAAATCCCTCGCTTTTTCTAGTGCCGCTGCCCGTTCCATTCTGGCTTTTAAGGCGTACTTCTCACTGTAAAAGACGACCTGTTTTTCATCGATCCTCTTCTTCATTTTGCGCCCACGAGTAGTTGTCACGGTTATTTCCCGAGGATAAAGCCGGGACTTTACTTTGTATTCATCATTTTTCCATACGTAGCCAGTATCATCGAGCACGTAATCCTTGAACTTTTGATTAGCCCCCCGTATCGAATAGCTCAGTACGTAGCCATTTTTGGCAGATAGGGTGTACCAAATATTATCCCCGGTGATTATCCCCTTGTCCGCCACCACAATAATCCTGCCAAGGGAGTAATCGTGTTGGATCGTTCTAAGCGCAGGGATAAGAGTGGCCTTGTCTACGGTGTTACCGGGGAAAAGCTTGTAAGTGATGGGGATCCCCATAGTATCCATGAACATACCCATCTGAACAATGGGGTCTGGTCGGTGTTCTTTGGATACGCCTTTTCTTCTGAGTTCGTCTTGTTCATCGATCTCGAAGTAGTAATTAGTCACATCATAGTACACCAGCTCAGTATTACGTTTGTACTGTTGATTGATCCTTTGGTGTAGCCATAATTGGAGGTTATCTTTGTGTTGGTTAAGGAAAGAAAGGCATCGGTAGACATCATCTAGCGAGAAGTCCGTCTTCTCAAAGAAGCGATCCTTGTTTTCGTAAGTGTTCTTTTTAGAGGCAGGAAATAACAGACGGGAGAAGACAAGGAGTTTCATGATGTTATTGGCGCTATAGTCGTCTTTGCGCCATCGCTGACGGTTAATGAGAAACTTGTCTATCTCCAGCTCATGGTAAATCTTGCTTAGGGCAGCATAGCCAAAATTCTTCCTGTTTGTAGAGCCAATGTCAATGCGCTCTTGTGGGTCAATACTGAAGCTAAAAGGGCGTTTCTGAGCAGCTTTTTGCTCGTTCATCTTTTTGACTTCCTGTTCGAAATGGGCAATGGGATCTTCGTAGAGCTTTTCCAGTTCATCAAGATACCCAAGCGACTTGATGGTAGCGGTTCTTGTATGTCCTCTTTCCTTGTCGTAATACCCGTCAGCGATGGAAAGGTAAATCCTCCCAGAGCTTCTCTTACTTTTCTTAAGGTACATGCCCAAACCCCCTTAGCGAATACAAATCTACCTATATTATACCATATTCCGCCATCATCCGCAAGAAGAACTTGATACAAATTCAATAAAAAAATACCTGGATCCATCAGTGTTTATCGAGGTTCCAGGTGTTTGATATGTTACCTATGCTGCAAAACTAGGGTGGGTCACCATCACTGATCCCAAAAACCTCGCTTGCTAAAGAACCCGTGCGAACGACAGCGCCATCACTACACCACCACTCTTTCCGCGAAAGACAATGACACCCATCATGATACAAAGACTCATGAATCCCTTCCAAATATATCCGGAGTAAATACGAAAACCCACGAAGATCCTAAGGTCTTCCAAAAACCCTTGTATTCCTAAATATTCCATGTTACAATGGTCATGTAAAATCTATCTAATTGGAACTATGTTGCACAACACCATATGTTTGGCAAACCATTCGAAAGGGTGGGACGCAAAGCCATGGGTTTAAGGCTCCTCCCGGGGCTATGATTGCCAGGCTGCAGAAAAGGTTAAGGCGGTCTCTGTCAGGTGGCTGCCTTTCTCATTTTGAGAAGCAAGAATCGATCAAAGTCTAGACCACGGGGGAGGTCAGGCCATGTTAGAGTAAGAAACGCCAGCCGGTTGTGGGGCTGTATACCTTTGCCCAATAAGGATCCACGCTTAGCCAGAATCCAATTATCATGGAGCAACTCAGGTCATTTTGCGCAAATACAGCTCGCCAAGGGGAGAGAAAAGAATGGCGCTAAAAGCCAAAAAGAGTCTATTTAAACAGAACCGCTTTAGTCGAAGTTTGCAGCTCAAGCTGACTACCTTGTTCGTCTCGGGAATCTTCATCGCCGTAGTGTTAGTTGGCTATATCTCCATCATGACACTGCGCAGCAATCTAGAAACGGAAGTGGAAAAGAACCACATGCTATTGGCAACGGCATTTGGTGCTCACGTTGAGCAGTATTTCATTGATGCCAAAGGCGTTGTGGGACTAACTGCCCAGTTACCTGCTGTGAGGAACCTGTTCACCATCCCCTTAATCCGAGATGACCTCAAGGGAATCCCCAAGGATGCCGACCGACCCAAAAGAGACGTGATCAATTACGTGTTAGAACGAAATCGCCAGTTTGGCTATATGGAACAGGTTACCGGTGATGGCGACAATATTCTGATAGAACCTTGGGAGTACCAGCTTGAGCTGGAAAGACTAAACTTCAGCGACCGAGATTGGTTCCAAAATGCTATCGCTACCGGGGATACATATATATCCGAAGTCTATGTAAGCTCATCACTGCAAAAACCAGTCATTGGCATATCTCATCCCATTTTTACCCCGGCCGGTAAAGTAGAAGCTGTATGGATGGGTGCACTAACACTAGATAAGCTCAGCGAATTGTGCCTCTCTTTAACATTTGGGGAAACCGGCCATGCCTATCTAGTAGACCAAAACGGAACTCTTGCAGCATACAAAGACTTTGACATGGTCGTAGACATGAAAGACATATCTACGGCACCGGCTGTGCAAAAAGCCTTGCGAGGTGAAACGGGAACGGCCTTATTGCTTGATCCCTTTGAAAATAAGGAGCTTCTAACATCCTATATGCCTGTAGGCGAAACGGGGTGGAGCATTATTGTCGTACAAGACCCCGCTGAAGCCTTGGCGCCCGTTAAATCTGCTACGTTCCGCATCATAGTCATCTGTGTGCTACTGATGGTAATTGCCGCTGTCTTAGCTTGGTCGCTTGCCCGTACCATTTCCCGGCCCATAAGCAACTTAGCTCTCGTTGCGGCCCAGGTTGCAGAAGGAGACCTGACCACGGATATCAATGTGAGTTCAAAGGATGAGGTTGGGGCCCTTGCTCACGCTTTTGGCCAGATGATTGACCAAATGCGAAACATCGTAAGGGATATCATGGATAGAGCCAATATGGTCGCCAGCTCATCCCAGCAGCTAAATGCCAGCTCCGAGGAGACAGCGGCTAACGCCAATGAAGCGGCCGCCACAATGTCCCAGATGTCTTCCACTGTTCAGCAAGTTGATGCTAGTATTCAGGAAGTCGCGGCCCAATCCGGAAAGGCAAATGAAGCTGCTGCTAGGGGTAGTCAGGGCATGGATCGAATCATTGGTCAAATGCAGACTATTGCTAACAGCACCAGTGCAGTCTCTGTGTCCGTAGATGATCTAAACAAGAAATCCCACGAAATCAATCAAATAGTATCACTCATCACAGATATCGCCGATCAGACTAACCTCCTGGCACTAAACGCTGCCATCGAAGCTGCCCGGGCCGGAGATCAGGGCAGAGGCTTTGCTGTAGTCGCTGAAGAGGTACGCAAACTAGCGGAGGAATCGGCCGATGCCGCCCAAGAGATTAATATACTAATCAACGCGATTCAGCTAGAGTCGAAAAAAGCCGTGGGCATTATGGCAGATAGTGCAAAGGAAGTTGAGACCGGCACGGAAGTCATCAATGAAGTTAAGGAAGACTTTGCAGAGATCATTGATTCCGTAGAAGATGTAACATCCCAAATAAGAGAAGTAGTATCGGCCACGGAACAGATGGCCAAAGGAATGGAAAACATCGCTGCCTCAACAGAAGAGCAAACTGCAGCCATGGAGGAGGTTTCTGCCTCTGCCGAAGCCTTGGGACGGCTATCTGAAGAGCTAAATGGCCTAGTTGGTAGATTCAAGGCTTGAGACTCAAAAAGACCTGTAACCCACAGTAGACTAAATACTGTAGAGAGAGGGCGGTGCTCGGCAGCGAGGCTAGCGCCGCCCTCTCCCATAGATATTTTGAAGCGCTGCCTGAGTGGAGCCAACCCAAAAGCCCCCTGTCACCACGGGGGGCTTAGGCATCTTACAGCAGGATCTCTAGTTCCACCTCATCCCTCACCGGTATCCCATCTATTCCGATTAGGGGAATCTCTGGTTTTAGCTTTCTTGCCTCTTCCAAGGCGTTCCTATATATCGCAACCAGTGAGAAACCCCTTAACTGATAGAACCGTAGCGCAGCCACATTATCGTTTGTTGTGATTACCCAGACCCGCTTACACCCTTTATCCGCCGCCACCCTTTTGACATGTTCGATTAGGGTCGACCCTATGCCGATCCTATGAATACAACTTGCCAAGAGCAACAGTTCACACTCGTTATTGGTGATTTCATACAGAGCCACGCCTACAGGTCTGCGGTTTTGTTCAGCGATGAAGCCTGGAACATTAGTGACATCATGGAGCTCATTGTTGGTTACAATCTGTTCCGAGCCCCAGTTCT
>DGYW01000049.1:6616-10811 GCA_002396805.1 Firmicutes bacterium UBA4996 | reverse complement strand
GCTCGGATGTGGATTTCGGGGTTGAATGTTCTGAACAAGCCTTATGTACATTTCCATACCCAATTTAGCCGCGACATTCCCTGGGCAGAAATTGATATGGATTACATGAATCTCAATCAGTCGGCCCACGGAGGTAGAGAGTTTGGCTTCATTAATGCTAGAATGCGGAAAAACAGAAAGGTGGTCGTGGGTCACTGGCAAGATCCCATGGTTCTTCAGGAACTCGCGGTTTGGCTACGGGTGGCTGCTGCCTGGCACGATGGACAGGGCGCCAAAATTGCCCGTTTTGGCGACAATATGCGCGACGTGGCAGTAACTGAAGGTGATAAAGTGGCGGCCCAGATCAAGTTTGGCTATGAAGTCAATGGCTATGCTCTAGGTGATCTGGTTCAGTACGTGGATGCTGTCACAGAAGCCCAAGTAGCGACTTTGATGGAGGAGTATGAAACAAGCTATAATCTAACGGAAGCAGTTCGAGTAGGGGGTAGTAAGCGGGTAGCATTGCAAGAGGCGGCCAGGATTGAGGTGGGCTTACGCAACTTTCTAACTGAGGGTGGCTTTAAAGGGTTTACTACAAACTTTGAAAACTTGATTGGACTTAAACAACTCCCTGGTTTAGCGGTTCAGCGTCTTATGGGAGACGGATATGGCTTTGGTGCTGAGGGTGATTGGAAAACAGCGGCTTTGCTCAGGGCTATGAAAGTAATGAATGCGGGTCTTAAGGGCGGTACTTCCTTTATGGAGGACTATGTGTATCATCTAGACCCATCGGGTAGTCGTGTCTTAGGTGCCCATATGTTAGAGGTCTGTGAATCGATCGCGTCTGCCCAGCCCATCTTGGATATACAACCATTGGGTATTGGCGGCAAGGAAGATCCGGCTCGGTTGATCTTCACAGGTCGTGCTGGTCCGGGTATTGTAGCTTCTTTAATTGATTTAGGAAACCGTTTTCGAATGGTAGTGAACAAAGTGGAGGCGGTGGAGCCACCCGCAGATTTACCTAATCTCCCAGTGGCTCGCGTACTGTGGGATCCAAAACCAAATCTGAAGGTGGCAGCAACTAGTTGGATTTTAGCTGGGGGAGCCCACCATTCCTGCTATAGTCAAGCCCTTACGGCAGCTTATCTAGAGGACTATTGTGAGATTGCCGACATTGAGTATGTGCTGATTAACGATGAAACAGAAGTGGCTGAGTTCAAAAAAGAGTTGCGGTTCAACGAAGTTTACTATAATATCTCTAGAAGTCTCTAAGAATAGTCAAAAAGATCGTAGATCCTTATAATCTGCGGTCTTTTTTTATTTTATCTCCAGCACGACTGCTAATTTCAACTAGAACATAGCCAATATGACAGCGACTACAATGGCAGGTAACATATTGCCTACCGCGATTTTAGTGAGACCTAAAATATTCAGCCCGATGCCTAAGATGAGCATGCCGCCAGTTGCGGTCAGTTCCATAATTACAGGTTCACTGAGAATGGGCGCAATAATTGTTGCCAAAAGCGCGATTCCGCCTTGGTAAAGAAAGACAGGGATCGCTGAAAAGCCCACCCCGATACCTAAGGACGCCGCGAAGAAAATCGCACAAATCCCGTCCAACATTGATTTGGCATAGAGGACTTGGTGATCCCCCTGAAGACCGCTATTCAGTCCTCCAACTACGGCCATGGCGCCCACACAAAACACCAAGGTTGCAGTCAAAAAGCCTTGTGTCAAGTCAGGTCCTCCCACCTTGTCCTTTCTGCCTTTTACATAACTTTGTAGAGCCTGCCCGAGCCGAGTGATCCAGCCCTCAATGTTTGCAATTTCTCCAATAATACCACCAATGACCAGAGCTGCGATGGGGATGAGAATATTCTCGCTTTTTAGCCCCATGGAGATTCCAATAATTACTACCGCCAAGCCAAGCGCGTTCATAATCGTTTGACTAACTCGTTCGGGAAACTTCACTGCAACACCCAGCAGCGTACCACTAATAATTGCTATCGCATTAACAATAGAACCCCATAGGACCAACAATATTACCCCCATTAACAACAATCTGCACCGTACAATTCTGCATTAGCCGTAGCATCCCTGCAAGCCAATAATCAATACTGCTATCTGTGGAAATAATGGAGGAGATTTTAACTAGAAGCTAGAATTGTAGATGTAATCAACATTATTATTCATAGGGGGAAACAAAATGAAAAGGTTGATCTTGCTGGTTTTGTCACTCGCTTTAGTTTTTTCATCAGTGGTTTTCACCACGCCTGTGGCGGCACAAACACAAAAGTACAAGATTGGCGTCTTGGCCCCTGCAGTCACCCATGGTTGGGTCGCGGCTGTGGCCTATAATGCTGAAGCTCGCCTCAAGGAGTTGGGGGATGAAGTACAATATCGCATTCAGACCAGCACCAATGCAGAAGAAATGACAGCTCAACTAGATGATCTTATGACCTGGGGTGCTGAGGCCATCGTAGCTTTCCCGCAGTGGGCAGGTATGGAAGTGCCCATGCAACGAGCACTCGACGCCGGGATCGAAGTGGTGAACTTCGATATCGTCATTGACCTAGATGGAGTTTACAGAGTCTCGGGGGACAACGAAGACATGGGTATCCAAGGAGCCCATTACATCGTAGATAAGGTGGGCAAAGACGCTACCGTAGTCATGCTCGAAGTACCAACATCCGGTTCTGTATCTGCTCTAAGAAAGAAAGGTTTTTTAGATACGGTGGCAGTTATCGCACCAGATCTCAAGATTCTCACTTACGCAACCCAGTTCACTAGAGAAGACGGCCTAAAAGACTTTGCCGACATTCTCATGAAAAACTCTAAGATCGATGCAGTTTATTCAATGGACGATGAAACATCTGTAGGCGTACTCCAAGCGATTAGAGAAGCTGGCAGAAGCGACATCAAAGTGATCACCGGCGGTGGCGGCATGCAAGAATACTTCCAGATGATGCCAGAAAACAAAGACATTTGGATCCAGTCTGCATTGTACAGTCCGGCTATGGTTAGAGATGCCGTCGATGTAGCACTTAAAGTATTAAAAGGCGAACAGGTAGAAAGAGTGAAGATTATCCCCACCACCATCGTGGACCGAGATAACTATCAAGACTTCCTCGATGCTAATTCACCTTACTAAGCACTAGGAATTGCAGGAGGGGGCGCTAGACCTTCTCCTGCAATTTTCACCTTAAGTTGGATGTGATTGCATGATTAGCATGAAAAATATTAATAAATCCTTCGGCACACATCAAGTCCTCAAGGATGTTTCTATCACCATCAATGACGGAGAAATCTGTGCCTTAATCGGAGAAAACGGTGCCGGAAAGTCCACACTAATGAACATTTTAGGTGGAGTTCACCAAATGGATTCTGGGACGATTTTTATTAATGGGAAACAAGTTCAGTTTGCCACTCCCGCAGATTCACTCAATGCAGGGATTGCCTTTATCCACCAGGAGCTGAACCTCATTAACGATCTACCTATCTTTGAGAACATGTTCCTAGGTCGAGAGTTAAAGAACAAGAGGGGCAGGCTTGACTTAGAGAAGATGCACGAGGAAACGGACGCCATCTTCAGAGAAATGAACATCAACTTAGATCCGCAAACCATGGTCAGGGACTTAGATGCATCTTACAAACAAATCGTAGAGATTTGCCGAGCGATCATGATGGAAGCGTCAATCATCATTATGGATGAGCCGACCACCTCATTAACAGAACCAGAAATAAAGCGGGTCTTTCACATGATGGAAACCCTCAAGCAGCACGGGGTGGGCATCATTTTCATTTCTCATAAACTGAATGAAGTTCTGGAAATCTGTGAACGGTACATGGTCCTGCGCGATGGTAAGTTGGTTGCAGAGGGACAGGTTCAGGACGTCACAACCGATGATTTAGCCCACTTCATGGTAGGTCATGAAGTTAGCACAGATGCACTTACCCGAGACAAGCAGATTGGAACAGAAGTCTTAAAGCTAGAGAACCTTACTCATGCCCGGGCCTTTAGAAACATTAACCTTGCTGTGCACAAAGGGGAGATTTTAGGTGTGACGGGGCTATTGGGAGATGGACGAAGCGAGTTATTTCAAGCAGTTTTTGGCGCGGATCAGATTCAATCAGGTAAAGTCTTCCTAGGTGGCCAGGAAATTAGGATTCATAGTACGGAGCAAGCCTTGAATCTTGGCATCGGCTATCTTCCTCG
>DGYW01000049.1:0-6388 GCA_002396805.1 Firmicutes bacterium UBA4996 | reverse complement strand
TGGCCGTTATTTGCCAAGCACGGTATCATTAACAAAGACCAGCAGGCAGAATTGTTTGCAGATCAAAGAGAAAAATTAGGGATCAGACTGCAGAAGACCACAGATAATATCAATACTCTATCTGGTGGTAATCAACAGAAGGTTGTTTTAGCCAAATGGCTGGCGGCTAACCCCCAAGTGCTAATTTTAGACAACCCCACCCAGGGGGTCGATGTGGGGGCCAAAGAAGAGATCTACGACATCATCGTCAAGCTAGCCGAAGGAGGTATGGGTATCGTGGTCTTATCTAGCGAAGCCCAGGAGATTATTCGGCTGTGTGATCGGGCGTTAGTCATGTATCATGGGGAAATTCAAGGTGAAGTCTCGGGAAGTACCATGACCGAGCATGAGATTATGAAACTTGCCACGGGCGGAATTTCAGATGCAAGTTAAGGGGCGGGAACAAAAGATGCGATTTAGTACATGGTTTAGGGATAGAAGATCAGCCGAATCTCAATTTGGCATCGCTGTGGTCTTGTTAATCCTGATTGTTCTTCAGACGATGGTGTTAGGCTTCGACTACGACAGCTTTGGCCAGTGGTTTAACGCTTGGTCACGCAATTGGATTAATATTCTGAGAAACAACGCGGGTATAGGGATCATTGCCCTAGGAATGACCTTTGTGATCATTACTGGTGGCATAGACCTTGCGGTAGGTTCAACCTTGGTGGCCATAGGTGCGGTGATCATGACCCTCATGGATACGGGACCAAAGGGATTTCTCAATAATCTGGGAATTAGCGGAGTGCCTGCCTATGTTTTGGCTATAATCGTGGCCCTTGCCCTAGGTTATATTTTGGGAACACTGATTGGTCTTTTAATCACTAAAGGTAGAATTGCCCCCTTTGTGGCCACCTTAGGCGCGATGAAAATCTTCAGGAGTGTAACTCAACACTTTATGCAAGGGTACAATCCCAGAGTTCCGCGGGATTTCTTGAAAATATCGAACCTGCAAGTAGGTAATTTGATGTTTATGCCCATCATTTATTGGGCCATTATCGCCATCATTCTGCACTACATTTCTAAACGAACTGTTTTTGGTAGACAAGTGATCGCGGTAGGATCGAACGAACGGGCAGCTCAGCTTTCTGGTGTAAACGTGAATCGTGTTAAGACCAGAGTTTACTCTTTGATGGGAATCTTAGTGGCCATAGCATCAGTAATTCAAGTGTCACGTATCGGTTCTATGGACTTTGCCAATGCAGGTAGTGGCTACGAAATGGATGCTATTGCAGCAGCAGTGGTCGGTGGAACCAGCATGAGTGGTGGCCGGGGAACCATTGTGGGTACAGTTCTAGGTATGCTTATTATCGCGGTGATGAACAATTTACTTAATTTGTTTGGTGTACCGCCCTTTCTTAGGGAGGCCTTTAAGGGCTTAATTGTCATCTTCGCAGTACTTCTCCAAAGGAAAGAAGGGTCATAAAGAACAACGAGGTGATTCTATGTTGAAAATTGGGATTATTGGATGTGGAAAAATCGCCCAAGTGCGGCATATACCTGAATATTTGAGTAATGAACACGCGCAAATAATTGCCTTTCACGATCGGACCAGGGAACGGGCGGAGAAGTTAGCAACCAAACATGGCGGCAAGGTCTATCAATCCTATCATGAACTTCTGGAAGATCGAGAAATAGATGCAGTAAGCGTTTGTGTTGCTAATCATCTCCATGCCCGAGTTACCATAGATGCCTTGCAAGCAGGCAAACATGTTCTGTGTGAAAAACCAATGGCTACGACCATTGAAGATTGTGAAGCAATGGTGGTAACAGCAAAAACCGCTGAAAAGAAGCTAGTTGTGGGTCACAATCAACTCCTAACCCCTGCCCATAAGAGGGCTAAGGCACTAATTGATCAGGGATTGATTGGGGAGATCCTCACCTTTAGAACCACTTTTGGCCATGGGGGTCCGGAAAACTGGAGTATCGACCCAGGACCAGGTACGTGGTTTTTTGATAAAGAGGCCGCAGCTATGGGTGCAATCGGGGACCTAGGTGTTCATAAGATCTATCTAATCCAACATTTAACGGGACAAAGAATCACCGAAGTGACGGCAAAACTAACTACCCTGAACAAAAAAGGTTCCTCAGGACAGCCAATTCTCCTTGATGATAATGCCTTGTGCATCTTTGGCATGGAAAGCGGCATAGTTGGCACCATGATGGCGAGTTGGACCTATTACGGAGCAGAGGATAATAGCACTATTCTTTATGGAACCAAGGGCATTATGCGAATTTATGATCATCCCCAATATGCCATAGCAGTCACACTCAAAAGCGGCGAAAGCATCTATTACGATCTGGAAAGCATCCAGACCAACGAGGAACAAAGCAAATCGGGGGTTATTGATACATTCATAGAAAGTATCCTGGAGGATAAAGAAACGGAGCTTTCTGGTGAAAAAGCCCTCGACTCAATGAGAGCAGTTTTTGCCAGTATTGAATCAGCGCAAACTAATAAGACGACGAAGGTGGTCTAAGGGAAAAACGAATACCTTGGATTGAATGGCGATTTTGCTCACTTAGATGCTCTAAAGCAACGGAAGCGGAGCAGCTTTGGTTGTCAGTGTTTGGTGTTTACGGTCATGCAGACACCTGCCCTAGTGTTGGCGGTGTCTTTTCTTTTCTCTTGAATAATGGTAAGTAAAATGGTAAAATAAGGGTTAGGAACACAAAGCTACTGTAAATTTATAGCTACATCGTGTAAACAAACAAAGGCTTACTGAACCCTTCCCCATAGTATGTGAGGTCTAAAATTGAGCATTGCCACATAAATAGTTACTATCCCCACCAGCGAACTTAGTCAAATATCGCCTCGCCCCAGAGGTGGACAACATAGCTTGGCTTAAAAAATACGCTAGGAGGTAGTTTATGTCTAGGCAAAATGTAATCATTATTGGAGCGGCCGGTAGAGACTTTCACAACTTCAACACTTATTACAGGGATGACGAACGCTACAATGTTGTAGCATTCACCGCCACTCAGATCCCCGACATTCATGGCAGAAAATATCCTGCAGAGCTGGCCGGAGCGCTCTACCCCAATGGTATCCCCATTTTCGAGCAAAAAGAACTTCCCCACCTGATTAAAGAATACCAAGTCGACGAGTGTGTTTTTTCGTACAGTGATTTGCACTATGAGGCAGTCATGAGTCTTAGTGCCATTGTTAATGCCGCGGGAGCCAACTTCATGCTGTTGGGACCTAAGCACACAATGCTTAAAAGTAAGAAACCCGTCATAGCTATCTGCGCTACCAGGACCGGGTGTGGCAAGAGTCAAACCTCCCGGAAAGTCACGGAAATTTTGATGCAACTAGGTCTTAAGGTTGTAGCAGTTCGCCACCCCATGCCCTACGGTGATTTGGCTGCCCAGAAGGTGCAACGCTTTGCTTCTATCGAAGATTTGGCCGAGCATAAGTGTACGATTGAGGAAATGGAAGAATACGAGCCATATGTGGACCGGGGTAATGTTGTTTATGCTGGTGTTGATTATGCAGCAATCCTTAGGGAAGCAGAAAATGATCCCCAGGGCTGTGATGTTATCCTCTGGGATGGCGGTAACAATGATTTCCCCTTTTATGAACCAGATCTAATGATCACTGTGGCCGATCCGCACCGAGCAGGGCACGAGCTTGCCTATTACCCTGGCGAGGTTAACATGAGAATCGCCCATGTGATTATTATCAATAAAATAGACAGTGCAGCACCTGAGCAAATTCAGCTGGTACGGGATAATATTAGAAAAGTAAACCCTGCTGCTATCGTAATCGATGCTGCCTCACCCATTAGAGTAGATAATCCCGAGCTCATCCGAGGTAAGCGCGTGTTAGTAGTTGAAGATGGGCCAACCCTGACCCATGGCGATATGAAGATTGGAGCGGGCACTTTGGCCGCGCAAAAATATGGAGCGGCCGAAATCGTTGATCCTAGAGTCCATGCAGTGGGGAAGATCAGGGAAACATTTGAGATCTATCCTGAAGTTGGCAAACTTCTTCCTGCTATGGGTTATAGTCCTCAGCAGACTGCAGATTTAGCAGCTACCATAGCGAACGTGGATTGTGATGCTGTAATCATCGGCACTCCTATTGACCTAAATAGGATCGTGAAGATTAAGCAACCAGCCACGAGAGTGCACTATGATCTGCAGGAAATCGGCACTCCGGATCTTCGTGAAGTACTAGTGGGGAGGGTTAATTCATGGAAAAGCTCTACTTAAAAGCCAAGGAGCTTGATTTTCGGTTAGCTGATTTGCCAGATAAGCTACCTTCTAAAAGGATTTTAATGTGCACTCCTGAGCATTTCGATGTGACCGAAGCGATTAATGAATTCATGGTTAATCGAGCGGGTGACGAGGTTGTACTCAACAAGGTGGACCGCTGTCTTGCGGTGGCTCAGTGGAATTACATTAAGCATCTTTATTTATCCCTCGGTTACGAAGTTGAGCTCATTAGCGGACCCTACGGAATGGAAGATGCGGTCTTTGCTGCCAATCAGAGTTTTCCCTTCTTGAATCTTGAGACAGGGGAAAAAGAGGTCATCATGAGCATCATGAGAAAACCCAAACGCAAAAAAGAAGTAGCTTATTTTGAAGCTTGGTACAAAAATGAAGGTTATAAAATCCACTACCTGCACGACTGCTGCTTTGAAGCCATGGGAGATGCCCTGTGGTTTCCTGGGAAAAACCTAATTATTTCTGGTTTTGGAAGTACCGAACACCACCGTACTGACTTAGAGGCCCTCAAACAAGTCGCGAAAATCACCGATATTCCTGTGATCGGGATTCATCTAACTCACAAGGACTTCTACCATCTTAACACCACTTTGTGCCTAGTTAGCCACAAGACCTGCCTAGCCTATCCTGAGGGGGTGGGTGTTGAGGGCATGAAGATCCTTAGAATGTTGTTTGAAAATGTCATTGAGGTTCCCAAAAAAGAGGCTTACGCGCCTAACTTCGCCTGCAATGCCTTTTCACCCGATGGAAAGGTGGTCTTGATCCAACATTCCTGTGCACAAACTATCACGCAACTTGAGAGGCTGGGCTATCTTGTTCTCCGCATCGACACCTCGGAATACATTAAGTCTGGTGGTTCAGTCTTCTGCATGAAAATGATGGTTTACTAAAGCCAGGGTCGAACAGCCCCTCGAAGGAGTGGATCGAATTGTCCAAAACCATAGAGATCATCAGTGAAACCGAGCATTATAGCGCACACAACTACCTGCCCCTTCCTATTGTCCTTGCTAGAGGGGAAGGGGTGTGGGTGTTTGATGTGGAAGGCAAAAAGTATCTAGACATGCTTTCTGCATATTCTGCCTTAAGCCACGGACACAGGCATCCCAAGATTATTGATGCCTTAGTGGAGCAGGCGGGGAAGGTCACCTTGACCTCAAGGGCCTTTCATAATGAAAAAATGGGCTCTTTCCTCTACAAGCTCTGTACGCTTGCTGGCTACGAAAAAGCCCTGCCTATGAATACTGGGACAGAAGCAGTAGAGACGGCACTCAAAGCTGCCCGCAAGTGGGGTCTTGTAGTTAAGGGAGTGCCAGAAAACCAAGGTGAAATCATCGTTTGCGAGAACAACTTTCATGGCAGAACAATAACTGTAGTGAGCTTCTCGTCAGAAACACAGTATCAATATGGTTTTGGCCCCTACACTCCAGGCTTCAAGATTGTGCCCTATGGAGATGCGGAGGCCCTAAGCAAGGCCATTACTCCCAACACTATAGCTTTCCTTGCGGAACCAATCCAGGGTGAAGGCGGGGTTTTAGTTCCTCCGGAAGGTTATCTCAAAGAGATTCGTGCTATCACCAAGGAGCATAATGTGCTGTTGATGTTAGATGAAATCCAAACCGGTCTTGGCCGAACGGGAAAACTGTTTGCTTATGAACACGAAGGCGCTAAACCAGATGTCTTAATTCTAGGTAAAGCTCTAGGGGGTGGAGTGTATCCTGTCTCCGCCATACTGGCAGATAACAAGATCATGGGTGTCTTTGGTGCTGGAGATCACGGCTCCACCTTCGGAGGAAACCCTCTGGCCTGCGCTGTGGCAGAGGTTGCTCTGGATGTATTGGAGGAAGAAGATCTGGCCGGGAAAGCCCTAGAAATGGGTGGTTATTTTCTAGCCAAATTGCAGGAGATCAAGAGTCCCATTGTTAAAGAGATCCGTGGTAAGGGTCTTCTAATCGGTGTAGAGATTAAGAAAGAATTTGGAACCGCAAGACCTTATTGTGAGACACTCATGAAATTAGGGCTACTTTGCAAGGAAACCCACCAACAGACCATTAGGTTCGCGCCCCCCTTGACCATTACGAAAGCGGAAATTGACTGGTCCCTAGAACGGATTGGGACTGTG
>DGYW01000056.1:633-15165 GCA_002396805.1 Firmicutes bacterium UBA4996 | reverse complement strand
AGCAGGTGGCTGGGTCTTGCCAATGGCAACAGATGTTTGATATGATTAAGTGTATGAACCGAAAGATTGAGGCATATATTTGGCCAGGAGCGTGTTGCTACAAGCCATCCATGTAGAAAGCTGGTGGTGGAGTGAGTCGCAAAAGAACTATTGTCGTAATTGCTTTGGTACTACTATCCCTAACCTTGGTTTATGGTTCTTATCAAGTGAGTTCCCAGGAAGGGACTGGGAGCACAGAAGCCCGCTATGAGAACTTTGGAACAGTTTTAGAGGTAATTGCCTTAGTCAAAACCAGGCACTACTACCAACCTGTGAACACTTTTGATCTTGTGAAAGCCTATGTTGCCAAGGGTACTATTAATGGTATGTTGAAGGCCGCCCTTGATGATCCCTACACTCGGCATATGGATGCCATTGCCTTTGAAAACATGATGAACACGACCACCGGAATTTATGGAGGCATTGGGCTCTCTGTGGGGATACTAGACGATCGAGTTACGGTGGTATCGCCTATTAAAGGCACGCCAGGTGAACGGGCTGGCCTAAGGCGAGGGGATCAGATTATCGCCATTGATGGCAAAGATACCACTTATATGACGCTAGATGAAGCAGTGAGTTTAATGCGTGGTGAAGAAGATACCGAACTAGATTTGACCATCCAACGGGATGAAGAGGTCTTTGATGTGCATATTGTGCGGGAACTGATCAATGTGGAGTCGGTTCCAGAGTACAAGATTGTTGATGAAGACCATAAAATCGGTTATGTAGAGATTACTAATTTTTCCGAACGCACTTATGAGGAACTCATGCGAGCTCTAACTAGTCTAGATGCCCAAGGCCAACGTGGCTTGATTATTGATTTACGTTATAATCCAGGGGGCACGCTCAACGCTGCCTTACAAGTGGCTAACGAGTTTGTCTCCGGTGCACCTTTGCTTTATCTTGAGGACAAGGAAGGTAATCGCACCCCCTTTGATAGCATTGATGTGACTAAACGCAAACCGATTCCTATGGTTGTGTTGATTAATGGTGGTAGCGCTAGTGCTTCGGAGATTGTCTCGGGTGCTCTCCAAGATAATGGTTTGGCTACCTTAGTGGGGACCACGACCTTCGGCAAGGGTTTAGTACAATCCCTCTACCCCTTAAGGGACGGGAGTGCTCTCACCGTTACTGAACAAGGTTATCTCACCTCAGGGGGTAAAGACATCAACGGGGTAGGGATTGAGCCAGATATTGTAGTAGAAGTGACTGATGAAGAAGAAGAGGCCATCTATCTTGGCGAAGCAGAATATGATCCACAACTCGAAACGGGTTTGGAGGTTATTCGAAATCAATTGCGGTAAATTGTACACCCCGGAAACCTCCGGGGTGCTCTTGTCCGGATCGGGGTTTTAGTCAGGGAGGAGAAAGTGTTTGAATAATATTTGGGAACTTACTAAATTCGTTTTACAGACCTTTGCACTCATGATCACCGATCTCCAGTATGTCTTGCTGATTGCGGTAGTTTTTATCTTGGTTTACCGGCAGTATGTGAAAGTGCAGCAATATGAGCAACGGGTGTTTAGGCTTAATAGGATAAATCCTTTTATGGAGACGGTCACAGCCTTAGTGTATGGACTTGGTGGCGGAGTGGTGGCCACTATCTTCTTCATCGCCTTAGGGGTGTCAGTTAGTGACGCTGGTGTGGCCTATCTGTGGTTAGCAGCACTTTTACTCATGTTGATTCATCCACGCTTCTTGTGTTTTGCCTATGCTGGCGGTTTAGTTAGTCTAGTATCCCTTATTACCGGTTATCCCAAGCTGAATATTGCTACATTAATGGCTCTAGTCGCCATTTTGCACTTGGTTGAGGCCTTACTAATCTTTGTGGATGGGCATCATCATCCTTCACCTATGTATTACAAGCATAGTGATGGTAGAGTTGTGGGGGGATTTACTCTTCAGAAGTTTTGGCCCATGCCCACGATCGCCTTAGTAGGGGCTAGTGTTCTAAGTTCTTCCATGGACTGGCAGTCCATAGCCATGCCCGACTGGTGGCCTATTTTTCAGTCTGGTCTGGAAGTACCCCCTGATTATACGTTAATTCATGTGCTGTTTCCGTTAGTAGTGGCCTTAGGGTATAGCGATTTTGTCCGCTCTGAATTGCCGAGGACCAAGGCTCGCCGGAGCGCAGGTTTGCTCTTTGTCTATAGCCTGATTCTCTTAGGCCTGGCCATTTTAGCGAACAGCTATTCAGGTTTGCTAATTTTGCCGGTCATATTTGCTCCTATAGGACACGAACTATTAATCTATTGGGGACGTAAACGAGAAGACCGGAGGGAACCAGTTTTCCACTCGGACCACGGGGTGATGGTTCTTAGTGTCTATCCCAATTCTCCGGCAGAAGCCATGGGTCTAGATGCTGGTGATGTGATCAAGAGTATTAATGGTGCGGAAATTCCGGATTTGCCTGCCTTGATAAATGAACTTTCACCTTGGTTAATCGATCCAGTTTTTGTTGTGGAAAATCAATTCCGTACGCCTACAGAACGGGTGGTTGAATATAAGGGCAAGGTTCCGCCTTTAGGCATCGTGCCTACGCCCCATCCTAAGCAGGGTTTTTATATGCAATTCAAGGAGGGATTTCTCCAACGCAAGTTTAGACAATGGAGGGCAAAGGGGAAGTGAGATAGATGGGTCAACCTGCACTGGATAACGGAAGATCCTGGCTGCTAGTGCTTTTGGTGGTTCTAGCTTTAAGCTCTTTAGGGTTCGCAATTTTCAGCTTCGTACTCGGACCGGAGTTGGCCCAAGAACTGGAATTACAGCGGCGTTCAGAAGTACTGGTTATTCCAGGAACACCTGATTTAGAGGACTTTGTGGAGTTCTGGGAGGAGCAAGGTTTTTTTCCTCTCCGCCAAGAAAAATGTTCCGTGCTGCACCGGGGCAATCATCCCGGGCAACCGCGGGCATGGTTACAAGGGCAAGAGACGTGGATCTTGGTTCCTGGATCATTCGAGGGCAAACTTACGACAGGCTTGTGGGAGTTAGTTGCCCATTTTTTAGACGAAGGTTGGTCTATGCAAATTGAGGCCCATGAGCAAGGTTACTCTTTAGGATTTTGGAGTGATCTCCCAGGCTGGGAGGGGCGGGTGTTAGCCCATGTTTGGAATCTGGAGGTCCTCACCCCTAATAATTACCAAGTGCACCGTATGGGTTTTCTGCCTGTTCTAGGTGAACTTTTTGATCCTCAGGATTATCTGCGCGGTACTAGTAAGGCACCGGTTCTAGCTATTATTATTGATGATTGGGGATATACCAATACTGCAGTGGATCCCCTCTTGGCCTATCCTTTTCCCTTAACCATGGCTGTGCTACCTCATCTCCAACTATCCTCGGAGGTCAGCGAGCGGGCGCATGGGCGGGGCCATGAGGTGATTTTGCATCAACCTATGGAAGCGTTGAATTCAAGCCTGGATTTAGGCCCAGGGGGGATCATGGTGGAGATGGATCCAGAGGAACAAGTTGCCCAACTGATCCAGAATTTATCCTCTTTGCCTCAGGTCAGTGGTGTGAATAACCATATGGGTTCCCGGGCTACGGAAGATCCAGAGACCATGACCCAAGTTCTCCAAGTAGTAAGGGACTTAGGTTTGTTTTTCGTAGATAGTCATACCTCTAGTGCTAGTGTAGTACCGCAAGTTGCTCGAGAACTAGGGGTATCCTTTGGAGTTAATAACCTATTTATTGATAATGAGAGTGATGTGGAGAAAATCAAGGATCAGGTCCGTAAGGGCCTAAATCTGGCTAAAAGACAAGGACATGCCGTCATCATTGGGCATGTCCGACCAACCACTGCACTAGCTCTATGGGAGATGATTCCCGAGTTCTTATCCTCAGAGGTTGAACTAGTTCCTGTATCTAGTTTGGTGTATTAGGTATTAGCATAACGAGCTTGGGCCTCCGCTACAGTTCTCAGGGCATCTTGCTTACCGTACCAGTCGCCCACCTTAGTTTTTTTGCGTTCTAAATCCTTATAAACTTGGAAAAAGTGGGTTATTTCCTTAAGGAGATGGGGGGGTACATCCTCCAGATCGTGGACCCAATTCCACTGAGGATCACTAATGGGCACACAGAGAATTTTTTGGTCTGGTCCCTTTTCGTCCCACATTTCAAACATGCCAACCGGCTCAACCCTGATGAAGCAACCTGGAAAAGTCGCTTCACCCACAATCACGAGGGCGTCTAGTTCGTCTCCGTCTTCTGCTAAAGTTTTGGGGATGAAGCCGTAATCCATAGGATAGTGGACGGAGGAGAAGAGCATCCGATCAAGATAGAAGCGTTGTTCTTCATTGTTGTACTCGTATTTGTTTCTGCTACCGCGGGGAATCTCCACCATCACTAACAAGCTCATATACAATCGACCTCCAGTTTATAACTCTAAGTATTAATTGGCTATTAACCTTGATTTACCTACTTCTATCTTGAAAAAGGAGAGACCTTAATGCATAATGCCTTTCAAGTGGTGGCACCTTTTGAACCAGCCGGTGATCAGCCCAAGGCCATTGACCAGTTGGTTCAAGGTATCAATGATGGTGTGAAATTTCAAACGCTTTTAGGCGTTACGGGGTCTGGTAAAACCTATACCATGGCCAAGGTAATCGAGGCAGTGCAAAAACCCACTTTGGTATTGGCCCATAACAAAACCTTGGCGGCCCAGTTGTGTAATGAATTTAGGGAATTCTTTCCTCATAATGCAGTTCACTATTTCGTCAGTTACTACGACTATTATCAACCTGAGGCCTATGTGCCCCAGAGCGACACCTATATAGAAAAAGACGCCTCCATTAACGATGAGATTGACCGGCTCCGTCACGCGGCTACCAGTGCACTATTTGAACGCCGTGATGTGATTATTGTGGCCAGTGTTTCTTGTATTTATGGTTTAGGGTCTCCAGAAGACTATGTGGGCATGACCTTTTCCTTAAAAAATGGGGAATACCGGGATCGGGATCATATTCTTCGGCGCCTTGTAGGTATTCAGTATGAGCGGAACGATATCGGCTTTCGCCGGGGAACCTTTAGGGTGAGGGGAGATGTCATCGAGATCATTCCAGTAGGGAGTGAATCTGTGATTCGCATTGAGATGTTTGGTGACGAAATTGACCGTATTCAAGAGTTGGATCCCATTACAGGTGAAGTCCTGGGTCTGCAGGATAGCCTGACAATTTATCCTGCATCGCACTTTATTACTCCCGAAGAAAAGTTGCGGCGGGCCTTGCCCTTAATTGAAGAGGAATTGGAAGAGCGCCTAAAGGTTCTGCGCAGTCAAGACAAACTTTTAGAGGCCCAACGCCTCGAACAGCGCACTCGCTATGACTTGGAGATGCTGGCAGAATTAGGGTACTGTACTGGGGTGGAGAATTATTCTGCTCCTTTAAGTGGGCGTAAGGCTGGTGAGACTCCGGCTACTCTGTTAGATTACTTTCCTAAGGATTACCTCATGGTTATTGATGAGGCCCATGTGACTGTGCCCCAGGTGCGCGCCATGTATGCGGGGGACCGTTCGCGGAAAGAGAACTTAGTGGAGTATGGTTTTCGACTACCATCAGCTTTGGATAACCGTCCTTT
This sequence comes from Firmicutes bacterium UBA4996, assembly GCA_002396805.1. Lineage (GTDB taxonomy): Bacteria > Bacillota > Limnochordia > Darwinibacteriales > Darwinibacteriaceae > UBA4996. The sequence continues at coordinate 9,555 of DGYW01000056.1, read as the reverse complement.
GCGTTTTGATGAATTTGAACAGCACATGAATCAGGTAGTCTTTGTATCGGCCACTCCAGGCCCCTACGAGCTTGAACATTCGGATCAAGTAGTAGAACAGGTGATTCGCCCAACCGGTCTAGTGGATCCAGAGGTCATTGTTAGGCCTGTTCAGGGCCAGATTGACGATCTCCTTGATGAAATTCACGAGGTTCAAAAACGCCAAGAACGCGTTTTGGTCACCACTCTGACCAAGCGTATGGCTGAAGATCTCACTCAGTACTTTACAGATCTGGGCCTGAAGGTACGCTATTTGCACTCCGATATTGATACGTTAGAGCGGATTGAGATCCTCCGGGAATTACGCTTAGGCGTGTTCGATGTTTTGGTAGGTATTAACTTACTGCGTGAGGGTTTGGATCTACCCGAAGTCTCATTAGTGGCTATTTTAGATGCGGATCAGGAAGGCTTTCTCCGTTCTTCTACGTCCCTTGTGCAAACCATTGGTCGAGCAGCACGTAATGTGGAGGGAAAGGTGATCATGTATGCAGATCGGATCACCGATTCTATGCAATATGCCATCGATGAAACTAATCGACGTAGACGTATTCAAATGGAGTATAATGAGCGTATGGGGATCACTCCGGCCACAATTCAGAAGGCAATTAAGGATATCGCTCAAGATTTGGTTGAAGAACAGGTGGCAGAGGAACAAGTTAAGTATGATGCTCGTTTCAAGGGTACTATTAAAGATGTGGTAGCCTATATTCAAGAACTAGAGGCAGAAATGTATGCGGCTGCCCAAGATCTGGATTTTGAACGAGCTGCAGAATTACGGGACGAGATTCGGGAGTTAAGGATTGAAATGGGGTTATCAGTTTGAGCAAGGACCGATTAGTTATCAAGGGTGCTAGACAGCATAACTTGAAGAATATAGATGTGGAAATACCCCGGGATAAACTGGTGGTGATTACCGGTTTGTCTGGTTCGGGTAAATCTTCTTTGGCCTTTGACACCATTTACGCGGAAGGGCAGAGGCGCTATGTAGAATCTCTCTCTGCCTATGCACGACAGTTCTTGGGTCAGATGGATAAGCCTGATGTGGATCTCATTGAGGGATTATCGCCAGCCATATCCATTGATCAGAAAACCACTAGTCGTAACCCTCGGTCCACAGTTGGTACTGTTACCGAAATTTACGACTATTTGCGCTTGCTGTTTGCCCGTGTTGGGCGCCCCCATTGTCCTAGTTGTGGACAACCAATTGCCCAACAAACGGTGGAACAAATCGTGGACCAGATTTTGAAACTACCAGAACGGACTCGGATCCAAGTCCTAGCACCAGTCGTGCGGGGGCGTAAAGGGGAGCATAAAAAGGTCCTGGAAGGAATCCGTAAGGATGGCTTTGTCCGCGTGCGTATTGATGGGGAAGTTGTTGAGGTTACTGAGGAGCTAAATCTGGAGAAGAATAAACAGCACAGTATTGAAATTGTAGTGGATCGACTGACGGTGCGGCCCGACATTATGGGTCGCTTAAGTGACTCGGTGCAAACTGCACTCCGACATGGAGATGGTGTGGTTCTTGTTGATGTCATCGATCAGGATGAATTGATGTTTAGTGAGAAGTTTGCGTGCATCGATTGTGGGATTTCCATGGAAGAACTCACACCTCGGATGTTTTCTTTTAATAGTCCCTACGGGGCATGTCCCACTTGTGAGGGTTTGGGAACCAGACAAGAGATTGACCCAGAGCGGATCATTGACCCAGCGCTGTCCCTTGCAGAAGGTGGTTTGATTCCTTGGCGAGATAGTAAGAGTCGTTGGCTGAGTGCAATCCTAGACAGTGTCTGTGAGAAAGAATCTATCGATTCAGAGCTACCCCTAGGGGAACTACCTCGGGAACAGCTGGACTTGCTCTTGCATGGATTAGGTCAAGAGTTTGTGAAGTTCAACTACACAAATAACGCTGGACGGGAGCGATTGTATGAAGCGCCCTACGAAGGGTTGATTCCTTTTTTGGAGCGCCGTTATCGGGAGAGCACCTCTGATTGGGTCAGGCAAGATGTAGAACAATACATGAGTGTGCGCACCTGTAGCGATTGTGGTGGCAGACGTTTGCGTCCTGAAGTTTTAGGTGTCACGGTGGGCAACAAGAACATTATGGCTGTTACCGAATTCTCTATTAAGGAGTGTCTAGACTTCTTTGAGGGCTTGGTCTTAACCTCGCGAGAAGAGCTCATTGCTACCCAGATTCTTAAGGAAATCAAAGAAAGGCTAGGCTTTTTAGTCAATGTGGGCCTAGACTACTTAGCCCTTAATCGTGCTTCTGCTACCCTCTCCGGTGGTGAGGCGCAGAGGATTCGCCTAGCTACCCAGGTGGGGTCTAGTTTGATGGGAGTTTTATACATTTTAGACGAACCGAGTATCGGACTCCATCAACGGGATAATGCCAAGCTCCTAGACACCTTAAAGGAGTTGCGGAATCTCGGGAACACCCTCATTGTGGTAGAACATGATGAAGAGACTATGGAAGCAGCAGATTGGATTATCGATATGGGGCCTGGTGCAGGGATTCATGGTGGCGAAGTGGTGGCCCAAGGTACTTGGGAACAAATCTGCGCCACTCCCCGGTCCATTACGGGACAGTATCTGAAGGGTGAAAGGCTGATTAGGGTGCCACGTGAGCGGCGTAAACCCAATGGGAATTGGTTAAGGATCCTCGGAGCTAGAGAAAACAACCTTAAAAACATTGATGTAGATATTCCCTTAGGGGTCCTTGTGGCTGTTACGGGGGTATCTGGTTCGGGTAAGAGTACGTTGGTCAATGAAATCCTCTATAAGAGGCTGAGCCAAGAGATGTATCGAGCCAGGGCTAAGCCAGGCGATCATGATGCCATTGAAGGTCTGGAGTTCATTGATAAGGTGATCGAAATCGATCAATCCCCCATTGGGCGTACTCCGCGCTCTAATCCAGCCACCTACACGGGGGCCTTTGATGGGATTCGGGAATTGTTTGCCCTTACAAATGAAGCAAAAATGCGTGGCTATCAACGGGGACGCTTCAGCTTTAATGTGAAGGGTGGACGCTGTGAAGCTTGTAAGGGTGATGGTATTCTCAAGATTGAAATGCACTTTCTACCTGATGTCTATGTGCCCTGTGAAGTCTGTAAGGGAAAACGCTATGGGCGAGAGACCCTCGAGGTGAAGTACAAGGGTAAGTCCATTGCCGATGTCTTGGACATGCAAGTAGAGGAAGCAGTGGAGTTTTTCCAGAATGTCCCAAAAGTACACCGTCGCCTGCAAACCCTCTATGACGTGGGGCTAGGTTATCTCAAACTGGGACAACCTGCCACAGAATTATCTGGTGGCGAAGCCCAAAGGGTGAAGTTAGCAACTGAGCTAAGTCGCCGGAGCAATGGTCGGACCATCTATCTGTTGGATGAACCTACTACAGGTCTCCATTTTGAAGACATTCGCAAATTACTCTCTGTTCTAGAACGTCTGGTTGAAGCTGGTGATACTGTTTTAGTGATTGAGCACAACCTAGATGTGATCAAGACTGCCGATTATATCATTGATCTTGGACCTGAGGGTGGTCAAGGTGGGGGAACGATTGTGGCTCAAGGGACACCTGAAGAGGTGGTCCAGGTAGACGCTTCATATACTGGCCAGTTTTTACGTAAAGTGCTTCAAAAGTAAAGGGTGAACAAGATGGATCTCCAACACAAACTAGATACCTTACCTACTAGGCCGGGGGTTTATCTCATGCTGAACGAAGCCGGGGAGATCATCTATGTAGGTAAGGCCATAAATTTGAGAAATCGCGTGCGTTCGTATTTTCAAAAATCTGCTTCTCACCCCCCTAAGGTGCAAGTGATGGTGGAGCACATTACTGATTTGGAGTACATCATTACCGATTCAGAAATGGAAGCCTTGATTTTAGAGAACAATTTGATCAAAAAACACTCACCCCGATATAATGTTCGTTTGAAGGATGATAAGACCTACCCATATATTAAGGTGACCGTCCAGGAGACCTTTCCCCAGGTGTTAATGGTTCGTAAACGCTTAAGTGACGGAGCTCGCTATTTCGGTCCCTTCACGGATGTGACTGCAGTTAAGCAAACCTTGACATTTTTGCGCACACTCTTTCCGATTCGTAGTTGTCGCAAGAACATTCAAGAAGGTGCTCAAGATCGCCCCTGCCTCAACTATCACATTGGACGCTGCTTGGCACCTTGTGCAGGATTGGTTAGCAAAGAAACGTATGGCGAAATGATCGCTGAAGTGCTTCTCTTTCTAGAAGGGCGTCTAGAACGTCTAATTCCAGATCTAGAAGCAAAGATGCAAAAAGCCTCTAAAGATTTAGAGTTTGAAAAGGCAGCTCGGCTCAGAGATCAGATCCACAGCCTTCAGGCTTTGCAAGAGAAACAGAAAATTGTTGCCCAGCATGGTGAGGATCAGGACTTCGTGGGTTACGCTCGGGTGGGCGAGCTTGCTTGTGTGCAAGTATTTTTTGTCCGGAGTGGCAAGTTAATTGGTCGGGATCATTTCTTGCTAGAATGTTCGATGGAAGAGGAGGAGGGGGAAATTCTCCGCTCTTTTCTGCAGCAGTTTTATGAGGAGGCCTCTTACATCCCCAGAGAGGTGTTTACACCTTTGTTCTTAGAAGAACCAGAACTGCTCGAAAGTTGGCTGGGCAGTCTGCGGGGGAGTCGGGTCTATTTGCGTACACCACAGCGGGGGCCAAAGAAGCAGTTGGTTGATTTAGTAGTTCGAAATGCTCAAGTGGTGTTGGAGGAAACCCGTAGTAGGGACGCTTATAAACGCAAGGCCTTAGAGACTGCTTTAGATGAGTTACAGGATTTGCTGGATTTACCAGAGCCACCGCGGCGAATTGAAGCTTTTGACATTTCTAACCTGCAAGGTTCCCATGTGGTGGCCTCAATGGTGGTGTGGGAGAACGGGGCTTTGAAATCCGACGATTATCGTCGTTTCAGAATCAAAGGAGTGGAGGGTGCTCCTAACGATTACGAGGCCATGCGTGAAGTGGTGACCAGGAGATTCAAACGGGGTTTACAAGAAAGAGTAGAGGGAGAAGAGGGTGGTAAGTTTGCCACGTTTCCAGATCTAGTTCTGATCGATGGGGGTAAGGGCCAGTTGGGTGTGGCCTTAGAAGTTAAAGAAGAGCTAAGTCTGCAGCTACCATTTTTGGCCTTGGCCGAGAGGCGGGAAGAGATCTATTTAGCAGGTCAGGCTTATCCAGTAGTTTTGGCTCCCGATGCTCCAGCCTTGCTGTTGCTTAGGCAAATTCGAGATGAAGCTCATCGTTTCGCTTTAACTTATCATCGTAATCTACGAGGCAAGACTACCCGAGGTTCTGTTTTAGATCAGATTCCCGGAATTGGTCCGAAACGCAAGAAAGCGCTGATTAAGCACTTCGGTACAATTAAACGCATCCGCCAAGCTACACCTGAACAGTTGCAAGAGGTACCTGGAATTAGTCCGCAGCTGGCTGGCGAAATATATCAATTTATGCATAAGGGCTAACGAGTTAGTTTCGTTAGCCCTTAAATTATGTTCTTAGAATCGATGGGTCACTCCTAGACTAATTCCTGTGAAGGAAGCTTTGGTGGCACCCTTGGCTTTTCCGCTGAAAGTGAATTCGGGAACTTTGAAACTGCCACCTAAAAGCCCCAGATGGGCTCCTAAGTCTTCTGAAAAATCGTAGGTGAGGTCGAGTTGGTAGACGAATGAAGGGGCCATTTTGAGATTGTGATCGGTTACATCTCCTTGATTGAAGGACCATTTCATCCAGGGATTACCTGTGATGGTGGCCGTTGTACGCACCTGTTCTGAGACAGGGATGGCCAAAACCACTTGTCCTACGAAACCATGGCCAGTAAAGGTTGATTTTTGTGCATCCTCCACATTGGCGTTTTCTACCCGGGCGTTGAGGAATTGATAGCCTAGACCACCATAGACCTGTAAAGCTGCTTCGTTGAGGAAGAGATAGTTGGCACCGACTTGGGCAACTGTCCGATTTACTCCTTGCCCTTTGAGACTGTGGGCTCCTTGATACAAGAGTGTGAACAACAAATCGTCTTTAGCGAGGTTGACCCATAGGCGATCGGACCACTCCGTAGCTTTTAGTGACTTGTCCCCCAGTATCTCAGAATAAGTGGTTGCCCCGTACCCTAATTGCACACCGGCTGTTAATTCTGCGGAGGCGGTAGGGCTTAGGTATAAAGAAGTCAAGAAAATTACTATTGTTACACTGACCAAAAATAAACGTTTGCTCATGCGCTCACTCCTTTAGATAAGGCTTTACCCCATACAATACTGTCGTAATCTCCAATTTATGGGGGCATGATGTAAATTCTAGCTCTAGATGGCAAAAACCTGCCATTTTGGAGAGGGTTGTTAGTTTCTGTCTCGAATTAAGTTTGATAGAACAATTTGGGAGGCAGGAAAATGAAGAAAGTAAGTATTTTATGGGCTCTAGTTCTGGTTTTGATCATGAGTGTAGCAGCAGGAGCTACGTCTTTCCAAGCAGATGGTAGCTATCTGTTTGGGTTTGGTGAGCAGACAAGCGTCAAGTCTGAGAGTCGAGGCTTGTTGGTGAATGGTTCAGTAGAAATAGTACCGAATCTCTTGGCAGATGGTTCTTTTTTGACTCTTAACTACACAAAGCTAGGTGCTGAAGAAATCACTGCTGAATTGCCCGAAAAGGCCATAAGTGAACGGGTTATTACTATCGGCGGACTCTATCGTGTAGTTACCGAACCTGATCTGCAAGTAGTGGTCGGTGCTGGTCTAGCAGATTACAAGGTTGCCCGTGGCAAGAACGACCCGGAAGTAAAAACCGGCAAGGGGATCTATGGCAAGTTAGGCTTTACATTTCAGGTGATGCCTAAGGCTAATCTCTTGGCTGATCTCAGCTATGCACCAAAGTTTAAGAATGATGAGAAGGACGGTACCCTCTTAACTGCTCGGGCTACAGTGAGTTATGACCTAGTTCACGATATTAGTGTGCAGGGCACTGTCAAGTATTATAAGACGGATATTGCCGGGGTTACGTCGACCAATACCATGGTTGGTGGAGGATTAGTTCTTAGTTTTTAATTAAACAAGCGAAAAGGACTCTAGTTTAAAGTGACTAGGGTCCTTTTCTTGATATTATCAAGTTTGGCATTGACATTATTAAACCTCTACTTTAAAATATGAATTAGTACTTGACTTTACTGTTTTTGATATTAAATACATTAAGGTGGTGGTTTAAGATTGGCAAATCCAATTCTGAGTAAATGCCCGGTCTGTGGTAAAGGTATGCAAGTGACGAGACTTCATTGTCAGAGCTGCAAAACGAGCATCGAAGGCAATTTTGACTCTTGCAAGTTTTGTCGTTTGGATGAAGAGCAGAGGCAGTTTATCGAAGTTTTTATGACTTCACGGGGTAATATCAAAGAGGTGGAAAGGCTGCTGGGAATTTCCTATCCTACAGTCCGTAGTCGGTTAGATGCTGTCCTAGAAGCTCTAGGCTATCGGGTGGAACGAGAGCAGGATCAAAGACGCAAAGAAATTTTGGAGGCCCTTGATAAGGGCGAAATTACTTCTGAAGAAGCTATTAAGCTCTTACGAAGCTAGGAGGGATAGTGTCATGCAACAAGAACAGAGACTTATTCTAAAAATGCTCGAAGAGGGCAAGATCACTGCGGAGGAGGCCGAAGCTTTACTTAACGCCATTGGGGATAGTTCAATGCGGACAGAGTCTGGACCGCAGGAAGACCCTTGGGTTCGTTTGGAAAAGATGGGCGAGGATTTTGCCACAAAGGTGGAGGATGCTACGGATCGCTTTTCCCGTTCTCTTGAACAAAAGACGGAGGGTTTTGGAGAGAAGTTGAATCGGGTGTTTGCCAAATTCCCATTTATTGGTCATGAGACTAGCCAAGAATTTACTCAGGTGATCCGAGGGACCGTAGAGGGAGTGGAAGAGGTAATTCCTCTTGATTTAGACAACTTCAATGGATCCGTTCGGGTTGAAGGTTGGCTAGAAGACGGTTATCAGTTGACTGTAGTACAACGCCTGCGCGGTAAGGATCGGGATCTTCTGCGCAGTCGGGTTCTGAGTCTGGATTGGGCGGATGGGGACGTTCGAAACAATTTCAAGTTGAAGATACCTGCCCAAGAGGAGGGCTCCGTTTCGCTGCACTTGCTAGTGCCTCAAGACTTGGTGTATGAGGTTCGTTTATCTTCCTACAATGGTTCCTTGGGCATCGGTAATCTAAAGGCTACGACAATCAACGTAGAAACCGTTAATGGTTCTACCAAGCTGCGGGGCGTTCAAGGTAAGCTGATCCAGGGGCAAAATAGTAATGGGTCATGTGAGATGAGCGAAGTGGATGCAGAAAACATTCGTCACCGGATTAGCAATGGTTCTTATCGGCTGTCCATTGCGGCCCAGGATGTTGATTGCTTGGCTACAAATGGTTCTATGCATGTGCGGGTTTCCAAACTTACGGGGGATAGCTCCTACAAATTGCGGACAACTAATGGATCAATCCGGGTGGCTGTACCGACCGAACCAGATCTAGGCGTGGCTCTTGATTTAAGTACTTCTGTAGGGAGAGCCTCTGCAGAATTGGGGCCATTAGAGATGACCAAGCAAGAGCGAACCGGTGGAGGAAATGTGCTAGCAGGTCGTTCGTTAGACTTCGAGCAGAAGGCGAAGAAGCTAACACTGAGAGCATCTACTACCTCAGGATCGATATCGGTTGGGTGTTAAACATAGTAACTAAGTTATACTAAGAAGAGGTGGTCGCCCATCTCTTCTTTGACTAAGATTGACTTTACAAAACTATTACAACAAAAGAAGTTGTCAAAGAAGGATTTAAGATAGTCGAGCTGAATATTAACAATAGAGCAATCCGAAACGTTTCGGAT
>DGYW01000056.1:0-449 GCA_002396805.1 Firmicutes bacterium UBA4996 | reverse complement strand
ATCCGAAACGTTTCGGATAAGGTGGGAGTTGATTTTATGGCATCAACGCTTAGGGATGTGGCCCGTCTCTCTGGCTTTTCGGTTACTACAGTTTCCAGAGCTCTTAACGGTCACAGTGATGTGAACGAAGAAACGAGGGCGAAGATCGAGGAAGTTGCACGGCAATTACATTACTATCCCAACAGAGTGGCTCAACAGTTAGTGACCAAAAAGGCTAACGTGATCGGCCTGTACTCCCTAGATCGGGAGACTTTTCAGAATCAGTTTATCACCTTGATGATTAGTGGGATGATGGACGAGGCGACCAAGCATGACTTCAATCTGTTACTTTTCACTACACAACGCTTGAAAACCGCTGAGGAGGTCGTCAGCCATTGTACACATCGGGGGCTAGGTGGAGCGGTAATCTCCGGATTGCGGATGAATGAGCCCTTGATCGCCGATTTACC
>DGYW01000074.1:15562-16000 GCA_002396805.1 Firmicutes bacterium UBA4996 | reverse complement strand
CCCGCGCATGCGGGAAAGACGTGGGCCTATCAGTTACGCTCTCTGGCATAGGAGGATCACCCCCGCGCATGCGGGAAAGACTTTTTTCGCTATTTCGATATAATCGGGGTTCAAGGATCACCCCCGCGCATGCGGGAAAGACCTTTTTTATGAACATCTGCCGGAGAAACTTACGGGATCACCCCCGCGCATGCGGGAAAGACATCAATGTTGAAAATGTGACCGCCATTAGCACGGGATCACCCCCGCGCATGCGGGAAAGACTTTTCTATTAACACTTGTTTAGGAGGCCTTTTAGGATCACCCCCGCGCATGCGGGAAAGACGTGAAAAAAGTAATATGGGTGGTAGTGTTTTTAGGATCACCCCCGCGCATGCGGGAAAGACGTCCACAGATTCTTGCCAAGATTCTAGTTGACGGGATCACCCCCGCGCATGC
>DGYW01000074.1:4627-15347 GCA_002396805.1 Firmicutes bacterium UBA4996 | reverse complement strand
CCCGCGCATGCGGGAAAGACACTTCATAGATCCCTTACTATTCAACGTTTTTGATTCAGCTGCCTCTCAAATCCATTCACTTTAGTCGATAGAACATGCGTTAATCGAGCGTCACTCAAGGCGCGATGTGAGACAGGTTCATCCACCCCATATGCTAATAGTACATCTTCTAGCTTATAAGATTTCAAGAACATCATTTCTTTCTTTACGAGGCCCATAAGATCGATCTTTCTGTTTTTTATGGTTCCTCTATTTATATCGCGCAAATTTCTATTTATAAAATCGATATCAAAAAGGAGATTGTATCCTACTATGGGAAGATCCCCAATGAAATCAATGAAGCCATCCAGAGCTTTTGAAATATCCTGCCCTTCTTCGGCTAAGACTTGATCAGTTATGCCCGTCAACTCCACAATTTCATCCGGCAGTTCACGTTCATTTAGAATGAAAAGATTAAACTTCTTGTAATTGTCTGGCTCCACTCTTAGGGCTGCTATTTCAATAATGTCATCTTGCAATGGGTCAAGTCCGTTTGTTTCAATATCTATAACAACGTAAGGTGTGATTGGGGTTTTTTTCTTTCTTTTGGCAGAATATTTTCTGGCTTGTCGAAATTTCGCTTGGTTACTAAACCCATGTTTTCGCTCGTCTGATATATGGTCTTCTTCCTTAGGTATCATTACTAACGGTATACCATCACAGGAAACGTTAATCTGTTTAGTTCGATGAGTCTTAAATTGATAGCCAAGTTCATTTCTCGCAGCATAACTAAGTGTCGCTTGTCCCCTACCGACACTCTGTGTCACTCTTTCCCATAGTTCTTCACGAACCCGCGAGTTTAAATCCCCTATATAAACTCCGGTTGCTATCTCTTGCATCCATTTAGTCAAATCACCCCTTAAAGACATCGGTGCATTTGAAATGGTTATCACTGTCATAGCCATACTAATTTCTCCAACCCTAATTGAATTCGCTGTAATTAACACCATGCTTCACTAACCGATTCTTGTCGTCCCATAAGTGAATAACATCTACTGCGTCGTCTTGGTCCAACTCATAATCTATATCCAATAAATACTTGACATCTCTAACTATGGACTTTATTATTTTCCCATCAACAAAGACATCTCTCATTCTGAGCCGAGTTTTTTGACCTATGTCTTCTTCCGGGTCCGCTTGAGAGACCACCTCAAAAGCAACCAATATACTTGTGCTCGCCTTGTATAAATCTGCGATATCGTACACAAATGAAAGTTCATGATTAACGTGAATGAATCCCAACCCGGGTGCTAGTCCTATTGCTACGATAACGCTATAAACCAAGCCATAAAGGGCGACGTTTGCTGCAGAAAGTGCTTGATTAATTGCTGTACCACTTTCAAAGTCGGACGGATCATACTCTCGGCGAGCCCACTCTACATCGAATGTCTTAGAGTAATCACGGTAGACTTGGCGAATACGGGCGCCTTCACGTCCGCGGAGCTGTTGCATTGTCAGGTTTGATACGTCCTCATTAGGAAATCTTAACTGATACATTTTCCTCGCCACAGTCAATCTACTTCTCCGATTCGATACTAGTTTAGCCTGCCTCTCCAGAAGTCGGCTAGATCTCGTTAAGGCACGACCATGTGCGTATAATCTAACCCCTCTTTCGCCCACCCAGACGACACTTGTACCTGTATCTCCAATTAACTCCATAGCCCGGTGCGTAATTTCAGTGCCCGGCCCAAGCATTAGGACGCTAATCATGGCGGCCGGTATTCTTGCGACACCTCGCCTGTCGGTAACTGTTATCGCACTATCTTGTCGATTTATCTTCGAATGCTCCACATACATGAATGTGATCCGATCACTTACCCGTGGTAATTCCAAGAGCCCCGGTTTTTTCGCTCCGACGTAACCCTTCATTGCAAACTACCTGGTATAACCGTTAAAAGGCCAAATCCATACGCCTTTTTCTTGCCTAATCCATTTACTAACACTGTTTTAAAAAGATCCAAATCTTCTATTGTTAAATATCCTCCATAAGCAGCTTTGCAGACCTTTAACGGTTTTCGATTCTTACGTTTTAAGATTTCAAAGCCTCGTTCGGTGATCGTCACCTCATCATCGTTAACAGAAAATCCGTGTTGGAGTGATCTTTCTCTTAAAAACTGTAACTGCTGATCCGCCGTTACTAGCGGGATTACACGACCACGTTTACCAGACATTTTGCCTTGACTAAGTGACAAGACTGGATTTAATACCAGGCGAAATCTTAGCTTGTCGCCTGCTCGCAACTGACTTAACAATACATTGTAGTCTTTCGTTTCAGCACTATCTGTTACTCCGTGTTTTTCTAATTTTCCTAAATCCGGTTTCTTCTTACTCAAAACAAGTAGATAGGAGTCATCACCTAAATAATCAATTCTCCATAGTTTCCGTGAGCGTTCACCAGCTTTCACTTCACCGGGGTAACTCTCTTCAACCCAATTATGATAGGCTCCCAAATGATCTAAATCTTTTGTTTTCCGCCTATTATTAACGTCTATTTTTACACGCGATAAATACATAAGACCCTCCTAGAAAGCGCTAAATGCATCATGATTGTCTCTAACACCAGATGGCCTCAATACAATATCTTTTCGTGCAACAGCCCGATAGCCATGAAGGCGTTCTTTCTGCGAAAACGAAACCACCCTATCCCTCACCATCTGTCTCGGAGAGCCCTCTATCAGATGAGCATCCGCGTAAATGGAAAGAATCACTTTACCACTATTTTTTCTTCGATACCAACCAGACGCCTGCCATGTTAGGTTTTCTAAGCTTGTTATTACATCTTGACTTCCTGTTCCTATGAAAAAGTCCGCCGTTAAAGGATTAGACCGTCTGCCTAAAAATGGCTGAAAATAGGGGTGTCTTAAGGCATATTCGATTTCAGCCATCCAGTCCTCATCGTCGCAACCCAATGCCACTACAAAAACAGCATCCTGCAAATATTGTCGGTTGGTAACATAAACTTGATCCACTTCTCCGTCCGCTTTGGTTTTTTGTGCTATATGATAGTCAGTCAGTAATTTACCTGGTTGATCAACTCTTATAGCAAAATCCAATTGATTATACTGATCTATTCGCTTATCGTCCCTCGAATAACCAAAACTGGCAGCCAACATCCCTACTACAGCGCTTTTAGAGGGGTAACGATTAGTCGAACGACTCTCAAATTGTGAGCTGGTTCCCCAGGATTGAACGGGCCCGGCAAATTTTAGTAATATTGTTTTCATTTATACTCACCTGATTAAGTATCTAGAAGAGAGTTCAATGTCTCTTCTAATTGCTCTAATAATTGACTGAAATTCACTTGATTTCCGTCAAAACCATCGATACCCAAGCTAAATGAAAATAGTGGCTCATCTACCCATTGCTTAACTGACTCATACTCATTTTCCAATTGTCTAATGGATTGTTCCACGTATCCTTTGGACGATCGAATTGGCCCCTCAAAAGCGCTAACTAAGCTCACAGGACGATCCTCTCGTAAGCAGATCAAGAGCGCTTGTGGTAATGTTTGGTTGGCAAATGTGTTTATTTTACCGGTAGGCATTGATTTAGCGAAAGCTTCGACAAAAAGTTTTAAAGCATTGACTGCTGAGCTCTTGTCACCTATTTGCCCACAAAACTCATGAACTGCGACATTAGCATAGCGATACAAAGTAGATGAATTATATTCAACTGTGCCAAGCATACCCGCTCCGGCATCTGTAGCTGAAGAAAAGTCGTCGGTAGCGGTAAAAAAATCAAATTCCGTCTGGACCCCATGGGTCGAGATAGCGTGAGCTACTTGGCAAGATGCATCTTCATTTAATTTGGGATCGTCGGCGACCATTCGTCCAAATAAGGCGATATCGATGGCGGGATCATTCTTGAGCAATAACTGCAACTCGGCTTTAGTTGTCTCCCCCGCAATCGCTGCTTGAGCGAGTTTGTATGCCTGTTGTGAACTCATGAAAAACAACGCCCTAGCTTTTTGATCTTTTGTCGTGGAAACGCCTGCAGAATTAATGACTTTTTCAGCTAAGTTCATGGCCTCCTCTCGATCGATCGATTCATCAATGCTTACAATTTTCTCAGCTACATAGCGAACTATTTCTAGACTTCGAATTCCCACGTTGCTCACGCCACCATGTTCTAAAAAGTACTGCCGAATGGCTTTTTTCCATGACTGGGAACTTACTCGTGCCCTCGTTACCCCACCATATTGTGCAGTCTTCGGACTACCGGTATCATCTCGATTTACATTTGACGGTGGAACGGTTTGGATAGCGTGCACGTCTAAGAAAAGACGTCGATTATCTTTCATCGCTTTCATCTCCTTTATCGTTACTGTAATATCGGTAATATGATCTTGACCATTTCAGGCGAATACTACTTTTTTGCCCTTTTTGGAACCAGAACAAATCTTGTGCCAATTGCGCGTAATTGACCTTTGTATCTGTCTTTGACTTCAATAGTTTAATCAAGTGCCGCAAGTGATTTCCTAACTCATTAAAACTTGTTGCGGTGATCATAGCATTAAATCTTCGGTCAATTGCTTGACTATCGTCTGCCACCCTTAAGCTGCTAAGTGACGCCCCTATGTTATCTAACGCTGTCTTTTTCTTTGAATCCGATTGAACATTAACATTTTGGTCAGTTCCTTGTTGATGTAAAGCAAAAAGCTGCAATGCCAAAATGATCGAGCGCTCGCCATCTGTAAGCTCACCGGATTGCCCCAAATATTCTATGGGAATATTAGAGAATATTACGGGAAAAACGCCCGTGGCTAGATGAACGTCTTTATTAACCGATTGGCGCAGACTTGCCAAATAAGCTTTCGTCGAACTTGTTTGCAAATCGCTTGCGATCAAGTTTAAGATCCTTGCTGTTACTTGACAAATGTTTGGGCTGGCTAACTGTTCCATGCTACTCTCCTTTCTAATTTTTAATAAAGCCTAAGTTCTTGTTCAACCAATAATCTAGCTCATTGTATGCTGTAGCTATGTTCTTAAAAGGCCTGTCCTTTACAAAGACACCCTTATAGTCACGATGCCCAGCTGACTGAACGAGGTAGTCCGCTTGTTTTCGAATGATCGCTCTTAGATTTAAACGCCATTCTTGAATGCGCTCTTCTTTATCTTGATTGACCTCTAAAGAATTTAGCCAAAGTCGAAACGGCTGATCAACCTCATAGTACGCCTGCAGTATGACTTTAGTTGTGAATCCGTTACCTTCAATATTCCGAATGCTTTTCACTTCATTCACGAATCTACCAAAAGTCTTTTCAATTACTTCTTTTGTCTTTTCCACTTCCCCATTTATCCTAACAACCCACCCATCGTCCTGGATATCGGTCAAGACATGGTCATCCATGTCAAGGGTGTCAAAGTATTCATCTACCGGTAGCCAAGAAGTGGCGTTACCATCTGACTCCATTCCATAGCTTTCAATCACAGCATTTGTTTGATTAGTAAGCTCTCTAATATCGTAAAACCAATCAATAATCCCCGGTCTCTTATCATTTGCATCTTTACTCAGGAAAATGGTGCCAAAAGATCGCCAAAACGATGTGTTCATCTGATGTTTTTGCGGTGTTCGAGAATCTTTATTTGGCCCCTGTGTTCTATATCTCCAGAGGGTCATAAGCTCCACAAACTGATCTTGGTGGCTAATCTCAGGCAGCTTTACAGTGCTAATTGTAAAATCTTCTTCCACCTGGATTTCGGGATCCATATATATAGCTCGACTCCAATTGGTATAAAGTTCGGCCAAATTATTGACCGGATAACCCAATAACAGCCTGGTTATTGTCTCATCACATGTTTGTTCCCAGCATGGTCTCTGGATGGTTGTTTGATATTCTTCTTCCGGATGTAGCAAGGCTAGATTTAGCAGAAGGGTCTCAAAAAGCGTCACTCCTCGCAAGGCTATGCCACCGATGTCATACATCCACCCCTTGGAATTTGTTCCTTCAAAATCCGCATATCTTGCTTTGTCACCCGTTCCCACAACCCCTTGATACAAGATTAACCACCGGGCCAACTCGGCTTCGCTTATTCGATTTTTGTTTGCGTCTGTCTCATATCTTGGTGAGAATAAGGCAATCTTGTTTCCGCTCTCGGAAATCGTGCGGTTCAATGTTTTAGGGTGAATTTCAGTGGGGTTATTACCCCGTCCGGCCTTAATAGGTCTCTTCAACAGCTCTTCCTTTGTCACCTGATAAAAAGGATATTTGTTATCAAAAAGATAAAACCGATCTTTCCAGCGATATAAATAATCCACTACGATTCCTGGAAATGACTTACGTCTCCACAAGCTTACCCAAGTATCGATTAGATTGTCCTTATGCTCTTCGAAGTCATCTTCGTCAAGTTCTGCCAGTTGTTTGAATCTGTCATCCAAGACTAAATAAGGATATGGCTCTCCCTGAGAATCAAACCTTGAAAATACCGTATGCAACACTGCCAAAAGTAGACGCAAGATGGCAAGATTCTGCATCTGCATCTCACCGGCTAGCTGTTTATACTTGTGAACGTTTTGAAACAACTGGATTAAAGATACTTGTTCTGATAAACCCTTTTCATCTGTCATAACCCAAATCCATGGTTCCTCCAATAAGTTGAAGTGGCTCAACTAATCCCTCCTCATCTTCCGTCATTTTTTGATAAATTAAGCCTTGCTTTTGGCAATACTCTAAACGAAAGCCGTTCAGGACAAACTCATTATTTTCGTCAAAGATGATTCCGAGCATCCCCCTCAACCACGTTGACTCTTGCCAAGATGATAAATACTTCCGATTGAATTTTTCAAGTTCTAAAATGGTCTGGTCAATATTGTAGTAGGTGCTAAGTTGTAGTGGTAGCCGTATCGTGTGGCGGGAGATGTTTTTTTGTACTGACGGATCGTGGATCTCACTTGACAAATCGCATTGTTGATCGAAAAGTGTATAGCCATCTTCATACTTCTTTAAAGCAATTACTTCAACAGTCTCTTGAGTGTCGCGCACCTGTGCAACAACTTTTTCTTCTGAATTAAACGCGAGCTCATTGGCCAGCCAGCCAATTAAGCTACGCTTACGTGCAAAGCTAGGATTTCCCAAAATATACCTGGTTGCCCTCTGCCTCTTAGATGCAACCTTGCTTTCGTGTTGTTCTTGTGCCAACTCGTATTTTTCCTTGAGATTTTCATCTATAATACTGTCATCATCGCCATAAACTGCCTGCACTAGTTGGGAAATGTCTCCTGGTAGATAAATGATCTTTGGTAGAAGAAGTTGAGTTCGAATTAAAAGATAATCACCATAGATCGCACTAGATCCCAGCTCAAAATCGAAAGTGTCACTTCTTCCCATCACAAAAACTTTTGGTTCAGTTAATTTTTTCGGCCTGTTCACTAATAAATGCCTATGTAGCCTACCAATCCTCTGAATCAAAAGATCCATAGGAGCTAAATCGGAAACAAGTAAATCAAAGTCGATATCCAGTGATTGCTCCATCACCTGTGTTCCAACGATAATCTTCTTGTAAGGTCGATTGGCGTTTTTACCAATGGTCTGAAGTAGTCTTCTCTCTTTTTTGATCCGATCGGTAGCAATAAAATTGGAATGCAGTAATTCGACTAGTTCTCCACCAAAATGGGAACTACATATTTTTGCGATTTCTTGAGCCTTTTTTACAGTATTGACAATAATACCTGCAATGCCACCATCCTTTAACTGCTCATCAAGTGTTCCAATTAGGTCTTCTTCATCTAATCGAAGAACCTCCACCTCCGAATGGTCTGTGATATTAATATCACTAAACTGTTTAACAACCATGCCGTCAGTGTATGTAATCAATGGATAGGCTAGGGTTGTCTCCCAATCTTCTGGTCGCTCCACATCATTCCACCTTTTCCCGCCACCACGCATATAGTTTTCGATTAGCTCTATACGAGTTTTTGCTGGTAAAGTGGCGGACAAGATTAACACCGGAACGTTATAGGCCCCCATCCAGCGCAATGCTTTACATAAATACTGATTCATATAAGCGTCATACGCATGCACCTCATCAATGACAATCACTTTTTTACTAAAACCTAAATGTCTGAGCGCCAAGTGTTTTTGTTTTAAGGCAGTCATCAAGAACTGATCAATCGTTCCCACCACAAAATCATCCAAGACTGCAGTTTTCCTCCCGGCAAACCATTCGTTCACAACCACACTTCTATCTAACTCATCATAGATATTTGCTCGAGGCAAAGAGGCGTAACTATCGTTTAACGCAGCCTTACCATGGACTAGTTGTAGCGATTTTCTCTCATCATCAATGTTTTCTAGCCACCCACTTATGCGATCAAATATACCATCTGATGTTGCTTGAGTCGGCAATCCAAAAAACATGCCGCTTGCTTTTGCTCTCGTTGATAACTGTTCAACACCAATTAAAGCTGCCTCTGTTTTTCCAACTCCCATCGGTGCTTCGACAATGAAAATGCCCGGACGTGTTGTTTCTTGAACAATTTCGAAAAACTTCAGTTGGAAATCACGAGGTTCAAAACCGAATCGCTCTTGATATCCCACAACAATGTCTGTGTGTTCCTCTTCAATCCTTGGAGAAGTCTGATACCATCTTATCCATCCTAATTCTTTTCTCTTCTCCATATTGTTAACGGAAGTTTCATCGATTGGGATCAACGGAAAATAGCTTTCGTTACTGGCAATCCAGTCTGCCATTATTAACAAACCACTTAGCAATACCTGACCCGGTTGTGTTATGCTTGGCAAGTCATCTACCGATGTAAAACCGTTTATTTTAAGCGCCCAATCAAATATTGATTTTTGAGTCTCCGCCCATTTACGATGAACAATATCTTGCGGATCTTGACTCTGAAAATAGTTGTTCGCATAGGAACACAGTTGTGAGGAAATTTCCACTTCTTCGTCAACTGGCGTTCCATGATGTGCTCCAACAATGCAGCTTATATCTGAGGTAACACTAAAACTTTTTAACAGTACCTGACCAGCGATGGCGTGTGGCGTTTTTTCTGGATTCATTAAGCAACCATAGTACTCTGTTATTCCTACAAAGCCAGCTTTTTCAAACTTTTCTAACAACTCCCCATCTAAATCAGGCGACTGATAAAAACTGGGCTTGCACTGGAAAACAGGAGTAGCCTTACCGATATCATGAGTAGTAGCCAAAAAGCCTGCGAGGTTTTTTGCCATCTCATCACTTGGCTGACTTAAGGAGCTTATTATCTGTTGTCTTTGCTGTGTACTTAACCAATGCTCCCAAAGTAGCTTTATTACCTCAGTAACATCAATCAAGTGCTGTTTCAATGGTAGCCATTGAAAAACCATATCCTTATCACTCTTTTTTGCCCACAATGCATCAAATGATGGTAAATGATTGTTACTGATCATACCCACTCCTTCCCAAAGTACTTAGTCTGACAAGAACACGGAAGAATGTACCAGAAACACCGTTAGGCATAATACCAAAGCAATCATTTAACTATTTATTTTCCTTATCGATACATTTTCTCCACCAGCACAGTAATCCCTTTTTTGCCCGATGCAAAACTCTAATTCAGACTTCATCATACGTGTCCGGCAAACTCAGTACAGTCTAGCATGCCCTAAGGTTATTATGTTGCTGACACAGAACACTTCAAAGAAGACCTACAAGGAACCGTTCATCTTATCAAAGCATTCAAATTGAGCTCCATTTGGCTATATACTCTATCCTTGGACATTCCCCAAATCGATTCTAGAGTTTCCACGATTCTTATTGCATCCCAAGGCATAAGAGGTTCTGAGTGAAATGTTGTAAACGGTCCATCCGATTCAGGTAAGACTCTGTCAATAGGCATTTCTCGAAGTAGCGCAATACCTTTCAGCCCCATTAGCATTGCGGGTCCAACACTAAACCAACATCCAAGATCTATTGCACGATGAAGTTGGGGAATAGTGCCAGAAAACCAGTGTAATATAGGGGTACTATCAAAGCAATTCTGCTCGATTAGGTCAAGTACTTGCTTTACCGCATTTCGTGAATGCACACTGATTATCCTACCTCCAGCCTTTTCACATTCTATCAAGAGATCCTGAAAAATAGACACCTGTAAGGAAATCGTTTCTTGATGCACTCTCGAACCATCAACTCCCACCTCCCCTACGAATCTAGATTCAGCAATGCAAGACATCAATAGTTCTCGTTCTCGAGCTTTTAGCCCAACAATCTCTGGATGTAAACCAACCGCCACTTCGATGTTCTCATAGCCGGCAAAAATCCGGGAAGTTGATAGCCATGCTTTTGGACTCGTGGTTACCACAAGTGTAAAGAGATTACGAGATGCTACTTGTGGTAAGAGTGTCAATGCATCCTTATAAAGATCCAGATGACAATGCAAATCAATCATAAGACACCTTCGTTTCGTAAGAATTGACCCAGCTCAAGTAAACCGCGCTCAATGACACTTTCATGTATCGCGCGTTCTTCACCAGAAGCAAAGGAAAGACTCCCTCCTATTAAACGCTGTAACCCATGAACCTCATATTTGATATAGGCAGTAGCAGTAGCTGCTACGTCCGCAGAATCGGCAGTAGAAATTTGTTCAAAACGATATCCTCTATCTGTTATGTCTGTTAGTCCCGCACCAAAAAAGGCCGCTCGCCTAATCAGACACGGAACACACACACCACAGTGTGTAAGTTTGTGTCGTT
>DGYW01000074.1:3441-4465 GCA_002396805.1 Firmicutes bacterium UBA4996 | reverse complement strand
TGTGTAAGTTTGTGTCGTTGATAACGTCCACAGCTCGTGGAGGAACCGACTAATCCAATAAGCACGTCTTGGTCACGACATTCGGAAAGTAGTTCCCCCTTAGTTTTGTTCCCATATGGTAAGCGTAACTTTGCATTAATTCCAAGATCATCCCATATTGATTGAATTGCATTCATGTATACAGGGTGTGTTGTTTTCGTGCTCAGACTCCCCAACCGTCCTGGCCCTAGCGGAATATTTAAGCTTATAAACCCGTTTTCGGGTACGAAAATGTCCACGGGCTTTTCCATGCTCGCTGGTATCATAGATGTTGCCAAAGCGGCTAATGCGAAAAAAACCATTGATCTTGCCCGTGTCGATTTTTCAGATTCTCCTGGATGCTTAATGCTAAGACTCCATTGATAATGACGATCCTGGCCACCGACTTCAAAAGCGATTCGCTTTTGAATATCTCTATCACCTCTCACGATGTGAGAAACAAAAAGGGGTTGTCTACCATCTGCTGTCAAATCAATGGCTCCAACTAAACTATCCACCCCACCAGAAAGTAGCGCCACACAGTCTGCCTCAACCTGCGCCTGGCGCTTTGCCTTCGGTACATCCACTCCTCCTTTAAAAAAACGCAAAGTCCAGAAATCCCCCGTCAAAAAGCGAAGTAGCGTTTCTAGGTCTTCGCATTTGGAATCCCAAACCTCGGGATGATTCAGGTAGATGCTGAGTTCTATTCTTCGCGTCCATCCATCAGCACTACTTCGTCGGAGGATAGCTCGATCAGCTGCCGCGACTGAAAAAGCGATAACAGCGAAATCCCATACTTTGGACGATGGAGTAATCCCCCACCGTCGCATGTCCTTTATCAATCTACACCCGATATGTCCCACACCTTCCCTCTTCGAGGTCGAAAACAGCGTAAAATAGTGCGTTTCCTGTTCAGGAAATTCGGGTAACTCCGAAACAGAACAACAGATAACTTTCTTCATAATGCCCCCTCATAGACTATAAATGTATTCTTCAAGGCACTTCG
>DGYW01000074.1:0-3279 GCA_002396805.1 Firmicutes bacterium UBA4996 | reverse complement strand
ATTCTTCAAGGCACTTCGCATAAGGTGTTCCAGCTGGCGCGAACTATAGTGCCGTCCCGAAATACGCAGTTTCCCAAGCTGGACTGCAATTTCTGCCCTTAGGTACTCATTCATCTGATTTTCTCGAATCACCCTTTCCCTATGACTAATAGTGGACTTTTCTAACGCTTGTCCAATATCTAAACACAAGCGAATAAATGCTTCGTGGCTGAGATACGATTCAATAATAGACCAAATATTGTCATCACTAAGGTTAAAAAGGTCAACATTTGGTTCCAACTCAAGCAAATCGTGTAATGCCTTTCCAATAGAGTCTCGAGTTGAAGTTTCATCCAGGCTGCCTCCCGCTGGTGCCACTTTTCTAATAATCTCATTGATAAGCTCCACTGCACTTGCATTCCTGGATTTAAGCTCTGAAACCCACTCCGAAATGGTCTGGTCGGTACGCTCCCGTGAAGATTGAAGAAATACAAAAAGATTTGCGGCCGTTTTTGCTGGAATACGCATTCGACTCGCTATGTTCCCGGCACCGCCCATTCCGGTTCGAGAATAATGGCCTACAGCCTTCACGAAATACTCAGAATCACCAGTTTGGAAATAATTGCGAATAGCCCGCCGAGCATTCATGAAACGTCTTGGTGGCGCCATAGCAAGGCGCTCTAGTTCCTGCCTATTATCATCCCCGTCCTCATCGTTCCTGTCATTGCCGCTATCGGGATCGCCTGGATCAGAAAACGGTTCCTCAATGTCATCAAGCCACTCCGGGTCAAAAGGCACACCTTTGCCAGGCCCTGTACTAAATGTCGATGTTCCCATATTAGGACCTCCTTTCTATTTGATTAATTGCGTTTCTTACATTTTGTGGAGTTTGACTATCCATCGCCCAATTGTCCAACATTTCTTGAGCCCACGATTCATCCCGAATATGCGGAATAAAAGGAGCGGAGCGCCTAGCTGGCGGGATTTCGCCCATATAACTAACAAGCCGAGAGCCTAAGTTTGGAAAGGCTTTTGTAATATGTAGAGCCTGCACCAACTTGTTTGTTTCCCATTGATTTGACCGAGCGTTTCGAATTATTCGACTTAGAATTCTTTCGCACTCAGCCTCCCCCAATATTTTCAACCGGTCTACGAGAGTAGGATGGATATTTCTAGTTTCGTTTAGTGCTTCCAAAAGCTCTCGACCCTCCAATGACAGTTCATCAAAACTAGCTAAAGACATGGTCCTATCACTACTCAAATGCAGCAATGGGCGGAGATCCGTGTCACCGAGCTTAGGATATAATTTCAACCACTCCTTAATGAAAGACGTATCCCAACAAGGATCGGGCATAGTAGGAGTACCACCAGCCGACAGTACATCCTCTATATCAGCAAGAAACTGTGCTTTCCCATCACCGGAATTTGCGATATGCTTGGCTAGATATTCAAAAGCCGCTGGAGAAGCACAACGTTCAAATAGCTGCATCTTCACAAGATGCTCAAACCCAACGGTTAGTCCTTGTGCCTTGGCAACATTGTCGCGAATGATTAGATTATTTAGAAATCGTTTAATTAGCCTAGGATTACCTGCAATCCGTTCCGCAGAAACCATCAGTCCAGCAAGCTGATCAGCAAGATCAATTTCTGTAGCTATCTTATCCGCATCTTCACCAAAGGCCTTACGCAAGGTGCTTCTAGACAGTCCGCCCTCCCACGGTTTACGAATTGTAGCAAGAACGATCTCTTTGGCACTGTCCAACCGTTGTTGATTGATGCTTCCTTTCCTTACAGCAAGCTCTGCTAACAACAGTATTAGATAGCTTTTAACTTCTGTAACTCCAAGTCGGGGAACCCTCAGGGGAACTTGGATTAGCTTATCAAAGTAGCTTGTTACTAGATCATCAGATAGGCCAGTGGCAAAATGCGCCCGAACAGCACTACGAATCATGTCCTCATCCGCTGCGATTACAAAAGCCGTGCGAGGAAGGAATAGAAGAAGTCTCATCGCTTCAAGTGTTGAAATAGCGGTTGTGGGCAAACACCTATCAAGATCGTCGACAAATACCACAAGAGTAATGTCCAGTTCTCTCAGTAGTTCTCCAAAAGCCTCACGCAATTCATTTATTTCCTTCGGTAAAGACTTGGCTTCCTTCTCCCTTAACAGCTCTTTAAGCTGTGGATGAAGCGCTGAATATGCGTTTTTCATTGCTTCAATATCTTCGGCTGTCGGCGAACCATCTTCCTTTATCATAGCACCCGTAGCTCCAACAAGTGCACCTATTGGTCCGCCTAACGCTCCCCCGATCATCGCACTAGAAACTGCAGAAGTGATAAGCTTCGAAACAGACAACCAATTTACCCGCTTCGCAAATTCTAAAGCCTTATCTTGAAGGGTCTTTCTGCGGTTTGCCTCGGAAATTAATACATCCGAAACCGAATGGAGCAAAGCCATACGGGCATCTTCGTAACCTTGATATAACCAAGCGTTAAATTCCAGAAACACATATTTGTCATTTGTAGCATCCGCGTCGTGCAATGCTGCAGCAATCATCTTGACTAGAGAGGACTTACCTGTACCCCAACTTCCCGAAATACCGATTGATATCGGTGTTTCGTCGGTATCCAAGATCAGCTGAGCAGCTGTATTCGCTACAACACTGAAATTTACAAGATCGTCGGTGGTCTCTACATCATGCCACACGAAATCACCCACTTTAGAGTCTTTGTGCAGGAAAAATTCCAGACGTCCTACTGGATAAACCAATCGCGCTTAACTAAGAAACGAAATTTTCCTGCCAACACCGCAACCCAATTACACAAAACAAAATACCCCCATTTTGTTCATCCGCTCACTGTGTTATTGTTCAAGGGATTCTAGTGATGACGTTTATCAACCAACTCGAGTAAAGTCATAGGGATCCGCATCCATGCTTGCATCTTATGATTAATTAGTTAATTTTGTAAAACCTTGCTCGCAACTCAGTCCTCTTTTAGGACTTATCCTCTTTTTGCCACTACAACGCATATTACATAGAATGATTTAGAATCAGGAACCTTTACCGTTTTCCCCTCCAACCTGGTTAGATTTGAGTTCAGTGCCTCCAAATTCCGCATCGACTCAACCATTTCTTGCTCAACAATCACCATTGACAATTGTTCATACTAATTTCTCCATCTATTAACATCATCCTGCTTTTTCCAACAAAAATATGCTCTACAAGACTTTTTTTCTTCTATTCTGACACTTTTTGTCGAAGCCGACTGTCAAACCCCACCATCGTTTCAAATAAAAAGCGC
>DGYW01000055.1 GCA_002396805.1 Firmicutes bacterium UBA4996 | reverse complement strand
GGAATCACCTATGCCTACGAGTCAGTGTCCTATTGGGACAAAGAGAAACAGCAATCGAGGGCGAAGAGAACATTGATCGGCCGAGTGGATGAGAAGACAGGCGAGATTGTCCCCACCGATGGTCGCAACCGTAAAAAGAAGGATGAAGAGAGTCCGGCTAAGCCCGGCCCAGTACCCGCTGCGCAGACTGCAAGAACTTTCTATGGTGCAACCTATCTATTCGATGCTATTGGCCAGAAGCTAGGCATCACCGAGGATCTCAAAAAGTGCTTTCCAAAGACGTTTAAGCAAATTCTTTCCATCGCCTACTACCTCATCTTAGAGGATAAGAACCCTCTGTATCGATTTGAAAAGTGGGGCAGCTTACATAAACATCCCTATGGTAAAGACATTGGCTCCCAGCGTAGCAGTGAACTCTTTGCCTCAATCACCGAGGAGGCTAAAGCCGAGTTTTTCCGATTACAGGGTAGACGGCGCATAGACAAGGAGTTTTGGGCCTATGATATCACGCCCATCTCCAGTTATTCGGAAAGCCTTAGTCAGGTTTGGTGGGGTAACAACAAAGAGGATGACAAGCTAGCCCAACTCAATTTAGCTCTGGTCTTTGGGGAAACCTCGAATCTCCCCTTCTATTATCGTAAACTAGCGGGCAATATTCCTGACTCCAAGACACTGAAAAGCCTCCTAAATGAGCTCGATGTTCTAGGCTTTTCCAAGGTAAAGCTCGTCATGGATAGAGGCTTCTACAGTGAAGATAATATTAACGCCCTGTTTAAGGACCATGTAAAGTTTCTTATCGCTAGTAAAATGTCCCTCTCCTTTATTCGGCAGAACCTGGAGCCTATCTACGAACGATTTCGCTCCTATGACTGCTTCAACGAAAAGTATGAGCTGTACTGCCACACAGTGCAAACGGAATGGGCCTACACGCAATATCGTCCGTACAAGGGTGATACCATATCAGAACCTAGGCGCATCTACGTGCACTACTACAACATTGATAAAGCCGCAGATGATGAAAAGGCATTTGACCGACGACTCCTGAGACTTCGCCGTGAACTAGAGTCGGGAAAAAGGGTTCCCGAGCACGAAAAATCGTATCGCAAGTTCTTTGACATCAAGACTACGCCAAAGCGAGGCACCAAAGCAACCGTGAAAGAAGAGGAAGTGGCCAAAGCTAAACGTTATTTTGGCTTCTTCGCCCTTGTGAGCAACGAAACGATGGATGCTATCACCGCCTTGGAGCTATATCGCAACAAAGACCTAGTAGAAAAGGCATTTGGCAACCTAAAGGAAAGGCTCAACATGCGAAGGACGCTGGTCTCCTCAGAACACAGCCTTGAAGGCAAGCTATTTGTAGAATTTGTTGCCTTAATTTACCTTTCCTACATCAAAAAGCAGATGCAAGACACTGGTTTGTTCAAAGACTACACTCTAGCAACGGCTCTGGATAAACTGGATGTCATCGAATGTTTTGAAAGTCCTGGCCAGAAACTCCGAGTTGGTGAGCTTCTAGAGAAACAGAAACAACTTTACTCAGATCTAGGAGTGGATCCACCAGCCTCGTTATGAGTCTCCGGGAATCCAGGTGTTATCACTGGCAATAAAGACTTTCTTAAAAGTGACAAAAAGCGCGCCCAAGTTTAATTTTTTGGGAATAGTCACATGAAGCAGTGCTTACCATGCCTAATAAGCATAATACAAAGTTCAAGTATTTAATAAGTAAGAAGGGCTCTGTAGTATTTGAGGGGCAACATCCTGTTGCCCTCTGAATCACGGGGCACCCGGCATCCGATAACAACGCATGCCCGCAAGGGTGCGGCGGAGTGTGCGCACCACACCGCTTCACCGGGCGCGATGCGCCGCAAAAGAAGAAAGGCTTCGTGGGTCCGGTTCAGGCGTCGGGCATGCAAAACGTTATTTGAACTCTGAATATGGCAAGGGGGAAAACAAAGGTGATTGGAGGCAAAATTGAGGAGCAACTAGACTTATTGATTGAAATGCAGAACGTAGTATCGGATGTGCACCCCATATATACTAGCCATTATCCAGTAACAATTGTAGAAGATGGCCTTTTTCACATATATGATGTACCAGAAGACCATTCAAGATATCAGTTTATTAAGTCAGAGCCTTGTCCATTTCCTATTCCCGAAGGTGTAAGAGCAGCATTTCCACTAAGTTGCTATGACAATAAGGTATCGGCAATTGTTACTGGTGAGTTTTTTGACAATAAAGAAGGTTATGTAACGGTGCTACATGAATTCGTTCACTGTGCACAGATTCTGGACTGTGAGTTTGAGTTGAAGCGTCAGTTGGGGATTGCTCAAGAGTATGCACGAAAAAATGACCATATGTGGGAAATCAATCACTCCTTTCCGTACACGAGACCGGAGTTCACAGCATTATTTACCAGCTACTTGGATTTCCTGGAGAGAAACGAGTATGTAAGAGTACTGAATATACGTAGGCAGTTTGAGGAAATCATGGGTAAACATGATATAGAGTATCTATTGTGGCAAGAATGGAAGGAAGGACTGGCCAGATTTCTAGAGAACAAAATACACAACTTAGTTGGCAATAATGAAAACCACTATGGCAGCTCAATGCCTTACAATAGGATTTCATTTATGAAAGTGGAAGCAGATATATTTCATTAATAGAAAGTATCCATCCTGGTGCTATCAAAGATATAAATGAATTATTCTCGAAAATGAAAAGGGATGTTTTTCAAGACTTCACATAACAACGTGTTTGCGTCACTCCTCTCGGAAGAAACCGCAGAAGACATTCCTAATATGTCTTTGTGGCGAAGTTTGGAATCCTTGATTCGCCTTAGCAACGCAAACACTGGAACGTTATAAGACATGGCGATATCGGGGCCGTTCTTTGGGGTCTTGTTTTATAAAAGCGAAATGGTACATATTTGTAGAAAAGTGTGTACTTTAGATTATTTATATTTTAACAGGAGGTTATGATGGATTACAACGACTTGATATCAGGGATGAAGCGTTTTGGAGCCTGTGATGAGGATGTATGCATTAATAGCTTGGGAATCGCTTCAAATATGATTCATGATGATGTAGTTATTACACCTGGTTGGGAGCCACAAAGGGTGCCTGGTCTTGGTAAAGCGGAATTACTTATCTCATCTGCGCCATTATATGGTTCCAAAGTATGGAATGTGAAAAATGGTGACATAGAAATGACCTTTATTAAAACGGGTTGTGGTGCTCCTGCATTCATGGACACTTTACTGCCTTTGGGTATGTCAAAATGTAAAAGAATTATATTTATCAGTTCTGTTGGAGCTTTAGACACGAAAATAGGTATAGGCGATATTGTTATTCCTGAATATTCTGTTTGTGGTGACGGTGCAAGCCGATACATAGCCTCGGACAAACTCGGTATGGATGTTTTTGGCGAAAAAGTTTATCCCGATACATCCTTACTCAAACTTCTCAAAATAGAAACGGAAAATATCTGCAATGAAAATAATGTCAAATGGCATATCGGCAAGGCTTTCTGCACTGACACGATTTTTGCTCAATTTCCTCATATTGATAGCATCATAAACATGGGATGCAATCTCGTTGACATGGAAACGGCCGCCGCATTCAGAGCGGCAAAACTGATGGAAAAACCTCTGGTCTCCCTATTCTGTGTTTCTGACAATACAATTGCAAATAAATCTCTGATAAGCGGAAGGACGCAAGATGATGAAGCCTATCGCTTATTCGTCAGGAGAGAGGTTATCCCTAAGATTATACTCAATCTCATTAAAGTGGGCAGATGCACCTAATAAGCATAATACGAAGTTAAGTTGGTTCACTATCTTTATACTATGCGAATGATTGTTAGAAAAAAGAGTCGCCACATCTTATAACAATTTATTTGCGCTAGGGTGCACTAGGGCGCAAGCCTAGGGCATTGCGTACCACATCCCATCGCTGGAGCAAAGCTCCGCTATGGGGTCTATCTCAGGGGTCCAGCTCAGGGACGTCGCAAATATGGGACGTTATGCGACACCAACTGTTTCAATGTCTACGGGCTGTGAGGGTTGTGAAGCCCGCGAACTATTGTGCAATCTTCTAGCTAAACAGGCAGTTTTATCTTTATAGCGGTAAGTCAGAGCGTGGAAAGCACTTTTTGAGATCCTCGGTGATGCCTAGCTTCTGGCCAATAGCATCGAATAGATAGGTTGCACCATAGAAAGTTCTTGCAGTCTGCGCAGCGGGTACTGGGCCGGGCTTAGCCCCCTGTGTCAGGATAGTT
>DGYW01000072.1:24402-29676 GCA_002396805.1 Firmicutes bacterium UBA4996 | reverse complement strand
GCCACCGCCTCCCTATTTAAGAGGATTTCCCAAGGACCTAGTTCAACTTGAACCTCCACTGGGGTAGTATTACTATTAAAGAAAACCAAGATCGTTTCATAAACATCCCCATTGGCATGGGGACCGAGCGCGTAGCCTAAGAGGTTGCGACTAGGGTGCTCAAAGAACCTTAGTTTTTTCCGCACCTCCTCACTACGGCCCATGCGAAAGGCGGGTCGTTCTTTCCGTAGCCAAATCAATCCCTTAGTATACTCATAAAGCTCCTCAAATTCACTCTTGCGGTCCCAATCAAGTTGGTTCACCTGATCTGGTGATTGATAGCTATTGGGATCTCCGCCCTTGGTGCGGGCAAATTCTTGACCAGCATGGAGAAAAGGGATGCCTTGACTAGTCAAGACGAAGGCATGGGCTAACTTCATGAGGGCTACCCGTTCGCCATCAGCGTGAGGTTCGGTTGTGCAAAGTAATTTATCCCACAAGGTGAGATTGTCATGGGCTTCCACATAAGAGACACTTTGACTGGGCTCCAGGGCCCAGGGACTATGGGAATAGAGAATGCGGTCATAGTTAATCTGGGGATGCTGAATGGCACCAACAATCCCAAACTTCACAGAATCCACACAGCCTCCTCCTTGAATGAAACCTGGTTCCCGGGTGTGAAAGACATGACCCTTGACCCCATCTCGAAAATCATTACAAAAAGAGGCTATGCCAGGTAGTTGAGGGGTATTCCTTTTTACGGCCCGTTTGTGCTCAGCCAGGGTACTGGAGGCCGCAGCCCACCCTTCTCCATAGATTAGGAGCTGGGGCTCGATTTGATCTAGGGCTCGGCGAATCGTTTGCATGGTTTCTAAGTGATGGAGACCCATCAAATCAAAACGAAAGCCAGCTAATTTGTATTCCTTGGCCCAATAGGTCACCGAATCTACGATGAATTTCCGCACCATGGAGCGTTCGTCAGCTAATTCGTTACCACAGCCAGAACCATTCGAAAAGTGTCCATTAGGATGGAGGCGATAGTAATAGCCAGGAACTAATTTGTTTAAGTTAGAGGCGGTACTATGGAAAGTGTGATTGTAAACCACATCCATGATCACAGCTAAGCCCGCTTGATTCAAGCCTTGAATCAATTTCTTTAATTCGCGAATGCGTACCCGTCCATCATGGGCCGAGCTGGCATAAGAACCTTCGGGCACATTGTAATTCAGGGGATCATAACCCCAGTTATAGCCAGACCCCGGATTACTTTCATCAACGGTAGCAAAATCGAAGATTGGCAATAAGTGAATGTGAGTGACACCTAAATCTTTGAGATGATCCAGTCCAGAAGGCACCCCAGAGATTGTTTTGGTATCCTCTTCAATTACGCCTAGATATTGACCCTTGGCCTCAATTCCGGAAGTTGAGGAGCTGGAAAAATCCCGCACATGGGCTTCATAGATTATGGCATCGACAGGGTTTTCCAAAGGCAACCACTCTACCTGATCCCACTTAGCTGGGTTAGTCTTCTTTAGATCCACAATCTGACCCCTCAAGCCATTCACTCCCGCAGAGCGAGCGTAGGGATCTACTGCTTCCACGGTCTTTTTGCCGTGGGTGACAAGGAAGTTGTAATAAAGGCCTTCTAAATCACTATGAATAGTGGTGGCCCACACTCCCCGCTCCCCCCGTTTAAGTGGGATAATTTCACCCTGTCCCCCTTGATCTGTTGTGTAAATCACCACTTGCAGATCGGAGGCTGTAGGGGACCAGACTCTAAAGGTAGTCTGTCGCGGACAATAACTGACACCGAGGTCATTTCCAGAATAGTGGAACTGCTCTTGGAAAGCTTTTGTAGAAAACACTTGCCCCAAACTTACAGGTAAAGTCCCATGGGTAGCATGGACTAAGCGGTATTCAGCTTCTAAGTCTAGCGGTTCTTTAGTGCGAATCAAGAACTGCTTAGCGGGGTAGCCTCCCAGGGGCCCAACTTCGCTAAGTTGAATGTTCTCTCCGTGGGCATCTTGGAGCTGAAAGCCCCAAAACTCTCCCAGCTTAAGACTTACGGGTAGATAAGTCTCTATGCGAATCAAATTCACATCGTCTAACAAGGCCCGAACTAGACGTGGCTTGCGATCCACATCCTCTGCCTGATAATAAATTTTGGAGTCGCCCTGCATCAGCCAAACCTCTAATTTTCCATCGTGATCAGCCCGATAAAAAGGCAGGTAGCGATCACAACTGCCATCCTTGCTAGCCCAAGAGTGACCTAAGATACTCCGCCGGAGCACAAAACCTAATTCTCCCCCATCTGTTTGTTGCCTTAAGATAGTACGGGCCACATACCCATACTCATCTTCGCCTACAAACTCTACACTACGTCCTGGTTCTGCTGCTCCCCAAATCCACAGGTTCCAACCTTCGTACTCCCCATCATAACGATAATAGTGAAATACTACCTCTAGTTCAGCTAAGGCTCGCACATCTAAACGGAGATGAGCAGGGGGAGCCAAGTAAACTTGGGGGTCACCGGCCACCAGCCACACTTCGCCTACATTTCCGATAAAACTGTCGATATAGCGATCCTGATCAATGTCCTTTTCCCATGAAGCACCCCTTACTACAAAGCCCAAGACTTGGTGTTCGTTGGGCACCTGACAGCGGGCAATCTTACCAAAAGCATCCTGCTCTGTAAAGGGCACCCACTGCCCACCATAACCTAGTGGCCACAGCCAAACACCCCATGGTTCGTAGTCTTGATCTGCCCGATAATAGTGAATGATAATGTCGCGCATCGGGGTTACCTCCCTTATTGGTACTAATTCCCTTTTAAATTACAGTTTCCTGCCTATTATTACTGTTACTTAAAGTAGTTTGTCCTCCTGTTAAGGAATTCTCTCTAGCGAGAGTATCTCGACTTTCCCTGAAGTGTTCCGGTGCTGGATATAAAAAAACAACCTTACTCCAGCAAAAATGTTGAAGTCAAGGTTGTTCTTCTATCTTTTGTCCATTACGCCGACTTAATCCAGGCGACTTGATAGGGTTTTAGCTCCAGTACAGTGGAGTTAATCTCTTCATCAGCCAGTAAGTCCCTAAGTTCGCCGGGAAATCCTATTTCGGGAAAATCTATTCGCAACTCTTTTGATTTACCTTCAGTGTTCACAAGACACAAGATTTTATCTGCGCCTGTTCCTCGCACCAATGCGAATACTCCTGTTTCGAGACGTAAAACGTCCTGAGGCGCATTTGGATGAAAGGCCTTATTCTCACGACGAACCTGAATCAAGTGTTTATAGGCGTTGAACACTTGATGGCGCAGGGAGGTAGGGTCTTGAAGCTCCGACTCTAATTTACCTCGTTCAAGCTTTTCACGGTTAATCCGGCGGTTAATTCCCGAGCTTTCCAACCCGGCGTAATCATTTCGCGAACCTAGAATACTATGGGCATAAATACCGGGAACACCTCTGAGACTAAGCAATATTGATTGAGCAGCAATGAATTTGCTAACGCGAACTTGATCCGATTCCTCTGGATGGCAAATAGCATCCATAAAACTAATGTTTAGTTCATAAGCACTTTGCGTACCGTCACCATTATCCTTATACGAAACTACTCCCCCATGGCTTTTTACAGTTTCTACCATAAAATCAATTTCTTCTTCACTCAAAATTCCTCTAGCAGGGGTAACCCCAATACCATCATGGGAGGCCAGAAAGTTAAAAAAGGTGGTGTGATCCGAAGGAAACTCCAATTGCGCAGCCCATTCCGTAAGTTTGCTGGTATCTCCAGTCAAGAAAGAAAACAAGGTCAGAGGTGGTAGCGAAACCCCAACCTTCTAGGATACTAGGGTAGGTAACAACATCCGCAATAGCATAGCTATCCCATAGAGAGTAATAGCGCTTACTATCCTTTTGCTCCCTCTGTTAAGTCCTGCCACGCTCCATAATTGGCCAAGCCTTTCACATTGCGGTAAGCCACCTGAATTACCTCTGGTGCATCGCCGCTAACGATTTGGGTTAAGAGATTTTGGGTATCCTGGCTCCCGCCGAGAAGCTTAACCTTAATTCCAGGGTTGTCTTTTTCAAACTCATCGAGAATACGCTGGATTGCCTGACCTCTTCCAGAATCCGCTGCCCAATCAATGCTTAAGCGGATTGAAAGCTCTTCTGCTCCAGCCAATGCAGTTGCGAAAACTAAACTAACTAGTAAAACAGTAACAACCAATGAAAATCGTTTCATCGTACTCCTCCCCTTAATAGCTTTTTCTAGCGACAGAGTTCAACTGCGAATATATGCTAAGAGACATCACCTCTTTTCGAGTAGATATCATCAACATCAGCAATATCTTTAAGCGAGCTATTCTGCAATAATTCATAATCCATTTCTCGCTTAATGACAATTTCTGCATCTTCCTTGGACAGGATTTCTATCAAAAGACTTGCAGCTTCTCGCCCAATTTCCAAACTCGGCTGACGGACCGTGGCTAGTTCAGGGTACAAACACCGCGTGAGCTCGGTACCATCAAAGCCGATGATAGAAATGTCTTCCGGTATCTTTAATCCAGCTTCTTCAAAACATCTAATTGCCCCCAGGGCCATCATGTCACCGAAAGCAAAAACAGCTGTAGGCCTAGTTCTATGCTCCAAAATACTCTTAGCCGCTTCATATCCCGAGTCGAAGGAATAGTCTCCTTCTATAATCAGATCCTCATCTAGAACGAGCCCCTTCCCCTTAGCTGCTAACCTGCAACCCAGGAGTCGATCGCGATTGACGGTTAAGTCACCCACTGGCCCAGTAATAATGGCTATAGAACGGTGACCGTACCTATACAGGGTATCGATGACCTCAAATGCGGCTTCTACATTATTAATCGACACACAGGGAACATGTTGATCCGTCGCGTAGCTCAAGGCGACTACAAAGGGAATTTGCTGCTGTTGCAAAGTAACTGCGTAGTCAACACCAACATTAGGACCACTAAGGATAACACCCGAAACATTTTCTGCGCTCAAATCCCTTAGAAATTCCAACTCGTGATCAGCTTCACCTTCGCCTTCAAAAAGCAACATGGAATAACCCTCTGTTCTTAGAACCTCCTGTATACCTTTAACTAATTGTGAAAGGGTAAGATTGAGAACATCAGATACCAATACCGCGATGGTCTGAAGATGCGTTGGAGATTTTCCTCCTCCCGTCTTTTCGTACCCTAACTCTTAGGCTATTGCCAAGACTTTTTCTTTTGTACGTTGACTAATAAGCGTAGAATCATTTATCGCCCTTGAAACCGTTGACGGT
>DGYW01000072.1:2012-24187 GCA_002396805.1 Firmicutes bacterium UBA4996 | reverse complement strand
TTTTTATTTGTTGCATTTAGTTGCACATGTGCAACCTTGTTGCAAAGAAAAACCAGTGCCGCGAGAATGGTGCACTAGTTTGTTCTAGTAGTTGCAGGGGCATTGTGCTCTTTTCGTGGTATAATATCCTTAGTTGTACTGGAAAGGTTGGGATTTTGTGTCACACTTGGAACTGATTGCTACAGCTACCTTTGGTTTAGAGTCCTTGGTAGCCGATGAATTACGAAGATTGGGGTATGGACAAACCCAAGTAGAAAATGGAAAAGTAACTTTCGTTGGTGATGAATTGGCGATCTGCCGCACCAATCTCTGGTTACGCACAGCTGCGCGGGTGCGCATCAAAGTAGGAGAGTTCCAAGCCACAACCTTTGATGAACTCTTTGAAAAGACAAAGGCGTTGCCCTGGGCCCGCTTCATTCCTAAGAATGCAGAATTTCCGGTGGAAGGACGTTCGGTCCAATCCACCCTCTTTAGCGTCTCTGACTGCCAAGCCATTGTGAAAAAAGCGGTAGTGGAGAGTTTGAAGCAGGACTACAATTTGGAATGGTTTCCAGAAGATGGGCCTCTGATGAAAATTGAGGTTGCCCTGCTGAAGGATGTGGCCACACTTACCATTGATACTACTGGACCTGGCCTCCACCAAAGAGGCTACCGGGCCCTGGCCACAGGCGCCCCACTCAAGGAGACTTTAGCAGCCGCGCTGGTGATTTTAGCCCGTTGGTATCCGGATATTGCCTTCATTGATCCCTTCTGTGGCTCCGGGACCATTCCCATTGAAGCGGCCCTCATGGGCCATAATATGGCTCCTGGGTTAAATCGGGATTTCGCCTCCAGTACCTGGCCCTGGATTGCTGAAGAGCTATGGAGTCAGGCTAGGGAAGAAGCGCGAGATCTAATCAATCCCGAAAAGCCAGATTACTTAATTGGTACAGATATGGACGAACGAGCCCTGCGCATAGCTAGGCATAATGCGGAGGCAGCTGGAGTTGGAGACTCCATCCATTTTCAGCGTTTAGAAGTAAAAGAGCTTAGCTCCAGTAAGAAATACGGTAAACTTGTCACAAACCCGCCCTATGGTGAACGCCTCGGTGATGATCAAGAGATTCGCCAACTGTATCAAGAATTAGCCCAAATAAAGAAGGATTTAGATACTTGGTCCTTTTACATCCTCACCGCTTACCCTCACCTGGAGAAGGCCATGGGTGGTCGAGCCACCAAGAGACGTAAACTTTATAATGGCAATATCGAAACCCAGTACTACCAGTATTATGGACCAAGGCCACCTCGTCGCCAAAACTAACACTATCTAATGGATCTAAAAAGGGCCACCTTACGGTGACCCTTTTTGTTAAACGAAGATAAAGTAGAGAATGCTCACAACTATGATCCCCACAACTCCCGTAACCAGCGAGCCTAGGGTTTGGAGGCGATAGGCATCCGATACCTCCATGTCGGAAAACTGGGCCACAACCCAGAAGTAGCTATCGTTGGCGTGAGAGACGGTCATGGCTCCCGCTCCAATGGCCATAACGGCCAAAGCGGGGCCGATGCCACTAGCGAGACCTAAGGCTCCCAATAAGGGACTAATAATCCCTGCGGTAGTAATAATGGCTACAGTAGAGGAGCCTTGGGCAGTTTTAAGAGCAGCTGCCAAGATAAAGGGTACGAAGATCCCGAATTGAAGGCCACTCAAAGAAGTAGTGAGATAGTCTGCAATTGGTGTGGCTCTAATCACCGCTCCTAGCGAACCACCAACACCTGTGATCAATATGATAGCCCCCGCATTCTCTAGCCCAACGGCTACCCAATCATGCATCACTTCTTTGGTGAGTTTGGGCATGGTGAAAAAGGCTAAAAAGACGCCTATGAGCAAGGCTATGTTCGGGTTCCCGATAAAGCTCATGAAATTCATGAAACCTCCTGTGCCCAAGGGACGAGATGGATAATCCGCAATGGACTTGAGAGCAATTAACAAAACCGGAACCACGATAGGAGCAAAGGATTTAGCTACAGATGGATAATCCTTTGCTTGCTTTTTATTCTCTTTCTCAGCTACTGGAGCAGGGTCGATGTGGATTTTCGGACCATACCATTTGGCAAAGAAATAACCCGCCAAAATCGTAGGAATCGAAACAACCAAACCGATCAGAATTACTGTACCCAGATCAGCCCCTAGAGTACCGGCCGCGGCAATGGGTCCTGGTGTGGGAGGCACAAAAACATGGGTAGAATATAGTCCCATACTTAAGGCTATAGCGAAGACCGAAAGGGACTGATTAGATCTTGCTGCTAGTGTACGGTTGAGGGGAGAGAGAATTACAAAGCCAGAGTCGCAAAAGACCGGAACAGAGACAACTCCTCCGGTAAAAGCCATGGCTAATGCGGAACGGCTTTCACCAACTATGTTTAAGATAGTGTTCGCCATGACAACAGCGGCACCGCTTTTTTCCATGATAAAACCAATAATAGTTCCGGCCGCGATCACAATTCCGATCCCACTGAGAGTACTACCAAAACCAGAGGTGACTGCGTTGATCACCGCTTGGGCTGGCAAGCCCGCAATTAAACCAACGCCTAATGAAGTTAAGAGTAACACGATAAAGGGATGGAGCCTGACTTTTGCCGTCATTATGACAATAAAAGCAATGGCTCCCAAAAGCAGAACTAGCAATCCAGCTCCTTGCACGCTTCAACACTCCTTTTCTTTTGTCTACTTGTGAACAGCAAACAAACGCATTACTTCTGCCACCTGATTCTCCACCAATTCAGCTCCATTGTCCATGGCTTCTTGTAGAGACATGGGCTTATTGAGAATAGAGAAATAGGCTGTGATACCTTCGGCATGTAAGACTTCCGCATCAGGTAGCACCGTTCCAGCCACCACCACCACCGGAACACCAAGCTTCAAGCTTTGCCTACCCACACCTACCGGCACTTTACCATAAGCAGATTGGGCATCAAACTTACCTTCACCCGTTAAGACCAATTGCGCTCCTTTCGTTTTTTCTTCAAAGCCCAAAACTCTGAGTACCAACTCAATACCTGAGACTAGTTTGCCTCCAACCAAAGCCATGAGCGCAGCGCCTAAACCACCGGCCGCGCCAGCACCAGGAGTAAGACCTACATCTTGGCCCAGATCCTTCTGCAAAACCCGATCATAATTGGCCAAAGCCTTATCTAAAAACTCCACCATTTCTGGTGTGGCACCTTTTTGAGGTCCATAAATATGGGATGCTCCTTGAGGTCCCGTTAAGGGATTATCCACATCACAGGCCACTTCAATCTGGACATTATGCAGTCTAGGATCCACGTGGCTGGTGTCAATAGTAGCAAGTCGCGCCAATTCTGCTCCACCAGAACCCAGCGGTTGCCCCTTTTTGTCCAAGAAGCGAAAACCTAAAGCCTGGGCCATACCCATGCCCCCATCATTAGTGGCACTTCCCCCTAGCCCAATCACTAACTTAGTGCACCCTAAGTCCAAGGCCTTCTCTATTAACTGACCCGTCCCAAAGGTGCTGGTAATGAGGGGATTACGTTCTTCTTCTGTAATCAAGGTCAGACCAGAAGCCTGGGCCATTTCAATTACAGCTGTCTTTCCATCACCCAAGAGCCCCATTTGGGCCAGTACTGGAGAGCCCAGGGGCCCTTGCACCTCATATTCCAACAAATTTCCTCCGCTGGCGACCACTAAAGAATCTACCAAGCCCTCTCCCCCATCTGAAAGGGGCAAAAGAATTGTGGTACTCTCCGGTAAGACTCTTTTCACTCCCCGCTCCATTGCTTCAGCTACTTCAAGGGAAGACAGACTTCCTTTAAACGAATCTGGAGCGATTACTATGCGCATATTGCTCTCTCCTTAAGCCTTTTTTTGAATAAATCTTTCAATCCGCCTCAACGCCTCTTCAATAGCTTCCACGGAATAGGCGTAAGAACAACGGATAAATCCTTCACCACTAGCACCGAAGGCAGAACCGGGAACAACCGCCACTTTCTCGCTTTCTAGGAGTTGAGTGCAAAAATCGTCAGAACTCATTCCCAAATCGCTAACTCGCGGGAAGCAATAGAAGGCTCCTTTAGGCTCAAAGCAAGATAGACCCATGCTCCGGAATCCACCTACGATCACTTCACGTCTCCGATTGTATTCTGCCACCATGCGCTCCACTTCAGGCATTCCATGGTCTAGAGCCTCAATAGCTGCCCATTGACTCATGGTGGGAGCACACATAATGACGTATTGATGAATTTTCTTCATGGCATCCATTAACTCTTTTGGTCCACAGGCGAAACCGAGACGCCAACCGGTCATGGCAAAAGCTTTAGAAAAACCATTAATCACCAAAGTGCGTTCTGCCATCCCGGGCAAAGAAGCGATGGAGGTATGCTTGATTCCGTAGACTAATTCCGCATAGACCTCATCGGAGATCACCAAAATATTATGTTGACGAAGTACTTCTGCAATTTCTCTTAGGTCCTGTTCTTCCATGACAGCACCGGTAGGATTATTCGGATAGCAAAACACTATGGCCTTAGTTTTAGGAGTAATCAAGGATTTGATCACGTCTGCTGTAAGGCGAAAGTTGTCCTTTTCATAAGTAGGAACTGGCACTGCCACTCCCCCAGCCAAAACCGCGGTAGGCGCATAAGAAACATAGGTAGGCTCAGGAACCAAGACTTCATCTCCTGGCTCAACCACCGCCCGCAGGGCCAAGTCTACCGCTTCACTTGCTCCTACGGTCACAAGAATCTGGTTTTCCGGATTATATTCAAGGGCAAACCTGCGCTCTAAATACTTACTGATGGAACGACGTAATTCGATCAATCCAACATTAGCAGTATAGGCGGTGCCCTTTTCAATTATAGATTTAATACCCACATCGCGCACATGTGCTGGGGTCGGAAAGTCAGGTTCGCCAATCCCGAGGGAGACAACTCCTTCCATTGTCGCGGCAATATCGAAGAATCTCCTGATTCCGGAAGGTTTGATTTGCTTAACTTTCTCGTTTAACATTTTGTTAATCATCAGCATCAGCCACCCTTCATTTCTTAATGATTAATACTAGTTCTGCAACAACTTCATAACTCCTACAAAAAAGTTGATTTAAGTTATTGGCAAAATTGCCAGAATATTACGTCCCGCTCCGTCCTTGAGTTGATTCTACCCTCGTAGGATCAGCCCACCACACCAAGAAGATCCCGGTTAGGGTCAACAGACTTCCCAAAATTTCTAGACCAGTTGGGATTTCCTTTAGGATGAGAACAGCTAAAAGACTTGCTCCTAAAGGCTCTCCGAGGATCACCACACTTACCATGGTGGCCGGTAGATACTTTAAGGCCCAATTGAGACTGTTATGACCTAAAATCGTAGGCACAAAAGCTAGGAGTACGAATACTAACCAAGTCTGGGGGGCATAACCGCTCCAGGGTAGCCCACTAATTAAGATAAATAAGGCCAAAATCAAGCTACTACTCCCGTAAACTACAGCAGAATACAAAGCCAAAGGTAAATCCTTCCGTAGTTGGCGACCTACCATAAAATAAGCGGCCATCATCACTGCACCGCCTAGGGCCAAAAGGTTACCAAAGAGACGGGACTCGCCCCCATCTGCCCCAATAAACACCACTACCACACTTCCTAATAGGGCTAATAGTAGACCTAACCACATTCCAGATGTGGGTTTTTCCTGTAAGAAAAGGATGGAAAATAAGAAGACAAAGAGGGGTTGAGTGGTTACTAAAACCACCGAACTAGCCACGCTAGTATGTTCCAAAGAGGTCATCCAAAGAAGAAAATGGAGGGCTAGAAACACTCCCGCCCCCAAGCCTAGAAGGAGTTGCTTAAAGCTGAGCTTCTGCTCTCTACTTTGCTGCCAAGCCCAAGGAGCTAACATGAGGGTGGCAAAAAACAAACGATAAAAAGCAATTACCGCGGGCTGGGCCTCAGCCAAGCGAATTAATACTGCCGAACTAGAAATGGCAGCCACCCCAGCAACAAGAATAGCACTAATTACCCGACGATTGGTCACACCCACCCTCCTATTCAATCCGCTCCAATAACTTTAGTTCGAAACCTATTCTCATCATCTCATCTGCACTTAAGATCTGCCCTTCTGGTGGCCTAATATTAAGCTTCAAGGCAATGGCCTTTTGGCCAACCGCTTGAACATATTCGATGCGGTGCATGGGTACATCTACCCCTAAAACAGTGGAAAGCACTTGGGCACTAGCTTCGTGGCCCACTGCGGAGACAAACCCATGTCGAGCGATTAGCGTTTGCGCCTCTTCCACCCCGAGATCACTAATTCGATACAAACCATTAGTTGTACAAACTGGCCCATTAAAGATGGCAATAGGATACTCAACTCCATCTAAAGCTGCTAATTCCCATAACTCATGGTAGTTGATCCCTTGATCCATAACTAATCATCCCTTCTCCCCATCGCTCACTAAGCGGTTTTCCCCATCCTGTAAATATTGTTTTAGCACAGCAGCCACTGTCTCGAGGGCTACCGTATTAAAACCACCTTCGGGCACAATGAGATCCGCATACTTCTTGCTGGGCTCTACGAAGGCTTCATGCATGGGTTTCACAGTGGCCAAGTATTGGCTATGGACCGATGATAGGGTTCTGCCCCGCTCCTCCACATCCCTGATTAGACGCCGTAGAACCCTCACATCGGGGTCTGTGTCCACAAACACCTTGAGGTCGAGCTGTTCCCGAAGCTTCGGATTGGCTAAGACCAAGATTCCCTCCACAATCACAATCAGCTGGGGATCTACTGTGACAGTTGCGGCACTTCTAGTATAAGCAGTAAAATCATAAACGGGGACTTCGATTCTTTCACCTGCTCGTAATTGCTTTAAGTGAGCTACTAACAGCTCATCTTCGAAGGCATCAGGATGATCGTAATTGATTTTCACACGTTCGTCAAAACTAAGCT
The DNA here is from genome assembly GCA_002396805.1 of Firmicutes bacterium UBA4996. Taxonomy (GTDB): domain Bacteria; phylum Bacillota; class Limnochordia; order Darwinibacteriales; family Darwinibacteriaceae; genus UBA4996. The sequence goes on along the minus strand of DGYW01000072.1, from coordinate 17,249 downwards.
CCGTATGGGCCGCATAATACGAGTCCTGGGAGATAATAACTGAATCGTTAGCAATAGCGTTTTTTAGCGCCTTGGCGAAGGTTGTCTTACCTGACCCGGTGCCACCGGCAATACCGACAATGATCATTTCTATCACCATACCTTTTGCAAGGAGATTGACCCTTCCATGCAGAAGTGCAGAATATAAGAAGGGAGTGTGTAAACATGAAAAAAATTGCTTTAGTCATTGCGGAACGGGAATTTCGCGATGAGGAGTACCAGGTACCCTACGAAATTCTCAAGGCCGCGGGTTTCCAGGTCTTAACTGTCTCCACGAAGACCACCACAGCCGTGGGCAAACTAGGTCTTGAAGTGACACCTGATACCTTGATTACCGACCTCAAACCGGAAGAATTAGATGCCTTAGTCTTCATTGGAGGCGGAGGTTCTGAACAATACTTTGAGGATCCCCTCTCCCATCAATTGGCCCAACAAATGGTCCAACTAGATAAGGTTCTAGGTGCAATTTGCATTGCCCCCGTTGTCTTGGCCAATGCTGGGGTGCTCCAAGGAAAAAAGGCCACAGTGTTCCCTGATGGGGCAGAGATCTTAATTGATCAAGGAGCCCACTACACAGGAGAAGCGGTAGAAGTGGATGGAAAACTCGTTACTGGTAATGGTCCCGATGCGGCCGAGGCTTTCGGGCAAGCTCTAGTGAAGCTTCTCAATCCTTAAGCCCTATTCAGCTAAATAACCGGCCTCACGTAAGGCCTCGCGAATAGCCCCCATTACTTCGCTAGTGGGGGCTTCAATAGTGTGTAAATGGTAACCCGCGGTCAGAATGGAGAGGGGTTCGGCCCGTAGTTCCCGCATTTTCCCCGCAAATTGCTCCACATCCTTCCGAGAGGCGATTTGCAGATTAGCTGTTAGTTCACCATAGAGTGGATGCTCTACTGTTACATCCACCACAACGCCACCTAGATCTACGATAAGATTCAATTCTTCGGTAAGTTCTGACTCTTCATCCCCGTGACGCACCGCAACCGTACTGCGGTAAGCCTTGGTCACTTGTGGTTTGTAAAGTAGATAACCCTGGGGTGTAGCCACGATTTGCTCTCCTCGAGCCCTGAGTACAGCCACGTCGCCCACGATGATCTGTCTCGTCACTCCCAAGGTTGAACTAAGTGAAGAACCAGTAATAGGAGTGGTGGCTTCTTCTAGTATGGCCATGATACTTGCCCGTCGCTGTTCTTGAGACATGGTCTCCCCCCTTCCTCAATTTAGGCTTGCCAAAAACTTCACACTAGTATATTATACAGGTGTATATACAACTGTATAGCACAAGGAGTGAAGGATATGCGTATGAGCATGAAAGAATTATTATACGGTGCATTACTTACGGCTTTAGCCCTCTTGATTCCCTTGGCGTTCCAAGGCTGGCTACAGGTGGCTATTCCACCCTTTTCGGCCACTTTAGGTAGCCATCTTCCCACTATGCTAGCCATGACCATTAGTCCCTGGGTAGCTGTCTTAGTTGGTTTGGGCTCTAGTTTCGGCTTCTTACTCACCTTAGGACCGATTGTGGCTGCACGGGCTTTCACCCACGTAATCTTTGGGGCCATAGGTGCCTGGCTCTACGGCAAGGGCTGGAAACTCTGGCAAGTACTCCTGGTCACGTTGCCCATCCACGCGGTAGGCGAAGCTATAATAGTTATGTTCTTCGGCTTTAGCTTGTACCAGGCTTTGGTAGTAATTGGAATTGGAACCGCCCTCCATCATGTGGCTGATAGCGCCATCACCATGGCCCTCCATCGGGCTCTAGGCAAGGCAGGAGTGCCGCTTAATCATACTCCAGGCTACTCAAAGGCCCGGTGAGCCATTTCCAAAGTCTCAATAATCTTTAAGTTCTGTGGGCAAACACTTTCACACTGACCACAGGCAACACATTGGGCCCCATCTTGGGCCTTTTCTTGTAGTGCTTCGTACTGCCATTTGTCATTTCTAAAGCTGTCATAAATACTGGCATTATTATAAATGCTAAAAATCTGAGGAATGGCCACATTTTGGGGACAAGGTAAGCAATATTTACAATCAGTGCAGAGGATTTTTACCCGTTGTTGGTAGAAGTCCTTAGCCTGTTCCACGATGGCTAATTCGTCGGCCGATAAGGACTGCGGTAGCGCTTCGCCCAGAACCCGAATGTTTTCTTGGACCTCAGCCAAATTTCCCATACCACTTAGAATCAAAGAAACCTCTGGATGGTTGGCCACCCAGCGCAAAGCCCACTCCGCTGGAGTCCGCCCTTGAGGGCCGTTGCTAAACAAGTTCTGAATTTCCTCAGGAACATTGCGAACCAGGCGCCCACCCCGCAGGGGTTCCATAATAATGACTCCTAAGCCCTGGGTAGCTGCATACTGAAGTCCCTCTACGCCCGCCTGATAATGCTCATCCATATAATTAAATTGGATTTGGCAAAAATCCCAAGAATAACCATTCACAATTTCCTTGAAGACAGCCAAATCGTCATGAAAAGAAAAGCCCACATACCTAACACGACCACTTTCCTTAGCCTCGGTCAAAAACTCTAGGGCTTGAAACTTCTTACTTCGGTGCCAATGATCGCGATTGAGGGCGTGTAATAAGTAAAAGTCAACTTGGTCCACCCCTAAACGATCCAATTGCTCGTTGAAAAGTCTTGCACAGTCCTCGGAAGATTCCAGTAGCCACACCGGCAATTTGGTGGCAATGTTCACCTTTTCCCGGTACCCATTTTGGATGGCTTTACCCACTAAGGCTTCACTTTTTCCTTGGTGATAGCCATAGGCTGTATCGAGATAGTTGACCCCATGGTCCACGGCGTAGCGAATGATGTTAATAGCCTGTTCTTCATCAATTTCGCCAGTGGACAAGGTGGGCAAGCGCATACAACCAAATCCTAATAAAGAGACTTCTTCTGGCAATTTCCCCACTCGTCGTCTTTGCACAAAAATCACCTCTCCAGAAATTAATTCGGAGATCGCGGCTAGATCCCTGCCCCCCGTTTAAAGAAAACAGGAAAACTCCGGAAAACGTCGAACTGCTTGTTCAGCAAAGGAGAGATAACATGCCAAACATTTACCTCTGGCTACTCTTAAGTTTTTTATTCGGAGGACTACTAACTTATACCATCATGTTCAGGCGCACCGCCAGGCTCCAGGTCCAGTTGGAACAGACCCAAGAACAGCGCCTGAAAGAGCAAGCCTATTTGCAAGAAATTGAGGGTCAGTTTCAAGCCGCGTTTCAGAACCTTGCTCAAGAAATCTTAGATGTTAAGGCCCAGACTATGGTTTCTCAGAATAATCAACAGCTGCAAGCACTGCTCGAACCACTACGCCAACGCTTAGTAGAGTTTCAAGACAAGGTAGAGACCACCCACCGGGAGAGCATGATTAAGATCGGCTCCTTAGAACAAGTAGGCTTAAGCATGTCTGCAGAAGCACAAAGGCTCACTACTGCCCTTAAAGGAGAGGTGAAGACCCAAGGTGATTGGGGAGAAGTCATCCTCGAGCGCATCTTAGAAGCCTCAGGACTGCGGGCAGGACATGAGTATGTGCTCCAGGGTGTAGGCTTAGATTTGCGAAGTGGAACAGGGACTAAAATCCGACCTGATGTAGTGATCGTGCTTCCAGAGGATCGTCATCTGATTATTGACTCTAAGGTGTCCTTAGTAGCCTATGAAAAGTATGTACATAGCCAAGATCCAAGCGAACAAAGGCAATTAGAAAAGGAGCTAGTACGCTCCTTGAAAAGCCATGTGGATGGCTTAAAATCCCGCCATTATCAAGGACAAGCAGGAATCAATTCTCCCGATTTTGTCCTACTCTTTATGCCTCTAGAACCGGCCTATGCCTTGGCCCTACAAGCTGACCCAGATCTCTTTCAGTATGCCTGGGACAGAAAGATTATTATTACCACTCCCACAACCTTGATGGCGACGTTGTGGATCATCTCTAACATCTGGCAACAAGAACATCAAACAGCCAACGCCCTAGAGATCGCGCGTCAAGGTGGTGCTTTATATGATAAGTTTGTGGGTTTTGTCGATTCCCTGCAAGAAGTGGGCCGCCATCTTAATCGCTCACAACAAGCTTATGACCAGGCCTTTAATCAACTAAAAACTGGTCGCGGTAACCTGATTAATCGGGCAGAGAGCCTTCGTTCACTCGGTGTCACTACCAGTAAATCCTTGGACTCTAAACTCATAGAGGAAGTGGAAGAAGAGGCGCATGCCTAAAGCCGTTCTTCTAAGATCAGTTGGACACGCTCTCCGTATCCTGCGGTTACGCTCACAACGGGAGAACGACCTTCATAGTTATTCAGGCGACCTTGCACCATATAGTCCCCTGGGGGTAAGTCAATGATCAATGGCTCACCCTGCAGGGGAACTTTTTGTTCCCAAACCACTTCATGCCAGAGATTGTAGACTGTGAGAGTAAAACCATCGACATTTTGCACAGCCCACTCCGCATTAACTAGGCCATAACCATACTGCTCGTCCCAACCGGGTGCACCCAAATCTATTGCGGTGTCATGCAAGATCGTTCTGACTTCCCACGGGCTAATGCCCTCCGCTAACATCAGTCCGGCGATACCTGAGACCAAAGCGGTAGAAAAAGAAGTCCCTTCTCCCGACCCTGGAGGTGCCACTAAATCTAGCTCTGGTCCGTAATGAGAATAGTCAGCTCTGCAAGGGATTCCTAAATCAGAAGTAACAGCCCCGACGGCGATCACATCCGTTAAGGCGGCGGGATAAAAAACGCCCCGTGTGTCGCCCTCTACGCTGTTACCAGAAGCGGCGAACATAATAGCGTTGGTTTCCCTAGCCACTAATTCCACTCTCTTTTTCATCAATGTTGTTGGTTGTGGTTGCTGTCTTGTATCCGGTATCCCTAAAGACATGTTGATAATGTCAGCAGGATAGGGGTTTTCGCGAGTGGGATGTCGATTAACAGCGTAAAGAAGGCCTTCCGTCAACAGAAAATCGTTCCCTATTCCCATGGAATTCAACACTTTGACAGGCTGAAGGCTAACAAAGGGAATCACTTCACCAATCAGTTTTGACATCTGTGTCCCATGGTAGGAACCGTTCGAGGAATGATCGTCTCTAGTAATATGGCTATCGTTAACAAAATTCCACCCATTCAGGACATTAACAGAGTTGGGCATTTCCCAAGAGTTTAACCCCGTATCCAGAACGGCAATTCTCACACTTTGACTCCCCGCGGTAATACTCTGTGCTTGCGGTACCCTGGCGTAGCTAAGATACCAAGGAATTGAGTTGGGACTAGTAACCTCGAAATTTTCAACCTGTATAATCCAATTCGGTTCAACAAAAAAGTCCGAACCGGAATAGGCACCCCATTCCTCCAAAGTAAGTTCACTATTCCAAGTGGGTTCCACCAATACTGCTAAAAGATCGGGGATTTCCCTCTTGATCTCCAAACCCACCTCTCCCAGAATTCGTTGACGTTCAGTAAACGCGCTTGAACTAGTAAAATGGGCCACTAAATCCGTGAACTCTGGCTCTGGTGAACTTTCCGGAAGCATGGCTAAGCCTAAGGAACGTTGACTAACCGACGGCGAATAATGCTCAAATTCCCAACTAATCTTAATTCCCCCAAGAACAGGCCCATGACCAACTACTAAGGGCCCAGCGAAACTACCCGGTCGCGAATCTACAAAGCGCACTCCGTACTTGAAATCTCCCTGATCACTTTTGAGATCCACAAATATGAGATTAGAGCCGAAGGTTTCTCCAACCTTAAACCAGTGGTTTTGATCACTCCGGGATCGCCAAATCTGCCATTCGTCACCAGGATATGTGGGGCCTTCAATTTCCCATTCAATGCAAGCCCCACGGGGATCCCATTTCCACTCCACTTCGGTGATTTTCGGAGGCTTAGGTGCGTCATATATTGGTCGTAACGAAATAGATACATAGGTTGACTTTCCCCCACGTATCTTTTGTTCAACACCTTCCGCCACAACTCGCCCATCCCGCTCTCTAGAGAGCACCAAAAGACCCCAAGTACCCTTGGGCACACTCAAACTAACCCTTGAAGATCCCCCTAAGGGTGTCAATATTGACGGAGATTTTCCGTCAACTTCCCTTAAGAATAGTTCTCTACTAACGGTAGCCGGATTCTCGTCCAAAATTTCCACCGTCAAAAGCCCAGTATTTTTCCAACTACCTCCAAAACAGCCTGTGAAAAGTGAGGAGATCAAAAGTACAAAGATTAAAGCATATTTATTCTGCCGACTCATTGCTCACCTTCTCTACATCTATCTACAAACTAAGATCAACTAGTTGATTATACACGCTCAAGGTACCTTCTTCCCCATTACTTAAGACGGTGATTAGGGCACCCCGCTCTAGGCTTCCCCCCATGACCATACTTGCACCGGGGGCACTACCCATGATCTGGTAAAATCCTTCATCTTCCCCTACAGCATAGGGGGCTAGTAATGCTTGCACAGTACTAGGACGTAAGAATTCCCCTTCCACTAAAACACTCCAAAAACGGTTCAAATCATGGAGAGTCGAGAAGAGTTGAGGTCTAAGGCCCTCCGCCAAAATAGCGTAGATGTTTTCCACATTCTGCCCAGTGCGGGTCTTAGTATATCCCATGGCAGCCTGAGCTGGAAGCTGATCTAGAAAGTAGTAGGCTGACTGGTCCATCCCAAGAGGAGTAAGAACCTCTTGGGCAACCACGACTTTAGGATCTTTGCCCGTAAAGTGAGCTACAGTGTCCTCCCAAGACTCTCCCACCATCTTCAGGGGATAGGTAGCCTCCACTAGACCTTGATCCCATAAGCGATAAAGAGCTACTTGGGCAAAAAACTCCCTACCAGAACCGAGGTTAAAGGCTGTTGATTGGGTGTTTTTTACCCCATATTTCCGTTCTGCCAAGCCGTAACAACCACGGAACTTAATATGCCTGTCCTCTGCAACTTGGACCACTCCCGAAAAATTCTCTTCCACATAAAAGTCTTGATAGTCGATTTCCCAGGCACTTATGCTATCAGTTTTAGATAGATCAAAGGTCTCATCAAGCTTAGGTACAATCACCGGGACTTTAAACTCGTCTCGGATTAGATCTGCAAAACTATGGCAGGTTTCCGTTTCCCCATGAGTCACAAACACCCTACCCAAATGGCGATAACGGCGTAGCCACTCAAGCAAAGCGGCCTGATCTCCATGGGCTGAAAAACCGGTGATGGTCTCAATTTTGGCCTGCACTCGAACCGGTTCACCGTGAATCCGCACCTCTTGAGCTCCATCCTGGAGCATGCGACCCAAAGTTCCTTCCGCTTGATAACCAACAAGGAGCACTGTGGCCTCCCGGCGCCAGAGATTGTGCTTTAAGTGGTGCTTGATCCGGCCCGCATCAGCCATTCCGCTAGCCGAAATGATCACCGCTCCACCACGAATGGAGTTGAGAGCCATGGATTCTTGCACACTTTCGGTATACTCCAAACCGGGAAATTCGAAGGGCGAGCGACCTTCCTTAATCATGGTTCTAGTTTCGTAGTCAAAAACTTGGGCATGTTTTTGAAACACTGCTGTGGCGCGAACAGCTAGGGGACTATCGATGAATACTTTTAGACGAGGAATCTCCCCTTGGTCTTGCAGAACCCGCAGCGCGTATAGCAAATCCTGAGTGCGCCCTAGAGCAAAAGCGGGGATCAACAAGTTACCACCTCGCTCCATGGTCTCATTGACCACTTCCGCTAGACGATGAAAACGGGCATCCCGATCTTCATGGATCCGGGTACCGTAAGTGGATTCGATAACCACCACATCTGCAGAAGAAATGAAGCTTGGATCTTGCACAATGGGTTGTTTGAGATTACCCAAGTCTCCCGAGAAGACCAATTTTGTGGTCACTTCTCCTTCCGTCACCCATAATTCTACGATGGCGGCTCCTAAGATGTGGCCCGCATCCCTTAAACGGATTCGGAGATTTGGTAAGATTGTCACTTCCTCGTCATAAACCATGTGGCGAAAATGACCCATCGTTTTCTCTGCATCTGCCACCGTATAAATCGGGGTAAGAAGTTTTTCGCCCCGGCGCAGGAGTTTGCGATTCTTCCGTTCCACCTCGGTTTCTTGAATATAGGCTGAATCAGCTAGCATAATCGAACAAAGATCCACTGTTACCCCAGTGGCATAAATCGGTCCCTTAAAACCATGTTTAACCAACTTAGGCAAGAGCCCACTATGATCTATGTGAGCGTGGGTGAGAATTACCGCGTCGATTTCTTCTGGAACAAAAGGAAAATCACCATAGTTGCGTTGTTTTAGTTCTTCAGGTCCATGAAAAAGTCCACAGTCTACTAAAACCTGATGCTCAGCAAAGCTCAATAAGTAACACGAGCCGCTAGTTGTTTCTGCAGCACCTAAAAACTGGAGTCTCATATCCCCCACCTTTCTAATCCAACACTCCAAAACGATAAATTGTACTATGTGCGTAGGTTTCGCCAGCCTTTAAAATCGCCGAGGGAAAATGGGGGTGAAGTAAACTATTAGGAAAGTACTGGGTTTCTAGGCAAAAACCACTGCGCCGAGGATAGCTACTTCCACCCTTACCCTTGGTTCCATCTAAGAAATTACCGCTGTAAAATTGCAGCCCAGGCTTGGTTGTCCACACCTCTAAAAACCGACCACTTTTGCCATGCTCCACCCTGGCAGCTTTATTTAGTCCCGGCTGTGCCTGGCGCAAAACCCAATTATGATCATAGCCCTGCCCAAACCGCAATTGTTCATGACCCTCATCAATCCGTAAACCAATAGGGGTCGCTGTGCGAAAATCTAGTGGAGTATTTTCCACTTGGCGAATCTCTCCAATAGGTAGGGACTGTTCATCCATAGGAGTATAAAAGTCCGCACAGAGCTGCAAGTCATGATCCAAGATCAGACCACTATCGTGACCTGCCAAGTTAAAATAGGCGTGGTTGGTTAAGTTAACCACCGTGTCTTGGTCAGCCTGTGCCCAATAATCAATCCATAAATCTCCCTCAGGCGTTAAGTCATAGATTACCTGCACCTGTAAATTACCGGGATAACCTTCTTCACCATGGGGGCTGAAATAACTTAACTGCAACGCCTCACCGCAACGCCCTTCCACAACAGTGGGCTGCCAAACTACTTTACCAAACCCCCAAGGTCCACCGTGAATATGGTTGGGTCCGTCATTGGTAGCCAAGCGGTACTCCCTTTCGTTAAGAGTGAACTTAGCCCCTCCAATTCGGTTGGCGTGCCGTCCCACAATCACCCCAAGGGATTTTGTGCAATCCACGTAGGCCTGGAGTTGGTCATAGCCCAAAACAACATCGGCGAGATTCCCCGCACGATCTGGTGCCCATAGGCCCACAATAGCGGCGCCAAAGTTGGTGATTTCCACCTGTAGGCCCCCTGCTTGTCCCAGGACAAACCGCTCTACCAACTCCCCTTCGATAACCCCCCACTCACTTCGTTTCATGATCAGACCTCCCAAAGTTTTTCCATTCAGGAAAAGGTATTTGCAAGCCAGAAGTAGAATAATCTATGTCCAACCACTTCGCAAAAGAAGTGTTAAATTCCTGCTTGCGATCAGGATAGTGGCGACTTTTAAAGGGGGGCATCTGTAGTGATTAAAATTCCCTCAGAGATGAGGACCAAAAAATACTGGCGGGAGACTTTCGAGGCATACCTCTACTTACTTCCGGCCTTTGTGGTTTTGGGCATGTTTAGTTTTTATCCAGTTGTAAAGTCTATTTATATGAGTTTCTTCGACTGGAGTTTACTAAGACAACAGCAGTATTTTGTCGGTTTTGAAAACTACCAGAGGATCCTTAGTGACAAAGTGTTTCATCAAGCAATCAATAACACCATTCGATATGTCATTGGCTATGTGCCTTTTTCCATTGGTCTAGCCCTGATTGTAGCAGTCTTGCTTAACTCAAAGATTAGATTCAGGGGTACCCTGCGTCTCGCCTATTTTCTACCCTGGGTTACTTCATCCGTGGCGATTTCTATGGTCTGGCGCTGGATTTTCAACCAGCATTACGGGCTTCTAAATATGCTATTAGTGCGATTATCGAACATGGTAAACGCGGTTGTGAGCTTTGTTACCTTAGGGAATTACCCCGAAGTTTGGCAATTTAGCAATCCTAACTGGCTTATGGATCCTAAGTGGACCATCATTAACATAGTGATCATCGCGGTCTGGAAGAGCATGGGTTATAATATTGTCATCTTTCTAGCTGGCCTGCAAAACGTTCCCAATGAACTGTATGAGGCGGCAGAAGTGGATGGAGCGAGCCCGTGGCAAAGCTTCCGCAAGATTACCTTACCCTTAATTTCCCCCACCACATTTTTCATCTCCATCATTTCCATTATTGGTGCTTTCAAGCTCTTTACCGAGATTTATGTCCTCTACACTGGTAGACCTGGCCCACTCAATAGTGGAATGACCATTGTCTACTACGTCTACCGCAACGCCTTTGAGCGTTATCGTATGGGTTATGCCTCTGCAGCCGCTTATATTCTCTTTGGAATCATCTTTGTCTTTACCTTGATCCAAATGGCCGTAGCAAAACGGAAAGTGCACTATGCATCTTAAGGGGGGAGGAGAAAAATGTTAGCTCAACACGAAACCTGGCAATACCGCTGGCGAAAAACTGCAAGCAGAACTATACTCTATCTCGTGCTCTTTGCTGGAGCAGCCATCATGATGCTACCTTTCTTCTGGATGCTCACAAGCTCTTTGAAGGCTCCACATGAAATGACTCTAAGAACGATCCAATGGTTTCCTAAAGTTCCACAGTGGGAGAACTACAAGATTGCCTGGAATGCAGCACCTTTCGGAACCTACTTTAAGAATAGCTTTACCATTGCCCTTGCCGTAACTTTTATTGAAGTCATCTTTAGCTCTTTGGCAGCCTTCGCCTTTGCTAAATTCAACTTCTTCGGTAAAAACTTTCTATTCGTCCTCTTTTTAGGAACCATGATGATCCCCGGTGAGGTAATGTTGATTCCCAACTATATCACCATGGTAGACTTTGGCTGGGTGGATACTTACTATGCGTTAATCATTCCCTGGACGGTCAGTGTATTTAGTATTTTCTTACTCCGCCAGTTCTTCATGAGTATTCCCCACGACCTCTTTGAGGCCGCCCTTTTGGATGGCTGTGGAAAGTTTCGCTTCTTAACGACGATCTTACTACCCCTGTCTAAACCGGCTATTGTCACAGTCATGCTATTTAAATTTATCGGTAGCTGGAACTCTTTCTTGTGGGTCTTGATTATGACTAATACCCCGAAAATGCGCACAATACCAGTAGGACTCACCTACTTTGTCAGTGACGTGGGCTCCTATTACAACTATTTAATGGCAGCTTCCACCTTTGCCATGGCACCTATTTTGATTCTGTTCCTTGTGCTACAAAAGCAATTTATTCAAGGTATTGCCCACACTGGGCTGAAAGGCTAGGAGGTGAGCATGGAGGTAGAAATGGTGTTCTAGTGTTGGTTCTTGTCACTTCATAAATTCAAAAGGAGAGTGTCAGCATGAATTTGAGAAAAATTGTCATGTTAACCCTAGTGCTTTGCATAGCCCTTGGGGGTACTGCCCTAGCAAAGACCGAAATCACTTTTTGGCATGCCATGAGTGGTCAATTAGGTGAAGCTATCGATTATATGACTGAACAGTTTAACGCCCAAAACCCTGACATTGTTGTAGAATCCATTTACCAAGGTCGTTATAGCGATCTCAACACCAAATTGGTAGCCTCCGTTTCTGCCCGAACCACTCCAACCATTGCTCAGGTTTACGAGAACTGGACAGATGCCTTTATTCGCAACGATCTCTTGATTCCTTTCGAAGACTATCTGAACTTAACCGAAGAAGAGTACAATAACTACATTGAAGTTTATCGCTTTATGAACACCTGGGATGGCAAACTCTACACCATTCCCCTGAACAAGAGTAACTGGATCTTGCATTACAACACCGAGCTGATCTCTGAACCACCAAAGACAATTGAAGAATTCTTGCAAATCTCTAAAGATATTACCGCCGCAACCAACGGAGAAACCAAAGGTTTCGGTATGCGTCCAACCCTCGAGCTCTTCCACGCTTTCTTGTATGTCGGTGGTGGAGACTTTCTCGATGATGATTTAAACGTAACCTTTAACGGACCAGAAGGCATTGCTGCATTAGATCTCATGCTAGGCATGTTAGAAGATGGTTCGGCGCTCTTAATTGACGGCTATGAGAACGAAGCATTTGGCGATCGCATGATTGCTATGTATCTCGGTTCTTCTGCTGGAATGCCCCACGTGGAGAACTCAGTCGGCGACAAATTTAAGTTCGCTACCGCTCCCCTACCAGCAGGCGTTAGACCTGGTGCTCCCTTCATGGGAACCAACGTTGCCCTCTTCAAAGCTGCAAGTGAAGCTGAAAGAGAAGCAGCCGCCAAGTTTATTAGATTCATTACCAACACCGAAAACACAGTGTACTTCGCAATTAAGACCGGTTATCTCCCTGTGACCTACTCTGGCTTAAATTCTGCCGAGTACCAACAATGGCTAACAGATAATCCCCACAAAGCTGCCATCGCCAATTTGGACGCCTTTGGTTACGGCTACTGGCAACCAAAGATTGCTGCTTGGGAACAAGCCCGGAGCTCCATTGGTCAAGCTGTTGAGAAAGCTTTCTTAGGCGTAATGTCCGTCGAAGATGCTCTCAATGAGGCTGCCTTTGAAGTTGAGGAAGCCATCGAAGAGATGCTCACTCAGCGTTACTAAAACCTAATAACCAAAAGCGGGCACAGGATCTTCCTGCGCCCGCTTCTTCATCTAAATTAAAGGAGTGGAGCCATGTCAGTACAAAAAAGAGCGGTTTTTTTGGACCGTGACGGAGTAATCAACCAATCCTACGGCTTTAGGCCCCCAAATAATGTTAGTGAGTTTAAACTGTTTCCCGGCGTGCCCGAAGCTATTCGCCATCTGAACGAAGCGGGGTTTTTAGTATTTGTGGTCACCAATCAAGGCGGAGTGGGCTTAGGTTATATGACAGAAGCTGAACTAGATGAAATTCACGCAAAGTTAAGGACTGAAGTTGCAGCCAGTGGCGGATACTTTGATGAAATAGTGGCCTGCATCCATAAACCACGAGCGGGCTGCTCCTGTCGTAAGCCTCAACCTGGGATGCTTACAACCTTAGCAGTCAAGCATCAGGTGGATCTAAGTAGAAGTTACATGATTGGAGATCGGGATGTTGATATTGAGGCGGGCCTAGCAGCTGGAACCACCACCATTTTGATTGAATCCGACGAAGGTACTACCGTTAAAGCTGATTATATCTGCCCTTCCCTCTTAGAAGCTAGCAAGCTTATCGTCAGCTTGGGCTAAAGAACGGAGCACAGCAGTAACCACCTCTTGCACACGGAGCTGATCAGTGCGGATGGTTACTTGAGCCACTTGTTCATAAACTGGCTGCCGTTCAGCTAATAATTCTGCAATCCCCTTCACTGTCGCTCTTTCTGCCAACACTGGGCGTGTTCTATCCCCTGCCAAGCGTGTAGAGATTGTCTGAGGCTCGGCAGTAAGTAAGACTAAAGGTCCTTGCTGCCTAAGTGCGGCTACATTTTGTGGATCAAGTACCGCACCACCCCCAGTGGCAATGACTACACCTCTCAAGGGAGTCAATTCTGCTAGTAACAAGCTCTCCTCTTGACGAAAAGCTACTTCACCGTGTCTGGCAAAAAACTCTGCTATAGGCATCCCCAATCGGCCTTCTAACATTTGATCCAGATCGAGAAATTCTCTGCCCAAGTGTTGCGCGAGCTGGGCTCCCACACTGCTTTTTCCAACCCCCATAAAACCAATTAGGACAATAGTATAAGGAAAGAGTACCAAACTCTGCTCAAAACGACTCAGTCTCAACAGGGTGCGAAAGAATTCTTGCTCTGATTCTTCGTAGCGCGCCAAGATCTCCTCTTCGCGCTGGGGATCGTAGATGGGGAGTCTGTGCTCCTTTTTGTAAGCTGCCACCTCCTGGATGATGGCCATCCGCTTTCTAAAGTGTCTTAGTAACTGAGCATCACAGTGATCAAGTTGGGCTCGAAGTTCTTGTAACACCCTACTCATCCCTTATCCCTTTAGATTCAAAAATAGCGTAGAGGGCAAGTAGGTAAGAACGAGGGCCAAAACCACTGATTTGACCGACACAAACAGGAGCAATCACAGACTTATTGCGAAATTCTTCTCGGCCCTGAATATTGCTTAAATGCACTTCTATAGTGGGAATCCCCACCGCACTTATGGCATCACGGCAGGCATAACTATAGTGAGTTAAAGCACCCCCATTAAAGATCAGCCAATCATACTTCCCCCTAGCACCATGGATCTGATCGATTAATACCCCTTCGTGGTTAGATTGAGCAAAATCCACTTCCAAACCTAACTGAGATGCGAGGGTCTCAATCTCCCCATTTATTTCAGCTAAAGTAGTATTGCCATAGATCTCTGGTTCCCTTGTACCTAAGAGATTTAGATTTGGACCGTTGAGCACAAGCACTTTAATCATGACCATACAGCTCCTTTGCCATTGCCTCTAAAATCTGTTCAGCTAATTGAGGTTCAACTTCACGATCCTGCCAAATCTCCTGAGCCCGCATTCCTTGGTGCACCAACATACCTAAACCGTTCACTGTTTGACACCCCGCCTCCTGGGCTAACTGCAACAATTTTGTCCTGGCAGGATTATAAATCAGATCATAGACCAACTTTACGCCGTGCAGATAGTGGCTAGCTAAGGGAGTTTCTCCTTGTAAATCACCCATACCTACTGGAGTGGCATTAATCACCACATCATAAGGGTGTCGCGGAATCCTGGTAATATCCGTGATTTCCACATCTACTCCAGGAAAGCGATTTTCTAGGAGCACTTGGAGTGTGTACGCCCGGCTCACCTCGCGATTAGCGATAGTAAAAACACAGCCTTGCAGTGCCAGCTCTAGGGCCACAGTCTGGGCGGCACCACCTGCCCCTAGGAGGAGTACCCTTGTTCCATGTAAATCGTAGTCTAGCTCATCTAATCCCCGCAAAAATCCGATTCCATCTGTGTTGTAGCCAATCAACTGACCGCTTTCGTTTTTTACAGTATTTACTGCCCCATACAACTCCGCACTAAAGTGGAGACCATCTAGATAGGGTATGATGCTCTTTTTGTG
>DGYW01000072.1:1693-1838 GCA_002396805.1 Firmicutes bacterium UBA4996 | reverse complement strand
TAGGGTATGATGCTCTTTTTGTGGGGTGCGGTCACATTGAAACCTGCGAGATTTCGGCGAAACATTGCCACCGCAGTCTCTAGTTCGTGGGGTAGAACTTCCCAGCGCAGGTAAGTATCATCAACTCCCCAAGCCTGAAAGAGCA
>DGYW01000072.1:1189-1490 GCA_002396805.1 Firmicutes bacterium UBA4996 | reverse complement strand
TGTAAGGAGGGAGATAAGCTATGCTGAATTGGTGTACCAACCACTGCAAACACCTTCACGCCTCTAACACCCTTTCTAAATGTGGCTGTAATTCCCAGGTTGTAAGCAATACTTCTTGTACTTTACCAACTCTACTGGGGAGAATAAAGGAAATACGTCCGTGGCGGTTCTTCTTATCATGGAGTAACGCCTCTAGAAGCTGTTCGTTGGTAAATCCGGGTGGAGTCCATTTTAGCTTCGCCAGATCAATCATGGCATGAAGGCCCCCAGCAATTACTTGGAAGCAGTTGAGAGGTAAAAT
>DGYW01000072.1:796-1011 GCA_002396805.1 Firmicutes bacterium UBA4996 | reverse complement strand
TTTAGTTCTTTGGCCAAACGGGCTTCGAATAACATACCCAGTAACACTGCCTCTCCGTGACTATAACTCTCGTAGTGAGTGAGCGCTTCTAAGGCGTGGCCGAAAGTATGGCCATGATTTAGGATTTTCCGTAAGCCACGATCTCTTTCATCCTTGCCCACAATTTCACCTTTGAGCTGGCAACAACGGTAGACCACATAGGAGAACAACTCTGG
>DGYW01000072.1:326-610 GCA_002396805.1 Firmicutes bacterium UBA4996 | reverse complement strand
TCGTAGGTGAAGAACTCTCCCAGATTGTCTCGCACAAAGCAAAAAAGGTCCGCATCAGCAATTATTCCGTATTTTAACGCCTCAGCAAGTCCGCTGCTCAGCTCTGGTGGAGGTAGCGTTTTTAGCACATTAACATCGATGAATACCCCCTGGGGCTGATAAAAAGTGCCCAGCAAATTTTTCCCCTGGGGTAGATTTACTCCTGTCTTACCGCCGACACTGCTATCAATTTGAGCTATTAAGGTAGTGGGAATCTGCACATAAGCGATCCCCCTTAGATAAAT
>DGYW01000072.1:0-143 GCA_002396805.1 Firmicutes bacterium UBA4996 | reverse complement strand
GAAGCCGCGAAACCGGCTACATCACCGACTATGCCTCCGCCTAGGGCGATGAGTAGACTATGACGATCAAGGCCGCGGTTAGCTAACTCCTCCACCAGTTTCAAGACCGTGTCCGGTGTTTTCTGAGCTTCTCCAGCGGGTAA
>DGYW01000002.1:28766-42152 GCA_002396805.1 Firmicutes bacterium UBA4996 | reverse complement strand
CTTGTTAAAGAAGAGGGTTTTCCTCTAGTTAGCAAGTATATTATCTTGAATACCTCAAACAAAGGAGGAAGATCATGACTATTGATCAACTTAGAAGCGATTTGGCACGGAGGAATCTTAGAGGTTTGCATTTTATTTTAGCGTCAATTGTGTTGTGGACCGGAATTTTAGTCGTTTGGTACTTCCCTATTTCCGAAAATATCTACACGAGGAATTTGTTTACCTTTATCTGTACCGCCCCGTTGATGCCTCTGGCCTTCCTGTTTTCTAAATTACTCAAGGCTGAGTTTTCCGCAAAAGATAATCCCTTAAATAATCTAGGGATTGTATTTTCAATTAACCAGTTTCTGTACATATTAATAGCCATGTGGGCTTATGCCGCAGCACCTACAAATATGGTCATGATTATTGCCATGATCTTTGGAGCACACTTATTACCCTTTGCTTGGCTGTATCAATCTCGGGCGTATTTGATCATGTCGATCTTGATTCCCATCATAACTCTAATCATGGGTTATAATCTTCCTGCAGAGCGGGTGTTTATTTTAGCAGCCACTATGATCGCTTTAGAAGCTGTATTTGCCACGTGGTTGGCTATTGAGAACCGCAAGTTAGCAGAACCTAGTGCCGCTGCGGAGAGGAAAAGTGCGTAAGTTGCTAGCCTGAGGAGGAATAAACATGACAGAAAGAATCGTGGCGACTTTTTCGATTGTAGGTTATGATTCCCAGACGAAAGAATGGGGTATTGCTGTTCAATCGCGGTTTTTGGCTGTGGGTTCTGTAGTTCCGTGGGCCAAGGCTGGCGTAGGAGCTATTGCCACGCAATCCTATGCTAATACCAGTTTTGGGCCTCGCGGTCTCGAACTTTTAGCTCAGGGAAAATCGGCCCAAGAAGTCTTGGATATTTTGGTAGAATCAGACCCCGAACGGGACAAGCGTCAAGTGGGGATTGTTGATTCTCAGGGGAATGCTGCGAATTTTACGGGAGAGAGCTGTTTCCATTGGGCTGGAGGCATTACCGGACAGTATTTTACTGCCCAAGGGAATATTTTAGTAGGTGAAGAAACGGTACAGGCTATGGCTGACACCTTTACTAAGACTGCAGGGAGTTTGGCCGTCAGGATGCTGAAAGCACTAGAAGCTGGTCAAGCAGCTGGGGGCGACTCGCGCGGTCAACAATCAGCTGCCCTATTGGTAGTGCAAGATGGGGCTGGCTACGGCGGATTTAACGATGTGAAGATAGATTTGCGGGTCGATGATCATCAGGAGCCCATAACTGAGCTGAAACGGATCTATCAGGTGCATCAGACTTTATTTGCAAAAAGGAGTTAAGAAGATGTGGCTCAGTTTAGATCCCTATTGGCAAGAGGCGTTTAGATTAGCCTGGCAATCTTTTTGCAACGGTACTATTCCCATAGGTTGCGTGATCGTGAATGATCAGGGCGAAGTGGTAGCCCGGGGTAGAAACGCCATTTTTGATACTTCTAGTACGCATCCTTTAGCTGGTACGGTTATGGCCCATGCTGAGATGATGGCTTTAAGTCAGCTTAAAGAGAAAGAGCATCCCAATATTCGTACCTATACTCTATACACTACCTTGGAGCCTTGCCCCATGTGCTTTGGGACCTTGGTGATGATGCATATTAGGCATGTCAAGTATGCTGGGCGCGATGGAGTAGCCGGTTCTATAGCCCTCAAGTCTGCTACCCCTTACCTAGCTAAGAAGGCTATTACTACGGAATTAGCATCGCCTACATTAGAAGTCTTTCAGTTAGCTTTGATTACGGCCTTTGAACTTAAGCGCCAGCACCAGCGCCAAGCGGAACTCTTACAGCTGTGGAGGGCACATTGCCCGGTTGGCGTGGATATTGGTATCAAACTCACTCAGGAAGGTTATTTCACTACTGCCGTACGAGATGGCTATGGGGTAGAAGACATCTTTCGGCGGGTGCATAGGGAGTTGACCGTAGCTGTATAGAAAAAGCGCCCGAAATGGGCGCTCATGTCCGTATCACACTTAGTTCACTTCGCCTAAGGGCATGACTTTTCTACCATATAGCTCGTTGATGACTTGAGCTAATCCTGTGTAAATGGCAGAAAAACCGCAGAAGATGCCTACATAGCCTGCCAAGACTGTAATACTACCGTTGCCCGTGAAATCACCTAAGGCCAGGAGCAAAAATAAAAGGGTCAAAGAAGCGAAGACAACTTGCAAGGCCCGGCTAATCCGTAAGGTACCTATGAATAGCACAAAGGTGAAGAGACCCCACATGAACAAATAGGCACCCATGGCTACAGCACTGGAGGCTGGTATCCAGCCCAGTTCGGGCATGACTAATAGTCCTACCAGAGTCAGCCAAAACAGACCATACGAGGTGAAAGCGGTGGTGCCGAAGGTGTTGTTTTTCTTCCATTCCATTACACCTGCAATGACCTGACCGATCCCGCCGTAGAAAATGCCCATTGCTAAAATCATCGAATTCATGGGAAAAAATCCGGCATTATGAATGTTTAGTAATACTGTGGTCATGCCAAAACCTAAGAGTCCTAGGGGTGCCGGGTTGGCAGTTCGATCTTGTAAGCGGATTTCTTGAGACATGTTTTCCCTCCAAGTGTGTATTCTGCTTTCCTATGTAAGCAGTTGTATTATAGCTATCTTTAACCGTTTGCGCAATACTAAAAACGAAATTATCAAACCAGGTAACAAGGAGGAAGCTAGTGCGTACAATTTTATTTGACCTAGATGGGACATTATTGCCCATGGATCAAGAGCAATTTACTAAAGCCTATTTACGAGAGCTCGGTCTTAAGGGAGAAGAACTCGGTTATGGGGCTTACGAGTTGGTTCGTGCGGTGATGGCTGGTCTCGAGGTCATGGTTACGAATGATGGAAGTATGACCAATGAGGAGCGGTTTTGGGAACATTTTTTAGACGTGTTTGGTGGTGAAGTCCAGGCACATGCGGAGGAATTCGATCGTTTCTATCAAAACGAATTTAGGCGCGTGATCCATGCCACCCAACCCACCCCCTTAGCCAAACAGTATGTGGAGACTCTTAAGGACAAGGGCTACCAGCTAGTATTAGCTACCAATCCTATTTTTCCGCAGGCGGCTACTTTTGAGCGTATGCGTTGGGCTGGTTTGGACCCGGAACACTTTGCGTTAGTCACTACTTACGATAACTCCAGGTACACCAAACCTAATATGGATTATTATCGAGATATTTTAAAGGTTATTGGAGCAGAGCCGGAAGAATGCTTGATGATTGGTAATGATGTGCAAGAAGATCTTTGTGCCGCCCAGTTGGGGATGGATGTCTTTTTGGTCACCGATGATTTGATTAACGCTACCGGAGAAGATATATCCCATTGGCAGCAGGGGAATCGACAGGATTTGCTTCAGCTTCTACAAAATTTACCTGTTGTCACTAAAGACAAGGCAAACTAATGGCAGCTCGTCTACGACGCGCTGTATG
Source organism: Firmicutes bacterium UBA4996 (assembly GCA_002396805.1). GTDB lineage: Bacteria > Bacillota > Limnochordia > Darwinibacteriales > Darwinibacteriaceae > UBA4996. Next base: position 38,677 of record DGYW01000002.1, on the reverse strand, counting down.
GTATTTTCACGATGCAGAACAGCGGGTCTTAACACACAAAGACCTAGTGTAGGTCAATTGAGTTCTACGGTTAAGCACAAGCGTTCGGAGGTAAGTCATTATGAGGAAGTCTATTGATGGGATTGACTCTGTTGAGAGGGTCATGCTCGGGGGAGTAGAGCAGGTGATTGCTTTGAGGGGTAAACATCTCCATAAGAGACCTAAAGCATTTAAGAATAGTACGTTTTGTGAGAGGTAGCATGCTTTCGCTTAAGTGTCTTGAGGACGAAATAAATATGGTTAATTTTTTAGTGGAGATTCCCGCGATCGATGTGCCCGTGTACTTTTGCGTCGGACGAAGGGATTACGTTGTGCCGTTTGAACTCGTTGAAGAGTATTATGAAAGACTACAGGCACCACACAAGGAGATTATTTGGTTTGAAAGATCGGCTCATGCCCCAAACTTTGAAGAACCAGACAAGTTTTGCGACTTCTGTAAGTCTTTGCTGTACGGTAAATAATCAAGCATGGAAGTGGTTTCGATGAACTGGATAATCATTGGCCTTCTCGCTGTTGTTTTTCTTTTTGAAACTGCAGTGGCGTTGCTCAATCGTAAACACAGCCTAAAGCCTATCCCAGATCGTGTAAAGGACGTTTATGACGAAGAGCGTTATCAAAAATGGCTGACTTATTCTTTAGAGATGCAGCGGTCAAGCTTATTCCAGCGGGGATTGCAGCTACTTATTATGATTTTTTTCCTTTCAGGGACTTTCGCCCAATTAGAGCAAATAGTTGCTTCTTGGACGAGCAACCCAATTTTGCAGTCACTTTATTTTCTGGGTATCGTTCAGACGTCAATGTTGCTGTTCAGTATTCCATTGAAGGTTTATCGGACTTTTTCCATTGAGGAACGCTATGGATTCAATCGGACTACGCTACAGACGTTCATCAAGGATTTGTTTATGAGCTATCTATTGACGATCATGCTTGGCGGGCTGATTGTTGCTAGTATCAACGCCCTTTATCTTAAATTCTCTGGCAATCTATGGCTATTTATCGCACTAACCTGGACCACGATTGCCGTGATCATGCTTCTCTCCGTTGCCTTTCTGGGCAAAGTGTTGCTCAGGCTGTTCAATAAGTTTACCCCACTTTCCGAAGGCACCTTGCGTACACGGATCGACAACCTAGCCTCTTCATTGGGGTTTAGCGTTAAAGCCATCTTGGTCATGGATGCATCTAGGCGTTCCACGAAGTCTAACGCAGCCTTCACGGGAATCGGCAAAACCAAAGAGATCATCTTGTTTGATACCCTTCTTGACAAGATGTCCGAAGATGAGATTATGGCAGTGCTCGGACACGAGCTGGGACATGCGGTCCATAAGGACACCTGGCGCCTTTTAGCTCAGCAGTCTGCCATTGCCGCCTTGTACGCTCTTGGAATTGGTTTGGTTTTGCAAAACCCGAGTTTATTTACGGTCTTTGGTCTATCCGGTGTTCATTTTGGTTTTTCTATGATCCTATTTTCCATTCTGTTTGAGCCAGTTTCACTATTACTAGGGGTTCCCTTGAATATGGTTTCACGCACATCAGAGTACAGAGCGGATCGGTTTTCAGCTAAGCACACAGATCCAAGCTGGATGATCTCGGCACTCAAAGTGCTTTCTAGGGAAAACCTGGTCAATTTGAATCCGCACCCGCTGGCGGTGCTTCTCTATTATTCGCATCCGCCAATGAATGATCGTATCCAAGCGTTGCAATAGAACTAACATTGTGAGACAAGGGGGCAGTATGGTAATGAAGGAAATTTCAGAACAACTGATGGAGAAGATGCCTTTAGCTTTTTCGTTGCACGAGGTAGTACGGAATTCTCAAGGGCTACCGGTTAATTATCGCCTAGTCAAGACCAATCCGAGTTTCGTTGCGAAGTTGGGACTTTCCGAAGTAGAGATAGTTGGCAAGAAGATGTCGGAATGGCTCTTTAAGTCTCCCGAAATACCAGAACCTTGGCTCAACTACTTTGCAGAATTAGTTGAAACTAGCGGCCGAAGAGAATTTGCTGACATCTTGACGTTCAATGACCGTTGGTATCTTCTTACCGCTTTTGTGCCCTATTCCGGTTACTTAGTTGTGCTCTTACATGAAACTGCACGATTTAAAAAAGCACAAACTGACCTTGAGCAAATGCAATCTGCATTCCAAGTGTCCTTAGAAACTAGCCAAGCCTTTAGTAGAAGTATCTTTGACAATAATCCTAGTAGCATTATTATTTATGAGGTTAAGGGCAAGGGGCACTCGAGTAATGATTATATCATTCGAGGTGTAAACCCCACCGGCCTGAGAGTGGAAGGATGGAATGAAATTGATGTTGTGGGCCAACCCTTAGGTGTGATGCGCCCGGGTGTTGATGAATTTGGCATCATTGACATTTTTCGACAAGTCTGGGAAACAGGTCAGACAGCCCACTATCCAGCCAAGGTGTATAAGGAAGGCGAGGAATACCGGTGGTTCGAGAATATTGTTTTTAAGCTACCTACAGGCGAGATCGTGGCGATCTATGCTGATGTCACAGAGAACAAGCTAGCCGAGGAAGCACTCTTTGCTGAAAAGGAAAAATTGCAAGTCACTTTGTATTCTATAGGAGATGCGGTGATCACCACGGATGTGCAGGGCAGAGTGGAAATTCTCAATCCCGTAGCAGAAAACCTGACAGGGTGGACCCAAGAGGAAGCCACTGGTCAGCCTTTGAATGCTGTGTTTGAAATCTATAACGAGACTACTGGTGAACCCTGCAAGAACCCGGTGGAAATGGTCTTGCAGACTGGTAATATCGTGGGCTTAGCGAATCACACTGTTCTAAGAGCAAAGGACGGTACGGTTAGGCACATTACTGATAGCGCGGCTCCAATTAGAAGTTCTCAGGGAGACACCCTAGGGGTCATCTTGGTCTTTCGGGATGTGACAGAAGCAAAAGAAAGGGAAGCTAAAATTGAATTCTTGAGCTTCAAAGACCCTTTGACCGGCCTGTATAACCGAGCTTTCTTTGAAGCAGAGTTTGAGAGAATGGATGCGGAAAGTTATTACCCTTTGACTCTAATCATGGGTGACTTGGATGGTCTCAAGCTGATTAACGATGCGTTTGGACATAAAACAGGCGATAGGGCCTTAGCGGAAATCGCCGATATTATTCGCAGTTGCTGCAGAAAAACTGATCTGATTTTCCGCTGGGGTGGCGATGAATTCTTGATCTTATTACCTAGTACTACATCAGAAGATGCTCAAAAGATCTGTGATCGAATTAAAGAGCTTGCTAGTGCAACAAAGGTTGCAGACACTGAACTTAGAATTTCCTTGGGCTGTGCGAGTAAGACTCACCAGGGAGAAGAGCGAGAGAAAGTCCTGCGAGAAGCGGAAAACAACATGTACAAAACCAAGCTCTTGGGCGCCAAGAGCTATCGGAATGTTGTCTTGTCTTCGATCAAAAAGACACTCTTTGAAAAGAGTGATGAGACTGAAGAACATGGCAAGAGAATGGGTCGCTATTGCAGGGAAATCGGAGAGACCCTCGGCTTGTCGTCCTTGCAGCTTGATGAGCTAGAAGTATTCTCCATGTTACATGACATAGGAAAAATCGGTATTGACGAACATATCTTGCAAAAACCAGGCAAGTTAACACCAGAGGAATGGACAATCATGCGGACACATCCGGAAATTGGTTATCGGATAGCACATACTGTTCCTGAATTGGCTAATATTGCAGACTATATTCTGGCCCACCACGAAAGATGGGATGGAAAAGGTTATCCTAAAGGTCTGGTTGGTAAGGAGATTCCTTTATTATCTCGGATTTTGTCCGTTGTGGATGCTTATGATGCCATGACCCAGGACAGATCTTATCGGAAAGCACTTGCCGTGTCTGAGGCGAAAGAAGAATTACGGAGACACGCGGGGACGCAGTTTGACCCTCAGATAGTGGACGTTTTTCTAACCTATTTAGAAAACGAAGTTCAGGTGGGGTAGACGGTTTACTACATTGCTAATTCTTCTAATTGTGGCTTGAGAATGCTTTTTTGCCATTTCTTGCGTTTGTAGAGCCAGTAGCCATAGAGGCAGACTACTAGATTACTGAAGCTCATGGAGAACCAAATCCCAGTAGAACCCCAGCTTGAAAAATGTTTGAATAACAGGATCATTGGAAGCCTCACAAACCAGAGTCTCCCCACTTCCATGGCCATCGAATACTTGGTGTTTCCGGTGCCTTGAAATAGTCCTTGGAATACACTGAAAATGCCCATCAAAGGCATAGACAAGGATATGTAGAACAAATAAGTTAAGGCTAGCTCTATAACTGAGGGATCGTCCTTCGCTTGCATGAAAAATGCAATGATGGGTTTGTCAAATAAGATTAACAAGAGACAGCCCACAATCCCGATTGTAATTGTGAGTCGCAAAGCTTTATGAAAGGACTCATGGACTCGATCCATCTGATTGGCACCCAAATTCTGACCTACGATTGTAGTCAGGGCAGATCCTATGCCCATGGCTGGTTGCATTACTAGCGATGTAATCCTATTAACCATGGCATAAGCCGCGATAGTCGCAGTTCCGTAAGAGCCGATAAACCCGTTTAATACGATAAAACCAAGGGACGCTCCTGACTGGCCTATGCTCGAGGGTAAGCCTACGGAAACAATCTCCGTGATCACCTCTCGATCAAATCTAAAATTTCGGAAATCTGGTCGGACCGTATTCTTCTCACTAAAGAGCATCCAAAATCCGACTCCAGCTAAGGTTGCCCTAGAGACTAATGTGGCCCAAGCTGCTCCTGCGATGCCCCAATCGAGTGTAAAGATAAAAATTGGGTCTAAAATCACATTAATAATGGCAGAAGCACCACTAAGCAACATGGGTGTGATAGTGTCCCCCTGGGCATGCATCATCGAGTTAATATTAAAGAATAGAAACATGAACGGCAAATCTAGAAACGTGATACGCAGGTACGTATTGCCCAGTTGTGCCAAGTCACCAGTGGCACCCATTAGTTTAATTATGGTTGGGCTAATGATATAACCGATAGCTGTTAAAGCAACCGAGCTTAATAGGGTAACGGCCATTAGCTGTGCAGAATACTTTTTTGCTTCCTTAAGGTTTCCCCCACCTATTAGTTGGGACAAGAGTGACGTACCGGCTATGGAGAGCCCTACGCCCAATGAGATGAAAAGGAAGTTGACAGGCCACACAAAGGCTGTCGCTGCAAAATGGACAGAGGAAATCTTGCTCACCCAGATTCCGTCCACTAGATTATATAAGGTTTGTATAAGGCTGTTAATGATAATCGGGATAGAGAGCGTGAACAGGATCTTATAAATATGTCCGGTTAAGATTAGCTCGGTTTTATTTCGGTTATCCACAGTATACCGCCTTATCTTGTAATGTGACGTGCTGAATTCCAGTATATTATATCACGAAATGGAGGAAGAAGAATGGCTGAGGTTATCAAAGTCTCTGAAGAACGTTTACCCGAGTTGAGATTGATAGGGAAACGGTACAGCAACCAGGACCGCGATTCTGCAGGTGGTTTTGGTAGTAAGTGGGGGGAATGGTTTGAAAAGGGCTATTTTGCTCAGCTCGAAGAGTTAGGCCTTTCTCCACAAATCGATCAATCCCCATTAGGGTTCATGCGCTCGGAGGGGGAGTTTGAGTATTGGATCGGGATGTTCTTCCCTAAAGATACTCCTGTTCCTGAGGGATTTATGTCTCTGGATCTTCCATCAGGTACCATAGGCACATGTTGGATTTACGGACGAAATGATAGTGGTGAGTTGTATGGAATGGAAGCACATAACATGTGTGTTGAACGCATTTTAGAGCAAGGCCGGCGGATCCCGGAGCATCCGGTGGTTTTTGAGCGCTACAACTGTCCCAGATTCACCACTCCAGATGCTCACGGAAATGTAATTTTAGATTACTGCATCTACCTGGCGTAGACCTATTTGGAGGGGACTTATGAAGCTAACTAGAGACAACTATGTTCGGACAGGGGCTTGGCTCCGTCGATATGCACGCCCGTTAGAAATGGCCCGGTGGGAGTACTTATTTGAGAATGGAACTAAGGAGCGGGTGATCCGTTATTTATTAGCTTTCCAAAATGAAGATGGAGGCTTTGGCCATGGTCTGGAGCCTGATTTTTGGTTGCCCAGTTCATCTCCTATGGCAACCTGGGTTGCCAGTCAAATCCTCTTAGAGATTGGAGCGGACTTTCAGGACCAGATTGTTCAAAGTTTAGTGTCGTATCTTATTACCACACCACAAATTGTATCAGGTATGTGGCCATCAGTCTTGCCTGATAATAATTTGCATCCCCATGCACCATGGTGGCGTTGGGCTGAAGAGGTACAGGGCAGCTGGATGTATAATCCTAGCGTGGAACTTGCAGCCTTTCTGGTTGTTTGGTCACCGTCCGAGAGCGAAGGAGCAGAACTCGGGTGGGTATCAGTAGCGCAGGCCATTAGTTATGTTATGAGTGTAACCTCAATGGAGCGACATGAAATTTCAAACTTTAGGAACTGTCTTAGCTTACTGAAGCCCTACGAAGAGTCCTTTAGGTTACGCACGGGCTATTCGTTCAGTCAAGTAGCGCACAAGGTGCAGATTTTGACTAGAGATGTGATTGATCAAGATATTGCGAATTGGGGCACCGGGTATAAACCCCTTCCTTTAGATTTTATCCGACATCCTGATGATTCACTTTACCAAGCTCTAAAACCGCTTGTGGAGCATAATCTGCGGTTTTATGTACAACAGATGAGTACTGAAGGAGTCTGGGATCTATCCTGGAGCTGGGAGCAGTACCCAGAAGAGTTTTCCATTGCTCGCAGGCAGTGGCAGGGCATTCTTGCCGTGGAAAGATACAAGGTGTTCAGGGCTTTTGGTTGGATGGAGTAGGTGAGCTGTCAAGAGCTATCCGCAAAGGTGCACTTGCTTCGATGGAGGGAAAAGGGAATAGCCAGGCGCTTACTGGAAAAAGGGCAAGAGTGGGCACGCGCTAAAGGTTGCAGTGAAATGGGATCGGACATCGAACTGAATAATGACGCAAGCTATCATTTTCATACAAGGGTTGGATTTCAAGAAGCTAATAGGGTAATTTGTTTTATCAAGGATATTGAAGGTTGAAAGGTAAAAGGGTTAAGAGTACTTTTCTTGAAGTTATTGGCAGCGGTAATTCCCAACCAAAAAGAAGGGGCGTGAATCTGTGAAGAAAAAAGTAGAGTTGACGAAGATCGATTTGACCTCGCTATTTCGAGCAGTTGTGATCACCATGGCCATTCCGTTGCTCATTTCCTTGGTACTTGGGTTTCTAGGTGGTGCGGGGGCTTCGGTGTGGTCAATCATTATGGCGCCAGTTGTGTACGGTCTGGTAATGATGTTATTAGGTGCTTCTTATAATTGGTTGGCACCCCATGTTGGAGGAGTTATTGTTGAAATTGATGTGCGGGATTGATCTCGCCTAAGAACTCGGCATAATCCATGAAGATAAAGATTTGAGGAGATACATTATGAGAAAAATCAATCAAGCTGTTACTTTGGCCTTGGTTGCCATGATTGCCTTTTCCACGTTGAGTTTGTTCCGTGTTCAACTAGCAGGAATCTCAATACTAATTGGTGTAGTTGTATATACAGTGATTAACACCAAAAACCGGCCAAATTCCTTTACTGCCGTGGATATTAAACGGGCGTATCGGGAACTTAGGGAAAGCTCCATTTGTCTTTGGGCCCTTCTACCTCTAAGCATTAATATTGTGGTGCTGCTTTTAGCCAAGATGTTCTTTCCAGAATTTATTGAGCACATTGGGGGGCGCACCGCCCATTTGGGCATAGGCATCTTACTCGTTGTGCAGCTTCTGATTTCCGCTTTGGGAGAAGAAATCGCTTGGCGAGCCTTCTTTCAACACGAAGTTGCTAAGATAGTCCCAGTCAAACCAGCAATTGTGATCACCTCTATCGTTTTCGCCATCGGCCATTTTAGCCCGGGTAATTTGGCTATAGCTATTATTGATGTGCTTTTAGTTTTCGTGAACAGCGTTATTTATGGTATTATCTTTGCTAAAAGTAAAAATGCCTTTGTTAGTTCTCTGGCTCATTTCGCCGCCAATCTAGTGGCTCTTGTACTTTTGACACTCATTTAGTAAGACAATCGAGGGAGGACCTTAATAGGTCAAAGTATTGAGCATGGGGAACTTTTGGATTTTGTGGAGATAGTCCCTGCAGGTGTTATGGAATTAGTTCAGCTCCAGCACTAAGGCTATGCTTATTTGAAACCCTAGATATTAGTTGACAACAGCTTCCTATAGTGATATATTTGTAACATAAAGTTACAAATATATCACTCGGGGGCTTGTTTATGGGTAGAGGCTTGACTTTTAAACCTTGGATGGGATTAAGTGGCTTTTTAGGCTTCTTGTCGTTGATCCCCAATCATAGGGGAGAACCAAACTATTTCGCCGCCATATTTTTCTCTTTTTTTGCCTTCTATTTTTGGGCGAAGCTGGAGGAACAACCGGCAGATGAGCGCTTGGATTATAATCGAACAAGGGCATTACGGGTTCTAGCGCCAGCCTATTTGCTGTTAAGCTTTTTCTTACTTTTTTCTTTGGATCGAAGTCATATTTCACGAGAAACAATCTTGCTTTGGGGTTCCTTAGCCTATGCAGCTATTTCAATTTTAGCACCCGCTTTGGTGTATTATTTTGATCGGGTGGTAGAGTAATGAGCGAATATGAATGTAGACTTAAGGAGCGCCGCTTGAAAATGGGTCTAACTCAGGAGGAATTAGCTACCAAGGTGGGGGTTCGCCGAGAAACTATAATTCGGTTAGAAGCGGGAAAATACAATCCTTCCCTAAAACTAGCAGTGGATTTAGCTAGGGCGGTACAGGCGCCCCTTGAGGAGGTTTTCATTTTTCCCGAATAAAGGCAGGTGACTTAATGGAGGGTTACCAAAAGAAACTACGTGGTAAAGTAGTGTTGATTACGGGAGCCTCTGGTGGACTAGGAGAACAGATAGCTTACAAAGCTGCCGCGCACGGGGCAACAGTAGTTGTTGCCGCTAGGCGCCTAGAACGGCTAAAAGCTGTTAGGGAAAGATGTGCCCAACTAAGTGGGCAGCCTGCTTACGCTTACTCTCTAGATGTGAATGACGTTGAACAGATTGATACCGTGGTGGACAGAGTAGTTGAAGCACAAGGTGGAATTGACATCTTGGTCAACAACGCCGGTTTTGGGCTCTTTCAGCCAGCCCTAGAAATGGATCCCCAGATTATCGAAGAGATGTTTCGGGTTAACGTCTTGGGAGCAATTAGACTGAGTCAGGTGGTGGCAAGCCATATGATTGAAAAAAGGCAGGGGCAGATCATTAATATCGCTTCCCAAGCGGGAAAAATGGCCACCCCCAAATCCGCGGTCTATGCAGCTACTAAATTTGCGGTTTTGGGTTATTCTAATGCATTGCGTCTCGAGCTACAACCACACGGGATTCAAGTTACTACTGTAAATACAGGCCCGGTGCGTACCGGCTTTTTTCAGGACGCGGATCCTAGCGGGGAGTATTTGGACAAGTTAGGGCGTATGGTTTTAGATCCGGGTTATGTGGCTACTAAGGTAGTTAACGCTATGTTTACCTCTGCACGGGAGATAAATCTTCCATGGATCATGGAGATCGGTGCGCGCCTCTATGTACTTTTCCCTAGATTGGGTGATTATTTTGCTTGTACGATCTTTGCTCGCAAATGAGGTGCTTAGAGGGAGTGTGTAGATGATTGATGAACAGAGGCTAACGCCCCCCCTCAAATGGGCAGGTGGCAAAAGGTGGTTGGTACCACAGATCAAACCCCTGTGGCAACGGTTCCAAGAACGTCGGTTGGTGGAACCTTTTTG
>DGYW01000002.1:0-28471 GCA_002396805.1 Firmicutes bacterium UBA4996 | reverse complement strand
TTATCAGTGGCTGCAGCGGGGCCTTGTTGTTTCTCTGGATTTCGAAAACGATAAGGACTTTTATTATGGGGCCCGCACAAGATTTAATGAACTAATTAAAGATCCCGCCACAGCAACCAACCAAGAGACGGCTGAGTTGTTTTATTATCTTAATCGGACCGGCTATAACGGTTTATGCCGCTTTAATCGTAGTGGCGAATTTAATGTTCCCTTTGGACGATACAAGCGAATAAACTACGCACAAGACTTTCTTGAGTATCGAGAACTGCTCAAGACTTGGGAGTTTCGTTTCGGTGATTTCGCAGACCTCGATCTTAGACCAGATGATTTTGTCTACGCGGATCCACCCTATGACGTGGAGTTCACTCAATATGCTCCAGATGATTTTCTTTGGGAAGACCAAGTCCGTTTGGGGAATTGGTTAGCGAAACACCAGGGCCCCGTACTTGTATCGAACCAAGCCACAGAACGAATTGTGCGTTTATATACTGACTTAGACTTTAAAATGATTTTTCTCGATGCACCCCGTCGCATTGCCTGTACTGGGGATCGCACACCGGCCAAAGAAATGCTAGCTTGGAAAGGATTAGCTCGTGGTCGGCGGTAGGAGGTAAGTATTGTGTCTGCAAAAAAGTATGATCGCCAACTAGGGATTAGGACAGTTGGCTTAAGGGAATGGAATGGTCAGGACCAATATAATCGTTATGAGGCCACCCCATATGAAGCACTCGAAAGACTTTTTCAGTCTTATAGATTTGGTAGAAACGATCGACTAGTGGATTTCGGGTGTGGTCGTGGGCGAGTGACGTTTTATGTTCATAACCGTTTTCAAGTGCCGATCGTGGGTATCGAGGCCCACGACAAGACCTATGAGGAAGCTTTAGATAACAAAAGTAGTTATCGCTTAAGGGCAAGGCATATTCAAGCACCCATTCGTTTAAAGTATGGTTTAGCCGAACATTACGAAGTGAAACCAGGGGAGAACCGGTTTTATTTCTTCAATCCATTTTCCCATAAGGTTTTTAAGAAGGTAATGGCGAACATCGTGAAGTCTGTAGAAACACATCCCCGGACAGTTGAAATAATTCTCTATTATCCTCTGCCCGAATACAAGAGAATTTTGCAGGGTCACTCCTTCCAAATGATTAACAAGATCAAGGTTCCGGGAGGGCAGGATTTCCGAGAGAAATTTCTCATCTATCGTTTCTCTCCCCCAGCAGCAGGGTAAGTTTACTGGATTGTGTGAAAAACATAACACTGATTCCTTGACTCTCCTTGGTCCTTAAGCTATAATAAATGTGAAAACTGCATAAGAAATTCTTCGGGGCAGGGTGAGATTCCCTACCGGCGGTTAAAGTCCGCGAGCGATCATAATGTGATTGCCGATTTGGTGTAATTCCAAAACCGACAGTATAGTCTGGATGAGAGAAGAATAGACCAGTTGGTCACAAGGCCGTAGGTCTAACATTACTTATCTGCAACCTGAGGAATTTCGGGTTGCTTTTTTCGTGTAAAATTTCACGAAGAGAGGGATAGTTATGATCCGAAATTCTAGTCAATCCAAAGGTAGCATCTTTGCTACCAGCTCTATGGTGAAAATTGGGATGTTGTCAGGCCTCGGCATGATTCTAATGCTATTGGACTTTCCCCTACCGATTTTCCCCACCTTTTTAAAATTCGATCTTAGTGATGCACCAGCTGTAATTGGAGCCTTCGCCATGGGCCCCGCGGCTGGAGTAATGATCGAATTTCTCAAGAACCTACTCAAAATTATTGTCCGTAGTAACACGGGTGGTGTAGGTGAATTGGCTAATTTCTTAGTGGGGGTGGCCTATGTCTTACCCTTGGCCTTGGTTTATCAAAGACATCCTAACCGCAAAGGCGTAGTTTGGGGTTCGATTTTAGCTATTTTTAGTGGAGCATTCTTTGCGGCAGTCCTCAACTACTTTGTGTTCATTCCAGCCTATGCAGTTGTTCTGGGTTATCCGGTAGACGCGTTTGTAAACATGGCGGCCAAAATCAATTCAGCAGTCGTAGATCTGCGTACGCTAGTACTATTCGCTATTGTTCCCTTCAACTTACTCAAAGGCTTAATCGTGGCCGTTAGTGGGTTAGGTTTGTTTAAAGCTCTACAACCTTTATGGAAAATGCAGTAACTATAGCTTATCTCAAAGCTCCGGAATTCCGGGGCTTTTTTTGATCACGTTTTGAGGGAAGGTAAAGGGTGCCTAGACCTCGAACAGTTTGATGTAGCTTCTAAGGGGGAATAGTGTGGATAAGCGAATACTTCTTTATTTTATCTACATATTATTTAGCGGAATACTCTATTTTGCCCTTCCTCATCGTCCTAGTAAGGAGGCTTTCTCCCCACTAGCTAGTACAGAATCGTTTGCCCGGAGTCCAGGGTTGGATCGTGTAGTCTTGGTGGAGGATGGGGAAGAGTCTATTGCGGTGCGCATCGCTCTAATTCAAGGTGCTCAACACTCAATAGAGATTGCATATCACAGTCTCCACTCTGGTGTGGTGGCGGACGTGTTTTTCGCTTCGCTTTTGGAAGCGGCGGATCGAGGCGTCCAGGTGCGAATTTTGATGGATGGAATTTTTCATCGTTTATATGGAAGCATGCGAGATCTTCGGTATGTTCTAGAGCTCCATCCTAATGTTGAGTTTCGCCTCTACGAACCCTTAAATTTATTTAAGCCGTGGACTTGGAACAATCGCTTGCACGATAAGATCATGATCGTAGATGGAAAGATTGGGCTAATTAGTGGTCGTAATATTGGCAACCGTTATTACCTGTCAGCGGAAATGACTAAAGAATTTGTCTTTGATATGGATGTTGTGGTGCTTACGGCAGATGGCACCAACGGACAGAGCGGAGTTGGGCAGCTGGTTGAATATTTTTCCTTGCTGTGGGAACATCGGTTAACTGGAAGAATGAGCTCTTGGATTACCCCCAGAAGGGAGGCAAGGGCTCAAAAACGCCGAACTGTCCTTTTACAGCGCTTAGAAGAAATTCGTCTTAATTATCCCCAGCATTTTATAGACAGCCTAGATTGGCTAGAGAAAGAAAGCATACCAGTAGAACGGATGCAATTAATTCACAACCCTGTTATGAGGGGGAAAAAGCATCCTTGGGTGTGGGCGAGTCTGGTGCATCTAGCTCACGAGGCCGAAGAATCTATTGTGGTACAAAGCCCCTATATTATCCCTACCCGGGGGATGCTCAAGTATCTAGAGGAGGAGTCACTAGCGGGTAAGGAAGTGTTACTACTCACCAATTCTTTGGCTTCTAGTCCTAATCTTTTTGGGGTTGCAGGCTATGAGAGTAAACGGGATTTTCTGGGTAGTCGGGCTACGGAAATCTGGGAATATTATGGACCGGGTTCTCTACACGGAAAGGCGGTATTGTTTGATCAACACTTAAGTGCGGTTGGGTCTTTTAATATGGACGCGAGAAGTAGCTTTTTGAGCACCGAAACCATGCTAGTGATTGAAAGTGAAGAATTCAATGGACACCTACGGGAGGTTATGCGAGAGAAAGCTGCCTATAGTCAGCCGATCCTGGCTACCCAAGCAACACCGTCTGCTCCCTTACCGAAGCGCTTAATGGTGGGCATGGTACGCGTTTTGGCGTGGTTCATAGACTATCTTTTATAGTGGATAAGGAGGTTACCATGAATATTAACAGAATCATTGACTCCCTTGATTTTGATGAAAAGACTGCTCTTGTTTCGGGGGCGGATCAATGGCGTACCACCGCAATTCCACGTTTGAGCATTCCTTCCATAATGGTGGCTGATGGTCCCCATGGTGTACGGAAGCAGGCTGAGAGTGGGGATCATCTTGGTCTTGGCATTAGTGAGCCAGCTACTTGTTTTCCTCCTGCGGCAACTAGTGCGAACTCCTGGGATCCGGAGTTGCTTTTTGCCATGGGTGAAGCCATAGGACAAGAGGCCCTACATCAAGGGGTTGCCGTTGTACTGGGTCCAGGGGTAAATATTAAACGCTCCCCCCTCTGTGGACGTAATTTTGAGTATTTTTCGGAAGATCCCTACTTGACTGGAGCATTGGCTGACGCTTGGATTCGAGGTATCCAGTCAGTTGGGGTAGGAGCGTCGATCAAGCACTTTGCGGCCAACAATCAAGAAAGATGGCGTATGCTTAATGACTCTATTGTTGATCAACGCGCGTTGCGGGAGGTTTATTTGGCAGCTTTTGAAAAGGCGGTTCGGGAGGGCAAACCTTGGACGGTAATGGGCGCTTACAATAAGTTAAATGGGGTATATTGTTGCGAAAACCCCGAACTGTTGACCTCTATTTTGCGTAAGGAATGGGGCTTTGAAGGTGCCACCATCTCCGACTGGGGAGCGGTCAACGATCCGGTCTTAAGCATTAAGGCAGGTTTAGATCTAGAAATGCCCGCATCGTTAGGGGTTAGTGCCCGGCAGATTAAAAGGGATCTAGCTACTGGGCGCTTAAAAGAGTCTCAACTAAATAAGGCGGTTCGCAATGTTCTTGAACTGGTGCAGAAGGCTCAGGCTCAGAACGATGTGGACTCTGAGTTTGATGCTGCAGAACACCACGCTCTAGCCCGTAAGATCGCGGGAGAATCCGCGGTTCTGCTCAAGAATGTTGATGGTATCTTGCCCCTTAGACCAGAGCAAAAAGTGGCTCTTATCGGGGAGTTTGCCCGGACACCACGGTATCAAGGAAGCGGTAGCTCCTTAGTGAATCCGACTCAGATCGATACTGTTTTAGGACAATTCCATAACCAACAGCTGGAATATGAGTTTGCCAGGGGTTACACTTTGGATCGTGATGAAGTTAATGAAGCTCTAATTGCAGAAGCCTGTGCTACCGCACAAAAGGCAGATGTGGTAGTGGTTTTAGCTGGCTTAACAGACCAATATGAGTCGGAAGGTTATGACCGCAGTCATCTGGATTTGCCACCAGCCCACAACGAATTGATCAGACGTGTTAGCGAAGTTAATTCCAATATTGTCGTAGTGCTCTCGGGCGGTGCTCCCGTAACCATGCCTTGGCTTGATGGAGTAAAAGGAATCTTACACACTTATCTGGGGGGCCAGGCTGGAGCTAGCGCGGTTGTTGATCTGCTCTTTGGACAAGTGAATCCCTCAGGGAAATTGGCGGAGAGCTATCCCATAGAACTAGAACATCATCTGGCCAATGAGTTTTTCGCCTATGATCGGGCTCGAACGGAGTATCGGGAGAGTATTTTTGTTGGTTATCGCTATTACGATGCAGCAAAAAAAGAAGTACTCTTCCCCTTTGGGTATGGTCTTAGCTACACTAAGTTTAGCTACAGTGACCTGAAGGTATCTTCTCGCAGTTTTCTTGATGCAACTCCCTTGACGGTACACTGTACAGTCAAGAACATCGGGGAGACGGCGGGTGCTGAAATTGTGCAGCTCTATGTGGGGAAGACAGAGTCTCCACTATTTAGGGCGCCCAAGGAGTTGCGAGGCTTTCGTAAAGTCTGGCTAGAACCAGGTGAAAGTAAGGTGCTAGAATTCGTTTTGGACTATAGCTCCTTTGCTTATTACAATGTGTTGCTCGAAGATTGGCATGTGGAGTCGGGGCAGTATCAAATTAGTGTGGGTTCCTCCTCCCGGGACCTACATTTACAAGAAACAGTGGAAGTTGAATCATCTAAGCCCCATGTGCAGGTGCCGGACTACCGCGAGATTGCTCCAGCCTACTATAATCTGTCAACGGGGGATGCGCGCCTTACTAAGGGAGAGTTTATAGCAATATTTGGGCAGGGACTACCGGAGGAAGAGCAATCCGGAAGACCTTTTCACGGTAATTCTACCATTGAAGATCTGCAAGTAACCTGGATCGGTCGTATAGTGGCTAAAGTCGTTAAGGGACAATTGGGGAAGATGATTGGTGTTGAAGATGAACAGGATCCACTTTGGCAAATGGCTTGGAGTACGATTTTAGAGATGCCCCTCCGCTCGGTTGTGCCGCTGAGCGACGGTATGATTTCTGACAATGTGGTTCAGGGTCTGATCGCCTGGGCTAACAGGAATTACTGGCGAGCAGTGCGATACTTAACTGGTAGCCAGTAAACAAAATAGAAAAAAGCCCCAGAGCATTTGCCCTGGGACTTAGTTGAAGGCCATCTAGAACATCATAGCAATAACAGATGGTGCAAAGTTGTAAGTGGAATCATTTAGTTGCTTCTGACGCGGATGGCTTTCTAAAGCGAGATATTTTTGCACTTGGCGATTGGAATTATTTATTACTTTGACAACGGGCACATTGTTCTGGAGCACTAGGTTCTTTTTCATTGACAAATCTCCTCTCCATTACTCAAGATTTGAGAAAACAAAAAGCGCGTTTACTTGCAAATATTATTTGCAAGTACCAGCGCTTGGTGTACTCCTGTGAGGTTAGCTGACGGGTTCGGACGCCCAAGTCGCCCTACTTGTAAACAAGATTCACCCCAAAAGATTGGGTCCCCCACTCCCTATACGGTCTTCGGAGATTTCATCTATATAGTAACATCTTTGAGAATCATTGTCAATGTTTTTAGTAACCATTACCAATTCGTCGATTCTCGGTTTTGCTTTTCACAATACTTCTTGCTTGAGGAACTCAAAGTGCGAATTACGTCAAAGGGAGCCTTAAAATCTAGGAAAAGAAGAATAAACAACCTTAGCACGAAGTATCATTGTTGCAAACTGTGCGTAAAACATTTGTTGTTTTTCGAAGAGTTTTTTATAACGGAAGGAGTTTTTCGATGGGACGATGTGTACTAGGATTCTTAGTAGTATTGTGTATGCTACTTAGTTCTTCCGTGGGCTTGGCGAGTAGCCCTGATTATTTGCCAGAACTGGAATTGTTAGGAGGAGTTCTGAGCCAAACTAGCTGGATGGAGAATAATGGTCCGCGTGGTTTGGGCAACGAATATTTCCGGGCCATCCAAACGTTTTTTAGCGATTACAAGGAGCATGAAGCTGTACGACTAGCCCAAGCCCTCACTAAGAGAGGGTTCACTTACGATGCCCCACCCGCTTTCATTTGCCATCTCGGTCCCTTACCAGATTTGGAGTTGATTCACGAGTACAGCGATTATCTGATAAAACGAGCTGGAGGACGCAAAAAACTCGAGGAATTCCGCCTTGCTCTGAAGGATTTAGGTGAACAATCAGAATTTCTTCAGTTTTACGCCCAATGGGAACCATATCTGGCAGAGGTTTTGGATAATACGGTGCAAGGCTTACGTTCCGATCTAATTACCGCCTGGTTGGAGGACTTTTTTGGCTGGTCCGCGGAGGAGTTTCATCTACTCATGACCCCTAGCATGTTTCCAGGTGGGGGTTATGGAGCCACAGTTGAGACTCGTGATAAAAAGTTGATTGCTTACCAGATTATTCGAGAAAATGGGATGAGCCAAGGAAAACCGGAATTTCCTACTGGAGTCTCCTTAGAACATCTCACCGTTCATGAGTTAGGTCATGCCTTTGTTAACCCCAGTCTAGAAGCCTATCCTGAACGGGCTAAAAAACTCCGCCCCCTCTTGGTTCCCGTACGTAGGTTGATGAAGAACCAGGCTTACCCCACCGTAACCATCTTTTTGAATGAGCAGATTCTGCGTGGGGTAGAAGTCGTCGCTTCTCGGGATCTTTTCGATCCCGAAGTGGAGGTAAATCTAATCAATCGCCACGAAGAACGGGGTTTTTATCTGATTCGTTATGTTGTGGAACAATTAGAGCTTTATCAAAGTAGGAGAGATGTGTATCCTACCTTTAGGGAGTTTGTACCATACCTTTATGATCAATTAGATCTATACCAAAACGAGAATAGCACTTTGGGGGAACGTTTATTGGGCAATTTCTTGTGAAATCAGACCTCAGGCGGAGAAATTACCCATCCAGGGAAGCTGTTGGCACATAGGCGTAGTTGATAAACTTAGGTCAAGATCAACTAGATGGGAATGATGGAGATGACAACAGCAGAAAAACAAACATTTTGGCAACGTATATTCATTAACCGTGACTATGGTTTGTTATTTTGGGGCCGGCTAGTCTCCCAGGTTGGCGACGGCATCCTTTATTTTGCCCTCACTTGGCTAGTCTTAGATATAACCGGTTCCGGTGCGGCTCTGGGTACATTGCTCTTTGTCTCTTCGATTCCAGGCGTACTCTTAGCCCCTTTTTCTGGAGTATTAGCCGATTTGTGGGATCGAAAGACCATTGTGGTGTCTATGGACATTGCCAGAGGCTTGATTTCTCTTGGGATGGCTTGGGTTTTCCACGCAGGCTTGCTCAGCTTGCCAATTCTTTATGTAGGGACCACAATCTCAGCTCTCTGCGGAGTACTGTTCGGACCTGCGATCTCCGCGACTATTCCAGGTTTGGTAAAGAAGGAAGAACTAGTAAAAGCTAATGCGCTCAACAATTTTTCGAGAAGCGCTACTATGATTATTGGACCGGTTATTGGTGCCCTACTCTTGGGAACCACAGGGTACCTAGGGGTTTTTGTCATCAACGGAGTCTCTTTCTTGCTATCAGCTTTTTCCGAAATGTTCATTCGTTTTCCCCAAGTGGAAAGGGTGGACAACGGTGGCCCGAAGCAAAGTGGGGGCAAGCAGTTTGTCACTAGTCTGAAGGAAGGATTCATCTACATTTGGAGTAACGCTGGTTTGCGCACGCTCATTCTTTTCGCCGTTGCCCTGAACTTTTTAGGTGCTCCAATGGGCGGGGTGCTGTTCCCCTATGTAGGGAAAGAGATCTTAAGAATGGAGGCCCAACATTTCGGTATTGCCCAATCAGCTTTACCTGTGGGTTTCTTGGTGGGCACTCTAGCCATTGGTTTTTTGACAGAGCGATTTGCCAAGGATCGCCTCTTGACTGTGGGCATTATGGCCCAAGGCGTAATTGGTTCTATAATGGGGTTCTTGGCTTTGCCACTAATTCACGAATCCCTCAATCAGTTGACTATGTTAATCGCCTTAGCGACACCAATGTTTCTCATTGGGCTATTTAATATTTTGGTTAACGTTCCCTTTCAAGTGATGCTCCAAGAGACTGTGCCTGATCATTACCGGGGCCGGGTGTATGGTCTTTTGGATAGCATGGTGCAAATGCTCGTGCCCATTTCAATGGCTCTTGCAGGTGTATTAGTGGACCAGATTTCTCCCTTTTATATCTTACTATTTAGTGGTTTAGTGACTAGTCTTTTAGCTGTAGCCATGGGAACGTCCAAGGATATTAAGACTATGTATGTTCAGGAGGTGCAAAGCGAGTGTTAATTAGGTTGGAAAAACGCCAGTACGGTTTAGGGGATCTTGTGCGGATCCCTTTTCGTTGTAACCCTGGCGCGACCAGCTTTTTAGCCCTGCAATATGCTTTGGTTGGCATAATTCCCACTATGCAAGTGGTGGTGACAGCTAGGTTTATTGATGGTGCTTTGCAGATTTATCAGGGCTCCATGGGCCTTAAAGAAATCTATCCAGTGATCTTAGCCCTCTTAGGCTTGATTGCTTATGGTTGGATTCTATGGCGCTTAATGGGTTTTGCCAACACCAGGCTACGCATGGGACTTGAGGCTCAGTTTCGCACTTCAGTAACTGAAAAAAGAACGCATCTAGCCTATCATCACATTGAAAATCCTGATACCTGGGACTTAATTACTCGTGTGGCCGGTGGGGCAGAAGACCAGATCATGACTGGATTCAGCAATTCAATGATCATGGCTAGCAATATCCTTCGAATCGTTGGTTTGCTAATGATTTTGCTACAACAGGCTTGGTGGGCTGCTCTCTTAGTTCTTGCTTTTTCTATCCCCTTGTTTTCCTTAGGGATGAAAAGCGGACGAGCTTCTTATGAGGTGAATCGAGAAGTCTCTAAGTTTCGGCGGAAATATCAGTATTTTAGCAATGTGCTTTTGGGACGGGAAAGTGTTGAGGAGCGTTCGCTTTTTGGTTATGGGCATCAGCTTAACGAGACTTGGCACAAGCATTACGAAGCGGCTCGCATTAAAGAATATGCAACTAGGAAAAAATGGTTTATCCGAATGAAGCTGGGCTCTAGTATGACCGCGCTCACTTCGGTACTCGTTGTAGGCATCTTGCTGCAACCGGTGCTGTCTGGGGTAATTAGTATCGGTATGTTTATCGCTCTCGTGAATGCTACCTTTGGTTTGGTAGATCTCATGTCTTGGCAGTTTGTCGGTTCTATGGATCAATTGGCTAAAAGCAAGGAGTATATGAGAGATTTAACCAATTTCGTAGCGTTAGAAGAGAGCTGTGATGCTCAAGATCTGCCGAGTATGCCGCGGCCCGTTTTCGAGTCCTTAGAGTTTGTTAATGTAAGCTTCAGTTATCCCGGTACAGAAAAACTGATTTTAGATCAAATTTCCTTCACAATCGAGCCAGGTGGTCACTATTCCTTTGTAGGTTCCAATGGTGCTGGCAAGACTACCATTACCAAGTTAATGACTGGTCTCTATGACAATTACTCAGGCGAGATTTTGCTCAATGGTCGTAGCCTTCGGGAGTATTCTCAAGGGGATCTTAAAGCATTTTTTAATGTGGTTTACCAAGACTTTGCCCGTTATTATATTTCCCTTGGGCAGAACATCGCACTTGGCAACCCTCGAAAGTTGACTAATGGGGTGAGCGTTCAAAGTGCGGCTGCTGAATTAGACCTTGTGGATGTGATTGCTAGGTTGCCCCAAGGCATAGATACTCCTTTAGGAAAAATCAAGGAAGGGGGCCAGGACCTATCAGGTGGAGAATGGCAGCGGGTGGCTATGGCTCGCGCGGTTTATAACCAGGCGCCCTTTAGGATTCTAGATGAACCAACTGCCGCTTTGGATCCCCTCTCTGAAAGTCGTCTCTACGAACACTTTGAACAGATCAGTCAAGACAAGACCACCATTTTTATCAGTCATCGCTTAGGTTCCACAAAACTAGCAGATCAGATCTTTGTCATTGACCAAGGCAGGCTTGCCGAACAAGGTAGTCATGACGAACTTATGTCCTTAAATGGAATTTATGCGGATATGTACGAGAGTCAACGGGGGTGGTATAGTTGAAAAAACTTTCTCCAATCGGGGTTTACCGCCGGTTAATCAAGCTAATTTGGGCAGCTATTCCGGGCTTGTTTTTTGTTTATTCCCTTTTGGGGATTGTTCACGGTTTGTTCCACGCTGTAACCACTTTCGCCTTTCAACGTTTTTTTGACGCAGTGAGTGCTGTGGTTGGGGGACAGTGGCAAGTACATGCAGTGTATTGGTCCTTAGCGTTTTTGGGTGGCGTGATCATCTTAAAGGAAATAATAAACGGTGTCCACAATTTCATTGCGCAAGAAGTAATTGAAAGAATGCGGGGGCATCTTGGGGTGCGCACTCACGCAAAGGCAACTCGGATAGATCCCATCGCCTTTGAACATCCCGACTTTTTAGATGAGATTAATAAAGCTAATGAAGGGGCAGTTAACAGTCTTTATCTTACTTTGATTGGTAATATGGTTTTCATGTTCTATACACCCTATTTTCTATTTATGGGGTGGTATCTGTATACACTAAAACCTATCTTAGCCCTAAGTGTTTTATTAATTTACGTACCGGTGGCCATTACACAGCTTGTTCGGAGTGCCGTTTATGCCAAGTTAGAGGATGAATCAGCTCCCCTAAGGCGTGAGTTTGACTATTATGAGCGTTGCCTCTGTGACCGGGAATACTTTAAAGAAACGAGGCAGTTAGGTGCCTACGCCTACTTTCGAGATTTGTACTTTTCGGTTCTCAATGCTTTGCAGGCTAAGCGTTGGACTGCAGAGTTTCGTACGGGGCTATTAGAGTTGGGTATGCAGTTGATTACCTTGGCAGGTTACGGAGGGGTGTTGTACTTATTAATCACCGCCTTATTACAAGGTGAGATTAGTGTTGGGGGTTTTGCTGCAGTCTTTGCCTCAATCGGCATGATGTTTAATATCGCGGAAGAAGTCATCGTTCGCCACTTTGGCTCCATAAGTAAGAACATGGGAACTGTACGGAACTTCCTAAACTTTTTAGAACGTCCCGAAAGGGTAGGCAAGTTTGTAGAGGTGAACCCTGGTGAGGGAGTGTTGGTGAAGAACGCTTCTTTCACTTATCCTGGGGCCACAGAGCCTAGTGTGCGTAATGTCAACCTCCAGCTACATCCAGGGGAGACTTTGGCCATTGTAGGCCATAACGGAGCAGGAAAGAGCACTTTAGTACGGCTTTTAACGGGGCTTTACTTACCAACTGAAGGGGATGTCTTCATCGGCGAACATAATACGAAAGAGATAGCCGCTGAAGCATTATTTAAAGGAATCTCCGGTGTGTTCCAAAAGTTTCAACGTTATCAAATGACTTTGGAGGAAAACGTGACCATTAGTGATCTAGAGCACGGTAAGAAAGATCGACTTACGGAGGCGTTAGACAAAGCAGACGTGCCCTTAGATAAAGTTACTTTCCCTAAGGGTTTAAATACAATGTTGTCCCGGGAATTTGACGGGGTGGATCTTTCTGGTGGACAATGGCAAAGGGTGGCTATTGCTAGAGGATTTTTTCGTCAGCATGATCTGATTGTCCTTGATGAACCAACCGCAGCCATTGATCCTTTAGAAGAGACAAGGATCTATCGTCAGTTTGAAGAAATGTCTCGGGGGAAAACCGCAATTTTAGTTACCCATCGCCTGGGATCTGCCAGGGTGGCTGATCGCATTGTGGTTATGGATCAAGGGGAAATTGTGGCCATTGGTACCCATGATGAGCTGGTCAGAGGTGGCGGAAAGTATCAAGAAATGTATGAAGCTCAGGCCCAGTGGTATGTTAGCTAAGGACAATTAAGGGGGATGCTTATGGACATCTATATTGATAGTGCAAACGTAGCAGAAATTAAATCGGCGTTATGGTTTCCCATTCGAGGTATAACCACTAATCCCACCATTGTGGCGCGGGAGCGTAAGCCTTTTATAGCCCTATTTCAAGAGCTACTGGATTTGGGTTTAGCTGAAATACATGCACAAGTTCTAGGGACTACCGCAGTGGAGATAGTGAAGGAAGCAGAAGTGTTAGTAGATTTAGCGCCCGATCGAATCATTCCTAAGATTCCGGTTAACCCGGCGGGCTTGGGAGCGATCATGGAGCTTGCTGATCAGGGTTACAGGACTACGGCCACCGGTATCTACACCGTGGCACAAGGCGTGTTGGCTGCTCGTGCTGGGGCCAAGTTTTTGGCACCGTATATTAATCGAATTGATGGTGTGGGTGGTTCTGGTTGCTCTGTGGCTAGCCAGATGAAAGAGGCATTAACACAGTATAATTTGCCCACCCAGATTATTGCCGCTAGTGTGAAAACCACCAATCAATTACAGGATTTGATGGTGGGTGGAGTTGATAGTGTGACCATTACTGGGGAATTTTTACATCAAGTTGTCACCCATGGCGAAACCGAGCAGGCTATAGCCACCTTCTTAAAACACTGGGGTAAGACTTATGAGACCCTTACGCTAAATTCGCCTTTGAGGAGGTAAACGGTTCGTGATCTTCAATGTTCGGACTACAAAGGATCAACAATTCATCGAGATCACTAAGGATGTTCAAAGGGTGGTTGATGAGGAAGGTGTAAAGGATGGGCTAGCGATAGTTTATGTTCCTCATACAACCGCAGGGGTTACCATTAACGAAAATGGTGATCCAGATGTGGTTAGAGATATTCTTACCAATCTAGAACGGGTTTTTCCGGTTCAGGGGGATTATAGTCATTACGAAGGAAACTCCCACGCGCATATTAAGACCTCTTTGATGGGTTCTTCGTGCACCATTCCTGTAGAAAAAGGCCAGCTACAGCTAGGCACCTGGCAAGGAATCTATGTCTGTGAATTCGATGGACCCAGGCACCGGAAGGTGCAGGTGCAAATAGTGAGATGCTAGGCTCGTGACCTAGCATCTTTTTTATGCCACTAGTGGATAAATCTCATTACTTTCTCTACTTCTGCCAAAACTTCTTCAGCAGTCAGACCCTCCGCTTCAATCACAGTTGCTTCGGTAGCAATCGTTTGATCACCGAAGAGATCACTATCCAGGCCACTAACTACGATCACCGCTGCCCCATCCAATCCGTCTTCGAGATTAGTAGTCTTATAACCGTTATCCTCCAAGTATTGGCGAACATTGGTTAATTCGTCATCTACAGCTATTTGTTGTGCTATGATAATCCTCTCCTTCGTTTTATGTACGTGTGTGATTGAGCCTGTTTAGTGCAAAATGTCCAAAAGCTAGTAGCAGAGCGTAGCCCACTAGAGTGCCAAAGGTCGTTCGAAAAAACGAAGTTAGACCGCAGATGTAAGCAAGGAAAGCTCCCAAAACACCTCGGCCTAAAGCGGAAAAACCGGCACTCGTCTGGACGATTGTTTGGAAGATCCAGTAGTTTAGAGCTGTTGCTCCAGCAGCATAGAGTACAACTGCCCACCATGGGTTACTATCAAAGAGGGCTAGGGTCAACAAGGCGGTTGTAGCTGTTACGATGTAACTCACAATCAACATAGGTTTCTTCCTCCCCAATTTAGTCTGTACGAAAAAATAAAGAAAATACTACTTGACAGTTCTTGAATGTGTGTATTATGATAACAGTGTACTAGGTCACTAGTGCACTATTGGAGAGTGGGTGATGGTGGTTGAGATTGGACTTCAGTACATCGATTCCAATTTACTTGCAGATTATTGAAGAGTTTAAACGCCAGATTGCCATAGGCAGCTTGAGGCCGGGGGACAAGATTCCTAGCCAGCGGGAGCTTGCCCTTGAACTAAAGGTGAATGCGAATACGGTACAAAGGGCGTATCGAGAGATGGAAATATTAGGTCTGGTGGAGACTTTGCGGGGACAGGGCACCTTTATTTGCCAGAATCCCCGGCTGGTGGAGGAGACTAAAACCGAAATGTTGACAAATTTAATTGATGAGTTTTTACAAGCCATGAATTCCTTAGGTTACAAGGAAGAAGCGGTCCTAGAGTTACTTAAGGAGAGATGTGAACAGCACCAGATAAGTACAGGACAGGAGGGGAGCAACGAATGATTCAAGGTAGCCAGGCGTTGGTCGTGCGTGACTTACGGAAAAAGTATCCAGGAACAGAGGCTCTAAAGGGGATTGATCTCACTTTACCCAAAGGCGAAATATGCGGCTTGTTGGGACCCAATGGCAGTGGTAAGTCCACTTTACTAAAGTGTGTGATAGGTCTCCTTCAGGCAGATAGTGGGACCATTGAAATTTTCGGACAAAAGCCCTCGCGCCACACCAAAGCGCAAATCGCCTTTGTTCCCGAAATTGACAACTTGTATCGGTGGATGACTGTTCAAGAAACCATCGATTTTATCAGTACGTTTTATGAAGATTGGGAACCGCAACGTGTACCAGATTTACTAGACTTCATGCGTTTAGAACCAGAAAAGAGAGTTAGTTCCTTATCCAAGGGGATGCGAGCTCGTTTAAAGTTGATTTTAACCCTAGCTCGTACAGCTCCTTTAGTCCTACTAGACGAGCCCTTTAGCGGGATCGATCCTTCTAGTCGGGATCGGATTGTAGAAGGAATTGTGCGGGAGTTTAAGAGCGAAGAGCAAACCATGATCATTTCTACCCATGCGGTTGGTGATACGGAGCAACTTTTCGATTCTGTGGTTTTTCTAGATGAAGGCACCGTCAATCTCCAAGGCAATGCGGAAGATCTACGGGTGCGCTACCGAAAGTCCATTAATGACTTGTTTAAGGAGGTCTTTGCCTAATGTCTAAATTTCTGCGCCTTTTACGTAAAGACTTAGAAGCATCCCGCTGGCCTTTAGGGATTCTTTCAGGGCTAATTCTTCTATTCATGCTCTTTGTTCGTTACAAGATAAGTGCGGGATGGGCTTTGGAGAGTGCAATTATAACCGTGGCACTGCCTCTGATGTTCTTCGTTCCTTGGTTTGTTTGGCAAAGTTTTCAAACCTTACGCAGTGAATGGAAAGAGGATACGGTTTATACTCTCTTAGTTCTTCCGGTTCCTGGCTGGTATATTACCCTAGCCAAATTGGTAGGATTATTCGTGGAGTACACAATTCTACTAGCTGTCACACTCGGAGGAGCAAGTTTGATTCTGGGCAGGGTCTTTCTGGAGTTTACCCCAACCGCCCCAATAGCTTGGATAATTAGAAACGGGCTTATAGTCTACTTAATTAGCCTTGGTATCCTAGCGTCGGTGGTGATCTTTATTCAACTAGCGTTCGTTGTAAGCAAAATGGTGGGACGCTTTCAAGGGCTAGTGGCCTTGTGGGTATTGATCTTAACCAATTGGCTAGTGGGACAAATGGGTATGCTTTTAGAGCCTGTTTTTCGCTGGGTTCCCCCTATTCCTTTGGAGCGGGTATTTAGACTAGATCAAGTTGGTCTTGAATTGCAGCGTTTTGACTATCATCTCGCACCAAAAATCGGCACCTGGCTAGGTACCATACTACTTTTTATTTTGACCGCTTGGCTCATGGAACGCTACGTGGAAATCAACGATTGAGGGGGAGAAGATAGATGAAGGTACGAAGGATTACGCTGTTAGTTTTAGTGTCTTTAACTGCCCTATTGGTACTACAAGGTTGGTTTTTCGGGGTGGGCAAAATGTTCCCTGGGCAATCTCCTATTACAATTAACTGGGGGTATCAGGACGGAAGAAAAGATGCCTTTAAGGAGCAGGAATTTACTCATCGGAAGGAAAAAATAGGTGTTCTGGCCATTGATAATGAGTTTGGGCAGATATTTGTTCAAGGTACATCTGAGGATATAATACGGGTCACCGCTGAAATTGCTATCACAGCGGAGAACGCACAAAAGGGGGAAGAGCGTCTTCAGGAGTTCAGCATCAAAGAAAGCCTGGTGGGGAACAGGTTGAGTTATGAATTAGAGAAATCTACTCCAGCACAAACCATGCAGGGGGTGGCCGTCAACTATCGAGTAGAGGTTCCGGACGGATTGGAGTTAAGTATAAAGCAAAGGTATGGAGTCCTGAATGTTACTAACGTACAGGCAGAACTTCTCGAATACAAATTGCGATATGTTACTGCCACTGTGGAAAATTTCGTGGGTAGCTTACGGGGAACTAGCGACTTTAGCCATCTTAATCTTCATGATGTAGTTGGGCCTATTCAGCTTCAAGACAATTACTCGACCATGAGCCTATTTTTGAGGGACGTGGGGGAAGGCTATGATTTCCGAATTGACCAGAATTATGGTAGCCTAAAAGATAATCTGAATTTAGAACGAATAATGGTGCAAAACAGGTTAGAAGCCACAGGAAAGTATGGCTTAGGTCAACATCCAGTTCAGATTCAATCTAATTTCAGCACCATCACCATTAACGTAGACTAGAAACAGAAAAAGGCACTAGATCGTCTAGTGCCTTGTTTACCAGTGAGTTAGATAGTCTTCCTTTACGGTCATCAAGAAGATGCTCAGAATGAAGAGGGGATTGGTCGAGACTGACCAGGATTTTATTGCTAAAGCAATGGCAAAGAGTAATAGACCTAAGGCTCTAAACCCGACGCTACTGAGTTTGGAGACCGGGGCGACATAATTTTGCACGAAGAGACCGATCAAGATGGCCAGCCCCACAATGAGCCAATGAAAAACCAGGCCATCGTTGGATAATCCAATTAAGGCAATGCGCAATAATAAAATTAAAGAAAGTATGGCCAAAAACATCACGGACAAATAGGCGTTCTTTTGCTGATTGGGTAATGTACGTGTGACCTCGCGCTTCTTTAACATGGAATTCCACCTCCTTTGTACCTATTTGTTAGTCTTACTAAGCTAATTATAGCAGATTTTCCTGAGGGGAAGTCAAGAATAGCAAAAGCCACCACTATTTCTCGCGAAAACAGGGTGGCTTTAGTCCTACTTTCTTAACTAATGTATCCCAAATCTTTCAGCTTGTTCGTGGCTAATTCTAAATCTTCTAGTGCGACCAAAATGACTGGCCCAGTGCAACCCATGCCTGCCTCCGCATAAATCTGCTCTTTCCATAAGGCCTCTGCCGCATCTTCTATTTCCAAAACATCCACACCAGATATTTCCTGATCAACTGGTTTAGCTGGTGGTTTTTCTACTTGAGAAGTGGTTGATTTTGTTAGTCCCACCTTCGCAAGTTCAGCAGCGACTAGTTCGGGTAACCTAGCATTGGCCATTTCTGCTGCAAACTGTACCGCGTTGGCAATTACAGGTGCGCCTGAAACACGGGAGACAATGCAGATAATATCCTGATAGTTTTCTCCTACACCTGGCCCATAGCCATAGCCAACACTTTCATAACTTCCCCCGGTATTCAAAGCGGAAAGCATTTTTACTAAGATATTCCCGGTTAGAGAATCGGTTACCAAAACATCACAGGATCCAGTTAGGGCATCATTACCACGCATCACCACTTGACCATCGGAGCGACCAGAGGACGCCCAGTTAATCGTATAGTCCCCTTTGACTAGCTCCTTGAGGGAGCGTTCGGTGGTGAGGGCACCATCAACGTTGAGGATTCCAATGGAAGGCTCCGTCAGTCCTAGAGCTTTGCTTACAGCGATTCCTAATATGGCATTTGTATGCATGGCCTCAGTCCGATTACCTGCGGACATACCTGTGGTTGATGCTATTAGCATTTCTCTGCCAGTGGCTGGAGCAATCACTCGCCCAATAGTGGTTACGCCTAAGGGGAAGTTGTAGTGCATGGTGACACAGGCATCGATTTCTCCAGATTTCAAGAGGCGTTCCATGGTGGTTCGTTGGTCTTCTTCGCTGTTGGCCTCCACAGTTGGAAGTGAGGTGGATTCTTTTGGTCCAATAGCCACAACCCTAATGTTCTTGTGTGTACGTTGGGCTAATTCCGCTCCCCGTACCACTTCTGCTAGGCCGTGTTCGCTACCAAGGAGGGTTACTCCTACAGTGACTACCTTTTCGGGGGCCGTCGCGGTTGACACTTGTTTGCCAGGGTTTGGTTCCATAATAAAGGAAATTCCATCGAACAAGTTGGTCATTCGTGCTAAGAACAGACTACCCTTTCCGATAATCATAGCTCGCTGAAGATCGCCACGTAGTATGCCTTCCCGGGCGAAGCCCACATAGGGGACTCCTGAGGGAATATGACCTTGAGTTGGTGCCCAGCCTTTTAGACCATGCTTTTGTACAAAACCATCTAATTCGGTGCGCTCGAGGGCACCCTGTTTAACGCCAAGGGCTGCAATCATCTTGTAATTGGCTAGGGGTACATCACCTGCTCCGGCAGGTACGGTGATCTCGGGATTCTGCATTTCTACACTATATTTATCAACATCCGTAATGGACAATCCGGCTACCGCTAACGGATCAGTTACCAGGGCGGTGGTCACTGCTTGAGGTGACGAACCGGTTCCAATGCGATGCCGTCCGATAGCATCGGTGCGAATAATGGGATTTTCTCCATCATCGGCACTAATCAGAAGGGCAAAGGCTCCTAGAAGGTCTTCGAGAATGGGCACCTCTTTTTTCACATGATCTCGTGAGTTCATTCCTAGCTTGGAAACAGCTCCGCCCCCTAGGACCACGACATTTTTGTAGATCCCTGATTTTACTAGAGCGCTAGCGTTGATAATACCGTGAGCTGGACCGGCACAAAAAGATCTGGTATCTGATCCCGTGGCGTTAATACAGCCTGCAACCTCACCAATAGCTTTAGCGAAGTTTCCACCACCCCGCTGGTTCATATCACCACAAGCCTCTTCTGAGGTTTCAATGATATAATCGACAATGCCCGGATCAAGTTGATTATTCCAGAGTAAATGTTTTAAAGCTAAGGCACCACTGGCCTTGGCAGCGAGGTTCTCAAAAATGATCTCCGCCTTCAAGTTGGCATCGTGTTCGTGGGCTTGTTTCACGCAACCTACTACTTGACCGGCTAATTCTAGGGGTATAGCGGTCTTGTTTTTTAATAAGGTCGTGATTTGCTCTAGACTTTGGTATTTTTCTAGGATGGCTAGGTCTGCTGGGGAGAACAGGGGATGAGTGCTTAGTTTGCTGCTGACTTCTCGGGCAAAGTTTTCCTCTAGAACAACAAGATCAAAAGAATCGGCGATTTTCATCATGGCGATGAACTCATCGAGGGGAAAGATTTCTCCTAGATGACCTTGTCGTTTCGGTTCAAGAGCATTCTCGTACCAAGGTTGCGAGATTTTGCTTAACTCTTCTGGGGTAATGTTACCAATGTAACATTGATTTGGCGGATAGGCCAAAACTTCCCTAAAGGAACGCAATCCCTCTTTAACCTGAGCAAGTAGGGGCGCATTTGGATCTTTGGCCCTCTCCATGGTTAAGGTGGTTCCATGGGAGAGCACCATATCAGGAGCATGGACTAAGCAATAGCTGGTTGCCTTTACTACTGGATTTGTCAATAAACACACCTCCAAGAGAAACAGAAACGCCCTTCCCGTGGGCGGAGTCCGTCCATGGGGAAGGGCGCCCTGACATTAGTTGTCAAAGACAGTTTGTTCGGAAACAGGTTTAGTTAGTGATAGGAGAGCCCGCTCCACGATTTTCTTCCGTAAGTTAAACTCTTCTTGACCTGTAACTTTAGGATTCCCCAAGGGATAAGGGATGGCCACTGCTGGGACAATACGATTGGCCCCTACAGTGAGGGAGATGGGTGTCACTGTACACACGTGAACAACAGGAATTCCCATCCGCTCAATCTCTTTTACCATCGTTGCGCCGCAACGAGTACAGGTCCCTCAAGTGCTGGTGAGGATTACAGCTTGGACACCTGTGCTCACCAATTCTTGGGCGATTTCTGCTGCAAAGGACTTGGCATTAGCGACAGATGTGCCGTTTCCTACTGTGGAGTAAAAGTAGGGGAAGAGCTGACCAATTTTACCTTCCTTTTCTAGGGCCCGTAGGGCATCCACAGGCACTACTCGATCAGGTACCTGATTAGCATAAACAGGGTCATAACCACCGTGGGCAGTCTCAAACGAATCGCTGCTTAAGGAAGTCAATCCCTTGATGCTATACTTACCATACCGCGAAGCGCTAGAAGCTTCAATGCGATCGGGGTTACCCTTGGGTACAATCCCTCCACTGGTGACTAAAGCCACTGTAATTTTACTAAGGTCCGCTAAGGCATCAGCCGGGTCTACCCGATCAAAATGGGGGATTGGATACTCCGTTTCGAACTGCTCTTCATTTAGTTTCCTGAGAAGCATCTCAATAGCTCGCTGCGAGCCCCTTTGCTCTACAACTATGTTTTGACGGATGCCTCGACTGAGGTAACCTTCTTCTGCAGGTGAACCCACAACCTCTTGGTTGGCGAGCTTGCCAGCTAATTTCGCCATACTGGGCAAAGCAGTGCGCATACTTGCGGCCGAGTTTCCTGTTTCAACGATATACAGATACTGGCGATAGCTCTCTACACCTGGATTTTCTGGATACATACCTGACACTGCAGGAATCCCCATTCCGTGGGCAATTTTCCCCACAGTGCCGCAGGCCATACCATAACGCCCTGCGTTAAAGGCTGGTCCCGCCACAACCACATGGGGCTGGAAACTATCCAGCATTTTTTGCACCGTGGCACTGGCTTCTTCAAGGTTTTCGTTGAAATATCCATCTCCACAGACGATTGTGCCTACAATGGTGCAATTTTTGGGTAGTAGTTGTTGCAGGCCCATACCTGGGCCAACTGGTTTGTCAAAACTTTGAGGAGGGGTATTGGCCTCTTCCTCACCACCAATTTGGCCGAAAAACTGATTCAAATAGACGACTATCCGTTTTGCTTCCACATTTTACCCCCCATTCCGTTCGCGGTAGGTGGTGACCTCCTTGACGATTTCGTCTACATCTAAGACCATCTCCATCATACTGATCTGGTCTTCCCATACATCTTCAGGGATAATCTCTTTAAGTTCAAAGATATGATATACTGGGAGTTCTAACTGAACCCCTGTCAATGGACCGGCAAAGGTGGGATCTCCGGTTGTTACGGTTTCGGCGGCTAGACCAGAAGCTTCTGCTTCTGCTCCCCCTAGAACCACAACTACTGAGTCCTTACCATATTTT
Organism: Firmicutes bacterium UBA4996; assembly: GCA_002396805.1. Classification (GTDB taxonomy): domain Bacteria; phylum Bacillota; class Limnochordia; order Darwinibacteriales; family Darwinibacteriaceae; genus UBA4996. The sequence continues at coordinate 6,380 of DGYW01000002.1, read as the reverse complement.
TCTACCAACTCGAGTACCCGAGTTTGGTTTTCCATGTCCATTGCGCCGGCGGCGGTTCAAACAAAGCATTCGGTGGTAGAGAAAACTACTGTACCGCCAGCCTTTTTGATACATTCTTCAATGGCTGGTCCTGGAATGCCGTCCCGATCGCCAATAACAGCAACATGTTTGCCTGTGAGATCGATCATGACCGAATCCTCCTTCATTTAATATTCGCGAGCAGTTAGTTTGTTGAAGCCTAGCTCGTTGGTTGCCCCAATAATCGCTTGTAATTCTACAGTGATGGAACCATCGGCACTTCGGCTCCCCTTGAAGCCTCCCGCGATTACTTCGACTGGATCAATATTGCCGATCACCCTGTCCATTGCTGGTAAGGTAATCAAGGCATTAGCGTTGCCACCGCTTACAATGGCATCAGCTAAGGGACTTCCATCAGCAAGAGATTGAGAAGTACCATCTTGCCCGGCATATTCGTCGGTAATTAAGACAGTCTTGATACCCTTGCCCTCAATCTTGGTACAATTCATAATTAGGTCAGTATCTGGATTACCGAAGCCCTCTTCGGTGATGATTACCCCATCCACTCCCAAGAACTCCACTAGTTTTGCGGTCAAATCGGAAGACCGTTGCTTGTCGAGCAAGGTAACGTTCTCGTTGGTTACCACACAACCAACGAAACACAAATCCTTACCGTGACGCTCTAGTAGATCGTGAATAACAGGGTTATTCAGATGATGGTAAGTGGTGTTTTTGTCACAAGCCGATACGCAGTTTCCACTTACAATGGCCCCATCCATTACTTCAGTGGGGTGCATTAAGGTGGGCACCATGTTCTTTACATCTACCCCATAAAAATAGGTGTCGTGTAGTAAACCTTGGCTTTGAAGCATATACACGTAAGCCACCTTGGGCAAATTTGGATAGTTCTTATGGTATTCGTGTAAGGGGAGTAGCTCGTACCTTAACGTTTCATCTGGTGTAATGTTGCGGGCGGCTTCTCCCAGATAATTGGCGGCTTTTAATCCCATGAGCCTGAGAGCAGTCTCGTGTTGATAGGGAGTGATTCCAGTTACCGGGTGGGCCACAATCACCAAATTGTGTAATTTGGAGAAGGGACACAGCTCCGCCCCGGGTCCACTCATGTCAATGATGCCTTCTTGGTAACCAACAATCTTGCCTGTTGTAACTACACTAACTCCCTTGATAACGTGGGTGAGCCCACTTCCGGCAGTAAACATCTTACTTGCCATTCCAGGGAAGATTCCACCCTCTTGCTCCGGTTTGACCCGGGGTTCGATGACGTCTTTCACTGGCATGATGCGGACAGACTCGCCGGGGTGAGCTATTTGGATCTCTATGGAAGCTAAGTGTTCGTCGGTAAGCAATAAGTCTGTAAGCTCGTCCTTATCTACGAAAAGGGTTTGATTCTTGATTGCGGTTTGTGGTCCGAATTGCAAATCGTTAATGAAAATATTTCCAACTTTCAAGTGCACACACTCACCTCCTTTTCGTTAACTTCTAACCCAATAGTTCAAGGATTTTGTTTTCCACATCTTGGGCGTTAAAATTGCCACTGAGCTCGTCCTTCTTTTCGCCGTTGTGGTAGAAAGCGATGACCGGTAAAGACATTACCCCTTGAGCCATGGCTAAGCGCATGGCCTTCGATGTGTCTAAAGAGTAAAATGTCATCTGATCGTTATATTTCTCCGCAAGACTTTCTACAGCTGGCATTAGTTCTAGGCAGGGCTTGCAGCGGGGGCCCCAAAAATCCACTAGCACCCAACCTTTAGAATTGGGGATATGTTCATCCCAAGAATCTTTATCTAAAGCAATCAATGCGAAACCTCCTTCCTGCAATCATTTTCACCTAACATATTATGCAATCATGGTAAGTAATCCTCCTAGTTATCGGGCTTTTGTTAATGTTTTTAAGGTGTTATTTGGCGCTAGCGAATATCGTCACAAAGGGGAAGTGTAGAATCTTTACCGCCCAGTAATTAGGAAATTGCTTCCGAAATTCGCATTCAATTTGCTTCCCCCCTTCTTTGTATGAGAATGCAAAATTACCAAATAATATAGGGGAGATCGAGAAAATGGAGGTCGAAGCATGAGCAAGCACATTACAATTGATGGCAATGAGGCTGCAGCCCATGTAGCTTATGCCTTTACAGAAGTTAGTGCGATTTATCCTATTACTCCCTCTTCACCAATGGCAGAACTAGTAGATGAGTGGAGTGCGCACGGTCGGATGAATTTGTTCGGTGAACGGGTGCAAGTAGTAGAGATGCAATCAGAGGCCGGGGCAGCCGGGGCAGTTCACGGCTCCTTAAGTGTGGGAGCTCTTACCACCACCTTTACCGCGTCCCAAGGGTTGTTACTGATGATCCCCAACATGTACAAGATCGCAGGTGAACTCCTGCCCTGCGTGTTTCATGTTAGTGCTCGGGCCATTGCCACCCACGCCCTGTCTATCTTTGGAGATCATCAGGATGTGATGGCTTGCCGCCAGACTGGCTTTGCGCTTCTGGCCTCTGTCAATGTGCAAGAAGTAATGGATTTAGCGTGTGTGGCTCACCTGGCTACTCTTTCAGCAAGGGTGCCCTTTTTGCACTTTTTTGACGGTTTCCGCACTTCTCACGAGTATCAAAAAATCGAACCTTTGGAATATGATCAGATGGCCCAGTTATTGGACGTACAAGCGTTGGAGGAATTTCGGAAAAGAGGTCTAAACCCCGAGCGTCCAGTTACCAAGGGTACTGCCCAAAATCCTGACATTTACTTTCAAGGTCGCGAACTGGCCAATCCCTTTTATGAAGCGATTCCGGAAATAGTGGAAGGGTATATGGATCGCCTCGGTAAACTAACAGGTCGCCATTACACACTTTTTGATTATTATGGAGATCCACAGGCTGATGAAGTTATTGTAGCCATGGGCTCTGTTTGTGATACCATCGAAGGTACGGTTGACTATCTAAATTCACTGGGGCAAAAGGTGGGAGTGGTGAAGGTTCGCCTCTATCGCCCCTTCTCGGTTCAGCATTTTCTCCAGGTTTTGCCTCCGACTGTTAAAAAGATTGGCGTTTTAGATCGTACTAAGGAACCAGGTTCCTTAGGAGAACCCTTATATCTAGATGTAGTGAAGGCTTGTCAATCTCTAAGGTCTCAGCCTGTGATTGTGGGTGGACGCTATGGTTTGGGTTCCAAAGATACTAGGCCCGCGCATATTGCAGCAGTATTTAAGAATCTCCAGCAACAAGCACCTCTAGACCGTTTTACAATTGGGATTACTGATGATGTGAGCCATAGGTCTTTACCAGAAGGTGAACCAATTGAGATCACTCCAGAAGGCACCATTAGCTGTAAATTCTGGGGCTTAGGCTCAGATGGCACGGTAGGGGCTAATCAGGGGGCAATACGGATTATTGGGGAACATACGGATCTTTATGCCCAAGCTTATTTTTCCTACGACAGTAAAAAGTCTGGGGGTACTACAGTGTCCCACTTACGCTTTGGAAAGAAACCCATTAAAGCGCCTTATTTGGTAGAACGAGCCGATTATATTGCCTGCCATAACACTGCGTTTGTGAACAATTACGACTTGTTGAAGGGCATTAAGCCAGGGGGCACCTTCGTCCTTAACTGTCCTTGGAACGGAGCCGAATTAGAAGAGCATCTTCCTGCTTCTCTCAAACGGACTCTGGCGCAAAACCAGGTCAAATTTTACGTTATTGATGCCATCTCCATTGCCGGAAACATTGGCTTGGGTAACCGGATTAACATGATTATGCAAGCCGCTTTTTTTAAGCTGGCTCAGGTGATTCCGGTTGAGGAGGCCCTTGGTTATCTTAAAGAGTCGGTTGAGACCCTCTACGGGAGAAAGGGACAGAACATTGTGGCCATGAATATCTCCGCCATTGATCAAGGTGTTTCAGCCCTGAAGCAAGTGGAGGTGCCTAGCCAGTGGGTGGATCTTGCGGATGAGCCCTTGGATCAAATCGTGGATGTTCCTACTTTTGTAGCTGAAATTCAGATCCCCATGATGCGTCATGAAGGGGATGATTTGCCCGTAAGTGCCTTCCGGGGTAGTGAAGACGGCGCTTTTCCCAATGGTACCACTGCCTTTGAAAAGCGTGGAATTGCAGTGATGATTCCCGAATGGCAGTTGGAAAAGTGCATCCAATGCAATCAATGCTCATTTGTGTGCCCGCACGCCGTGGTTCGTCCCTTCCTGTTGGATCAGGAGGAACAGGCCACCGCTCCCCAAACATTCAATACTAAGCCGGCCATTGGTAAGGGACTCGAAGGCTTGGGCTACCGGATTCAGGTTAGCCCATTGGATTGCACCGGCTGTGGAAATTGTGCCGATGTTTGTCCAGCTCCGGGGAAAGCTCTGATCATGCAACCTGCTGAACAGGAGATCGCTAAACAGAGCGATAACTGGCTGTATGCTCAAACAATCACTTCTAAGGCCCATTTGACCGATTGGGGTACTCTGAAGAACAGTCAGTTTCGCACTCCCTTGTTTGAGTTTCATGGTGCTTGTCCAGGTTGTGGCGAGACCCCCTACTTACGTTTACTCACTCAACTTTTTGGTGAACGCATGATTATAGCAAACGCTACAGGTTGTTCCTCCATTTATAGTGCCAGTGCTCCCTCTTTTCCCTACACCATGACTGAACGGGGCTATGGTCCCGCTTGGGCTAACTCTCTTTTCGAGGACAATGCGGAGTTTGGCTTCGGGATGCGTGTAGGTGTAGAACAGATGCGTAATCGTTTGGTTCATTTGGTTGAAAAGTATGTGAGCGAGTCGTTGTCTAACGCGCTGAAAGTCGCCTGTGCCGAGTGGCTAGAGGGAAAAGATGATCCGGTGATTTCAGTTCAGGCAGGAAGCAGACTAGTGGAGCTTATTGAAACAGAGGGGAAACCGGGAAGCGCAATAGCCGCTGAGATTTTACGAAACAGAGAGCACTTCAGCAAGAAATCTCAATGGATCATCGGGGGAGATGGCTGGGCTTACGACATTGGATACGGTGGTCTTGACCACGTTTTAGCCCTCGGTGAGGATGTGAACATTCTAGTTATGGATACGGAGGTCTATTCTAATACGGGTGGGCAATCCTCAAAGGCTACACCTACAGCAGCGGTGGCTAAATTTGCTGCCGGGGGTAAGCGCATTCGTAAGAAGGATCTAGGCAGAATGGCCATGACCTATGGCTACGTTTATGTTGCTCAGATTGCCATGGGGGCCAACATGAACCACACCATTCGCACCATTTTGGAGGCGGAAAGCTATCCAGGCCCTTCGCTAATCATCGCCTACTCACCATGCATTAACCACGGCATTCGGAGTGGGATGGGTACTAGCATTCTCCAGGAAAAGCGAGCGGTAGAAGCCGGTTATTGGCATCTTTATCGCTACAATCCTCTCTTAAGGGCGGAAGGGAAGAACCCCTTTAGTCTTGACTCCAAAGAACCAACCGCTTCCTTCAGAGATTTTCTCAACAGTGAGATAAGGTATTCTTCTTTGAGCCGAACCTTCCCAGAGGTGGCAGAAGAGTTATTTACTCAAGCTGAAGCCGACGCTCGAGAACGATTTGCAGAATACCAACGGCTGGCTAGTTATACCTATTCGAGTTAAGATTTAACAGAAAAAGCGGCTGTCCCCTTGTCTAGCCGGGGTGGCCGCTCTTTCGCCTATTTTTGGTTCTGATTAACCCATTCACGAGCCAATTCAACATCCAGTGTGCTGGGAACTGGAACCTTGGAGACCGGTTTTTTCCGTTTAATGTTGGCCCACGCTGCTGTGGAATGTGCTTCGATTGGTAGATCTCGTATTTTCCAGTAGCGCTTTTTATCCGCGGACATCAATGTATCCTCCCTTCCTCCTTAGTTTGAGAGAAAGACTAGCCATATATGAGGGTGCGACTTTCCAAATAGAGGGTGGAAATTTGACAAAGATAATGACGAGGTATATACTGAACACGGTTTGAAAAATAGAATATTCCGGTAGGTAAGGCTACCATAGGGATACGGGTTGCTGCCGCGGAGTGATGGAGACATCATGAGCTGGTTAGCAGGTCATGTCGAAAACAAGGCATGGTCTAATGCAATTTCATGCCCTATGGAGCTAAAGCTCGAACGGTGGGGATACAGTTTCACTAAGTTGAAGCTGCTATTTCATCAATGTGGATTAATCCATGTCATTGTTCGTGCTTTGGCATGGTTTTTTTGTTGCCCGGAGTGCGGAAAAGTGAGGTGAGGAGAATGGGTAATAGCGACAGTAATGGTAGTTGTGGTAGTTATCATGGAAAAAACACAGTGAATAGACGAAGTACATCTGCGCAGGACTCGATTCCTCCGCCGAGGTGTTTTCGTACTTG
>DGYW01000069.1:2743-4608 GCA_002396805.1 Firmicutes bacterium UBA4996 | reverse complement strand
AAGGAAGTCCACCCCAGTCTGGATGCCACATGGCCTTATGTCCAGCGGCGCAACGACTTCTTTTGAGAAGCTTAGGGCTTTCTGTACCTGTTAGTAAGGCTGGGATCCAGTCACAACATTCAACCCAAGAATAGGCCCGGTTGCGAACGTCTTCATCGATTCGTAAGCCATGGAGAATCTTCGCCCAAAACCATTCTGGCGAATAGACGCCCCCTGAATACTTCGTGTAATCAACACCGCCCCAGTTTTTAGCAAGATCATTGATCTCCAAAGCTTCTTGAACAGCGGTATGATCTTTCCAAAGGATAAACATGGCATGGGGATTGTCTTGGAATTCTGGAAGTAAAGCTAAGGGTGTACCGTTTTCATCTACCGGGCCAGGTGTTGAACCAGTGGTGTCTACCCCTATTCCTATGACCTTTGCTCTAGCAGAAGGAGATAGTTTTTGGAGAGCACCTGTAACACATTCCTCTAACCCTTCTAGATAGTCTAGAGGGTGCTGTCGAAACTGATAGTTGGTAGCATCCGAATAAAATCCCTTTGCCCAGCGTTTATAAGGTGCGGCACTGCTTCCTAATTCTTCGCCTGTTTGAGCATCAACTACTAAAGCCCTAACAGAATCACTGCCAAAATCCACGCCAATGACATATTTTGTGTTAGGCAAAGCGTTTCACCTCTGTTATAGGAGCGGTGCTCCCTTTGTTTATGAATTGCAAAGGATAGTAGACCTTTGATTCCTTTGGTGTTTGGCCTTCAATTAAGTCAAGTAAAATAGTTGTGGCCTTCACTGCCATGTCGTAAGCAGGAATATCCATGGTGGTGATCTGAGGTTCTATGACACCTGGCATGTTAATGTTATCAAAGCCAACGATGGATAATTGTTCTGGAATCTGTAATCCGAATTCTTTCGCGGCTTGATAAGCTCCAAAGGCCATAAGATCATTGGAGGCAAAGAGGGCTGTAAATGGAATCTTCTTCCTGAGTAATGCTTTGGTTTCTTTGTAACCACCGTCTACTTTGTAATTTCCATTGCGAATCAATTCTGGATTAATCGGTAGCTTATAGTCTGTGAGGGCTTTTCTATATCCTTCTAGACGATAGTGGGCGTTGCTTGTAACGAGTGGGCCTGTTAAAAAAGCGATATCCTTATGCCCCAGCTCAATAAGGTGTTTGGTGATACTGTAGGCGCCTTCGATGTTGCTGGCGAATACACCCGGAACATTTTTTAGTTTATCCGAGTACCTTTCTATAAATACGAAGGGATAGTTGCTGTCCAGCATTTCTTCGAAGATAACATCGTACTCTTCGTTATTTTGAGTAGTGATGATCATTCCGTCTACAAGGCGTTTTCTAAGAACCCGTATGTATTCATTCTCCACTTCTTTATCCATATCAGTATTGCATAAAAAAAGATGAAAACCGTTGGTAACGCATGTTTTTTCTGCTCCTTTGGCTATATCGGCAAAGAAGGGGTTAGATATATCAGGAACGATTAGGGCAATGTTGTTGGTCCGCTTCGTGACCATACTTCGGGCTACAGCGTTGGGCACGTAATTCAACTCTTCGACCACACGAAAAATGCGTTCTTTTGTCTGATCGCTAATACTGTCGCCTTTATTGTTTAGTACACGGGATACGGTTGTGATAGAGACTCCGCATTTTTCCGCGATTTCTTTTATTGTGACCAATTCTCCCACTCCTTCCAGTAAAACGTTTTACTTCTACTGACTGAGTTCTCCCTACCCCTTCAAACTCCTTCTTTGACCCTGTTAAAAAACGAGCGCTCACCATTGCAACACCAAAATTCAGTCGCGTACTCTTCCCAAACCGGCTACTTTGAGCGCTCCTTTAGAACGGCGTTTAGG
>DGYW01000069.1:906-2547 GCA_002396805.1 Firmicutes bacterium UBA4996 | reverse complement strand
TTAGGGTCTACAGGGAAGCTTGATTGCTGTAGCAATAACCCACTTTCATCAAAAGCATCTCCAAGGATTCACGGCCACAATAGTAGTGTTGCCAACCTGCGGCGCTCAGCCGCTTAGATACAGCTGCTTGCGAGATCCCTAACAGAGTGGCAATCTCTTTTTGACTGTGATTCTGAGATAATAAGAGAATGGTCTCGGTCTGCTCCTTGGTCCAGCGCGCTTGTAAGTAACAGAGTAGATTACCAATGGCATTAAGATGGGTCTGTAATTCCGAATCGAATCCGAAAAATCCAATGGTTTGCCGCTTCTTCTTGGCGTTGTCAATGGCTTGTTTAGCATTCTGCCAGGCTTCGCCATCCATTCCTATAGAGATGTCTTGAAGGTCCGTACTAAGCGTTCCTAAACCTACCCCACAACGTAAATCTACCTCAGCCATGGAAATAGACAAATGCTCGAATATGCGAAACACCCACTTCGCGTGCGATGCCTTTAAAAGTACTTGGGCTTCATCTCCGTGTGTTACTATAAACTCCGCCTCTAAATAATTAGAGAACTTCACGTTGATTTCTGCGGCCATGTGCAAAAAGTGTTTCTGCACATCGCTGCGCCTGTGTAGTTTTCTTGAACCAACCATGTCGAATTTTGCTGCCACGTACTGCATACTAGCATCCCCCCAAGATTAAAAAACCACTAGCAAGGGCCAGAACCACACTCAATAAAGTACCAAAGAGGTAGTATTCAGCAAACTCTTTGTCGCTTAGCTGCGGGTACCTGACAATTGATTTGGCGGTAATGACCAAACCTAAGCTAGAAACGTTCTTCGAGGCAATTAAAAGCACAATGAGCCATCGTTCTAGAGTGCCGATTCTTCGCCCCACCTTAGCTCGTTGATCAATAAACTCCAGATCCCAGGGAGCGCCAATGCTCGTTGCTGCCGCTTCAGAGGCGTATGGAAGTTTGTCATCAGCAATTTGGTTTTTCCGGTCAGGCTTGTCCTTATTTAACGTCCAACGAATAAAGTAGTTTGCCGGATGGGCTAAGCAGACGAGCAGAAAAACTAGCCTATAATCAAGATCAAATCTAGGTGAATGGTCTACTAAGCGACCGAATAAGACAAGGGCAAGGGGAACTAGGTATTTTAATTGATAAAAGGAAAACCCTGTGACTTTTTGGACTTTAAGACTAATCAGACGCTCAACCAGCTCTAAACTTCCTAGAATCACAAAGCATATTGAAATAATCAACCAATCTACAGGACGAATATCGATGAATAAGACGATGCCACTTACGGATAGCAAGATTAGATGAACGAGTCTGTAGAGAACATAATTGTAAGCAGGTTTGGTGATTATAACACCAATTGACCCCCACCACCATTGCTTCAGTCCATATTCGTAACCTAAAGCTAGCGTTAAAGTAAGCAAACAAGACTGGGAAATCTCCATTGCTCCACCTCCCATAACTTGGCTCTATTCTAACACAGAAAAATTAACCTCACAAGGTTAAATGACGACACTTAACCTCATGAAGTTAAGTAATCTTTGCTCTTAGGGGGAGTCAGGTACTACAACGCTCACTATTCTCACTAGCGAACAATCCCTCTTAAGAAAAGTCAGCCGTTAGGCTTATTGGAGAAACCCT
>DGYW01000069.1:416-579 GCA_002396805.1 Firmicutes bacterium UBA4996 | reverse complement strand
GAGCTAACTAGTTTTATGCTCAAAGAAGATGGTACTGAGTATATCTGGCAGGCTGATCCCAAGTTTTGGGGACGTCATGCTCCTATCTTGTTTCCCATTGTGGGAAGATTAAAGGACAATACCTACCGTATCAAGGATCGAACTTACTTTATGACCCAACATG
>DGYW01000069.1:0-132 GCA_002396805.1 Firmicutes bacterium UBA4996 | reverse complement strand
TGAAGAAACTTTAGCGAAGTATCCTTTCGAGTTTGAGCTTACTGTAAGTTACAAGCTAGAGGGCACTAGTTTGCAGGTTACCTATGGAGTGCAAAATACTGATGATGAGGCTATGTACTTTTCCATTGGTGC
>DGYW01000033.1:8064-13211 GCA_002396805.1 Firmicutes bacterium UBA4996 | reverse complement strand
ACTAACGAGTCTTGGCTGATTACAATCATTGGCAGGCCTTTGACTATGAATGTTTCTAGCACCAGATTGCTGGCATCTGCTAATCAACCTAAGGCGGAGGGTTTCGAGATACAGATTCTCCCGAAGAGTGTTGATTGGGACCGGGAGTTGATTGAGTCTGAAGTCACCATTTCCTATGAGACACTTGAGGGAACAGTAGCTCATACGCACACAACTACGTGGGTTGCAGCTATCTCTGAGTGGCCTATAGCGGTAGTTTCTAGGCAAGTTGACGCAGGCAAAAATGCAGAGTATCAATACTTTGCTGTTTATCTCGCAGGCACCCTGATTCCAGATGAACTGATTCCCAAAGACGTACCATTTATATCCACAGGATCCGTTGTGGGCATACAGCAGTTTGTGGAAGAGGTAGTTGAAAAGCGCTGGGCCGAACTGGGATTGGATATCGGTTATACTCAGGGCCAGTGGGGTTGGTCGGTGGACGGGACGTTACCCATAAAGGAAAAGCATCGGGTGTATGGCCTGTTTCAAAACCAGCCAGATCTAATCTATACAGTGGGTGTTGAGGGAGGGCTAAACAACGAATTCAGTTTTGTGGCAGAGGTGGGCAATGCTTCGGATCACGGGGCTACTTTATATCTAGGGCTACGGGATGAACTCTATTTAGCCGAAAATCTCCAGGCCGCGGCTGTCGTTCTGCCCGTTCAAATCAGTCTTGAAGGCAAAAAAATTAGCGTTTCCTTAAATTGGAGCGCGGCATTGACTTACATTTTGGGGGAATGTAGCGTTTCCTATCAAGTCCAAAATGCTTCTAAGAGCGTTAGACACAGCTTGGGCGTGTCATTATTTCCGAGTAAACCGCTAGGGGCAAGGCTATCGTGGTCCTGGGACGAGCACAGTGGAAGCCGGATTACAGCGGGGGTTAGGGTGAAGTTTTAGGTTATAAAGAGCCACTCCGGAAAATTGGATGGGCTCTTTTCATATGCATATATTTGGAAATTTAGGTAATACTATCTTTGATGGAGCGTATTGGGGGGGTTGATAGTGGTTAAAGGATTGAGGGTTTGTGGTTGGTTAGTATTTGTGCTGTTAATTGTGTTTTTTGTGGACGGGTTCGTTTACGCGGGGAACACTCTGTATTCAGTTGACGGTGACATGTTACGCTGGGTTCTTGATGGTTATCCGGATGATTCTCGGCCTATTGAAGTAATAACCGTCCATCTAGTTAGAGACGCTGAAAGCCTTGAACCTCTTAACTATGGCCTGTCCTCTTTGGTGGACGATCAGGGCAATGAATTTCCTCGTGAGCTAGTAGTTGTTCGAACACCTTATGATTCGGCTTGGCAGACTTGGGATTTCGCTTACTCCCAAAATCAATTGTTAGCTTCTACAAATGAATTTGCTGAGATTGAACTTGGAGTACAGTATACGTTTCCGGTTCGGGCAGGCACTTACAGTGGGCGACTTTATTCCAAACATGGGGATGACATACCCCTGACCATAGTTGTGGGTCGTTGCACTGAAGTAAATGTTGAACCGACAGAGGTGTCTCTCGATGTCAGTTCTGGCCCAGGGCTGTATAAGGTGACGGACTCTATTAAGGTTACCGTTTGTGCAAACCATGGGGATTGGGTTCTAAAACTGACTTCGGCCGGATTATTCTACCAGGACGATCAGAACTTGATGGTGGAGCCAATAGAATTATTCGTTGTTCAAGACCAACTAGTAGCACTTAACGATATGCCACCAGTTCTAGGCACAATGTTCGGAAGCGGTGCGGAACTAGACTTGACGATTCAGGCCAAAGTAGGTTGGGAGCATCCAGCGGGAAGTTATCAAGGGAAAATTCGGATTGATGTGTTTGAAAATGAATAAATTATGGGGGGGAAAACCGTTGTCTTTGCAACGCGCTAAACTAAGTCTATTCATCTTAGCAGTAATGATGCTTTTATTGCTTACTAATGGGTTAGCTCTAGGAGCTGGTGTTCGACCGCTAGTGATTGAAATGAGCGTTCGGCCCGGGGAGCAACGGGAGTTTGAGATTAATCTTACGCCCGGTCTAGATGAGGAGTTAGTCGATTTGACATTGTACGAGCCAGTACAGCAGTTAAGCGGAGGACTAATCTATCGGTTACCAACTATTCCAGCCTTCTCCGCAACCAGTTGGGTAACGCTAGATAGCAATGTGGTTCGGGTGCTTCCTGATACAGAATCGAAGGTAACAGGTACAGTGCGCGTTCCATTTTCGGCAAGCGGATCACATACAGTAATTGTTATGGTAGAGCCTCGGCCACCTGAGCTCACATCTGGAATAGGTTTTCAAATTCGGTACGCGGTTCGCCTAAACATTCGTGTCGAAAAAGCTGGAATTCGTCCTTCAGCCGAAATGACCTTGTTGGAAGTAGTTCCAGATCATCAAGGGGCACCACAAATCGTTGCCAGAATCAAGAACACTTCTGTCCTAGACTTTCCTGTTTCAGGTGAGGTAACCATTCGGGATCCAGAACGACGCCTGGTAGAACGAGTAACACTGAGGACTCCAGCGGGGTCTTCTGTAGGTACCGACATAACAAAGGTCTATCCAGGTGCTGAAGTGGAGTTCTTAGGAAATATCACTCGCCCTATGATCCCTGGTGAGTACTGGATGCAGGTGTTTTTCAGATACGATGAGAGTGGTCAAATCTTGCGTAACGAGACATTGGTAGTAAATCCTGGAGATTATGTGTTTCCAGGGTTTGATGAATTTAGCGTCTTAGCCGTAGATCCGACTATCGTAGAACATCACTTGAGGCCCGGAGAGCGCAAAAGTCAAATCTTCCAGTTTGAAAGTATGGCGGCGAATTCCTTACGTGTGGAGTTAGCTCTAGGAGAGGTCATGCCTGACTACGATCAATCTCTAGTGGAGTGGATTGAGCTTCGTAGCCAACAGGAATTTACCCTTCCAGCGAGATTGCGGACCCGCTTAGCGATGACAATTGTAGTCCCGCGAGACGCCACAGATGGTAGCTATCACGGAAACGTTGTTTTCAAGGCTTTTGATTCAGACTCCAACGATCTTTTGAGTACAATAGTTGTACCAATTAATGCTCTCGTGGGAACAGAGCATCGACAGGCAATGCAAATTCGCAGTGTTAGTGCACAGACCATTGCCGAGAAAGGAACCTATCTATCAGTAGACTTGTTAAACAACGGGAATGTGGCGTTTTTGCCCCAGATCAGTGCCATTATCTCGAACGAGGAAGGTGAGTTTGTTGGGCGGGTAGTCTTCGAGTTTCCAGAGGAGATGACTAGTATCTTACCGCTCCAAATTCAACACGTAGGAGCCTTGACCTCTCAACTCAAGCCGGGTGTATATACGGTGGAGATAGAGATTGTACACGATGGTTTGAAAATCTTAACAGAAACACAGCAAGTTATTGTCACTAATTGGGAAGACTCACCATAGAAATAGATGTGTGAGTTCTGGAGGTAGTAATTGGTGCAGCAATTTCTTTCAAGATGGTATAACTTCCCGACTGGAAGAATAAGCTAAGTTTAGAAACCTTGGACAACTTTTCCGACGGGTTTCGCACCTGAGGAGGTGGTAAAAAACATAGCGTAATATTAATTCAGCTACCCTATTTTGTTTGTTCATCTCAACTAAACATCCTAAGGAGGAAACAATTCATGAGAAAGTTAATAAGCATCAGTTTAGTAGTTGTACTGGTATTGGCATTAGGTACCTTGGCATTTGCCGCTGAAGGCTCACTCAAAGACGGAGCTAAGTTAGGAGCAGAAATTCCAGTAAAAGCCAACATTGGGCCCTACGCTAGTTTGCGTGAAGGTGGTCCAGTGGACTTTGGTACACTTGTTGGAAAAGTAGGTATCTACACCGCTAACGGATTTGACCATGGCGGAACAGTTAACGAGTTCTACCACCGGGCAGCTGGAGTCTTTGGTATCAGCTCCGATGACTTTGTCACCAACAATAATGGCTGGGGTTCCTTCTACGTCGAGACTAACACAGACGTTAATGTGGCTGTCAGCTTCGATAATACTGGCTGGCTCGCTTCTCCTACACTATTCGCAGTTGCTAAGCAAGGGTTACCCGAATATCCTCTAGCTTGGGCATCCTCTAACTGGGATCTTGACGCACTCCCAACATCGTTTGCGCACCCCTACCAACAGGGCGAAATACTGTACGGTCTTGATGGCGCCATTTGGATTCAAAAGATTAGCCAACAGTTTGCCACGAACTATACAGGTAAGATTATCGTTACTGTATCCAAATAGGTTTAGAAAAGCATAAATCAAACTAAAAGGGGGGCGTTAGCCCCCCTTTACCAGGAGGCTTACAGATGAAAAAACTGATCTTGACCATGTGTCTCGTATTTGTGTTAGCAGCGGGTGTGTTCGCCGCTGAAGGAAACCCCTATGAAGGGTTAAGTGTTGAAGTCCCCGCCATTGCTGAAATTGGACCTTATGCCAGTGTCATAGCTCAACGGGTGACTGTTGAGCGAGATGGTTGGTGGTTTGCTTGGACGGAAGGTGTACCCGGTATGGATTTTAGGCACTACAGCGGTCAAGCCGGTTATGGGAAGATCGCTGATAGTAACTGTTTTGTTTTAGAAACCAATACCAATGTTATTCTCACTTTTGCTGGTCAATCCTTAACCCACGCTATGGGTGACAGGATGCTCACTAGATACTGGGCCTGGACCTCAAGAGGGGTGGAGGATCTTCCTAAGCCCTATCTATTTGTCAACTTCCCCAAACAAATTAGGCCTTACCAGGAGATTGGTTATTTTGGTGAAGCGGGCAAAGCCCCTCGCAAAGAGAATGGCCGTGAAGTGGAACAGATTATCTTTGACGTACTACAGCAACTTGTGGGACGAGATTTCTGGCCAACAGAAGAATGGGCTGCCGATGTGGCTCGGGAGTATAATGGCGTAACGACCAACGGTATCTATGCCTTCCAGGTATTCGGTTTTGCTAGTACCGATGAGATCTCCAGTCAACGTGAAGGTGACTACGTAGGCAAAATCATCTTGACAGTGTCCAAATAAGCCTTATAGCGGAGGTGCGTTTAGGGGATTTAAACTGCACCTGTTGCCAAATAATCATGTGTAAAAAGAACTCAAGATGCTTTCTTGAGTTCTTTCTACTTT
>DGYW01000033.1:6716-7813 GCA_002396805.1 Firmicutes bacterium UBA4996 | reverse complement strand
AGAATTGTTGTCGGTGATATAATAATTATGAAGTGAAGACTTTGGAGAAAATTTGGGAGGAAAGCAATGTTCAACTAATCAATATGGTGATGATTTTTATACTAAAGAATGGACCCTCAGATACAAGGTCGTCTTGTCTACTGGGTCAGTTTTTTGGTTGCCATATTGAGTAGACGGATACTTGCTTTTTTGAACACGTAGTTGGTTCTTTTTACGTGGTCATAAATGCTTATTGATCTGCTCAACCGAGCAGATTTTTTGTTTACTCATCTCCTGGCAGCCAGCTAAGGAGGTAGTCGTGTGCTAGTAATCAAAAACCTTTCCCTTTATTTTTCTAAAGACTTACGGATGCTCTTAGATGACTTTAACTTCTCTCTTCAAGAGGGTATGAAAGTCGCTCTCATAGGCGAAGAGGGAAACGGGAAATCTACGCTGTTGAAGGTAATTACCGACCCAAAATTGGTTCAAAGCTATATGGAGATCAAGGGGCAGATCTCTAAGTCTGGCGAAATTATCGGTTATTTGCCCCAGATCATAGGGGGAGATGTTCTAGGCCAAACAACAGACCATTACTTTCAGCAGAAAGTGGATTGGGCGCAGTTCGATTACAATCAGTATTACGATCTGATGCGACAGATGGGTTTTCTGGAAAATCGTATTTCCCAAGACATTACAGTACGTCAGTTGTCCGGAGGAGAGAAAATAAAATTTCTGCTTCTTTGTGAGATGCTCCAACGGCCCACAATCCTCTTACTTGACGAGCCTAGTAATGATCTGGACTTAGAGTCCATGAAGTGGTTGGAGAACTTCATTATCACTTCAAAAATCCCAGTCATGTTTGTCTCCCATGACGAACTGCTTCTAGAGAGATGCGCCAACACCATTATTCATCTTGAACAGCTCAGGAGAAAAAGCAAACCGCAATACACCATCGCCAGCTTACCTTATGGGGAGTATGTTAAGAATAGGGCCGAGCAGATTCTTAAACAAACGCAGGTGGCCAAGAAAGAAAAAGAAGAATACGATGCGAAAATGGAGCGTTATCGTCAAATCTACCAACGGGTTCAGCATGAGTTACAAACTGTGTCACGACAGGC
>DGYW01000033.1:3351-6409 GCA_002396805.1 Firmicutes bacterium UBA4996 | reverse complement strand
TGAATCCATTTCTATTCCAAGGGGTAAGCGGATCTTAGATTTTCATCTGGATACTTTGGTAGCGGGGGGGCATGTGCTCAGTCGTAACCTACAACTGACCATCCATGGGCCTAGAAAAATTTGCATTATGGGGGCCAATGGTGCCGGGAAAACAACCCTCTTACGGCAGATCCTAAAGGAGCTTGAGCATAATGGGATTGCCCATGGTTACATGCCCCAGGATTATACGGAGATGATGAATCCGGAGCTAAATGCCGTTGAGTTCTTAAGTCAAACGGGAAGAGTGGACGAACTAACCATGGTAAGAACCTATCTGGGGAGTATGAACTTCACTAAAGAAGAGATGTTTCGCCCAGTAGGGGATTTATCTGGTGGGCAACGGGCCAAGCTCTACTTTTCCAAGATGATCCTAGACCAAGCAGAGGTCTTGGTCTTAGACGAACCCACCAGAAATTTATCGCCCTTGTCTGGTCCAGAAATTCGCGAGGCCTTACAGAAGTTTACTGGCTGCATCATCGCTGTATCCCACGATCGGAAGTTCATTAGAGAAGTCTTTGATGAAGTACTATTTCTAGACCAGGAAGGCCTTCACATGGTAGATTTCGAACTGTTTATGTCTAGTGTTTAGGTCTCGTTTCTACTCCGCTTCTAGTATCCGGACGGTTGTCTGGGTGAGGTAGTGTCTGCATCTGAACGTCTTGGCTCTGGGCCTCTCGTTTGCGGGGAACCCCTTTGGGTCTATGTCCTTCTTCCTTCCGTTCCGGCTCTTTATAGCCCTTGCGACCGAGAAAATCTTTGGTGTGGGGCACGCTCATTCCTCCTTAAGCATGATGTTCTTATTCTCCCCATTGTTGTACTACTCTACGCACTTTGGCGTTTGAATTGCGAATGCAGGAAACCACTAGTCTTTGTGGAAATAATAAACAATAACCAAACGTAGAGCCAACAAATACTGCCATTTTTAGGAGGTCGTCTCTTGAAAAAACGAGGTGTGTTAAACTGGGAGATAGCGTCAGTTATAGCCCAAATGGGGCACGGGGACATGATTTGTGTTGGTGATGCTGGTTTACCTATTCCCCATGAGGTGAAGCGTATTGATCTGGCGGTTACTGCAGGAACTCCGGATCTACTAACCGTTGTGCGGGTAATCTTGCACGAATTGGCTATAGAAGAGGCAATTTTGGCGAAAGAACTTACGAAAAACCCATCATATCTACAAGAACTACAAGAGCTGCTACCTACAGAACACATTACCTACATCGAGCACAAAGAACTTAAAACACTGCTACCCCGTGCTAAGGCTGTAATCCGTACAGGTGAGTTTACTCCCTATGCGAATGTAATACTACGCTCGGGTGTTGTCTTTTGAACGACAAGGAGGTAAGTGACAATGTTCCTGGTCATGCAGGGAGTCTCCAAAGCGTTTCCTGGTGTTCAGGCTTTGCAGGATGTGAATTTTGAGTTGGATGCCGGAGAGGTTCACGCCCTCGTTGGTGAAAATGGCGCGGGCAAATCTACGTTAATCAAGATCTTAGGCGGAGTTCACCGGGCCGATAGTGGTAAGATCCTCTTAAACAATCGAGAAGTTGAGTTGCTGAATCCTCAACATGCTAGTACTCAAGGTATTGCAATAGTTCATCAAGAATTTAATCTGGTCCCCCATCTGACAGTGGCTGAGAATATCTTTTTAGGTAGACTACCAATTGGCAGAGGGGGTTTTGTGTCTAAAAAAGAGTTATTGCAGTCAGCACAAGCAGTGTTGCAAACACTTGGGCCAGTCTCCCCCACTAGTCTTGTAAGCGATCTGACGGTTGCGGAAATGCAATTGGTGGAAATCGGGAAAGCGTTGTCCTTTGCACCGCAAGTATTGATCATGGACGAACCAACTGCTGCCCTAAACGAGCGGGAGATAGAACGGTTATTTGAGATTATCGGGGGACTGCGTGATCAGGGGGTGGGAATCATCTATATCTCCCACCATCTCGACGAAGTCTTAGAGATTGCCGATCGGTGTACCGTATTGCGTGATGGTAAAGTTGTAGGCACCCTAGCTGGCTCAAATCTGGACAAAAACGAGATGATTAGCTTGATGGTAGGTCGCCCTTTGGAGCGGATGTTTAATAAAGAATCCAATGTACAACCTGAGGCGGCGTTAGAAGTAAAGGATCTGGAGGTACCAGGCCTGCTCCATAGGATTTCCTTTGAAATCTATAACGGGGAGGTCCTGGGGGTTGCGGGTTTGATGGGTGCCGGTCAAGAGAGCTTGCCGCGTGCACTTTTTGGACTTTTACCTGTGACTCAGGGCACTGTTCTAATGCACGGAAAACCCATCCGCATTCGGAGTCCGCAAGAGGCCATCCAACATTCGTTAGGATGGATTACCGAAGATAGAAAAGAGGAAGGTCTAGTTCTATCTCAATCGGTTCTGGAAAACATAAGTCTAGCTTCTCTAGATAGGCATACAAACTCGATGGGATTCATGCAGTATTCTCACGAGCTTGAGATTGCCCAAAGATATATTCGTGAATTGGGCATTAGAACTCCTACAGCTACCCAAAAGATGGAACATCTCAGCGGAGGTAATCAACAAAAGGTGGTCCTGGCCAAATGGCTCAACACTGCTCCTGATGTAATTATTATGAGCGAACCAACTCGTGGTATTGATGTGGGTGCTAAGGCTGATATCTACGAAATCATCAACGAACTAACCAGGCAGGGGAAAGCAGTGTTGTTAATTTCCTCCGATCTTCCGGAACTTCTTGGGATGAGTGATCGCTTGATCGTCATGTACGATGGACAGATCAGGGCTACTTTAGACTCTAACCAGGCCACTCAAGAACACGTCATGTATTTCGCAACGGGAGGCAAGCAAGATGAAAAAACGGTTTCTGCTTGATGTACTGAGAAGATACGGCATGCTGATTATTCTGCTGGTTATTATTACCTTGATTTCATTTTTAAGTGATCGCTTTCTCACTTTGTCAAACTTCATGGTCATAACTAGACAGGTGACGATCAATGGAATTGTGGCCGCGGGGATGACTGTGGTTATTTTAAG
>DGYW01000033.1:1701-3149 GCA_002396805.1 Firmicutes bacterium UBA4996 | reverse complement strand
GCTGGTTCGTTAGCCAGCACAGGTAGCTGGTTTGTGGCTGTTTTTATTGGTCTAGTGATGGGTGCGGTTTTGGGTGCGGCCAACGGCATGTTGGTAGCCTTCCCCAAACTACCACCATTCATTGTAACCTTAGCTACGATGGCCTTAGCTCGGGGTTTAACCTTGGTGTACACGGGTGGTCGTCCTATTTTGGTTAACAATGAGATTTACGAGTTAATTGGGGGGGGATTTGTAAGAGGCATTCCTATTCCAGTACTGATTATGGCGCTACTTTATTTAATCATGTACATTATTTTGAAAAACCATCGGTTTGGACGCTTGGTCTACGCTATCGGTGGTAATGAAGAAGCTTGCCGTTTGAGTGGGATCAATGTGGAAAGAGTCAAGACGGGAATCTACACCTTGTCTGGCCTAATGGCTGGATTAACTGGAGTGGTACTAACATCTCGCCTTATTTCTGCACAACCAACAGCGGGAGCAGGCTATGAATTAGATGCTATTGCCGCTGTAATTCTCGGTGGAACTAGTCTCTCAGGTGGGCAAGGACATATTGGCGGGACTATTATCGGTGCATTTATTATTGGAGTGTTGTCTAACGGACTTAACCTCTTAAATGTCTCCCCTTTTTATCAAGATGTGGCGAAGGGGATCGTGATTCTTACGGCAGTGCTTTTAGATCGATTACTTTATACCACCGGTTCTACACAGAAGGGAGTGGTTATCTAAAGGAGTGAGGTTTAGGTCAGCATGAGAAAATCACGATAGGAGGATGAAGCAATGAAGAGGACGGCTTTAGTAGTGTTGCTTGTCTTGGTGCTTGGCGTAGTAAGTGCGAACGCTCAATCTTATGTGGTGGGTCTTTCTGTTTCAACCTTGAATAACCCGTTTTTTGTTGACCTCAAGGAAGGCGCAGAAGAAGCAGCTGCCCAATTAGGGTTGACCATAATTGCCACTGATGCCCAGAATGATGCTAATCGCCAGCTCTCGAGTGTGGAAGATTTAATTAGTCGAGGCGTCAATATTCTTGTCATCAACCCGGTAGATTCTTCTGCTGTTGTACCTGCAATTCGGGCTGCTAATCAAGGGGGAGTACCGGTAATCACCGTTGACCGAGGAGCGGATGGTGGTATAGTTGTCTCCCACGTAGCCTCTGACAACGTGGCTGGCGGCAAGATGGCAGGGGAATTCATTATTGAGCTCTTAGGTGGCAAGGGGAAAGTTGTAGAGTTGGAAGGAATTCCTGGCACATCTGCCGCTAGAGATAGGGGAACGGGCTTCAATGCTGCCATTGCTTCGTATGGAGATATCAAGGTAGTGGCGAAGCAAGAGGCTGGCTTCGATCGTGCTCGGGGGATGTCTGTTATGGAAAATATTCTACAGGCCCAACCCGAAATAGATGCCATCTTTGCACATAATGATGAAATGGCTTTGGGAGCATTGACCGCAAT
>DGYW01000033.1:0-1456 GCA_002396805.1 Firmicutes bacterium UBA4996 | reverse complement strand
GAAGAGGGAAGAATGGCTGCCACTGTGGCGCAGAAACCTCGGGAAATGGGTAAGATTGCCGTAGAAGCCGCGCTCAAGCATCTCAAGGGTGAAGCAATACCGGAATACGTTCCGGTAGATTTAGCCCTAGTGAAGAAATAGGATAAGGAGACAAAAAAGCTGGTGGTTCGCTACCAGCTTTTTTAGTATAATTTTACCGTCACTGTGGCCATAGCAAAGACTAGCTCGGGAAAGTTAGGTGGTTGAGTATAATCATCATAGGTGTACCCGTGGTGTATTGCGCATTTGATTGGCGTCCTTCTATAAAAAAACTTTTGTAAAAAACATTACCGAAAAGAAGGACTTTGGTTAAAAGCGGAGTATTATTTAGGTGTAACTTATTTAATTTAACTAAGAAAGTCTAGGTGGTTGCAGTGGCGAGTATTCAAAAAGGTAGTCCGCAATTGATGCAACAACTGAACACTTCCCTCATTCTTGACTTGATTAAGAGCCATGGACCAATTTCTAGGGTCGAATTAGCTAAGTTAACTAAGCTAAGTAATCCTGCTGTCTCGGCTATTATAGCTTCGCTTCTAGAAGAGGGATGGGTTGAAGAAATTGGAGTTGCAGAATCCACAGGAGGCCGACCAGCTCGGCTACTGCAGTTTAATTCTCGGGTTGGCTACCTAATTGGTGTAGATGTTGGGGGAACGAAAATGGCGGGGGCGGTAGTGGATTTGGCAGGCAATATCCTCGCGCGCAAAACCATTCCGTCTAAAGATAATGGTGCACAAGCTGACTCTATAGGTCGATTGACCAGTTTAGTCTCTGAGTTGCAAGGAGAAGTGGATTTACCTAGCGATAGCTTCAAGGGCATCGGCTTAGGGATTCCTGGTGTAACGGATCCCCTAGGACAACGGGTGCGTTTGGCTCCAGGAATTGGGTGGGAAAACGTAGATATTGGTCGAGTCCTTACGGACGAATTTGGGGTGCCCTTGTTCGCGGACAATGATGCTAACTGTTTTGCTCGGGGAGAAGTTTGGCGAGGCGATCTACAGGGTGTCAAGAATGGCATAGCTATAACCATAGGCACTGGTATCGGTGTGGGAATTGTAATCAACGGGCATGTGTATCAAGGGTCCCATAGTGCCTCGGGAGAAGTGGGTTATTGGCTCTTGGGCAGTTTAGGACCAATTGAGCAGCATCAAGGTTTTGGTCCTTTAGAGTCCTTAGCATCTGGCACGGGCGTAGCTACACAAGCCCGCAAGGAATTACAGGATCCTAGCATTAAAAGCAGTCTACGAGCACGTGTGGGTAATGACTTGACCCAACTAACTGCACAACAAGTTTTTGAGGAAGCTCTGCAAGGTGACATCTATGCCAGGCAATTAGTGGACAGGACCACCACCTTGTTGGGGATTTTGCTAGCGAACATGGCGTCGTTGTTGGATGTGGAGAAAATCGTTATTGGTGGTGG
>DGYW01000065.1:142517-143480 GCA_002396805.1 Firmicutes bacterium UBA4996 | reverse complement strand
ACACACCTGTTATGTTGGGAAAAAGCATATGTGGCCAGCAGTCATTCTCCGGAGGGACCTAGGTGAACAAAAAAAGAAAAAAGTGGTTCCGCGATACGGGTTTTTAGATAAGGTCGATAGCGCAGTGGTTAAAAAGCAACAAGAGGCTGATTGGAGGTTTGAATATGTAACCTCAACCTCGATTACCGATTAGCCTTTGAACGAGGATAACCAAAAATTGACTAGGGGTGCAGGCGTATGAGAATGAAACGGAACGTACTGTTAATCTCACTTTTGCTTTTTTCTGTAATTCTAGCCGGATGTCTCAGCGTTAAGGGAATCAGTGAACGTAATCTGTCGATTTCGGGAATAGTTTTAGATGACGATGGTAAGCCGGTTGGTGGTGTAGAAATCATTGTTGCTTCTGGTCTGGCAACTACAACAGTATCAGATGGTAAGTGGCACTATAGTGCCGCTAAGAAGGGCGACGAAGTACAGGCATATAAGACGGGGTTTCGCTTTTCTCCTAGTGACCCGATACGTGTAGTACAAGATAAACAAGAAATCAACTTTAAAGCCACCGCTGAGGTGTCAAAAACGTACCAAATCAGTGGTCGCGTAGTGGATAATAAAAAAGAGCCAGTGGAAGATGCCATTATTTTACTCACAGATGCGCAAGAGGGCGTAATACGTACCATTACTTCGGATTCTAATGGGTTTTTCTCCATAGCAGATTTGACTGGTACGTACACTGCTACAATATCTAAACAAGGATGGGTATTCACACCAGAAAGCCATCACATTGATCGTTTCGCTACGAATATTAATTTCTACGGAATACCGGATATTGAGTCTACTTACGCAATATCTGGTCTCATACTCGTTGATGGTGGCCCTGATGATGGAAAAGGTTTAGTGGCAGTAAATATCATTATAGAGTTTTTGGATTATCCAAATGTTGCCCCTAAGCATACCGTCACCGAT
>DGYW01000065.1:100334-142303 GCA_002396805.1 Firmicutes bacterium UBA4996 | reverse complement strand
GGTATTCTTTTACACCGGGCCATCAAATCGCCGACAAGGCCGTCATCACTATTGGCTTTACGGCGAAGCCGGCTCCCTGATTCGTAAATTTACTTGATCATAAAGACCGCCCTACTGCAATGGGCGGTTTTTTGCTGTCCATTCACTCACACCTCGCTAGGAACAGAATACTATACTAGGAACCAGTTGCGAAGTAGCAACAGAAAGTTCTTAAGGATTGAAGGGGGGAGTCTGTTTGTCTAAAAAGGCTTGGCTTGTTTTGATTTTGGCTGTAGGTATCGTGGCTGTTTTGCTGGGGGCCACCGCCTCAGCCCAGAACCTTGAAGTGGTGCGTTTGTCAGAAGTTGTACGTTCTGTCTTTTATGCCCCGCAGTATGTAGCCATTGCTAAAGGCTTTTTTGAAGAACAGGGTTTGAAGGTGGATTTAAGTACCGCGTGGGGGGCTGACAAAGGAGCGGCCGCCTTAATCTCGGGAGCGGTGGACGTGGGCTTTTTCGGCCCTGAAGCAACCGTGTACATTTACCAGCAAGGGGCAGAAGACCATCTAGTAGGTTTTGCCCAGCTCACCGAAAGGGATGGCTCGTTTTTCTTAAGTCGCGATCCTGATGAAGATTTTTCTTGGGATAACGTCCGGGGTAAAACCATTGTAGGGGCTCGAATTGGTGGAGTACCTCAAATGTGCCTAGAGTGGGTCCTAAAGCAGCATGGAATTCGTCCCTTTGAAGACGTGGAGATTATCACTGGTTTAGCTTTTGAGGCCGCAGTAGGTGCCTTCGAAGCGGGACTTGGTGACTACATCGCTCAATTCGAACCAGCCCTAAGTGAAATTGAAGCAAGAGGTCGGGGTAAGATCGTAGCCTCTATTGGGGCCGAAGCGGGACCATTAACCTACACAGTCTATCATGCCCGAAAGAGCGTCTTAGAGAAAAGCCCCGATCTATTCCTTCGCTTCACACGGGCCATCCACCAAGGGCAACTCTGGGTGTATAGCCATAGTGCTGAAGAAGTTGCGGAAGTAATTGCTCCCTTTTTCCCACTTATTGATCTAGATATTCTAGCCAAGAGCATGGGATTGTACCAATCCATCGACGCCTGGCCACCCACACCAGTTATCTCAGAGGATCACTTTCTACATCTCCAAGAAATCATGTTGGAAGCAGGAGAGCTTGAGCAGGTAGTACCCTTTTCAGTGTTAATGGATACTGCAATCGCCGAAAAAGTGCTTGAGGAACTTAAGTAAGGGACCCCGGCAACGGGGTTTCCTTTTACCAGGAGGGAAAGAACGTGGCACAGGTGGAGTTTAGAAACGTCGGCTTAAAGTATCATACGGTAACTGGCGAAGTAGCTGCTTTAACAGAAGTCAACCTTACTATCAAGGATGAAGAATTTGTCAGCATTGTGGGCCAAAGTGGTTGTGGCAAAAGCACCTTACTTTCCCTAATTAGTGGCCTCCTCAAGCCAACCACAGGGGAAGTACTAATTGACGGCATGGCGGTGACTGGCACCAGCAAAAGGGTAGGGTACATGCTCCAACAAGACTACCTCTTTGAGTGGCGAACCATCTTAGATAACGCCTTGCTTGGTCTAGAGATCCGCCGAGAAAAAACACCTGAAGCAATTGCTGAAGTTCGGGAGATGCTCAAGGTTTACGGACTCGGTGGTTTTGAACATTACTATCCACCGCAACTAAGTGGTGGTATGCGGCAACGGGTAGCTCTGATTCGAACCTTGGCCACAAGACCTGATGTTCTACTCCTAGATGAACCCTTCTCTGCCCTGGATTATCAGAACCGTCTCTCAGTGGGGGAGGAAGTAGTAAGGATTCTCCGGGAACGCAAGAAGACCGTTATCATGGTTACCCATGATATTCCTGAGGCAGTGAGCATGGCAAATCGAGTGGTGGTTATGACTCCACGTCCTGGTACTATTCGCAGTATTCATAAGATTAAAATGTGTGATGAAGGATTGACTCCCCTACAGACGAGGGAAGCACCACAATTCAGAGAGTATTTCACTGCAATTTGGAAGGAGTTGAATGCAGATGCCTAAAAATAATTTCTCTCCCGAACATGAACGATATCTACGTCACTTACGGCAGAAAGCTTTCTTGGTGCGCATCAGCCAGCTCTTACTCTTGGTTGGCTTTTTCATCCTGTGGGAAGTAGCCGCACGGTATGGTTGGATTAACGCATTTATTTTTTCTCAACCAAGCAAGGTGTGGAATGCCACTATACGGTTGGCCACCCAAGGGGGGCTGTGGAAACACTTGGGCTGGACAGTGGGAGAAACTGTACTAGGTTTTTCTGTGGGCACCTTTGCCGGGATCATTTTAGCCATCTTGTTATGGTGGTCAGAGTTTTTTGCTCGAGTGATGGACCCCTACATTGTGGTCCTAAACAGTGTGCCTAAAGTTGCCTTGGGGCCCATCTTTGTAGTTTGGCTAGGCACCACCATCACCGCGGTCATTGCCATGGCCATCTCCATTTCCATTATTGTGACCATCATGATGATGCATACGGGGTTTCAAGAAGTGGATCCCAATAAAGTGAAACTAGTGCGCACCTTTGGAGCCACCAAGGGGCAAGTCTTGCGTAAGGTGATTATTCCTGCTAGCGTCCCCACAATGATCGCGGCTCTAAAAGTCAATGTAGGCTTGTCCTTAGTTGGCACTATTGTTGGTGAGTTTCTCGCCTCCAAGGCTGGCTTAGGCTACCTCATTGTTTACGGCGGTCAGGTGTTTAATATGTCCTTAGTAATGGCTAGCGTACTATTACTGTCGGTCATTTCGGTTATTCTGTACTATGGAGTAACCCTGTTAGAAGAAAGGGTTGGACGCGGGGGAGTGCGCGAGACGCACAGTGCCTAAACGTGGCAGGGATTTTCCATCAGTTCCCGAATTAGTTAGGGTAACCATTGTAAAGGTGAGGTGATCTTTTTTGATCCGAGTAGGAGTAGTCGGTTACGGAACCATGGGTCAAGTCCATAGCCAAGCGTTTCAAGAACTCAACGATGTAGAACTAGTGGTTGTGGCAGATCCGGATCCGGATCGGCGGGCCCAGGCCCAACGCGATTTTGGAGTAGATGTGGTTAGTAATATTGAAGAACTATTACGCTCAAGTTCGGTAGATCTGGTGGATATTTGTGTTCCCACCTATTTACACGAAACAGTCCTTGCCCAAGCTATTGTTGGCAACAAGCACATTTTCATCGAAAAACCTTTAGCACGTAATCTCGAAGAAGGACAACGTATATTGGAACTTGCCAAAGATTACGACAAAAAAATTGGTGTAGGTCATGTGGTGCGTTTCACTCCGGCTTATACTGGGATTCGAGAGAGTGTCTTACAAGGCGAAATCGGACAAGCAGCAGTAGCCCGAACCTTTAGGGGAGGTAGTCAGTTTCCCCAAGGTTGGCATGACTGGTACGCGGATTTCGATCTAAGTGGTGGCGTAATTCTTGATCTAATTATCCATGACATTGATTACCTCCGTTGGCTATTTGGTGATGTGGAACGAGTCTATGCTAAAACAACACACGGTCGCACCACCGCCCACCTAGAGTGGGCCATGATTGTGCTTCGCTTCAAAAATGGAGTTATCGCTCACGTGGAAGGTAGCTGGACTAATTTCGCGGGAGATTTCTATACTACAGTGGAAATCGCTGGTAAAGATGGTCTCATCAAGTATGATAGTCGCGAAACAGACCCCATTGTTAAGACCACTCTTGCCGAAGCACGGGCAGGGGGAGGGGTTACTGTACCAGAGAATCCAGCGGCTAGAAGTCCTTATTTGTTAGAGTTAGAAGACATGATTGGGGCCATTCGGGAGGATCGTGCACCACTAGTGACAGTGGAAGATGCCTTAGGCACCCTAAAGGTGGCCTTGGCAGCTGAAAAATCTGCCCGACTAGGTCAAGTAATCACATTATAGGAGGGATCGCCTTGGTTAGAGTAGGATTTTTGAGTTTAGCCCATATGCATGCCTACAGTTACGGGCATGCCCTCAAGCAACTGCCTAATGTTGAATTAGTTGGTGTCTTTGATCCAGACCAAGAACGTGGTCAAGAAGGCGCTGAGCGGATGAACACTAAGTATTTCCCTGAGGCATCCCGACTACTTACTCAAGTTGATGCCGTAATAATATGCTCTGAAAACAGTCGTCATCGCGAATTTACCGAGCTTGCTGCCAGTCACGGTGTTCATATCTTGTGTGAAAAACCCATTGCCACTACCATTGAAGATGCCAAGGCCATGATTGACGCCTGTGAGAAGGCTAATGTGAAGCTCCAAATCGCTTTTCCGGTACGTTTTAACACACCCGTGATGAGGGTCAAGGAAATGCTTGAACGGGGTGTAATCGGCGAGGTGTTGGCTATTCGTGGCACTAATCATGGGCAGATGCCTGGTGGTTGGTTTGTTGACCCAGAACTTTCTGGTGGGGGAGCAGTCATGGATCACACTGTCCATGTGGTAGATCTAATTCGCTGGTTCTTGGGCAAAGAATTTGTTTCGGTCTATGCGGAAGCGGATAACATGCTCTACGATGTATCTATTGACGATTGTGGTATGCTCAGCATGGAAATGGAGGGGGGCATCTTTGTCACCCAAGATCCTAGTTGGTCTAGGCCAGCTACTTACCCCACGTGGGGTAATGTGACCTTGGAAATCATTGGTACCGAAGGAGTAATTGATCTGGACGCCTTCGCCCAAAACTTCATGGTCTACAATGATCAACAACGCAAGATATCCCAGAAGTCTTTTACTGAAGACATGGACTTAGGCTTGATTAAAGACTTCATCGAGATGATTGAAGAGGATCGAGAGCCTAGCATCACAGGCTTTGACGGTCTGCAGGCCATGGCTGTAGCTTTGGGGGCCTATGAATCGGCACGGATTAAGAAGCCGGTACAATTAAGATAAGAATAGTTCGAGTGCGGATTCCATCCACTGAGCTGGGTGGAATTTGCTTTTTCTAGACTAATCTCTTGATTATTAAGCAAGAAAAGTCCATACTTAATAGATAGGGATTGGTTTTTAGATGGGAGTGAGTATCATCAGAGGGTTTTTGCGTCTTAAGGATTTCTTTCAAGAACACAAGCGTTTTTATTTTTACGGAATTGTATCTCTCATTGTAGTCAACTCGGCCCAACTTATAATTCCTAAATTGATGGGCAACTTTACTGACTTGATCGCCACTGGCGAATTTACTCAAGGAGATCTTTTACGTCTTTTAGGACTCTTCATTGGTCTTTCCATCTTTATCGCTGGTTTTCGTTATCTGTGGAGAATAAATATCATGGGTACTGCCCGTAAAATGGAATACACTTTGCGCAACATGCTTTTTGAGCACTTGCAGACTCTACCCACTGAGTTTTACAATCACAACAAAACAGGCGATCTCATGGCTCATGCCACCAACGATATTCATGCGGTACGCATGGCGTTGGGGCCTGGAGTGGTTAACTCTATTGACGCTCTCTTTTTGACCACCGTGATTGTGATCATGATGGCTAAAACCATCAACTGGAAGCTTACATTAGTGGCCCTAGTGCCTCTCCCGATTATGTTAGGAGTTAGCTTTGGTTTCGGACGAGTGATCCATGGTCGCTTTCGCGGAGTGCAAGAAGCCTTTGCCCTCTTATCGGATCGAGTTCAAGAGAACCTCTCCGGGATTAGAGTTGTGAAGGGCTTTGCCCGCGAAAAAAGTGAAGTTGAACGTTTTCGTGAGGTTAACGAACTAAATGTGGACAAGAACATGGAGTTAGTGCGCATTTGGGGTCTTTTCCACCCCTTGGTGGCCTATCTAGCTGCCTTAAGCTTTATTATTGTTCTTGGCTATGGGGGTGTTTTAGTTCTAGATGGTTCCATCACCATTGGAGATTTTGTGGCCTTCAATAGCTACTTAGGTATGCTTACCTGGCCTGTTATGGCTATTGGTTGGGTGATGAATATGATTCAACGGGGCAAAGCCTCCATGGATCGCCTTGAAGATATTTTCAATCAACGTTCGGAAATCGTAGATCCCCAAGAGGCCGCAACATATACTTTACAAGGCACAATTGAGCTAAGTAATCTTACGTTTGCCTATCCGGGAACAAAGACGCCTGTTCTCAAGGGAATCAGTGCAGAAATTCCTGCAGGTCAGGTAGTGGGAATTTTGGGACGCACAGGATCTGGTAAGACTACCTTACTTAATCTACTTGTTCGTTTATACAATGTGGAACCAGGCATGATCAAGTTTGATGGTGTAAATATCGATCAAATTCCCCTACAGGTTTTGCGAGAAAATATTGGTTACGTGCCTCAAGATAGTTTCCTTTTTTCCACCACAATTCGGGAAAACATTGACTTCGCCGATACCGGTAGTGATCTAGCCACCGTAATGGAATATGCCAAGGTCGCTCAAGTCTATGACAATATTGTGGAGTTTCCCGAGCAGTTTGATACAGTCATTGGGGAGCGGGGAGTCACCCTTTCTGGCGGGCAAAAGCAGCGTCTAGCCATTGCTCGTGCTCTTATTAAGGAGCCTCAAATTCTAATCATGGATGATAGCCTTTCTGCAGTGGATACGGAAACGGAAGAAGCAATTTTACAAAACCTTCGGCGGATTTTTCCTGGCCGTACCGTAATAATTGTTTCACACCGTATTTCTACTTTGCAAGGGGCTAATCAGATCCTAGTATTGGAAAACGGAGAAATATCTCAGCGGGGCACACATGACAAATTAGTAGAAGAAGAGGGCTTATACAGGGAGTTATACCATAAGCAACTCTTAGAAGAACAAATCGAGAGTGTAGGCTAAGGGGGGAGACACGTGGACCATTTACAAGAAGAACAAACTCTGGGTAAAGCCTATGATAGTAAGCTCATGCGCCGCTTATTGCGCTATGCTAAGCCCTATTGGGCGCTAATTGGCTTATCCATTCTGTTGCTTTTAATAATCAGTGTAACGGACCTGGCCCGACCTTATTTGGTGAAGGTTGCCATTGATGATCATATAATGGGCGCCAATAGGGAATACGTTGTAATCGATGAAGGGATAGAACATCCCTCAGTGGTTGTCATTCAGGGGCGAACATTGATCCGTGAGGATCGCCTTCAGGATCGAATTGGCGGAATGCGTTTTAAATTAGTGAAGGAGGACGGTCAACACTTTCTTCAAAGCACAACAGATCAACTGTCATTGGAGATTACTCAGGAAGAAGCCAAACTGCTGCGGGCCTGGGATACGGATCGGATCGTGCGCCTAGGTGGAATGCTGTTCTTGGTTTTGTCCGTGGGCTTCTTACTCAACTACGCCCAAGTCTATTTGTTACAATATACTGGACAGAGAATCGTCTTTGACATTCGCCAAGAACTATTTACCCATATACAAAGTCTCTCTTTAGCCTTCTTTGATGGCAATCCTGTTGGGCGACTAGTCACAAGGGTCACTAACGATACCCAAAATCTACATGAGATGTATACTGCAGTCTTGGTAAATCTATTTAAAGATGTCTTTATGGTAGTGGGGATTGTTATTGTTATGTTTCGTCTCAATTCCCGCTTGGCTTGGGTTTCTCTAGCTACCTTACCTATCATTGTGGTCCTAACCGCGGTGTTTAGAATCAAGGCCAGGCAAGCTTATCGAGAGACTCGTATTCGTCTCGCTCGCATTAACTCTTCGTTTGCGGAGAATATTTCAGGGATGCGCCTTGTACAGATCTTTAAGCAAGAGAAGAGGAAGTTTCGAGAGTTTGATCAGATAAACTCTGACCACTATCAAGCTAGTATGCGTGAACTGAAGGTTTACGCGGTCTTTAGACCAGCAATGGAATTGGTTTATTCCTTGGCAATGGCTATCCTAATTTGGGCCGGCGGTGGCCAAGTGCTACGGGGTGCAGTTGAATTTGGGGTCTTGTATGCCTTTATCAACTATTTAGAGCAGTTTTTCCGACCCATCAATGATCTTACAGAAAAGTATAATATCCTCCAAGCATCTATGGCCTCGGCTGAGCGCCTGTTCCTGATTCTCGATGAGGAGCAGGGTATCCCCCAAGTGGAAAATCCTCGACCCATGGGTGAGGTGCAAGGACGGATCGAATTTAGGAATGTCTGGTTTGCCTATGTGGGCGAAGAGTGGGTTCTAAGGGATGTCTCCTTCACAGTAGAACCGGGCCAAACTGTAGCATTCGTGGGAGCAACTGGTGCAGGTAAATCTACCATCATGAATTTGCTGTCGCGCTTTTATGATATTCAAAAGGGCCAGATCCTCATTGACGGTCAGGACATCAAACTCTTGGATAAAGAAGAACTACGGCAGAACGTTGGTTTAGTTATGCAGGATGTGTTCATGTTCTCTGGCACCATTGGAGAAAACATCAGTTTGCACGATCCTACAATCGATGAAGAACGGATGCAGACGGTGGCGACCTATGTGAATGCCCATCATTTCATCGAATTGTTGCCTGACCAATATCAAGAGCCTGTGGTGGAACGGGGGGCAACTCTATCTGCTGGCCAGCGCCAATTGGTGGCATTTTCCAGAGCCTTAGCCTATGACCCGGCTATTTTAATCTTAGATGAGGCCACCGCTAGTATTGATACGGAGACAGAAGTCTTGATTCAAGATGCCCTTCCGCGTTTATTAGCGGGACGTACGAGTTTAGTAGTGGCGCACCGCCTTTCTACAATTCAGGATGCGGATCAAATCATCGTTCTCCACAAAGGCAAGATCCGCGAACAGGGTACACACCAAGAACTCTTGGCCCACAAGGGCTTGTATCATAACCTTTTCCTCTTGCAATACAAAGATGATTTTCAAGAGGTTGTTGGTCAATAGTTTAGGAATGGAAATTCTTCGTAGGGAATGGGCGAGGTAATTTCTAGTACCTGTCCATTCCTCTGGGGATGGGGGAAACACACGCTAGTGGCATGGAGAGCTAGGCGGGTGTTTTCTTCATTATTTCCCGTTGGTTTACCATAGCGACGATCACCTACAAGGGGGTGATTAATTGCGGCGAGATGTTGGCGAATTTGGTGGGTGCGCCCAGTAACTAATTCTACCTTTAACTCTGTAAATTCCTCATGATTTTTCAGTATGTCCACCTTAGTATAAGCCTTTTGGTTGTTAATGGGCATAGTAAGCTTAAGGGGTTTGGTGATTTGCCCCACACAAAGGGCCCAATAAAATCTTTGGACCTGTTCTTCTTGCCACAGCTCCGTTAGGAGTGTTTGGCTCCTTGCATTTTTCGCAAACAGTAGCACACCGGATGTTGGTGTGTCTAGGCGATGGAGAGGGCGGGGAGTAAGCTGTAGGCCCTGACTGAGAAAATAGCCCGCCACTTGGTTGGCTAAACCATGGTCCCCATGCACATCGTAGCTAGGCAGACCCGCTGGCTTGTTCACCGCTAAGATGCAGGAGTCTTCATGGAGAATTACTAGGTGTGTGTGGGCTGTTGGTGCAATCTTGATTTGCTCGGCCTGGGGAAGAAGCACTTGTACTCGATCACCGAGGGAGATCTTAGTTTTACTATGGGCGATGCGGCCATTGAGCCGCAGTCCTCTGGTACGAACGGCTTTCTGTAATTGTCGATTGGAGACGGCTAAGACTTTTTTGGCATAACTACCTAGTTCGTAACCGACATGGTCTTGTTGCACTAGTTGATCAGCAAGAATCTGTTTATTTTTCATGTTTTTACCTCACTTTGGGGGCTTTGCTCATTACTTTGCTGATCGCCAGGCAATTCCTGCCACGAGAAAATAACCGAACAATTTTTATAATGGTAGCAGGAATCGGTTGGCTAATGACGAAAGATAATGCCGAGTAACAAAAAAACATTTGCCTTTGAGGAGGAACTAAGGGAATGAGTACTACAAAGCAGGCCCAGGCTGCGCAACAAAGCTGGGTAGAAACACGGTTTAAGTTAACGGAGAACAAGACTACTGTCCGCACGGAAATTGTAGCCGGTATCACTACTTTTATGACCATGGCGTATATTCTGTTTGTGAACCCCAGTATCTTGGCAGAGACTGGCATGCCCTTTGATGCAGTCATGATGGCCACAGCTTTTTCAGCAATTCTTGCTACTTTACTCATGGCCTTCCTAGCCAACTATCCCTTTGCTTTAGCACCGGGGATGGGCTTGAACGCTTATTTCACTTATTCTGTTGTCTTTGGTATGGGCTACACTTGGCAAACAGCCCTTGGTGCTGTTTTTATCTCTGGCGTCGTTTTCATACTGCTTTCTCTTACTGGAATTCGGGAAATGATTATTGATGCAGTACCTGCTAGCTTAAAAAGTGCTATTGGTGCTGGTATCGGTTTGTTTATTGCCTTTATTGGTTTACAAAACAGTGGATTAGTTCAGGCGGACCCTGCTACCATTGTCAGCATTGGAAACTTAGGCCAACCAGAAGTCCTCTTAGCCGCAATTGGCGTGTTAATTACAGGGATTTTGCTTGCTCGCAAAGTAAAGGGCGCGATTTTATGGGGAATTTTAGGTACAACAATCTTAGGTATCCCCTTTGGCGTTACTAGTATGCCAGATGGATTTATGAAGATTCCTACCTTTGCTACCTGGGCGCCTGTCTTTGGTAAATTAGACATTCGTGGGGCATTAGGAGTCGGCTTGGTAGAAGTAATCTTCGCTTTCTTGTTTGTTGACCTCTTTGATACGATTGGTACCTTAATCGGTGTCTCTCAGCAGGGTGGTTTTCTAGACAAAGATGGTAAATTGCCTCGAGCGAACAAAGCTTTACTTGCCGATGCCATCGGTACTGTAGCTGGGTCGATCTTCGGTACACCAACAGTTACCACCTATGTAGAATCTGCTTCTGGCGTGGCTGTAGGCGGTCGCACCGGTCTAGCTAACGTGGTTACGGCTCTCTGTTTCTTCTTAGCCATCTTCTTCTTACCAGTCATCGCCATTGTTCCGGCGGCTGCCACTGCACCAGCCCTCATTGTAGTAGGTGCCATGATGTTGCGGTCTGTAATGGATGTACCTTGGAGCGAAATGGATGAAGCGCTTCCAGCGTTTATTGCTATGATTGCCATGCCTTTCACATACAGTATTGCGACTGGGATCGCTCTTGGGTTTATTGCTTACCCCATTATTAAAGTGGCCAGTGGTAAGGCTAAAGAAGTGCACGCCCTCACTTATGTGTTGGCTGCCTTGTTTGTACTACGCTTTATCTATCTAGGTTAATTCTACAAATAAAGATCGGCTTCGCCACTAGACGAAGCCGGTCTTTTTTTAGGTTTGGCGCTCGAAGGTAACTTTAAGGACATTACCCCATTTATCCAGGGTGGTTTTCATCTGCTGTTTAAAATCTCCTAAGCTCATGATTTGGGAGATGCTAGCCATGTTTGTGAACATGTCATAAATGCCTAAGGCATCCTCGTAGGCTTGCTTTAGTCTTTGTAGATCCTCTTTAAGGGCCTGATTAGTCCTTTGTAAGGTCTGATTTTCTGCCTGTAAACTCTCAAGTTGTGCTTGATATGTTTGGTTGTTTTCTTGCCCAGTTGCTAGAGTGGCTAAGGCAGTTAAGATGGCGAAGGGATCAGGTTGCTCTAAACGACTTTCTAAGTCTTTGATTCTTTGATTCAGCTCTTGCATATACTCTGGTAAGCCTTGAAAGGCTTCTAAGAGCTTAGTATCCACTTTAAAGTCTGGTGTGGACACTACTTGAGGCTTTTTAGTTATCACTGGTTCTTCTCGCTCTTTACGCAATACATTGTAATAAAGCATACCAACCGCTGCTTCAGAACGATGGGGCAAAAGTTTGACAACACGGCGAAAAGCCTCCGTTAAGGGGAGGTTTTCCTCCTTAGCCTGACACGCTTGTTCCCAGACAAGATCTTTTTCCGCTTCGGTCCAGTTACGCACTGTACCCCTTTCTGCTGTAACGGTCGATTGATCACTGGACATAAAAAATCCCCCTTAGGTATAAAGTAGCTTTCTAAAGTATCTATCTATTATTATGACCAAGGGGTTTATTCTTATTCTTATAGATCGAATAGCAACAAATTTACATAAAATTGTTGGAAAACGCAAAGAATATGAAGAATAAAGCAGGATTATCTAGAAAAAGGAAGAACTTTACCTGACAAGAAAATAAAGATCACCTGAGGGGGCTTAGGTAACCTTTATTTTCTAAGACAAGAACAAGGGGCAGGCGCAGAGGACTGGTATGTGAACTCGCCTGCTTCTTGTTGTTCTATGCTTTAGGGGGAAGGGTAAACTCCGCGGGATTAACCATGATAGTCTTAGCGTGTTCATAGTGAACAAAGCCAGGTTTTGCTCCCCTAGGTTTACGCACATGGCGTCTAAGGGTGTAGTCTACGGGTACCTTGGGCGAAGTTCTACTTTGGGAGAAATAGGCTGCCAAATGCGCGCCCTGCACAAGAGTTTCTCCAGGGATATCTCCTTCAGCTAAAATAACTACATGACTACCAGGAATATTGCGAGCATGTAGCCACAGATGGTTGGGACTACTTAGCCGAAAGGTGAGCTCATCATTTTGTTGATTATTGCGCCCAACTAAAATGGTCACACCGTCACTGGAAAGATAACGCTCAGGGCCCTGTGGTGGCGTAGCTTTGGCTCCACGTCGCTTGTTTTGCGTTTTCAAGTAGCCTAATCTGGTCAGTTCTCGCTCAATTTCTTCTAGAATAAGCTCATCGTCAGCTAATTCAATTTGCAAGAGCACGTCCTCTAAATATCTTCGTTCCTCCTGTGTTTTTTCTAGCTGTACCCGGGTAAATTTTTTACTGGCCTTAGCCTTATTATAACGCTTAAAAATCCTCTGAATATTGGCGCTGGGAGATAGACGAGGATCTAGTTCAATAGTAACCAGTGGTTGATTGGGTAAAGTATAATCGGGCACCTGCACAGAACGTTGACCGGTGGGAATCAGATGAAAACTGGCAGTTAAAAGTTCCCCTTGGTGACGCCAACTATCGGCACCTTCAGCTTCTCGTAGGGTTTCTAGTTGGAGTGTTTCTTTTCTTTGTACCCGTTTGTAGTGATTGTTTAGTTGTCTCCTTAGGGCGCTGGCTTTTTGCTCGATGTGCCTAGTTTGCACCTGTTCACCTACTATGGAGCGAATTAACGCATCAGTGCTGGAGAAAGTCTTACCTTGAGAATTGGTGATGCGGTAAGCTGCAAAGTCCTTTTGTTCGGGGTACCACTGGGGCTGTCCGCCCTTGGCTAACTCCGTTAAAAGATCCTGTAAGGACAGGTATAGTCGTTCCCAATCTGCACTCGTTAGCTCGGAGCGTTTTGTTTGGGGTTTAAATCCCCCCCGTCGGACTACTTCTTGGGCTGCCACCTTGCTGAAACCTTGGCAAGAATCTTGAATCCATTTCCACAGAGGAGTGGGGGGTGCTAGTAAACGCACTTCATCCACGAATTCTTCTTTTGTGAAGGAAGTGGGGTCTTGTTTGCCCTGGTCGGAGGGAACCTGATAAAGATAACCTGGAGCTATATCCCGCTCGGGATACCGTTTAAGGGCGTCCAAAATCTGGCCTTCTTGGTTCACTAGAAATAAATTGCTATGGCGACCCATGACTTCAAGCACTAGCATCTTCTCTGTTAACTGACCGCGCTCATCGGGGCACTCAAACCGTAGATGGACGA
Source organism: Firmicutes bacterium UBA4996 (assembly GCA_002396805.1). Taxonomy (GTDB): domain Bacteria; phylum Bacillota; class Limnochordia; order Darwinibacteriales; family Darwinibacteriaceae; genus UBA4996. Next base: position 128,686 of record DGYW01000065.1, on the reverse strand, counting down.
GGCGATCCCAACCCTGCTGCTCCACCCCGAGCAGGCGACTAGGCTCTAAATGCTTCCTAAGCAGCATGCAAAAAGCCGGTGGATTGATGGGATTTGGAGGTTGTTCTTGAATGGTATGAATTCTGGGGTGCAGGGGATCCGCGGAAATCAGTAGTATTTCGGTTGTGCCTGGTAACCTAAGATGAATCGTTATAGTTAGTTCATTAGGTTGGTAAATTTTGATGACGCGACCGTTTCTCAAACGGTTGTGTAGTTCGTTCACGAGCACTTTTAAGGTTAAGCCATCTAAAGGCATAGTTACCACTCCTTGTCGTTGTAATTATATCACTGGGGAACTAGCTGCTCAACTAAGAAGGTGATTGGGGAGAAATAGAGAATATTAAGCTAGATTCAAAAGGAGTGTTGCACCCGTGAAAAAATGGAAAAAACCAGCTATAATTCTCGTTGTGCTTCTGGTAGGTGCCTTTTGGGTGCAAGCCCAGGGGTCTTCCTTGTTTCTAGACAATGGGTTTCAAGCGCTCTTCTATCATAGTATGCAGATTGAGCGAAACTTTCCTGGTGTTAACCCTTTAGGCATCGCCCTAGAAGAATTTGACAAGGCAGTGAAGGAAGGCGATCCGAGTGGTGAAGGCTTGTTGATGATGGGTATGGTCTACCAACACCTTAATCGGCCGGGCACTGCCCTTGGTTATTACTTAGAATTCGCCCGCACCCAACCGGACGAGGTATGGGTTTATCCCCTAATTGGTGAGCTTTATTATGGTATGGGTCGTATCCAAGAGGCCACTACTTACTATGCAATGGCCGTTCCTGGTGATGAGGAGGATGAAAGCTTTGCCCGAGCCTATCTAGGTTTGGGGCAAATTGCCTTTGAACAGGGCGATTATTTGGGGGCGAAGGATGCATTTGAACAAGCCCTCGAGACTTCTGGTGACTTTCTCGATGCCCGCCTTGCCCTGGGGAAAACATTGTATTACTTAGAAGATTACGATCAGGCCATTGAGACTTTGGAGCGTGCACAATTGCAGGCCCCGCGTTCGCCATCAGTCCTATATTATCTAGGCTTAAGCTATGAGGCTGTAGGCCGATCGGAACAAGCGCAACACTCTTTTCAGCGCATGGACGAAGTTCAAGCAACAAGATAGTTGTATAAGTCACCGCCCCCTAGTCCCACCTAGGGGGCGTTATATTTTTAGAGGTCCTAGAATAGATTGCAATAGATATTCTGGGAAAGAAGTGAGCTACTTGGCGAAACAATGGCATCTGACTCCTTTGAGTAGGCTGATCAAAGAATTAAACACTAACGTAGAAGTTGGTTTATCTAGCCGAGAGGCTGCGGAACGTCTCAGCAGGTTGGGCCCTAACACTTTGATCACAACCCCACCACCATCTCCTTGGCTTATTTTTGTGCATCAATTTCAAGACTTCATGGTCTTAGTGCTTTTAGGAACGGTGATTGTGTCTATCTTTCTAGGCGAATTCCTTGATGCTAGTGCTATCTTGGCCATAGTGCTGCTCAACTCAGTTCTAGGGTTTATTCAGGAGTATAGGGCAGAAAAGTCCCTCGACTCTTTGCGAAAAATGACTGCACCCTATGGTAAGGTGATTCGGGAGGGTCATAAGACTTTGGTCGATGCAGCTCACTTAGTCCCGGGGGACGTAATCCTGTTAGAGCCTGGGGATCGTATCCCGGCTGATGCCCGCCTGGTCACAAGTGAGCTCTTAAGCGTGGACGAATCTACCCTTACTGGGGAGTCGGTAGCTGTGGCCAAGGATGAGCGGTGGATGGGTGGAGTTAGTACATCCCTCGGTGATCTAAAAAATGTTGTGTTTAAAAGCACACTAGTCACCAGGGGTTATGGGAAGGCGGTGGTGGTCACTACCGGGATGGATACGGAAATCGGGGAAATAGCTCATCTTTTGCAGGAAAAACCAGAAACTGCCACACCCTTACAACGGCGCTTGGATCAGCTTGGCAAGATCTTGGTTGCAGTCTGCCTCGCTATTGTCGCTTTAGTGTTTGCTGTTGGCGTAAAGCAGGGTTTTCCAGTCTATAAAATGTTCATGGTGGGAGTTACGTTGGCGGTAGCGGCTATTCCTGAAGGACTCCCAGCGGTTGTGACCATTGCTCTTTCTGTTGGGGTGCAGAGGATGAGCAAGAGGCAAGCGATCATTCGCCAGCTGCCCGCGGTGGAAACCTTGGGCTGTGCCACGGTAATCTGTTCAGATAAAACTGGTACCCTTACCCTCAATCAAATGGAAGTACAAGTCATTTGGGCGCCACCTCTCACCTTTAACCTGGCTGGTAATCAGAAGGCACCTCGGATCACATCACATCACGATTCTCTATTTTACACTGCGGCTATTGGTGCTTTGTGCACGAAGGCAGAGGCTTATGGACCCCATGATCTCTACGGTGAACCAACGGAGGTGGCCTTGTTACGTTTTTCTCTGCAAAGTGGACTACAGCAAACCAACTTGAAACGGCAATACCAAGAGTTTAAGAGCCTACCCTTTGATTCGGACCGAAAAAGAATGACTGTTGTGGTGAAGGATGGAGGGGAGTACCAGGCCTTAATGAAGGGGGCCCCCGATGTGGTGCTACAACGATGCACTCACCTGTTATCCGGGACGCAGGTAGTCCCCCTTACTCAAGAACGAAGACAAGAAGCCCTCAAGGTTTTGGAGGGTATGGCTGACCAAGCCCTGCGGGTTTTAGCTATGGCTCATAAGCCCCTTGGGAGACAGATCACTTCCGAACAGGACTGGGAGCATGGTCTTATTTTAACCGGCTTGGTGGGTATGCTTGATCCTCCGCGTCCCGAGGTTCCTGCGGCGATTAGAGCAGCAAGACTCGGAGGAATTCGCACAATTATGGTTACAGGTGATCATACTAAAACCGCTAGCGCCATCGCCCACAGAATAGGTCTCTTCAGTTCAGGGGCCCATCAGGTGATTACGGGTGCAGAGTGGGAAACTCTCACGCCCCTCCAACAACAAGAACAGATCAAGACCACTGCGGTCTTCGCCCGGGTGGCACCAACCCACAAGCTATCTATCGTGCGGGCTTTACAAAAAAACGGAGAAATTGTGGCCATGACGGGAGACGGAGTGAATGACGCGCCAGCAGTGAAGGAAGCGGATATTGGAATCAGCATGGGTATTCAGGGTACGGATGTGACTCGAGAGGCAAGTGCCATGGTCTTACTAGATGACAATTTTGAAACGATTATCAGTGCGGTGCAGGAAGGACGGGCTATCTACGACAATATCCGCAAATTCATTCGTTATCTCTTAGGTTGCAACGTGGGAGAAGTGCTAACCATGCTCCTGGCTACATTAGCTGGTCTACCTCTACCGTTAGTTCCTATGCAGATTCTGTGGATGAATCTGGTCACCGATGGGCTTCCTGCCATCGCCCTCGGTTTAGAGCCAACAGATGTAGATCTAATGCTTCAAAAGCCGCGAAATCCCCGGGAAGGGGTGTTGGCCCGAGGGCTTTTGGTGCGTGTTCTATTTTCTGGGATAATTATTAGTCTTTCTGCCTTGGCCATCTTCGCCCTTGGTTTAGGACTCTATCCCCATGACTTAGCTCGTGTTCGCACCATGGCTTTTACTACTCTGGTTTTAGCCCAGCTAATTTTTGCCTTTCAGTGTCGCTCGGAGCGTTATTCTCTTTTTGAGATGAACTTTTGGGGTAATCTATATTTAGTTGTGGCAGTGTTGCTCTCTGGTGGAGCGCAAGCTTTTATTATCTACAATGAGTTCATGCAAACGGTGTTCCAGACTGTAGCCCTGACGTTGGACGACTGGATTTTTGTGGTTCTTTTTTCTCAGTTTCCTCTCTTTTTGGAGACTGTTATTCGCTTAGTGCGTAGAGCAGTGAAGAAACATCTATCCTTGCTGAAAGTGTAGAGTGTAGCAGGATTTTTTTCCCAAAACCCGAATTAGAGTAGGTAAAGGCGAGCTCTAAATGGAGGGAACAGATTTGATAAAAAGCATGACGGGTTTTGGACAAGGGGAAGCTAAAAATCAGCATTATGCCGTAAAAGTCGAACTCAAATCTGTTAATCATCGCTATTTAGATCTTTTCATTCGGCTACCGAAGCAATATAATCAATTGGAAGAACCTTTGCGTTCCGCAATTCAAGGCAGGATTGCTCGAGGTAGAGTCGAAGTAATGATTAATGTGGAGGAGTTCGGCGACCAAGAGCGAATCGTAGATATAAATAAAGGTCTGCTCCAAGGTTATCTTCAGGCTTTAGACATTATCCAAGCAAATATAGGTAGTACCGAACAGATTACTCTAGATCAAATCCTAGCTTTACCTGATCTTGTGGAAATTAGGGAGCCTGAGCTAAATTGGGAGAGTCTCCAGGCCATATTTTTGGAAGCCACTCACCTAGCCTTAGATGATTTAGAACAGATGCGAAAGGTTGAAGGTCAACGGCTCCGAGTAGATCTTTTGGAGAAAACACTAGTTGTTGAAGGTTTAGTAGAACAAGTTAGTCAGATTGCTCCCCAAGTGGTTGCAGATTACCGTCATCGACTTCATGAACGGTTAGGCGACTTGCTTGATGGGACAAACATTACAGAAGAACGTTTCCTGGGTGAAGTGGCAATATTTGCTGACCGGTGTAGCATCGACGAAGAACTGGTGCGTTTATCCAGTCATATTCAGCAATTAAGAGACGGTTTGCATTCTGATCAGTCTGTAGGACGCAAACTAGACTTTTTAATACAAGAAATAAATCGTGAAGTCAACACCATTGGTTCCAAGGCGAATAATTTGCAGATCGCCAGTTTAGTGGTGGAATTGAAGAGCGAGTTGGAAAAAATTCGAGAACAAGTTCAGAACATCGAGTAGTTCTAGTTTCCAGATAGTGTTTCTTGCTGATGATTCGATGCAAAAGGAGGTGAGCAAATTGTCACTACCACATTTGACCCAGGAAGAAAAGTTGGAAGCCTTGAAAAAGGCCCAGGATATGAGGAGCAAGAGGGCTGAGTTGCGTGCGCAGCTGAAACGCGGTAATCTAACCCTACAAGAAGTCTTAGATCAAGCCGACGATGAAGTTATAGCTAGAATGCGCGTCACATATCTACTCCAATCCTTACCACAAGTGGGTAAAGTCACTTCCGAAAAAGTAATGAGAGAGATTGGTATTAACGAGAATCGTCGGGTGCAGGGTCTAGGCACTCGTCAAAAAGACGAACTGCTCAAGAGATTGGGATAAGGGCACAAAAGGGGCTGATTAGATGGGGATTAGGTTAATTAACATAGGTTTCGGTAATATCGTGGCAGCAAATAGAATTGTGGCCATTGTAAGCCCTGAATCGGCTCCAATTAAGCGCATGGTGCAAGAGGCCAGGGATCGTGGCATGCTCATTGATGCCACCTATGGCAGACGTACTAGGGCAGTTATTATCGCTGATAGTGATCACGTTATTTTATCAGCAGTGCAACCCGAGACTGTGGCACACCGTTTAACTAGTAAAGATAATATTGAACCTAATGAAAAGTAGGGGGCTGCTGCTGAATTGAAAGGTACACTGAAGAATATCAGGGATAGTGGGTTACAGACGGATGGTTTTCTTATTGTGCTTTCAGGTCCTAGTGGGGCTGGTAAGAATTCTGTCATGAATGCTGTTTTTCCTACTATCCCCAATTTAAAGTATTCCATTAGCGTCACAACCCGTCCACCGCGTTCAGGGGAAGTTGACGCGGTTAATTATTTCTTCAGAACCGAAGAAGAGTTTGACCAGATGCTCGAGGCAGACCAGTTACTAGAATGGGCTACCTTCGTGGGCTATCGTTATGGAACACCCAAAAGTTTTGTCTATGATCAGATTTGCTTAGGTAATGCAGTTATTATGGATATTGATATTCAAGGCGCCGCGCAAATTCGGGAGAAAATGCCTGAAGCGGTTTTCGTGTTTTTATTGCCTCCCACTTGGGAAGAACTAAGCAAGCGTCTTAAACTACGGGGCTCCGATTCTGAAGAGGTAATTAAACAACGCTTAGCCAAATCTCAAGAAGAGATTAAGCATATAGTGGATTATGACTATTTCATCGTTAATGACGATTTGGGTCAAGCCGCCGAACAGTTGCGGCGAATCATTTTAAGCGAATGGTCTAAAGTGAGTAGGATCGATGCCAACCAGTTAGAACGCGTATGGAAGGGGGAGCAAGTTAGTGCAACGTGAACGAATTAATCGTTATACCTCGATTGTTGTTGTTGCGAAAAGAGCCCGGCAGATAATTGACGGTGTTCCTCCAGTTGTGACAGGAGCAGCTACCAAACCGGTGACAATTGCCATTGAAGAGTTGGAGTCAGGCAAAATCCACTGGAATCAGAAAAAGCCGGTATAACGTTTCTGCGGTTACCTGTGGTTGAGGCCACAGGTTGTTTTTTTGGGAGGTGAGATGATGACAAGTCATTCTTATGCAGGGGTGATTGTAGATGTGAGGGCCACTGCGGTGGATCGGGTTTTTCAGTATGCCATTCCTTCTAAATATCAAGATGTTCTGCAAATCGGTCATCGCGTCTTAGTTCCCTTTGGCCACCGCAAACTAGAGGGTTATGTGGTGGACCTTACTTCTAAATTGGAGATCTCGGAGGACCGACTGAGAGAGATTATTAAGCCCCTTGATCCCCAGCCCATTATCTTGCCATCCTTAGTAGAATTAGGACAGTGGATGCACCGTCACTATGCGGGTCTTTTATCGGAAGCACTCCAATACATGTTGCCTCCGGGTTACCGCTACGGAAAAGAGCGAGTGGGTGTAAAGACCCAACAAGTGGTATCCTTAGTGGAGAGAAATCCACAATTACGGGCTAATGCCACGGCCCAAAGACGGGTGCTAGAGGTGCTGCAGGGTCAACCACAGATGTTGGCCTCCGAATTAGTGCAAAGGTCGCAAACGAGCTATTCCACCCTGCAAAGTCTGGAACAACTAGGTGTTATTTCCATAGATATTGCAGCTATGGAGCGGGTGGTGGATTGGGACACAGTCTCAGATCCCGCCTTAACTCTCACGCCAGAACAGGCCAGTGCCTGTCGACTGATTACAAAGGAGATCCAAGGGCAAAGGCGACCGGTTTTAATTCACGGAGTCACAGGCAGTGGCAAAACTGAGGTCTATTTACGGATCATTAGCGAGGTGATCGCCCAGGGCAAACAGGCCATCGTCTTGGTTCCTGAGATAGCCTTGACTCCCCAAACGGTCAATCGCTTTGGCACCCGCTTTGGTGATAGAGTAACTGTTTTGCACAGTGCCCTATCGCCAGGGGAGCGTTTTGATCAATGGTGGAAGATCTACCGTGGCGAAGTTGATGTGGTGGTTGGCGCACGCTCCGCTGTATTCGCACCGACTCCCAATTTAGGTTTGATTGTCCTAGATGAAGAACATGAGGGAACTTATAAGCAAGAAGAGGGTTCGATTCGTTATCATACTAGGGATGTGGCTATCAAACGTTGTGCATTAGTCCAAGGACAGGTGTTGTTAGGTAGTGCCACCCCTGCATTAGAGAGCTATCACCAGGCCTTACAGGGTAATTACAGTTTGGTTGAATTAACTATGAGGGTGGAATCTCGGCCCTTGCCACATGTGGATGTGGTGGATATGCGAGAACAGTTTGAACAGGGTAACCGTTCCATGTTGAGTACACCCTTAAGGGATGCTCTTGCTCAGCTTGGCTTAGGGGACGAACAAGCCATTATTCTTTTGAACCGTCGGGGCTACGCCTCTTTCGTGCTTTGTCGGGAGTGCGGTCATGTCGTGCACTGTCCAAATTGCCAGGTGTCCCTTACCTATCATCAGAGGGATAATCGCTTACATTGCCACTATTGTCTGCACCGTGAGATTTTGCCTAAGCGTTGTCCGAGTTGTGCTTCCCCTTATTTGCGTCAGTTTGGAGTCGGAACAGAACAGGTGGAAGCGGTGCTAAAGGAAGAGTTTCCGAACCTGAAGACACTCCGTCTCGATGCAGATACCACCAGACGGAAGGGTGCACACGCTCGCATCTTACAAGCGTTCTCTGATGGTCGTGCCCAAATCTTGGTGGGTACCCAAATGGTGGCCAAGGGTTTGGACTTTCCCAAGGTGACCTTGGTGGGGGTATTAAGTGCCGATTTGGGTCTGAACTTTCCGGACATTAGGGCTGCAGAACGGACCTTCCAACTGTTAACCCAGGTGGCAGGACGTAGTGGACGTGGTGATCAACCAGGCAGGGTAATCATCCAGGCGTATGATCCCCACCACTTTTCCATCCGATGTGCCCAAAACCATGATTTTCTAGGTTTTTATCGTCAAGAAATCAGCTTCCGCCGTAGTCTGGGCTATCCACCGTTTCAACAATTAACTAGGATTTTGTGCAGTGGTCCGATGGTACAAACAGAAGAAGTAGCGCGGGAGATTCACAATTACCTATTGGATCGCGGTCTGCCCACATCGAGCATTCTTGGACCATCGCCGGCACCTATTGGCCGCATTCAAGGGCGCTATCGTTGGCAATTATTACTAAAGTCGCCTCAGCCATTGGGCGCACTCCTACGAGAATTGCCCCAACTAGATGCATCAGTCCAGGTTGTTGTGGACACTGACCCTTTGTTTATGTTGTAAATATGCTATAATATATAGATAGATTGAATTGAGGTGGAAGCCAATGGCGAAGTTAGAGATCGTGACTATTGGACATCCTGTTTTGGAGGAACAAGCCAAAGAAGTTACTAAAATCACCAAGAGAACGGTGAAATTAGTCAATGATATGTTAGAAACCATGTACGATGCTAATGGGGTGGGTTTAGCTGCTCCACAGGTTGGTGTTAGCGAACGGATCATTGTCTTAGATGTGGGAGAAGGTCCCATTGTTCTCATCAATCCTGTGATTAGCGCAGCTGAAGGAGAAGAGATTGATGTGGAAGGTTGCTTAAGTGTTCCCGAGCGTTGGGTATATGTGAAGCGCTCGAGTAATGTGGTAGTAACAGGACTAAATGAAAAGGGCAAGAGTATACGGATCCCGGCTGATGGTTTGTTGGCGAGGGCTTTACAGCACGAAATTGATCACCTAGATGGTGTACTAATGGTTAGTAAGATGCTTGGTGAGGCCACAATCGAAGTTGGGGATGAAGAAGAGGGTGAGTAAATGAGAATAATCTTTATGGGGACACCCGATTTTGCGGTGCCCAGCCTTGAGGTAGTGGCAGAGGAACATGAAGTGGTAGCAGTAGTTACCCAGCCTGATCGCCGGCGCGGGCGTGGGCAACGAATCACCTATTCTCCAGTCAAAAGTTGGGCTCTAAAACGCGGGCTAGAGATATTACAGCCAGAACGGATTGCCAATCCAGAGTTCATAGATAAGCTTGAGACCTATGGTGCGGATTTGTTTGTGGTAGTAGCCTTTGGTCAAAAGATTCCCACTCGCTTGCTAGAGATGCCTAAGTTTGGATGTATCAATGTTCATAGCTCTTTGCTACCCAAATACAGGGGAGCCGCCCCCATTAATGCAGCTATAGTCCAAGGCGAGAATATCACAGGAGTATCCACCATGTATTTGAGTGAAGAGTGGGATGCAGGTGATCTGATCTTGCAGGCAGAAGAGCCCATCTATCCACATGATACGGCTGGAACACTCCATGATCGCCTCATGGAAAAAGGGGCAATTTTGTTGAGCGAGACCTTAAGACAAATTGAAACAGGTCAAGCACCACGGATCCCTCAAGATCACGCCAAGGCCACCTTTGCTTTTAAATTGAGCCGAGAAGATGCATATGTAGATTTTTCTCGCCCGGCTCTGGAGTTGGTTAATCTCATTCGGGGTATGAATCCCTGGCCAGGTGCCCATACTTTAATTGCCGGGGAGAGCGTTAAGATCTGGCAAGCGGTAGCGGTGGAGCAATCGGGGTCGCCTGGTTGTATTCTAGCAGTTCAGGATCGGGGTTTGGTAGTTGGCTGTGGTGAAGGAGCTTTGCTATTACAAGAGTTACAAAGACCTAACTCCAAAGCAGTTTCTGGCCAGGATTTTGCTAACGGATTGCGTCTCAACGTCGGTGATTGTTTACAGAGACAGGAGGAGTAGAAATGTTTTACGATCCAACATTCATTTTGGTACTTCCCGCTTTGTTTTTTGCCATGTATGCGCAGTTTAAGGTAAACAGTACTTTTAATCGTTATTTGCGGGAGCGTTCTTATGCGGGTCTAACTGGAGCTCAAGTAGCGCGTAGGATTTTAGATGATCACGGGTTACAAAATGTCAGTGTAGAACGAACTGGAGGCCGTTTGTCAGATCACTATGATCCAAGAGATCGTACCGTTCGTTTGTCTCCAGATATTTATGGTGGAACAAGTGTGGCGGCCCTTGGTGTGGCGGCCCACGAAGTTGGTCATGCGGTGCAGCATGCCCATAATTACGGTCCCCTGGGCCTACGGAGTAATCTGTTTCCGATTGCATCCATCGGTTCTCAAATGGCCTTTCCTCTGTTCATGGCGGGTTTCATCTTTAGCTTCGATACCCTCATGTTAGTGGGCATTTGGTTTTTCATTGCGGCCTTGGCTTTTCAGGTGGTGACCTTGCCGGTGGAGTTTAACGCTTCTCGTCGGGCCGTTGCTTTTTTAGATGAAGGGGGCTATCTCAACCGGGCAGAAGTGCCAAAGGCGAAAGCGGTCCTCAATGCGGCTGCTCTCACCTATGTGGCAGCTACTGCAGTGGCGGCTACGCAATTGATTCGTTTACTAATTCTGAGAGGACAGAGACGAGATTGATGAGCAAAGTAACCAATCCTCGCCAACTTGCCGTCTTGACTTTGAGCAGCCTGGAGGCTACGGAGGACTTCCTACGGGAAGTCCTCGATTTGCATTTGCGCGAAAATGACTTATCCAGTTTGGATCAAGGCTTGTATACTGAACTTGTCTACGGTACTGTACGCATGCAAAAAAACTTAGACTATGTGTTAAGCCTTTTTAGTAAACGCCCACTCCATAAGTTAAAACCGAACGTTCTAAACACTCTCCGAGTGGGTGCCTATCAGATCCTCTATTTAGACCGAGTGCCTGATTCAGCTGCTGTTAATGAAGCGGTGAAACTCGCTCGCCTTTTTGAACATCAGGGTGTCGCTAACTTTACAAATGCCATCCTCAGGCAAGTGGTCAAAAATCAGAAACAGATTGCCTATCCGCCTTTTGAAGCGAGACCAGTGGAACATCTAAGCCTAAGATACTCCTTTCCCGAGTGGGTTATTGAACAGTGGATAGGTCAGTGGGGGTTTGAAGAAACCGAGGCACTTTGTCTGGCCATGAATCAACCGCCAGAATTGCATGTGCGGACCAACACTTTGCGCATTACTCAAGAAAAACTCACCGACTACTTAGAACAACAAGGTGTACATGTAGAATCTGGGCGCTATGCCCCGGAAGTTTTACGGGTTAAACCAGCGAACAAAGTGTTGCAAGATTCGGCTTTATCGCAGGGTCTTTATTACATTCAAGATGAAAGCAGTGTCTTAGCAGGCCACGCCCTTCAGGTGCAGTCCGGGCAACAGGTCTACGATCTTTGTAGTGCTCCCGGAGGTAAGACAACGCACTTGGCTCAATTAATGGAGGATCGGGGAGGGATTTTAGCCTTTGATGTAAACTCAGCTCGACTAGCAGTGGTCGAAGAAAACGCCCGGAGGCTAGGGATCTCCATTATCACTACTAAGACTGGGGATGCCACCCAACCTTTGGGACTGAAGCCCGCACCGCGGGTATTGGTGGACGCACCTTGTTCTGGTCTGGGAACTATGCGTCATCGTCCAGATATTCGTTGGCGCAAGAACCTCCATGAGCTGGAGCAGCTTCAGAACATTCAGCGCAAGATTTTGGACACGGCCAGCAACTATGTGCAAAGTGGCGGATTCTTGGTTTATTCTACCTGTACTCTCACGGAACAGGAGAATCAAGAAGTGGCTCGCTGGTTTCTAGCGAGCCGTAATAACTTCGTTAGTCAGCCCTTACCGTCGTGGTTTCCTCAAAATCGAGAGGAACCTGACTGGTACCGAACTTTTTTACCTCATCGTCACCATTTAGATGGTTTTTTCGTAGCTGTTTTTAGAAAACTATAATTTTAGCCAAAATTCAACAAACGTGAAAAGAATCCGCCAACATTTGCAGGATTTAAACAATGAATGTCAAACATTTAACACGTAAACTAATAATGGAGGGGGAAAGATGCGGATTCTGATTGTGGACAATAATGTGGAGCTTTGCCAGGTCTTAGAAGAGTACCTAAACGCTCAACCCGATTTGGAAGTAATGGGTGTAGCCCACGATGGAGAGAGAGCTTTAGCAATTACGCAGCAGGAAGAATATGATCTAATGCTCTTAGACGTTACCATGCCCTATTTAGACGGTATCGGTGTTCTGGAACGCTTGCGAATGATAGAACTTCCAAAAAGACCCAAAGTAATCGTGATCACAGCTTTTGGGACTGATGGTCTTATGTCCCGTTTGACCGCTCTAGGAGCGGACTACTTTGTCCTAAAACCCTTTCGCTTAGAGATGCTAGCACAACGAATTAGGCAATTCTGTGGGGGAATCCCATCGCTGGTTTCTCACGAGCATGCTAGCACCAAAGAATCTGCGCTAAACACGGAACAGAGAATTACCAAGCTATTACACACTATGGGTGTACCACCACATTATAAGGGATTTCTTTACCTTAAGGAAGCGGTTCTCATGTGTGTAGAAGACGGCTACTTTGGCGGAAATTTGACCAAACAGATGTATCCTAGTTTGGCTACAAAGTTTAGAACCACCAGTGGGGGTGTGGAAGCAGCTATTCGCAACGCGGTGGTGGCCGCCTGGGAAAACGGCAACACCGAATACATTCGTCGCCTCTGCGATCCCCATTGTAGTGAACGCATACCCACAAACTCTTTGATCATAGCTAAGATAGCCGAAGAAAGTCAGGTGTATTAATCATAAAAAAGAGCACACTCTCCAATTGCGGAAAGGATGCTCTTTTTAATTAGTCTCTTATTTAGCGTTTAGTTAAGGAGGGTGGGGTGAAACCAGAGGGCTCTTGGAAGGGGAACTTGACTCGACAAATATCGTTACTTCCGCTGTAGTAAATCGCCCGGACAACCTCTAGGGCTTTGCGACCTGCATAACCATCAATTTCTACTGCTGTGTCAGTTAGAATAGCGTGATAAAACTGATCGATTTGGGTCTTGTGATTTACTCCCCAGTAGGACTTGCCTAAGGTTGCTGGTAGGTCATCAGAACTTACAAGGCGATCTGCTTCCCCCTTGATTTTGATCAAGGCGTCATCCTTTTCTACCCGGATAATTCCATTTTCACCATGTATCTCTAAGAATACATGGGCATCGTAAGTATAATAATTGCAGGCAAAAAGGCTACCTATGGCTCCGTTCTTGAAGAAAATTGTGGCTTCTGCTACGTCTTCTACGTCAATGAGGTCGTGGTTGCGGTTGTCTATGGACCCTTCCAAATAATCAATGTCGCCCATGACCCATTGCATGAGATCGATGGTGTGAATGGCCTGGTCGATTAAGACGCCGCCACCCTCTTGATCCCACGTACCTTTCCAGTCACTGTGGGAATAATATTCATCAGAGCGGTTCCAGGTGACAAACATCCTGCATCCAAGGATCTTACCTAGTTTACCAGATTGCACCACCTCGTAGGTTGCCTGCGAAGAGGCGTTGTAGCGATTTTGAAAGATTACACCTAGCTTGATCCTATTTTCTTCTGCCGCGGCAATCATGCGATCAGCATCCTCTAAACTCACAGCCATGGGTTTTTCGGTGAGGACATGAATGCCTTGGTTAGCAGCAGCGATGGTGATTTCTGCATGGGTGTTGTGGGGGGTGCAAATATGGATGGCATCTGGCTTAAGCTCCAAAACCTCACGGTAACTTGTATACCAGGGCACTCCATACTTTTCGCCTGCGGCCTTAGCCCGCTCAGGCTTAATGTCGCAGACTGCAATTAATTCGGCCACCTCAGACTCTACGATAGGTGGTAGGTGAACTACAGATACATTGCCGCAGCCAATGACTGCGACTCTTAGCTGGCTCATTGCTGACATCTCCTTTTTTGTTGGTACATCAGCCTCCTAATTCGCTTTTCATTGACAAACTCCTGCCCCAAGGATTATACTAAATTTACGGGGCGTGGCTCAGTTTGGTAGAGCGTCGCGTTCGGGACGCGAAGGTCGCACGTTCAAATCGTGTCGCCCCGACCAAAGCAATCAATTATGAACCAGGTATCTATCTGGTTCTTTTTGTCTATGGGGGATCTGGGTATCGATGGACAATTGTTCTTGGGCAAAACAAAAAAACTTGGCCAGAGTTCTTTCCAGTCGCGAGCGATAAGCAGGTGAGTGGTGATCACTACAGATATAGGCTTCTATTTCCTCTGGAGTTGCTTTTGCCAACAGATATCGTAAGAAACGAGACGCATCTCCTAAATAGGATTCTTCAGAACGGATACCCTGATCTAGTAGGTACTCTACATAGGCAGTTAAGAAGTGGATTTTCGCACGCTTACTCATTATCTCACCCTTTGATTGGAGGTCTAAACATGGACAACGGGGGTACTCTACATTTAAACGGTCTTTTTCCTAACGAGTTAGGTGACTGGCTGGAAGAACAAGGTCAAGCTCGCTATCGAGGACAGCAGATTTTTCAATGGATTCATAGACACACTACCCAAGACTTCAGTGAAATGACAAACCTACCTATAGCTCTGCAAAACAAGTTGCAAGAAGAGTTTAAGGCACCCTTGCCATTAAGTCTTGTTACCGCTCGGGTTTCTAAGGATGGCACCGAAAAGTATCTCTTTGTCTTGGAAGATGGTGCTACGATTGAGACGGTCTTGATTCCAGAAGCCCACAGGCAGACCCTATGCGTCTCTTCTCAAGTGGGTTGTGCCATGAATTGTTCCTTTTGTGCAACGGGTAAGAGTGGCTACGTGCGTAATTTGAGCGCCGGGGAGATCGTTGCCCAGGTGCTTTGGGTAGAACACCGCCTCCGGGAAGAGGGGTTAACCCTCTCTAACGTTGTGTATATGGGTATGGGTGAACCACTGGCCAATTATGAAGCGGTAGTGAGGAGCATTCGTCTTTTAAATGATGCCCAGGGTTTAAACTTAGGGGCAAGGCGGATCACTATTTCCACTTGCGGTTTGGTGCCCCAAATTCGTAGTTTAGCTAAAGAAAGAATTCAAGTGGGCTTAGCTATTTCGCTCCATGCTGTTACCGATCAGAGTAGGTCAGAAGTAATGCCGGTGAACAAACGCTATCCCATTGCAGAGTTATTGGCTGCTGCAGACGATTATGCCGCGGACACGGGCCGTCGAGTCTCTTTTGAGTATGCCCTAATTGCTGGTTTTAATGACGATTTGCATACCGCCGTCAAGCTGAAGGAATTGTTGAAGAATCGACTTTGTCATGTTAATCTAATTCCCATAAATCCAGTTGGAACCGAACAACGTCCACCTGAGGAGCGAATCAGGGATTTTGCTCGAGTGTTGGAGGACAGTGGAATTCAAGTTTCTATACGGAAGGAACGAGGAACGGATATTGAGGCCGCCTGTGGACAACTGCGCCAAAGCATGCTAGAGGAGTGACTTCATGTCAAGGTTTTCACAACTGCTGGGGACATTAATTGCAAAATTGAGAGGAAAACTCCAAGGGCAAGCAGAAGATAAGAACTTGACTGTGGATGATCATGCCCCCACGCGACCATACGGAGTGATTAAGGCTTCCCAGGCCTTTCTAATGTTGGAAGGTGGGGAGTCCCAGATAATCTTGCTGAAGCCCGGTTTGTTAGTGGGGCGCGGGGCCAGTTGTCATCTGGTGCTGGCCGATCCTAATGTCAGTAGAGTACATGTAAGTTTCTCCCGGCAGGCGGGAGGCTGGATTATCCAAGATAACCGTAGTACGAATGGGACGTTGGTTAATGGTGCTAAGATCACTACTGCTCCCTTGCGAGCGGGGGATCGAATTCAGATTGGGCAAACGGTGTTAGTGTATGAGGAGAGATGAAGATGGCCATGATCAACTGGGTATTTCACGTTGTTGTTGTGGCTTGGCTGTTAAGAATTGTATTGCAGTTGGTCAAAGGAATGCTCGCGGAGCTAAAGTAGGGGTGTCTGCCATGGAAGTGAAAGTTGCCACAGATGTGGGTCGAGTGCGGGAGAATAATGAGGATTCTTTCTGGGTTGGTCACCAGTGTCTAGTGGTTTGCGACGGCATGGGTGGACACTTAGCAGGCGAGGTCGCCTCCGAACTGGCGGTGCAAACGGTCAAGAATTATCCTTTTAAGGGAACAGACCCTCAAGTTGAGGTACGCTTGGCTATTGAAGGTGCTCAAAAAAGAATCTTAGAGATGGCGGGTACTGAGCCAGCTTACAATGGGATGGGTACTACTATTACTTTAGCTTGGTTGTCTCCTGTAGAACATGGTGGGGCTATCTTAACCATGGGTCATGTGGGCGATAGTAGGGGATATGTTTTTATTGACGGGGTTCTAACCCAGTTAACCTCAGACCACTCTGTAGTTGGTGAGCTCTTGCGTTCTGGAACGATTACCTCCCAAGAGGCTCGCGAACATGCTAAGCGTCATGTGCTCACCCAAGCTCTAGGATCTAGGGAAATCGAAATTGAAATGCTCTGTCACGTCTTACCTAGTGGGTCGCTAATCTTGTTGTGCACCGATGGCCTATCCGATGTAGTAGATGACGCACAGATTAGTTCGCTGTTAGAACAGGCTGCTTCTTGTGATAACATTGCTCAAGAGTTGGTAGATCTGGCTAATGACTTAGGGGGACCTGATAATATTACGGTAATTGTAGCCCGAATACCGTAGGAGGAATGATCGTGCAACCACTCTACAGGGCTTGGCTAGAATTTACTCTGTGGCTTGGTGCCATGGTTTTCTGGCTCCTGCTCACTCAGGGCTTAGCCATCTGGTGGCAACCTGTGGTGATGTGGTTTGTTCTGGTGCTACTCTTTGGGGTTACAAAGTGGTCAGGCCATCCTGCTCAGGCCGTACCGTTAGTGGGTTTTGCAGTATTCATCGGGTGGCTATTCTTGGTCCGTTTAGATCCCAATTGGGCCCAACAGCAGTTTTGGGGATTTTTGGTTGGTGCCTTAGCCTACTTAATCGGTCTTTTTGGCCCTTTATTAGTGTTCGACGCCCCTATCCTTTGGGCCTGTGGCTCTTTAGGCTTATTACTTATGACACTCCTCTTTGGTCATCAGGTGGGTGGTGCCAAAGCATGGCTTACCTTAGGGACGGTGCGTTTTCAACCAGTGGAGCTTAGCAGAATCTTCTTAGTGGTCTATCTGGCTCGCCAATTCGGCGAAAGAAGATCAGGCTGGAAGACGCTTCTAGTTTTAGGGGTCTTTTTGGCCCTCCTACTGTGGCAAAGGGATTTGGGTCCTGCCCTCTTGGTTTTTTTCGTGTTCTGTTCCCTATCCCTTTATGTGCACTTTTCCTGGTACACTCTTAGTGTTTATGTAGTTACCAGTATACTTGGTTTTGTGGCAGCTTATACTTGGTTTCCTCACTTTAGCAACCGAGTCCTAGCTTGGGTGTGGCCTTGGGATTATTCGGATAGTAAGGGTTACCAAATTCTTCAAGGATTATTTGCCCTCGAAGCAGGCGGGGTAGCGGGTAAAGGGTTAGGTCGTGGTTTAGCCAAGG
Source organism: Firmicutes bacterium UBA4996 (assembly GCA_002396805.1). Lineage (GTDB taxonomy): Bacteria > Bacillota > Limnochordia > Darwinibacteriales > Darwinibacteriaceae > UBA4996. The sequence goes on along the minus strand of DGYW01000065.1, from coordinate 110,977 downwards.
TAATTCCAGCTAATCACACAGACTATCTTCTCGTGGTTATTGGTGAGGAATTTGGGCTAGTGGGAACGTTTTCCTTAATATTAGTTTATCTATGCTTGGCTTTTTGGGCTGTGCAGCTCCTCATGGACGTAGAAGGAGAAGTGCAGAGAACAATAGGGCTCGGCCTAATCTTACTCCTCCATGGACAAGTGTTCCTAGTAGTGGGAGGCATTTTGCGATTGCTTCCTTTTACTGGTATGACCTTACCTTTTGTTAGTTATGGTTCCAGTTCGTTAGTGGCCCAGTTCTTGATGCTAGGGATGATTACTAGCTTAGGGAGGGCGCCCAAATGAACTCGAAACTGCGCAAGTGCTTCTTGGGGATTGCTCTTGGATATGTTATTATATTATGTGGCCTATTTTACTGGCATCTGTTTGCCGATTTGGGGCAACACCCTGCCAATCCCCGTTATTATCTCATGTTTCGTCAAGCACGAGGATCAATTCTTGATCGGCATGGAGATTTTTTGGCCTCCTCTGCCGGTGAAGATTATAAACGAGTGTATGCAACGGCGTCTTTGGCCCATGTGGTGGGTTATTTTCACCAGCGCTATGGTTTAACCGGTCTAGAGAGACTTTATCACGAAGAGTTGTTTAGCGGACGCTCTCTGTACACGACTCTTGACCTAGAGATCCAAATCATGGTAGAGGAGGTCCTCGGTGACCGTGTAGGCTGTGCCATAGTGCTAAAGCCCAGCACTGGAGAGGTTTTGGCTCTTGTATCGTCTCCAACCGTGGACGGAAATGCTTTGGATGAGTTTTGGCCAGATTATCTGGAAGACCTGCGAAGTCCTTTCTTGAATCGTATTACTCAAGGTTTGTATCCCCCAGGTTCTTTGATTAAACCCATTGTCTATGGTGGAGCTTTGGCGCAAAAACTAGTAGACCCTGCTCAAATATGGGTGGATCAAGGAGCGTTGCAGATTCAAAATCGTACGCTCAGTAATTCTGGTGGCAAGGCGTTAGGGGCAATTACAACAGACCAGGCTTTGGCCTTCTCTTCTAATGTCGTTTTTGCTCGACTCGCTATGGATTTGGGTGATAGCCTTTTAGAGCAGTTTTTGGCCTTTGGTCTAGGTTCGCAGACAAATTTTGAGCTCAGTTCCCAGAGGGGTTATGTTCCTCCCAAGGCTTCTTCACCTTATGCGTTGGCGCAGCTAGGTATTGGTCAAGGGGAATTACTGGTTACCCCTTTGCATATGGCTATGGTTGTGGCTGCCATCGCCAATCGAGGTGTGATGATGAAACCCTACCTGATCCAAGAGCTCCGTGGGGGACTGCAAATGCGGCAAATTAATCGGCCCCAGGTGCTTGCGGAGGTTATGCCAGAACAGGTGGCCCTGATTGTTAGAGATGCCATGGTGTTAGCGGTGCAGGAGGGGACTGCCCACGAGGCTGTAGTTCCTGACTTGGATTTAGCAGCGAAAACCGGAACTGCCCAAGTTGGTCAAGGGAAGGATCATGCCTGGTTTATGGGATTCGCCCCAAGCCACCAGCCTGAGGTAGCGGTAGTAGTTTTAGTCGAGCATGGGGGTTTTGGAGGCACAGTTGCCACCCCACTGGGGGCGCAAATGATCGCCAAGGCGATTGAGATTGTGGATAGCGAGAAAGGTAAAAGGTGAGACCATGATTGGGGAAGTATTGGTCAATCGATATGAGATTTTAGAAAAAATCGGCGATGGTGGCATGGCCTTAGTTTACAGTGCCAAAGACCATCTCCTCAACAGGGTTGTGGCGGTAAAAGTCCTACGGGATCAATTTGCCCACGATGAGCAGTTTGTGGAACGTTTTCGCCGAGAGGCGCGTTCGGCTGCGAGTTTATCCCATCCCAATATAGTGAACATCTATGATGTAGGCGAAACCGGCCTAAATCATTTTATCGTTATGGAGTATGTGCAGGGCAACAATCTTCACGATTTGATTCGAAAGCAAGGACAGTTTTCTCAAGGATTCATTGTGAATGTGGGCAAACAAATTGCCATGGGTTTGGCCCATGCCCATTACCATGGAATAATTCATCGCGATATTAAGCCACATAATATTCTAATTACTGAAGAGGGTAGGGTTAAAGTTACTGACTTCGGGATTGCCCAGGCCATGTCTGCTACTAACCTTACTCAAACGGGAATGGTTTTAGGCTCCGTACATTACTTCTCACCGGAACAAGCTCGAGGGGTTAATGTGCAGGCTTCAAGTGATCTTTATTCACTTGGCATTGTTCTTTACGAGATGATCACAGGGCAACAACCCTTTAGGGCAGATTCGGCCATCGCGATTGCCTTAAAGCAGATTCAGGAGTCTCCGGCGCCCTTGCGCAATTTCGCTTCTGATTTGGATGGGGAATTGGAGGATTTAATATTTAGGCTCTTGGCCAAGGAACCACAAAAGCGTCCCGCCAGTGCCGAGGAAGTTGTGAGGATCTTTCAGCGAATTGAACGTCGCTTGGAAGCAGAAGGTGAGGAGCACGGGGAACAAACTATGCCCCTGCCTGCAGTTAAATCAGGATGGAAGGGGGGCTTCAGCTTGGCAAGAGGGAAGCAGCAAAAGAAGCAACCGAAAAAACAACAGAAGAAGCAACAAAAATCAGGGAAATCAAAATTGGTACTTATTCTAGTTTTTCTCTTGGTTCTTGGTGGAATAGGCTTCGGTTTAGTACGCCTCATTCCCCTACTTTTATTCCCTGACGAAGTAAGAGTTCCTAATGTAGTTGGACTGTTCGAGTTGGAGGCCCAGCGTACTTTACGTGACTCTGGTCTAATTTTAAAAGTGGAACGCTCTGTTTTTGACAACGAAATTCCTGCCGGTTACATTATCAGTCAGGATCCCTTGGCAGGACGCTTGGTTAAACAGCAGAGAGAAATTTCAGTATGGGTGAGTAAAGGGGCAGAAGAAGTTGAAATGCCTAGTGTCATCGGGTTGGCCACAAGAGAGGCCAAATTAAATCTCACCCAATCGGGCTTTGTCTTAGGTTCGGAAACGGAAGTCTTTGATCCCGAAGTGAGCCCGAACACAATCCTAGAACAATGGCCGGAGCCTGGGGAAGTAGTAGCTAAGGGAACCGCAGTTAACTTAGTGATTAGTAAGGGTCAGCGAGCTATCGTATCTTTCCCCCTACCTGATTTTAAGGGACAAGATTTCGAAGCGGTAAAAATGCGTCTAGGCGAATTAGGTCTGATTTTAGGTAATTCCTGGCCAGAGAATAGCACCATATATCGAGCGGGTCAGGTTATTGAACAAAACCCCGCGGCCGGAACGGAAGTTCAGCAAGGCTGGAAAATCGACTTTGTCTATTCTCAAGGGCAACCTAAACCAGCACCCTTACCCCAGACTTCCCAGGAATTAGAAGAGCAACCTCAGTGGACTCACGAGAACCTGTGGAAAACCTTGGAGGTAACGGTGAACGTGCCAAATGGTCCAGATCAGGAAGTGGTTATATTGGTCATCGACGATTTTGGTGCCCGAGAGGTTTATCGTGAAACCCATAAAGGAGGGAGTCGGGTAGTTCGCACTGTACAAGGACGAGGTGAAGGGGCCCAATTGCAGGTTTATATTGGGGCTAAGCAGTTCTTGGATCAGAAATTCCCAGACTAATATGGAACAAGGAATAATTCTTTCCGGCGTTGGTGGAACTTATGAAGTGCAAACGAAAAACGAAATCTTACTGTGCACCCTGCGTGGCAGATTGCGCCTGGCAGATGATCGGGTGTTAGTGGGGGATCGGGTCAGGGTTTCCAGAGAAGGGGAGCGGGGCGTTGTAGAGGAGATCTTGCCTAGAAGTAGTGAACTCAAACGCCCTCCCATTGCTAATGTGGATCAGGTGGTGGCAGTCTTTGCTGTGCAAGATCCATTGCCTAGCTTGATTTTGCTGGATCGAATCTTAGTCCATGCAGAATTGGCTAGCTTGCCTAGTGTTGTGGTTTTCAATAAGGGTGATTTAAGCCCAGAAAAGGCAGAAAAGCTGCAACAGATGTATGCAAGCATTTCTTATCCCACTTTGATTACTAGTGCCGAAGTCGGGCTTGGTTTGGAAAGCTTAGCGGATTTGTTAAGTCAAAAGATTAGCTCTCTTGTTGGTCCTAGTGGAGTAGGCAAGTCCTCGTTATTGAACGCGCTGGATCCAAACTTAGAACTAGAGACCCAGACCGTCAGTGCTAAGGTCCAAAGGGGAAGGCATACAACACGAAGTGTGCGCCTTTTACCCCTAGCTCAGGGATATGTGGCAGATACACCAGGCTTTTCACAACTCAACCTAGGCCCTGACCAGGAAGGGGAGTTGCAAGGTGCCTTTCCGGATCTTAGGTCTATTGCTGACTATTGTCGCTTTCGAGGTTGCTTGCATCGCCATGAGCCGGGCTGCGCTGTGAAGGAAGCGGTACAAGATGGCCAGATCTTGGCCCATCGCTACAAACACTATTTGCTCCTTCTAGATGAAGCAGCACCTCGCTATTAGAAAGGACTGAACTGATGAAACATAGAATTAGTGCCTCGCTCTTAGCTGCTGACTTTTGCAGTTTATCTGACGAAATTGAGCGGGTTAGTGCAACTGATCTTTTACATCTTGATGTGATGGATGGCAATTATGTCCCTAACCTGAGCTTTGGGCTACCCGTTATTCAGGCGGTGCGGCGCTGCTCTAATTTACCCTTAGATATACATCTAATGATTGAAAAACCGGAGCGGTATTTAGACCAATTTGCCCAAGTTCAACCTGAATTCATTACGGTTCATTATGAGGCTGTGACGCACTTGCAGCGGACTTTAAGAGCCATTAGAGACCTTCGAGTAAAAGCAGGGGTAGCCCTCAATCCCCATACGCCGCTCCATGGTCTAGAATACGTCTTAGACGATGTAGATCTTATTCTGATTATGACGGTGAATCCAGGATACGGTGGCCAGCAGTTCATTCCAGCTATGGTTGAGAAAGTTCGTCAATGCCGTACGCTAATTGGCAAGCGTCCTATTGAGATCCAGGTGGATGGGGGAGTTAGCCTGGAGACTATTGGCTCCTTAGTTGCAGCAGGGGCTAATAATTTTGTGGCTGGATCCGCGATTTTTCAAGCGGATGATCCTCAGGATTATATGGCTAAAATGCGCTCTTTCATGGGGTAGGCGTTGCTTACCCCTTTTCTGTCAAAAAATAAACAGAATATTTCGCATAGATGCTTGACAAATTTGAAAACTGATCATATAATTTAAACAAGCTGAGGATGAAATACACAAATTCTTAAGAAAGGAGGGCGCAGTTACCTGTCCGGTTAGCTGGACAATCTATAGCGGTTCGGTCGTAACCCATAGAATATCATCTCCCTGGGCGCAGAGAGTTCGCGTATTAGACTACGCGAACACAACGGATAAAATGGACATAAAATGATTCATCCTCAGCAAATCTAAGAAAAGCACCCTGATCGCCGTGGGTGCTTTTCTTACTGTCAGGCTAATTTTCATGAAGGAGTTTACGGGAGCATAGAGAAGTATGAAGCAACGAAATAGTTCCGCTAGGGGTGCTTTTGGCTGAGAGTGGATGGGTTTGCTAATTCATCCTAACCCTTAGAACCTGTTGGTTAATTCCAGCGTAGGGAAGCGGTAGACCCAAACATGGACCGCACCGCTCCATGTTTTTTTACTACCAAGTACTAATGCGGATCTACTCGTAATTCTTAGGAGGTGGATTCGATGCGTGATAAAAATCTTCGAGTCATGTTAGAAACTTCTCTGTTGGTTGGTGCAGCTGTCTTGTTGTCTTTGTTGAGGTTGTGGAGGATGCCTCAAGGAGGTAGTGTCTCTTTAGAAATGGTACCCATTTTCATTTTGGCTTTCCGCCATGGGGGTAAGATGGGTATGTTGGGCGGTGCCCTCTTAGGTGTCTTAAAACTGCTTATATCTCCGTACATTATTCATCCTGCACAGCTGTTGTTGGATTATCCTGTACCCTACGCAGTTTTAGGAGTCGCTGGTTTTGGGATTTTGCGACGCACTCCCTTATTGGGTGTCGCGGTAGGATCACTGTTACGCTATATTACCCATGTTATTTCGGGTGTAGTCTTTTTTGCAGAATACGCCCCCGAAGGAACACCGGCACTTTTGTACTCCTTGGGCTATAACGCATCATATCTAGTTGTAGAGGCTATCTTAGTAGGGTTAATTATCTATTTTCTAGGTAAACGGAGGGAAATTTTTGAGCCTGAGCTCGGATAGACCGGTCTTGATTATTGGTTCTGGGGAAGATGTTCCCCAGAACCCTCCTGTGATTCGGAGTTCAGCTGTCATTTGTGCGGATGGCGGGGCGGCTTTAGCGCGCTCTTGGGGTTTGATCCCCTCTATGATACTGGGCGATTGGGATTCCCTTGATGGAACCACGAAGAAGTATTGGCAAGGGCGGGGAGTGCCCATGCAACGCTTTCCTATCGCTAAAGATCAGACAGATTTGGAGTTAGCTGTCGAATACGCTCTCCAACACGGCGCAAGGGAAATTCACTTGACTGGAGCCTGGGGGAGCAGGATTGATCATTCTCTAGGAAATTTAGAATTGCTGTACCGCTTAGCTACAATGAAGATACCCAATCTGCTGTATACCCGTAACCAGCGCCTTTCTGCCTTTGATGAGACCTTTAGTGCACAAGTTAGGGTAGGAAGTACTGTCTCCTTAATCCCTTTAAGCCCTGTCGTGGAAGGAGTCGCCACCGAGGGTTTGCTCTATCCCTTAGTGGATGCCACTTTGAAAAGGGGCTCCACTTTCACTGTTAGCAATCAGGCGATAGAGGAAAATATTTCGCTTCGCTTGGGAGTAGGTATTCTTTTAGTGATTTATGAGTAATAAAATACCCCTAGGACCAATCTAGGGGTTAATTCTATCGAAATCATTGAGGGTGTGGGCTAAAGCCTAGCGGCCTAAAGGGCCCGTTCTACTTTACCACTCTTTAGACATTGTGTACAGACATAAGCTCGGCGTGGACTACCTTTGACTACAATGCGAGTTTTTTGAAGATTAGGTTTCCAAGTTCGTCGAGTCTTATTTTCTGCGTGGCTTCGTTGGTTCCCAGATACTGTACCTCTATCACAAACAATGCACCTTCTGGCCATGTTTCTTACCCCCTTTGAACGAGTTTCCATAACGAATTTAATTTTAGCATAGGGGACCCAAGAATGCAAGGTGAAATTACCCAAAGGATAAAATCCTTTACAAGTAGGGTTTGAATGGTTAGAATGGTTATGATAGATATTGGTCCTATTTGGTAATGATTTAAAAGGGGGGACAGTAATGGCCCAAGAAATTCAATCGCAATATGGGAAAATCGTCATTCGTGAAGAAGTAATTGCTACCGTATCAGGTGTAGCGGCCATGGAGTGCTATGGGTTGGTGGGTATGGCCCCGCGTAATGTCCAAGAAGAACTAACCGATCTGCTCCGACGAGAAAACTTCGAGCGGGGTGTGGACGTTCAATTTGGTGATGATAGCATTAGTATTCAACTCTACATTGTAGTAGAATACGGTGTGAAGATATCTGAGGTTGCCAAAAACGTACAAGAGCGCGTTAAATATGTCATTGAGACCATGCTGGGTCTCAAGGTTGACCGCGTCAATGTAAAAGTACAAAGTGTGCGGGTGACCAGCGCAAAGAGAAAGTGATCGGAGGAAACATCTTGGACGTAATTACTGGTTTGACTTTAAAAAACATGTTGCTGGTTGCAGCTCATAATCTCGACCAGCAAAAAGATATTGTTAACGCCTTAAATGTTTTTCCCGTTCCTGATGGTGATACGGGGACGAATATGTCCTTGACACTAAATGCAGCAATTAAGGAGATAGAACGGACAGACAGTACAGAGATTCGACGGATCACATCATTATTAGCCCGTGGATCTCTCATGGGTGCCAGGGGTAATAGTGGCGTCATTTTATCTCAGTTCTTTCGGGGTTTTTCCGAGGGTTTAGGCGACGTGAAGGATGTGGCAACTGGAGAAGATTTGGCCCGGGCCTTTACCATGTCGTCCAAAACAACATATCGGGCTGTCATGAAGCCGGTAGAAGGAACCATGCTCACTGTTGGTCGAGTAGCAGGGGAGGAGGCAGAAAAAGCGGCAGAGGCTGGAGCCAATGCTCATGAAGTCGTTTTGGCCGCCCTCAAGGGTGCTCAAATGGCCCTGGCCGATACTCCCAATATCCTTCCAGTATTGAAGGAAGCGGGCGTGGTGGATGCTGGTGGTCAGGGATTAGTCTGTATTTATGAGGGGCTAGTAGCTGGCCTCACTGCTACACCTGAAGAAGTAGGAGAGATCCTAAGTCAACAAGCAGTTCCTCTAGTGGATACGGAATTTACTCGAGTAACTTCAGAAGTAGTTGTAAATAAATATTGTACCGAGTTTATCATCTTGGGCAAGGGAATCAACACCGACATGATTCGCAGTGAACTTGAGCCTAAAGGCGATTCCATGATCGTAGTAGGGGATGGCGAAGTCGTCAAGGTCCATCTCCACACTGATAATCCTGGAGAAGTCCTTGAGTTTTGTGGCTCCTTGGGTGAATTAACTGAAATTGCCATTGACAACATGCGGTTGCAGAACCAAGAATTTGAGCAGCATGAAAACAATCACCGCTTGGACTTGAGCGAAAGCAATGTAGTAGGATTTCCCCAAAGTAGACCGCAACCACAAGAACCACCCAAGAATGTAGGCGTGGTGGCTGTTGTGCCTGGAGAGGGTTTAGCGGAAATCTTCCGTAGTCTTGGGGTAGATTATATTGTTCCTGGTGGGCAAACCATGAATCCCAGTACCGAAGACTTGGTGAAGGCTGTGGAAAAAGTCAATGCTGAGTCGGTGATTATTTTGCCGAACAATAAAAATGTGATTTTCTCCGCTCAACAGGTGAAGGAATTGGTAGACAAAGAAGTGGTTGTGGTGCCCACTCGTTCGGCACCTCAAGGTATTAGTGCCCTAATGTATTTTGTGCCCGATGATGGCATCGATGAGAATTTAGAGGCCATGACGGATGGTATGCGAGATGTGAAAACTGGAGAGGTTACCTTCGCCGTTCGCTCGACGGTAGCAGGAGATCTGCAGATTGAGGAGCGAGATATAATTGGCCTCGCTGAAGGGAAAATCGCAGTTGTTGGTTCTGATCCCTGTAATGTAGCTATGGATTTATTAGATACCATGGTTGACGAGGATTCTTCGGTGATTAGTATCTATTATGGAGCGGATCAGGATCCTGAGTTAGCAGAAAAACTAGATAGCTTAGCCAAAGAGCACTATCCCCAATGCGAGGTTGAGGTGTATTCTGGTGGGCAACCCCTGTATTATTATATTGTTTCAGTAGAGTAGTAAAATTAAGGGGGTAAGATGGTGTCAAAAATTCATATTGTAACTGATAGTGGTAGTGATTTGCCCGTAGAAGTCCGAGAACGTCTAGGTATTTCGGTTGTGCCCCTCACTGTACAGTTTGCTGATGAAATCTTTAGAGATGGAGAGGAGATTTCTACCACCCAGTTTTATGAACGGCTCCAAAATGGTGATGTGATGCCTAGCACTTGCCAGCCTTCACCGGCTGATTTTGTCCGAGTGTATGAAAATGTTGCCGAGCCCGGTGATACCATTATCTCTATCCATCTTAGCAGCAAAATGAGTGGAACCTATCAGTCAGCGGTTTTAGCAGGCACCATGTTGGACAGCTCCATTAAGGTCCATACGATTGATACCAAATGTGCCTCTCTTGGCGCGGGCATGGTGGCTATTGCTGGTGCAGAAGCGGTGCAAGCTGGTGAAGAACTAGATGACATTTTAAGTAGAATTCAAAATACTATCGAACAGCTAGCAGTCTATTTTGTGGTTGATACCTTAGAATATCTTAAAAAGAACGGTCGTATCGGTCTTGCCTCTGCGCTATTTGGAACCCTTTTGAACATCAAACCAGTACTCACTTTGGATGATGGTGTGGTGGCTCCGTTTGAGAAGATTCGGGGCAAGAGTAAAGCCTTGAAGCGAATCCAAGAATTAATGGATGAAATGAAGGAAGCTTACCCAGAGCAGAAGCTGCGCATTGGTATCAGTCATTCCAACAGCGTGGATGAGGCAACTAGTTTGGCAAAGCGTCTACAGGAACAAGTGGAGGTGGATGGAGAGATTTTGATTAGCTTCATCGGGCCAACTATCGGTGTCCATACAGGTCCTGGGACGATTGCCCTGTTCGTTTATCCGGTATAGTCTCGTCCCTGGGTTACACCCAGGGACGCTTTCCATTTTTTAGGGGTGATTGTTGTGCCAGAGCAAAGTACCTTAGACGGTCCCGTCACTATTTTGACTGGGGTTGGACCCAAAAGAGCCCAAACCATCAAAAAGCTTGGACTAGAGACGCTGCGGGACGTTTTGTTTAGCTTTCCCAGGGATTATAAGGACTTTCAACAGGTCTATCGTCCTGACCAAGCCAAAATTGGACAAGCACAGTTAGTCACAGGTAGTCTAATCAACCTTTTTGAGCGTCCTGTTTCTCGGGGTAGACGCATAGTTCAGGCTCAATTAGATGGGATTCTAACTCTAACCTGGTTTGTTCACCATCGCACTCGCGGCCCTAGTTATCTGTACCAACGCTTACGGAAGGCCAAGGAACTGTGG
>DGYW01000065.1:55699-100153 GCA_002396805.1 Firmicutes bacterium UBA4996 | reverse complement strand
CCAAGGAACTGTGGGTCTACGGATCAGTAAAGGAAGGGTACGGAGGTTTAGAGATGAGCTCCCCTGAGTATTTTCTACGGGCTCCTACTCATCTTGGACTCATGCCCGTTTATCCCTTAATTTCCACAGTATCGAACGACCAGAGGGTGCGCTGGGTGCAGGAAGCACTCAAGTACCTTGACGAGCTGAAGGAATGTTTGCCGGCCGCTGTGCAGAATGGTTATTTGCATCGCCATACTGCTTTACGGTGGATCCATTTTCCCCGTAATTGGCAAGAACAGGAACAAGCCCGCGAACGTTTGGTGTTTGAAGAGTTCTTTCTGTTTCACTTAGGTCTCCAAAGGGGAGCACGCACTACGCCTGGTGTGGTCCATGCACCAGATGGAGAGTTGGTAGAACGCTATTTACAGTCCCTACCTTTTGAACTCACTCCTGGTCAGAAGAATGCCCTACGGGATGTGGCCCAGGATATGGAATCACCCTTAGCCATGCGACGTTTGATACAAGGGGAAGTCGGATCGGGAAAGACGATTGTGGCCGAATATGGTGCAGTAAAGGCAGTAGAAAATGGCGGTCAAGTGGCTATGATGGTGCCCACAGAGGTTTTGGCCAGGCAAATGGTTCAACGTTTAACCTCTGCCCTTCAGTCTTTAGGTATTACTGTGGAGTTGTTAATCGGAAATATGACTGGTAAAGAGCAAACTCGGGTCCGGACTGGGATTGAAGAAGGGCTTATTCAGGTGGTGGTGGGAACCCATGCCCTGATCACCGACAAAGTTCAGTTTGCCAATCTCACTTTGGCCATTGTTGATGAACAGCATCGCTTTGGGGTACGTCAGCGTTTGGCTCTCCAAGGCAAGGGGAATGCTGATCTGCTGGTCATGAGTGCCACGCCTATTCCTAGATCCCTTGCCCTTACTGCTTATGGTGATCTAGATACTTCTGAAATTCGGGACCTACCTCAAGGACGCCAAGTGGTTGACACCCGCCTGATCGATCCTAATCGCCGCGCGGATGTTTACCGTTACTTAGTGCATCGTGTGAAAGCAGGAGATCAGGGGTATGTGGTCTTTCCCTTAGTGGAAGAATCAGAACACCTCGATCTCAAAGCTGCTGAGACTGAAATGAAAGTTTTACAGCAGGGGTTGCTGCGTGATATTCGGGTAGGGTTAATCCATGGTCAAATGGGCAAGGAAAAAGAAAAGACTTTTGAGGCTTTTTACCGACAAGAAATAGATGTGTTGATCGCAACTACTGTAATAGAGGTGGGGATGAATGTTCCCAATGCTACCGTCATGATTATCGAGAATGCTGAGCGTTTTGGCCTTGCCCAGCTGCATCAATTGCGCGGTCGGGTAGGTCGTGGCAGTAAGGGGGGCATTTGCTTTTTGCTCTCCTACAGTGAAGCACCCCAGAGCCGCGAGCGTCTTGAGGTAATCAGGCGATCAACTGATGGTTTTTTCATTGCGGAGGAAGATTTGCGTTTGCGGGGGCCAGGCGACTTACTTGGCGTGCGCCAGTGGGGTATGCCCATGTTTCGCCTTGGTGACCTGATTGAAGATCAAGAGGTTTTGAAGGCCACTGCCATTAAGGCACAAGCCCTATTGACAGAGGATCCTACGTTGGCTAGTTATCCGCAGTTACGGGCAGAATTACAAAGGCAACGGTGGTAATCTTGCATCCGTTGCCCTCGGGAGAGGAGAAACTGTCTGTTTAACCTTTTTGGGGAGGTTGCTCCCCCCACAGGGGGGCGTTCTCTTCGATGGTTAGTATGTGGAAATAGTCTCATTTTTTATACAGGTATCTTTTTCCAGGGAGGTAAAGGGTTGAGGGTTATTTCTGGAACTGCTAAAGGGACCAAGTTACGGAGTGTAGCGGGACATACTACTAGGCCAACGGCTGATCGTGTCAAGGAGTCCTTGTTTAATATCTTAGGACCAGCTATTGCAGGTGGGGATTTTTTGGATTTATATGCAGGAAATGGGGGAATTGGTTTAGAAGCTCTGAGCAGAGGCGCACGCAGTGTGATCTGGATCGATCTCAACCCTGCTTGCACCAAAATGATTCAGGCTAACTTAGAAAAGACGCGCCTGGCAGGAGGTACCATTTATACTAATGATGTTTTGCGAGGGTTACGGCAATTGGCACGGGCTAAGAATAGTTTTGACTATATATTCTTAGATCCCCCGTACGACCGGGGATTGCTTGTTAGAACCCTAGAACTTTTGGATACGCTAACTATACTAAAAAAAGGTGGCTTGATCATCGCAGAGGCGAGTAAAAAGGAGGATGCTCCCAGATCAATGTCGAAACTTTGCCTTATACGTACTGAGTATTATGGAGACACTACACTATATTTTTACCAGAATAAGGAGGAAACCGAATGAGAATTGGAGTCTGTCCAGGGACATTCGATCCGGTAACCTATGGCCATTTGGATATTATCAAACGGGCAAGCAATCTTTTCGACCATGTTTATTTGTCGATCTTACATAATCCTCACAAAGTTCCCCTCTTTTCAGTTGAAGAACGAATTGAGATGTTGGTAGAAGAAACAAGACAATTCACCAATGTGAGTGTGGAGACTTTTTCTGGCTTAGCGGTGGAGTATGCTAAGCAAAAAAACGCCATCGCCATTGTCCGTGGTTTACGGGCAGTTACTGACTTTGAATTTGAGTTTAAGCTTGCGGCCATGAATCGAAATCTAGACTCTTCGATAGAGACAGTGTTTATGATGACAAGTAGTGAATATTCTTTTATTAGTTCTTCTGCCGTCAAGGAAGTGGCTAGTCTAGGTGGAGACGTGTCCAAATGGGTTAGCCCTCGGGTGGCAGAGCTTTTATATGCAAAATTTGAAGATGGGGAGAGGTAAATCGTGAATCGAGTGAATCTTTTGGTCCTCATTGACCAGCTGGAGGCCCTAGTGGAAAGGGCACCAGAGGTACCCCTTGTGGGGAAAGTCTTGATCGACGCCGACGAACTGTTTGAATTACTAGACATTATTAGAACCGCGATCCCCGAAGAAGTAAAACGGGCTGAAGCAGTCTCCTCCGAAAAGGATCGGATGATTGCAGAAGGCCAACAACAGGCAGAGCGTATGGTGGCCAAGGCCGAAGAATACGCAACGAAGCTTGTGCGCAATAGTGAGATCTATCGCCAAGCCGAAGAAGAGAGTAGAGTTCTTCTAGAAGATACCAGGCTACGGGCTAAAGAGATTGAAGATGGTGCTAAGGAGTACGCAGACCAAATTCTGTCCAATCTCCATGAGGCCCTCAGTAAGACTTTGAATGTGGTGGAGCGTAGCAAGGACGAGCTGCACAGGGAAGACTAGGAGCGGGTACGAAACGAAATATACACCACTCGTTTGATCAACCAAACCAAGCTCACGATCACAACCAAGATTAGGGTAAGGCTGGTTGCTAAGCGGGCAGAGGCTAGGAATCGAGCAGCGAAACTTCCATTAAGATACTGGGGTTTGCTTAAGGCCGGCACAGCCTTGATTAACGATGCTGGAATAAATTGTGCAGGACCTAGGAGTAAGGCGGTAATCAGGGCCGCCAAGATGCCGTGGGTTAGTCGTGCCCATAAATAAGGGGTTAAACGCGCTTTAGTGCCAGTTAGCATTGCCGCGACTTGTCCGTGCACTGAAAGACCACTCCAGCCCATTACTAAGCTGGCTATAGTAGCGCGAGCTCCTAGTGGAGCCAACGTTTGACTGGCAGTTTGAGCGCCTAGAGTGGTTTCGAAAAACCCATTGACTACAGCAGAGGCCAAATTGCCATCGAGGCCTACAAAGTTGAGGATTTTAGCCATGATTAGGCCAACAGGAGCCATAATTCCTGTTGCACTGATTACCTGCACTAGGACGGAAAAAATCATGATACAGCCCCCAATAAAAAGCATGGACTGAAAAGTCTCTTGCACCGTATCTCCGAAAAGGCGGCCAAGTGAGCGACCATCGGCTTTGCGTGCCCGGTCTAGGGCTTGAATCGCTCGGGTGAAGTAATTCCCCTCAGCTTTGCGCCGAGGGCTCTCAGGACCTTTGTGCAAACGCATTAGAATTCCTACGAGCAAGGCGCCTACATAATGGGCGATCACTAACGTGATGCCTAGTTCAGGTTGTTCAAACATGCCAACGGCTACTGCCCCAATCATGAAGAGGGGATCGGCTGTATTCGCAAAACTAACTAGTCGTTCTGCTTCCACAGGCGTGATTAGCTTTTGTCGTTCTAGCTCCCCTGTAATCTTAGCCCCTAGAGGATAACCGGCAGCTAAGCCCATGGCTACTGCAAATCCGCCTACCCCTGGGATCCTGAACAAGGGACGCATAATCGGCTCCAGAAGCGATCCTATGAGGTGAACTACCCCTAATCCCATCAAAAGATCGGCCATGATGAAAAAGGGGAGCAGGGCCGGTAAAACAATCTCGAACCAGAGTCTGAGTCCTTCTAAGGACGCGGTAAAGGCAACTTCTGGGTAAAGTACAATGATAATAGTAATGATAAAAACAACAAGGGCCAACAAGCGACTGCGGGTCATGAGCCCCACCCCTTCCTGCCATTATGCTAATTCATACTAATCAGAGGTGAAGTTTATGCCTAAACCAAAAGTGGGGATAGCCCTTGGTGCTGGTGGTGCCAGAGGACTTGCTAACCTTGGGGTGTTGCAGGTTTTGCACGAAGAAGGCATTCCTATCCACGTGGTTACAGGGACCAGCGCAGGTGCAGTTATCGGTAGCCTTTATTCTGCTGGGACGGATTTGGCAATGATTGGCCGTTTAGCGGAGGAGCTGGAGTGGGATGATCTAACCAGCTTCACACTGGCTAGAAAGGGACTGGTTTCTCCAGACAAAATTCACTCAATGCTCCGGGTGCTAACTAAGGATCAGGATTTTGAAGATTTGCCAATTCCCACCGCTGTGGTGGCTACTGATCTATTGACTGGTCAAGAGGTGGTTGTAGACTCGGGACCTATAGCCCTTGGAGTGAGGGCTAGTCTAGCGATTCCGGGCGTTTTTGTACCTCTAGAACTCGATGGACGTCTCTTAGTGGACGGTGCTTTAGTAAACAGAGTTCCCGCAGATCTGTGTCACAAAATGGGGGCAGATGTAGTTATTGCTGTAGATGTTGGTTGGGCACCGTTACGGGGGCGTATTCGTAATCTGCCCGATGTGATTATGAGGACTATTGATGTCTTGCAGCGACAGGTTGCTCAGCATAAGAGTATTCAGGCAGATATTGTGCTTGAGCCAGAGCTAGGCAACGTGACAATTACCCAACTTAATCGGGCGCGGGAGATTATCGATAAGGGGCGCGAGGTTGCCTTGGCCAATTTGGCTAACATCAAAAGACAGCTAGAGCTTGCTTCAACCAGTTGACACCGTGAGGTAATCTTTGTATAATTTATGAGGTGATCAAGATGCGTCTCAATATTGGTTCTTTAGTAGGGAGAAAAGGTGCTTCTTTGTCTGTGCAAGAGGAGATCTCTAGTGATTTTATTCAATTTTCTCCTGTAGTAGGGCAAGCAGAAGGGCCAATACAAGTTCAGGTAGTAGTGACTAACACGGGGGAAGGGTATTTAGTGACAGGAAATCTGGAGCTAGAAGTGTCCCTCAAATGTAGCCGGTGTCTAAAACCGATTCGCACAACATTAGTAGCCTCCGTGGAAGAAGAGTTCTTCAACCAGCTCCCTTCAGAAGAAGACGAGGTGTTTTGGGATGAAGTGCCTTTAGTGGAGGCCAACGAGATCGATCTCACCGAGCTTATTGCAGAATCTATTTTGATGAGTGTTCCTATGAAAGCTGTCTGCCAGGAAGATTGTCCAGGCTTATGCCCCACATGTGGTGTGGATTTGGCCGAAGAGACATGTGATTGTTTGAGCCCAGAAATCGATATTCGCTTGGCACCCTTAAGTAAGTTACTGCATTCGTTGGAGACGAAGTCACCGGAGAGGAGGAAAGATCATGGCAGTACCAAAGAGAAGACATTCAAAAGCGAGGACTAATTCCCGTAGGGCTAATTGGAAACGGGTGGAAGCAACAGGTCCGAATATCTGCCCAAAGTGCCGGGAGCCTAAATTGCCCCATCGAGTATGCCTCAATTGTGGCACGTATAAAGGACGTCAGGTTATTCAGGTTAAAGAAGCTAAATAGTGATTTGCTAAAAAGGTGTCCCTCGGAGGACACCTTTTTTGTAGATTTTACTTTACTTTTTCCAGTTAATCCACTATAATCAAAGCAGCTTATAACCTGGTACTAATACTTGACCTTAAGGAGGAGGTTCCTTATGAGACTAAATCGTCAAGAACGAAGGGACACTTTGCAGGAACTCTTGCGTAAAGACCCATTTTTAACAGATTGGCAATTGGCTGAAGCTCTTGAGGTCAGTGTAGCCACTATTCGCCTAGATAGGATGGCTTTGAATATTCCTGAGTTACGGGAAAGAGCAAAAACAATAGCCTCAAGTACGTATAGTCAAATTAGAGCGCTTCAAGGCGAAGAGGTAATTGGCGAACTAGTCGAACTAGAATTAGGAAAACAAGGTACTTCTGTGTTGGTAGCGAGCGATCAAATGGTCTTTGAGCGCAATCAGATTTTACGGGGTCACTTCCTCTTTGCCCAGGGTAATTCTTTAGCGGTGTCGTTGGTAAATTCAGAGGTGGCCTTAACGAAAAGCGCTAACGTGCGCTTTTACCAACCAGTGAAGCAAGGAGATAGGGTAGTGGCCAAAGCAACGGTAACTTCCATTTCCGGCAATCGTTATAGTATTACTGTAGATAGTAAGGTACATGATGCCATTGTTTTTAGAGGAGAGTACGTAGTGGTAGATGTGGCTAGTAGAGGAGGACTGGATCGTGACTAAAATTGCAGTGGACGCGTTTGGAGGCGACTATGCCCCTGAGCAAATAGTGGAGGGAGCGTTACGTGCTGCGGATTCGGATGGTATTTCCATCATCTTAGCAGGGGATGAGGGGAGACTAAAACCTCTCTTAAATGGTAAGGCCGGGAGTGATCTTATCGAGATCGCTCATGCTCCCGAGATCATTCAAATGGACGAATCCCCGGTGGAAGCAGTTCGGCAAAAGGGGGAGTCTTCACTGGTTCGAGCAGCTCAGTTGGTCCGGGATGGTGAGGCCTCTGCTCTAGTTAGCGCTGGTAATACAGGAGCGACTTTAGCCGCTTCCCTCTTTGTAATCAAACGAATAAAGGGAGTCGAACGCCCCGCCATTACCAGTTTGATGCCTACCAAGACCGGGGTTAGCTTAATTGTGGATGCAGGTGCCAATGTGGATTGCCGTCCCAGTCAACTTGTACAATTTGCCCAGATGGGTTCAGTTTACGCGGAGCAAGTGTTGAAAGTTCATCGGCCCCGTATTGGACTTTTAAACATTGGACATGAACCTAGTAAAGGAAATCATGCGGTGCAAGAGGCTTACGAATTATTGCAACAGAGTTCAATAAATTTTGTAGGCAATATTGAGGGTCGCGACATTTCTGGCGGAGAGATTGATGTAGTGGTTTGTGATGGCTTTGTGGGCAATATCGTTCTCAAATTTGCTGAGGGTTTGAGTGAGGCCCTCTTTGGGATGATGAAAGAGGAGTTTACCAGCACCTTATCAGCTCAATTAGGGGCCTTGCTCTTGAAACCAGGTCTAAGAAAGATCAAGAATCGGGTAGACTATACAGAATATGGTGGCGCACCTTTATTGGGTGTTGATGGAGTAGTGATCATCGCCCACGGCGGTTCCAATGCTAAGGCCATTTACAATGCCATTCGCGTGGCCAAAGAGGGGGTTCACCATGACATAGTAGGGGCCATGGGTACTTTGTTGGCCAAGGGAAATGTGGTGAAATAGGTAAGTGAAGAGACAGATTGGAATTTTAGGAACTGGTTCTGCAGTTCCACAACGGATTCTAACCAATGCAGAACTAGAGACCATGGTAGACACTTCGAGTGAGTGGATTGTCTCTCGGACAGGAATTCGCGAAAGACGTATCGCTAGTCCTGAAGATACCTCTTCAAAACTAGCACATCAAGCTGCGCTACGGGCGTTGGAGGCTGCAGGCTTAGAAGCTGCAGATCTAGACTTAATTATCTGTGCAACTGTTACACCGGATATGCCTTTTCCCGCGACCGCATGTTTGGTGCAAGAACTACTGGGGGTCAATGCCATACCGGCTTTTGATTTATCTGCAGGTTGTAGTGGATTTGGTTACGCTATTAGCGTGGCCCGGGGCCTTCTGACAAGTGGTCAATACCATAGAGCCCTTGTGATCGGGGTAGACCTGTTAAGCCGGATTACTGATTATACCGACCGGAGTACCTGCGTACTCTTTGGGGATGGAGCTGGTGCGGTTATTCTTGGCCAAGTGCCTGCTGGCTATGGTGTGCTCTCAGGTGATCTGGGGGCAGATGGTTCTGGGGGCGATTTTCTCCAGATGCCCCAACAGTACATTCAGATGACGGGAACTGAGGTTTTCAAGTTCGCGGTGCGAGTGATGGAAGAGTCCACGAAGCGGGTTTTGGATCAGGCTGGTTTAACCACTGAGCAAGTTCAGTGGGTAGTGCCTCATCAGGCCAATATTCGCATTATTTCAGCAGCAGCAGCCCGTTTGGCCATTTCAGAAGAACGCTTTTTTGTGAATGTAGATCGCTATGGAAACACATCTGCAGCAAGTATTGGATTGGCCCTAGATGAGCTGGCCCGATCCGGAAGACTCTGCGATGGTGATTATGTGGTTTTAGTCGGTTTTGGTGCGGGTTTAACCTGGTCCGCCTTGCTTGTGAGGTGGTGGTCGGGGGGTGTAGCATGAACAGGGCACTAGCCTGTGCTTTCCCTGGCCAAGGTGTGCAAAGGCTAGGAATGGCTCGGTATTTACAGAACACCAACTCTTGGCGCCTTTTTGAAGAAGCCAACGATCTCTTAGGTTACGATCTGGGTAAATTAACAGTTGAGGGCCCAGTTGAGCAGCTAAATGATACTGCCAAGGCCCAGCCAGCTATTTTTGTCACCTGTTATGCTCTTTGGGATTTATATCGGGATTACTATGCGCCCCAAATTGTGCTAGGTCACAGCCTTGGTGAGCTGACCGCCCTTGCGGTTGCTGGAGCCTTTTCCTTTGCTGACGGGGTCCGTTTGGTGGCTAGGCGGGGTCAATGCATGGACAATAATGGAGAACCTGGAGGTATGGTAGCAGTTCTGGGTTTAGAACTATCTGCAGTTCAGGAACTATGTGCAGAGATCAGTTCGAACAGTTACGTACAAGTGGCTAATGAGAATTCTCCACAACAAATCGTTGTCAGCGGATTAGACGATGGGCTAGAGCTACTTAGTACCCAAGCTTTAGCGAGGGGTGCCAAACGTGTGGTTAGGCTTAAGGTGTCTGGACCTTTCCACTCTAGCTTGATGGAACCTGCTGCCAGCAAGTTCGCGGACGTGGTGCAAGATGTGCCCATCTCTGCCTGTAAGATTCCTGTTCTTAGTAATGACGGTTACACGTTACTCCAAGAGCCGGACCAGATCCGTAGCAATTTGGTGGAACAGTTGGTAAATCCAGTGCGTTTTGTTGCTTCTATACACAAACTTGTGGAACTAGGTGTGACCGATTTTGTGGAGGTCAGTTCGGATCCACTTCTAATTCCTCTGGCGCGGCGTATTGCGCCAAATTTACAGTTTTCTCTTGTCAGCGAGGGAGGTATGTAGTAGCATGAATATGCTTGGAAAGGTTGCCTTAGTTACAGGTGCTACCCGCGGAATTGGCAAGGCAATCGCACAGCGTTTGCATGAGGCTGGTGCACAGGTTGTGGTGACGGGACGTAATCTCGATTTACTGGACGCGTGGAGACAAGTAGGAGTCTTAGCAATTAAGGCTGACGTGACCAAGGTTGAAGATGTGCAAGCACTCATCACACAGATTATTCAAAAGTATGGCCGTGTCGATGTGGTCGTGAATAATGCTGGAATAACCAGAGATGGGTTATTGATGCGCATGACTGATCAGGATTGGCAGGCTGTTTTAGATACAAATCTTACCGGAGTATTCCAAGTGTGCCGCGAAGTAATCAGACCCATGCTCAAGCAAAGACAGGGTAAAATCGTTAATATATCGTCTGTGATTGGGGTTACGGGCAATGCGGGCCAGACTAATTATGCCGCTTCGAAAGCGGGCTTAATTGGTTTTAGCAAAGCTCTAGCCAAGGAAGTGGCTTCCCGCAACATATTGGTTAATGTGGTGGCTCCAGGTTATGTTGACACTGAGATGACTCAGGCATTAACAGAAGACCAACGCTCAGAAATCGTGAAAATGATTCCCTTACAAAGGACAGGAACTGGCGACGATGTGGCCGCCCTGGTTCACTTTTTGGTTTCTGATCAGAACACGTATATTACCGGTCAAACCATCCATTGTGATGGCGGCTTAGTAATATAGAGCATTATTAGTAGAAGGAGGTGACCAAGGAGTGGGAGACTTGGATATGAAGATTTTTGAAAAGGTGAAGACCATAGTAGTAGAACAGCTAGGCATTAGTGCTGGAGAGGTGACTCCTGAAGCTTCTTTCGTGGAAGACTTAGGGGCTGATTCGTTAGATGTTGTAGAACTAGTAATGGCTTTTGAGGAAGAATTTGATCTCAAAATTACAGACGAAGAAGCTAGCAAAATCGCTACTGTGCGCGATGCAGTAGAATATATTGCAGAGCAGTTGTAAAGTTACGGGGCCCCTTGGGGCCCAAGGGCCCCCCTGGGGCCCATTTTACTAAGAGGTGATGTTGTGCTGAATCGAGTAGTAGTCACCGGGATGGGAATAATATCTCCTTTAGGACAAAAAGAAGAAATGTGGGCGAATCTTCTGCAAGGCGTTTCAGGGGTTAGAAACATAACTCGCTTTGACGCCTCGGATCTTCCTGTGCAAATTGGCGCAGAGGTTAATAACTTTGACCCCACTTTATATATGGAGCGTAAAGAAGCAAGACGTATGGATCGGTTTGCCCAGTTTGCCGTGGCAGCCGCCAAGTTAGCCCTTGAGGATGGGGGATTAGAACTACCATTTCAAGATCCTACCCGGGTAGGTGTTTTGGTGGGATCTGGCATTGGTGGAATTGAGACCGTTCAGGAACAAGCTCAGATTTTGCTAGAAAGGGGTGCAGATCGGGTCAGCCCTTTCTTTGTTCCTATGATGATTCCTGATATGGCAAGTGGCCAAATTGCTATTCATACGGGTGCCAAAGGTCCAAATTCGTGCACGGTTACGGCTTGTGCCACAGGAACTCACGCCATCGGTGATGCGTTTCGGATCGTCAGTCGCGGTCAGGCTGATGTAATGTTAGCGGGAGGCAGTGAGGCGGCCCTTTGTCCCCTAGGCCTGGCCGGTTTTATCTCCGCGAGAGCCCTTTCCACAAGAAATGATCAGCCTACGAAGGCATCAAGACCTTTTGACGCAACAAGGGATGGCTTTGTCATGGGCGAAGGTGCAGGGGTGTTAGTGCTAGAAAGTTTGGAGCACGCTTTGGCACGTGGAGCACGTATTTACGGCGAAATTGTTGGTTACGGGGCTAGTGGTGATGCCTATCATATAACCACTCCTGCACCAGAAGGAGAAGGCGCCAGCCGTGCCATGTTAGAAGCTATTTTGGATGGGGGACTACACCCAGAAGATATAGACTATATCAACGCACATGGTACCTCCACCGAGTATAATGATCTTTATGAGACCATGGCTATTAAAAACGTGTTTGAAGGTCATGCCTATACACTAGCGGTTAGCTCCACCAAGTCCCTGACTGGCCATCTCCTGGGTGCAGCAGGGGCTGTAGAAACGGCGATCTGCCTTTTAGCTTTATATCATCAAATAGTCCCCGGAACCTACAATTATGAGCATCCAGATCCGCAGTGTGACTTGGATTATGTGCCAAATCAATCTCGCAAGTTGGAGCTGAAGGTGGCCCTTTCGAATTCTTTCGGTTTTGGGGGACACAATGCTTCCCTCGTGCTAAGGAGGTGGGAATAACAAGATGTCAAATCAAGTTGCCCGAGCTCTCCGGGCTGTACAAGCCAATTTGGGTTACGACTTTCGTGATCCACAATTACTAAAATTAGCCTTAACCCACCGCTCCTTAGCCCGTCAGCCCATGTACAATAATGAACGGATGGAATTTCTCGGTGATGCTGTTTTACAGTTAACAATTAGCACTTATTTGTACCAAAAGTTTCCTAAACTACCAGAAGGTGAATTGGCTAAGATCAGGTCACTTTTGGTGAGGGAATCAACTTTGGCGGAAGTGGCGAGGGAACTAGAGTTAAACGAGTATCTGCGAGTTGGTAAAGGCGAACAGCGCTCCCAGGCTCAAGAGCGGGATTCTCTGTTGTGTGACGTATTAGAAGCGGTTTATGGTGCGGTTTATCTGGATAGTGATTTTGTCACTGCTCAGAAGGTAATTTTACGCCACTTGCCTGAGTGGGACGCTACGCAAATGTCCATTATTGACGCAAAATCTACTCTGCAAGAACACTATCAGCAGATCGCTAAAAAGCCCCCTACTTATGAATTGATTCGAGAGGAGGGCCCTGATCATAATAAACGTTTTGTGGTTGAGGTTCGCTTTGAGGATAAGGTTCTAGGGGAGGGTAGTGGCGGAACAAAAAAAGAGGCCGAACAAGAAGCTGCCCGCCAAGCATTAGCACTCTTAAGGATTTAAGGAGCCAAATGACGGGTTTGACTTAAGATAGTTCCGGCCGTCTTGAAGGACGTGGGGAAAGTTCGAAGGGTGATGGGATCTATAACTGTGTTGTTAACGGTTTTGCCAACGAAAAACTCCTGAGCTGTCTTTAAGAGCACCCAAGTGTCTTTTTCACGAGGAACACTCTCGGATACCACGAGAACATCTCCCTCGCAGAACCAAGGTGCAAATTGGGTAGTGCCCACACGTACGGCAAAGAGACCTCGTGGATGAGGATGGTTATGAAAGTAGTGCCATTCGCCCACGGGGTTTTTCTGTTTGAGATTCCAGTCCAATACGGGTAAGACAACTAAATAGTGCTGCACTCCCCTTATTTCTAGTTGAAAGGTGTTGGGGTGGGGCTGTTCGACACCTAAGATTTGCCTTTTAAATTCGTTGATTCCTCTGTAATTGCCCTTTTCTAGCCAATAATAGACAGATTTACTGTCGGCAAAGCGGAGCTCAGTTGCGAGCTCCCGCACGGTAATGCTGGGATTTTGCTTGATAAGTGCTGCCATTTGAGTTAGATAATTTGAGTATTGCAACCTAATCCCACTTTCCGTTGTATTTAGTTGCAAGATTCAGTATGGAAAAAGTAAAAACCTTTACATAAACCATGGTCTAAATCCGCCCCGTGCGGACGCAAACTCCTTTTCATCCATAAAACATGTAAAAACGAAGCTGAATCCCCTCAGGAATAGTTGTCTAGTTCTTGCATATATATGGACTAGATGGCCTGGACAACGGAAGGGGGCAGAGCAATGGGTGAGAACAATCAAGCCATTGATCTGGAACTAGTTCAGCGGATTCGCGGGGGTGAAGAAGAAGCTAGGGAAGAACTAGTGGTCAAATACGTGCCCATGGTGAAATACATTATTCGAAATTACTATTCGAGTTTTTTGGATTTTGAGGATTTGCTGCAGGAGGGCCTAATTGGGTTGCTGAGCGCCATTGAAGAATACAAGCCTGAACAATATGATGTGAAGTTTAGTTCTTTTGCCTATATTTGCATTATTCGGCGAGTTTATAATGTGATCAAACAGACAACTGGGAATAAGCATCGTTTACTTAATGAAGCTACTTCGTTACAAGCTCCAGTTGGTATGGATGAAAGTAGGGCGGTAATGGATTTTGTGGCGAGTGGACTGCATCAGTTTGATCCAGAGACAGTATTAGAAGAGAAATACGTTGATGAAGTCTTAGGTGAGGTTTTGCGTAATCACCTTTCGCTCTTAGAATATGCGGTTATGACTCGCCTGTTGCAGGGCTATTCGGCCAGTGAGATCGATGAAGAGATGGGTGTGGGTCTTAAGGTGATCGATAACGCTCGCACTCGGGTGAAGACCAAATTACGGAGACTGTTAGAGGAACATGGATCTCTTTTAAGTCCTCAAGTGCCTACTAACGTGCGAAAGCGCAAAGACTTATATCTCGACGTTTACTCCGGCCGCTAGGGGTTTTGGAAGGGCTAATGGTTCTTTTTTTCCGAGAGGTGTGGTACAATAAACAAGGAATGTACATGCCTGGAGGAATACTATGCGCCTTAAACGCCTAGAAATACAAGGATTTAAGTCATTCGCCCGTCCAGTCTGTCTCGAATTTGGGGATGGCATTACGGCCATTGTGGGACCGAATGGAAGTGGGAAAAGCAATATATCCGATGCTGTACGCTGGGTTTTAGGAGAACAGAGTGCCAAAAGCCTACGGGGTCAGAGAATGGAAGATGTCATATTTGCCGGCTCCGATGGCAAGCGACCCCTAGGAATGGCTGAAGTACAGCTAACATTGGATAATTCTCAAGGGTTCTTACCCCTAGACTACTCAGAAGTAACCGTGACTCGACGTGTCTACCGTTCGGGGGACAGCGAGTTTTTCATTAATAAGCAAAGTTGCCGTCTCAGAGACATTCATGACCTGTTTACCGATACTGGTTTAGGTCGTGAAGGCTACGCCATTATTGGACAAGGTCAAATTGAGGCGGTTTTAAGCGTGCGCTCCGAAGATAGACGGGTCTTGTTAGAAGAGACTGCAGGAATTATTAAGTACCGACAACGTAAGGAGCAGGCCTTAAGCAAACTAGAAGAAACGGCCATTGACTTGCTCAGAGTCTCTGATATCCTTCATGAATTGGAAGGGCAGTTGGGGACTTTAAGCGAACAGGCTGAACAGGCCAGGTTGTATCTCAACTTAGCGGATCAACTTCAGGAAGCTGAATTAGACTATTCTTCGATAAACTGGGCAAAACTGGAAAAGAAGCTGGGACAGGTCCAAGCAAATCAAGAGCAAACCCAAAGAGATTTTGCCGAATGGAATCGGCGATGTCAAGAACTTGAAGAGAAGAAAATGGAGCTCGAATCCTTAACTCTTGCTTTAGAGACCCAAATTGAGCAGGAGCAAAGGGACCTATTTGCTGCAGCTGAAGCCTATAACGACGGATTACATACAATCGAACTTTATGAGGACCGTCTAAAAAACCACGAGTCCCGTAGTGAGCAGTTGGTTATTCTGTTAGCTGAGAAACGCGAAGAGTTGGCCCTTTTGGCTGACCAAGAACAGGCTGTGCAGGTTCAGTTCACTGAATTGCTTAATCGAGTTGGCCAGCAAGAAGAAGTGATTAGCCAGGCCCAACAAGAGTTGGCGAGTTTTCAGGAACAACATCGCTTGACTCAGGTACAAATTAATGACCTTAAGGATGGTTTTTTTGATTTTGTTCGTGAGTTAGCCGATCGCCGAAACTTTCAAAGAAGTTTCAAAGAACGGGAAAAAGGTCTCAAGTCTCAATTAGACGCAAATCGAGAAGAAATAGTTGCTATTCATGAGAGAATTGATGTCCTTAGCCAACAATTGGCAGAATTAAAGGAAGCAGAAGCTAAGCTCCAACAAGAGCTTGTTAACAACAAGGAAGAGCAACGTGCTTTCGAAGGTGAGTTAGAGCAAGGAAAGACAGCTCTAGGTAAAACCAAGGGCGAAATTCGTCGTCTAGAGGCCCTTAGTACTCAAGTTGCAGCACGGCTGAAGACCTTGCAAGAATTAGAGTCCGGGTATGAAGGATATGGACTAGGGGTTAGACGTCTCATGCAGAACCCCCAACTGTCATCTCTAGTACTTGGAACCGTTGCGGAAGTCATTAAGGTACCCGCTGGTTTAGAGACTGCGTTCGAAGTGGCCTTGGGCTCCGCGTTACAAAATGTCATTACCGCTAACGAGGGAGATGCAAAAAGACTTATTAAGTGGTTGCAAGAGGTACAAGGAGGTCGCGTAACCTTCTTACCACTAGATAGTGTACGGGGCTCAGAATTGGCAGCAAAGGATCGCCATCTTTTGAGCCAACCTGGCGTATTGGGTACTGGGTTGGATCTTCTGGAGTACCCTGAACGTTTTCGGCCAGTTATTGCATCTTTACTAGGCCGGGTGATTATCACAGAAGATCTAGATTGCGCTTTGAGCTTGAAGCGGAGCTTGAGCTATTTTTCTCGAATTGTTACTAGGGATGGTTCTGTGGTCTTTCCAAGTGGGGCCATGACAGGAGGCAGTCTGAATAATCGTACCTCAGGTCTATTGGCTCGGAAGGCGGAATTGGAAGAGTTAGCTGCAAAGCTGACGGATCTTGGTGGAAAACTTGAGGAGGAACAGTCGCGCGAGAACGATGTTGAGCAACGCCTTTCCCGAGTTGAGCTATATTTAGAAGAACTTCAAGGGGCCATGGTTCAAACTCAGTTCCAACTGCAAAGTAATGGGCAAAGTCAAAGTCAGACCTTGCGAGATCGCCAAGCTTTGGAAGGGGCGCTAGGGCAGCTCCAAGAAAAAATTTCCGAATTGGAGCTCCTCTTAGATAGTCTGGGTACCGAAGGAGAATTGGCCGCTACCGAAGTTGTAGAACTAGAGGCTGAAGAGGGAGCACGGCGCGAGGAAATTAACTTAAGAGAGCAACACCTTGCTGTGCTAGGAGAAAGCATGGAACAGGCTGCCAAACGCCAGACTAAGGAGCAGGTACACTTAGCTGAGTTGAAGGGCAATCTAGAGGCCATTCGTCAACAGATCAATAATCTGGAGCAACGGAAGAAAAGTAGCGCCCAGGTGTATCGAGAGGCGGAAGTTGAGCAAGAACGCTTGGGTCAAGAAAAAACCGAGTTTAAACAGATTATTGAACAGACCCGTGCTGCTAATGAATTGCGAAAGATTACTCAAGCAAACCTCGAGGACTCCCTTACTACCAAACGGGCTCAAAGACAGAAGGCACAGTCTGAGGGAGCGACAGTGAATGCCGAATTGAGCCAGGCACAAAAAGAGCAACTTCAACGAGAGCGTGCCCTCTATAAAGGGGAAGTGGAGCTAAATCAATTGGAGCAAGAACAAGAGCAGATTTTGGAAGCCCTTGCGGAGCGGGAGCTCAGTCTAGAAACGGTGCTCAACCGGGAGGTAACAAGATCAGAGAGTGCTCTCAAGCGTGCAATTGAGGATTTACGCGGCCAAATCAAAGACCTGGGGTTGGTCAATCCCGGGGCCACCCAAGAATATGAGCGGGTTCAGGAACGCTGTGAATTCTTGCGCACTCAACTTGATGATTTGAATGAGGCTAGAGATAGTCTTCAGGATGTAATTAACGAAATGGACAAGTTGTGTCGCACCCGTCTATGGGATACCTTTACGCAGGTACAAACGGAGTTTCAGACTCTCTTTTCCCAACTATTCAATGGTGGCAAGGCTGATCTAGTTTTGACTGATCCTGATTCCATTTTAACAACAGGGATTGAAGTGATGGCCCGTCCCCCTGGAAAGAAGCTCCAAAACCTATTGTTGCTTTCTGGTGGGGAGCGGGCTTTGACTGCCATTGCTTTACTGTTCGCAATTCGCAAAGTCAAGCCAACACCCTTCTGTATCTTAGACGAAATTGATGCTGCCCTTGACGAAAGCAATCTGGAGCGTTTTACAGATCTAATGGAGGAATTTGCCAAGGACACTCAGTTTTTGGTGATCACTCATCGTCCTAAGACCATGGAAGGTTCGAACACTCTATATGGTGTGACCATGGGTGAGGACGCGATTTCTCAGATAATTTCGGTTGCCCTAACCTAAGGAGGTAAATGGATTTGTTTTGGAAAAAGATGTTTGGAGCAAAAGATAATACTCCGCCAGTTGAAGAACAGATAGTTGAAGAACAGAAGGAACAGGGTTTTTTTCAGAAGTTAGTCTCGGGCTTGGAAAAGACCAAACAAAGCTTTGTTCATCAAGTTGAAAGGATCATGACTGGACGGAAAGTGGATGAGGAGCTTTTCGAGGAGTTGGAGGAAATTCTGATTCAAGCCGATTGTGGTGTACACACATCCCTGTTTTTAGTTGATCAACTCCGGGAACGGGCCCGCGCTGAGAAAATCACTGAAGCAGAGGAGCTCCAAGCGGTGCTTGTTGAAGAGATTGTAGACCTTCTTCAGAAAAATGCTAGTCCATTGCGGACGCCAACAGAAAAGCCCTATGTGATCATGGTGGTCGGTGTTAACGGTGCGGGAAAGACCACCACAATTGGCAAGCTTGCTTACCGCTTTAAACAAGAGAATGCCAAGGTGCTCTTGGCAGCTGGAGACACTTTTAGGGCCGGTGCCATTGAACAACTTCAAGTTTGGGGCAATCGCGTGGGTGTGGAGGTAATTGCTCACCAAGAAGGGGCGGATCCTGCAGCTGTGGCTTATGATGCCATCAATGCGGCTAAAGCACGCGGTAGCGATGTTTTAATCTTAGATACGGCGGGACGTTTGCAGACAAAAGTAAATCTCATGTCTGAGTTATCTAAGGTCCATCGTGTGGTCACCAGAGAGTTAGGTCGAGATTTGGATGAGATTCTCCTAGTGGTTGATGCTACAACAGGGCAAAATGCGCTTTCCCAAGGCAAGATCTTTAAAGAAGCAGTCCCGCTCACTGGTATTGCCCTTACAAAGCTGGATGGAACAGCCAAGGGTGGCATAGTCTTGGCCTTGGCCAACGAATTAGATTTAGCGGTGAAACTCGTTGGGGTGGGGGAACAGTATGAAGATCTCCAGGATTTTGATCCTAGCGTCTTTGCCGCGGCCTTGTTTGGTACAGCGAAACAATAAGAAGTGTCAAGAGAAAACACTTGACAACACTTCTGGATCTGTCTATACTAAGGGAGTGTAAAGTGATTATGCTTAACAGGAGATGGAGATGGAAAAAACACTCCGCATGAGCCTACTCTTTGATTTTTATGGTCCCTTATTGACTGAGCGTCAACAGGATGTTTTTCAGATGTACTTTCATGAGGACTTGTCTTTAGGCGAAATTGCTGAGCAACTAGGCATATCCCGCCAAGGGGTTTACGATCTCTTAAAGCGGGCCAGTGCCATTTTGGAGGATTTCGAGTCTAAGCTTGGCTTGGTAGTCAAGCACCAAGAACGGCAGGAACTTTATGGAGAGTTACTAAACCTAATCGATACTATCACTGAGAGGGAAGAACCTTCAACTGTTGTTGCCCAGTTAAAAGCGAAGATTCGTCAAGCTCAAGCCACTAGTTAGGAGGGATTTCAATGGCCTTTCAAAATTTATCATCCCGCCTGCAAGATACCATGCGCAAGCTACGGGGCAAGGGGCGGCTGAGCGAAAAAGATGTAGATGAGGTCTTAAGGGAGATCCGCTTAGCATTATTAGAAGCGGACGTGAACTACAAAGTCGTCAGAGACTTCATTGCCCAGGTCAAAGAACGGGCTACAGGCCATGAGGTATTAAGCAGCCTGACACCTGGACAGCAAGTAATTCGCATTGTTAACGAAGAACTCACTCAGCTTATGGGTGGTACTCAGACTAAATTAACCATGTCCTCTAAGCCTCCCACAGTGATCATGATGGTAGGACTACAGGGGGCGGGTAAAACCACCACTGGATCTAAGCTAGCTAGGATGCTAAAAAGTCAAGGGCATCGTCCTTTATTAGTTGCAGCAGACATCTATCGTCCAGCTGCCATCAAACAGTTACAGGTCTTAGGTGAGCAAATTGAAGTCCCTGTGTTTAGTATGGGTGAGCAAAATCCAGTGGACATTGCCAAAGCGGCCCTTAGTCACGCCCAAAGTCGCAATAACGATGTGGTTATAATTGACACCGCTGGAAGACTCCATGTGGATCAAGAACTGATGGATGAGTTAGTACAGATTAAGGAAGCGGTTAATCCTGCAGAGACTTTACTTGTGGTAGATGCCATGACTGGTCAGGATGCAGTGAATGTGTCCCAAAGTTTTAATGAGCAGTTAGAAATTGGTGGCGTGATCCTAACCAAACTCGATGGCGATGCCAGAGGTGGGGCGGCTCTCTCCGTGAAGGCAGTCACAGGTAAACCCATCAAGTTCGTAGGTGTCAGTGAAAAAATGGATGGTCTCGAACCCTTCCATCCTGATCGCATGGCTTCGCGAATTTTGGGTATGGGTGATGTACTAACCTTAATTGAGAAGGCGGCCTCAGCAGTAGATCAAGAGCAGGCCGAAAAAATGGCAGCCAAGCTCATGGAAGCGGAATTCACCCTAGAGGATTTCCAAGAACAGCTAGCCCAGATGAAACAGATGGGACCGATTGACCAACTAATAGGCATGATTCCTGGTATGAGTAATGCAAAGCAGTTACAAGGCTTAGAAGTGGATGATGGGCACTTGCGGAAAATTGAGGCCATTATTCAGTCCATGACTCCGGAAGAGCGTAGGAAACCCGAATTAATAGGGGGTTCTAGGCGAAGGAGAATTGCTCAAGGTTCGGGAACTAGGGTTCAAGATGTGAATCGGTTACTCAAACAGTTTAACCAAACCAAACAGATGCTAAAACAATTTTCCGGCCCTCAAAAGGGGCGCAGGAAGAAGGGAATGTTTTCCCTATTTCAATAGATGTAAGTTAGTAAGTGGGAGGTGAAAGTGTATGGCAGTAAGAATTCGTCTGAAAAGAATGGGTGCGAAAAAACGACCTTTTTATCGTTTGGTTGTGGCCGATTCTCGGGCAGCACGTGATGGTGCTTTTATTGATACTTTGGGCTACTACAATCCGATTTCGGATCCAGTAGAGCTTGAAATCGATGAAGAAAAGGCGTTAGAGTGGCTGCAAAAGGGAGCCCAGCCATCCGATACTGCAAAATCGCTCTTATCAAAAACAGGAGTGATGGACAAATTTGCCGCATCCCGTAAAGAAGGATAGGGGGTGTTTGTGTGAAAGACTTAGTGGAGTTTATAGGAAAGTCCCTAGCAGACAATCCAGAACAAGTACGCGTTGAGGCCAATGATAAGGGGTACGAGACTGTTTATACCTTGTATGTTGCACCTGATGATATGGGGCGCCTCATTGGTAAGGGTGGAAGAATTGCTAAGGCAATTCGCACCGTTGTCAAGGCATCTGCCATCAAGTCTGGAGTGCAGGTCCATGTAGAGATCGATGAAGCCAACTGAGTGGATAGTAATTGGCGAGATTGTGGGAACACAGGGCAATCGAGGAGAGATTAAGGTGGTTCCTCACACGGAGTTCCCAGATCGCTTCTTCAAGATGGAAAGTGTTCGTCTCTTCCAAGAAAACAAGGATACTCCTTATGGCGTTTTTCCCCTGGAGGGGGGTCGCTATCATAAGGAGACCTTAATCCTCAAACTCGAAGGTGTAGATAGCATTTCTGAAGCTGAAAAGTTGCGTGGGATGTTGCTGAAGGTGAACGAGGATGAGTTGATGCCTCTACCACCAGGTCGGCACTATATTTTCCAGTTGATTGGTCTTGAGTGTATTACTACTACTGGGCAGAAACTTGGCACGATCACTGATGTATTGCAAACAGGAGCTAATGATGTTTACGTTGTGCGTCCTAACCCAGGGGTCACTGAGCTCAGGGAAGTTTTGATTCCAGTTATTCCCCATGTAGTTTTGGACATTAACCCCGCTGAGGGTGTGGTACTTGTGGAGTTGCTAGATGGTTTACTTGACTAGACAACGGAGGTGGGTAAGTGAATTTCGATGTGCTCACCTTATTTCCTGAAATGTTTGTGGGACCACTAAAGGCTAGCATCATTGGGAAAGCTAGGGCTAATGGTTTACTGGGGATAAACGTTTGGAATATCCGGGATTTTGCCCTGGATAAGCACAGGATTGTTGATGATACCCCCTATGGTGGAGGGGCAGGGATGGTGTTGAAGGTGGATGTCTTGGCTCGGGCCATTGAGGCTGTGCGTGGCCACTCCACAGCACCGGTAATCTATCTTTCTCCCCAAGGTCAGGTGTTTAATCAACAGATAGCTGCCGAATTGGCAAAGCAACCTCGCCTTGTTTTGCTTTGCGGTCATTACGAAGAGATCGATGAGCGCGTTAGGCAAGAATGGGTGGATCGAGAACTTTCAATCGGTGACTATGTTTTGACGGGTGGCGAACTACCAGCAATGGTAGTAATTGATGCGATAGCACGACTCCTACCTGGTGTGTTGGGAGATGAAACTTCGTCAGAACAAGAATCTTTTCAAGACGGCTTACTTGATTTTCCCCATTATACGAGGCCAGCAAGTTTTCGTGGCCTGGATGTGCCCGAAGTCTTACTAAGTGGTCATCACGAATTGATTCGTCGTTGGAGACTCAAGGAGGCTTTACGCCGGACTTGGTTGCGACGACCGGATTTATTAAAAACAAAAGAGTTATCCACGGAAGAACTCCTTATTCTCCAAGAGTTAGAAGAGGAATCTTCCGCTGAGAGGAGGTTAGATACCAATGAATCTGATTAGTGCCCTTGAACAAGAACAACTCCGCTCTGATCGCCCAGATTTTGGTGCTGGTGACACAGTCCGTGTACACGTGAAAGTAGTGGAGGGTGCCAACGAGAGAATTCAGATTTTTGAAGGTGTTGTTTTAAGAAGAATGGGTGGTGGCATCCAGGAAAACTTTACCGTACGGAAGATTTCCCAGGGTGTTGGTGTGGAAAGAACTTTTCCTCTCCATTCGCCACGTATTGATAAGATTGAAGTAGTCCGCCACGGTAAAGTTCGCCGGGCTCGTCTGTACTATCTCAGAGAACGCTCCGGTAGAGCCGCCCGCATTAAGGAGCGCCGTCGGTAGGGGTGTGAGAACGCGTAGTTCTCTTGGGGAGTGGTGCTACACTCCTCTTTTTCTCATTTAACGAGAAGTAGATTGTGGGAGGAACTCAAATGCTCAAACCAGAAATTCGCGAATACATAGAAGCCTTGATTGTTTCGGTGATTTTAGCTCTACTGATTATTACGTTCATTGCCCAATCGTTCTTGGTGGAAGGTAGTTCCATGGAGCCATCTCTCCATCATGGGCAACGACTAATGGTGGAGAAGGTGTCCTACCGTTTTCGCGAGCCAAAGCGGGGGGAAGTTGTGGTGTTCAAGTATCCAGGGGATAGGCGCCGCAAGTTCATTAAACGAGTAATTGGTGTACCTGGTGATGAGATCTTGATTAAGAATGGGTACTTACACATTAATGGTGTACGTCTCGAAGAGGATTTCATTAATGGACCCACTTATGGAACTTATAGTGCCCCATCTTATGGTCCAGTTTTGGTTCCGGAAGGACATTATTTTGTCTTAGGTGACAATCGTCGCAATAGCGATGATAGTCGTTATCCAGATGTGGGGTTTGTCTCTAAGGCAGACTTTGTGGGCAGGGCGCTATTCATCTACTGGCCCCTTACTCAGATTGGCTTGCCAACAATTCCTCCTGTATTTGAAAGGGCTGAACTAGGAAAATGACCATTCAATGGTATCCCGGGCATATGACCCGAGCCAAACGGATGATCGTAGAGCAGTTAAGAGTCGTTGATGGTGTTCTAGAAGTGGTTGATGCTCGAGTCCCTCTGAGTAGTCGAAATCCCGAACTAAAAGAGCTGAGCAAAAAACCGCAGATCATTGTCCTGACCAAAACGGATCTAGCTGATCAGGCCCAGACCAAGCGTTGGATTGCCCACTGGGCCAGTGAAGGGGTAGAGGTTGTAGCCACTAATTTGCTTTCAGGAAGTGGTCTAGCCGAATTACGACGTTTGGTGGAAGTTACTTTTCCGGCGTTGAAACGACCGCCACGCTTATTAGTAGTAGGAATTCCCAATGTGGGAAAATCCACCTTAATTAATGGCTTGACAAGGCGGAGAGGTGCTCAGGTCGGTGCCCGTCCTGGTGTAACGCGAGGCCAACAATGGCTATCCGCACCTGGTATGCTCCTCTTGGATAGTCCGGGGATTCTGTGGCCTAAATTTGAGGATCAAGAGGTGGCCAGAAAGTTGGCGGCAGTAGCGTCCATTCGGGATGAAGTGTTTGACCAGGTGGAGATTGCTTGGTGGCTTGTCAAGTTTTTGCATCAGGAGTACCCGACCGCGCTCATGGAGCGTTATGGAGAATTGGATCCAGATAATCCTCTCGAGGACATTGGTGGCAAACGGGGTTGTTTATTACGCGGTGGTATAGTTGATCTCAATCAAGCGGCCGCCATAGTCTTAAAGGACTTTCGTACAGGAAAATTGGGATTCATTACCTTAGACAATCTAGAGGAAGGTGGGAAGGAATAACGGTGTACACCTTCGAAATAGCCCTAAAAGAACGGGGATTTAAGTGTGTTGTAGGAGTCGATGAAGCGGGCCGAGGACCCTTGGCAGGTCCCGTGGTCGCTGCAGCCGTCCAAATCTTACCTGAGACTTTTAAAGCGGAAATTAATGATTCTAAACGCTTATCCCCTAAGAAAAGGCAGTTGGCCTACGAAGAAATATTACGTACCTGCCATGTAGGAGTAGGAATGGCTACTGTGGAAGAAATAGACGAGATTAACATTCTTCAGGCTACCTTTTTGGCTATGACTAGAGCTGTGGATAGTTTACCGACACCACCAGATTTTTGTCTTGTTGATGGGCCCTTATCCATACCAAATTTAAGTTATTCCCAAAAGGCAGTCGTCCAGGGGGATAGTCTGTCCATATCCATCGCGGCTGCCAGCGTAGTGGCTAAAGTGGAGCGGGATCTCCTAATGCTTGAGTACCACGAGATGTATCCAGTTTACAATTTTGCTAAGAATAAGGGATATGCTACTAAAGAACATCGTTCTGCAATTTTAGCCAATGGACGCTGTCCTATCCACCGTAATTCTTTTCAGGTTGCAGGTCTATGAATCTAGGACAAAAGGGAGAAGAGTTAGCGTGTGGGTTTTTGGTTCGGCAGGGTCTTGTTCTCGTAGAAAAGAATTTTCGCCTTCGCCTAGGAGAAGTGGATCTAATAATGCGCGAGGGGGAAACACTGGTTTTTGTCGAGGTCAAGTATCGAAGTTCCCACGCCTTTGGCGGTGCTTTAGCGGCGGTAACACCTAGAAAACAGCGTAAGGTCAAGTTGGTTGCAGAAGCCTATCTCCAGCGATTTTCCGAAATGCCCATTGTACGCTTCGATGTAGTTGGAATTAGCCCTCAGGGTTCAGGTTACAGATTTGATTGGGTGAAGGGAGCCTTTGAATGAAACCGTTTCAATTAGGACTTATTTTAATTCTTGCATTTATATTTAGTTTTTCCGTTATTATCTCTGCCGAATCGGTCCAGCCCTTTGAGGTGGAGGCCACTTCTGCTTTCCTTCTAGATTTTGAATCAGGACAGGTCTTGTATTCTCATAATGGCCAATCTCCTCATGTTCCTGCCAGTTTGGTGAAGATTATGACCATGTACGTAGCTTTAGATCAAGTAGCGGCAGGCCGGATTGCTTTAACGGATACAACTACGGTTAGCGAACGGGCTTGGCGTATGACTGGTTCGAAGATGTTTTTGGAACCTAACGAGGCAGTATCTATTGAACAGCTCCTGACAGGAATTGCAGTTGTCTCTGGCAATGACGCATGTGTGGCACTGGCCGAAGCTCTCGCTGGGAGTGAGGCAGTATATGTGCAGTGGATGAACGAAAAGGCCCAGTCTCTTGGTTTGAATCTTCATTTTGTTGATGTACATGGACTTTCTGAAGAAAACAGCATTACAGCGGAGGCAATAGCTTACCTAGTCCGTTCCTACCTGCGTGACTACCCGGAGGCTATCAAGTACCATCAACAAGAATCTTTTTCGTATCAGCCCCGGTCTAGTAAACAACCTATTGTCCAGATGAATCGTAATGGTCTACTGCGGACCTTTGAAGGAGCAGATGGCTTAAAGACGGGGCACTTGCAGGTGGCGGGCTATAATTTGGTAGGAACTGCAGTACAAAATAATCGCCGGTTAATTAGTGTAGTTTTAGGTGGTACCAGTGAGGCCAGTCGAGAACGGGAAACCGCTAAACTACTTAATTATGGCTACCGGAGTTTTGATTTAGTAAACATTTCTCGTCTCTTGGAGGATAAGACAACCAAGGTCTACAAGGGTAAGCAAAGGACTGTGGGGATGTATATTAACGAACCTGCGATCAGCGTTCCCAAGGGTGTTCAAAAGAGTGTGAGTGTGGCTATTCAAACCAAGAACTTGGAGGCACCGGTACAGAAAGGTACCCAGGTGGGGGTTTTGAGTATTTTCTTAGGGGAAGAACTTGCTAAGCAGGTCCCCTTATTAGCTACAGAGGAAGTACCCCGAGGGGGTCTGTGGCGCGTAATGTGGGATAGCCTGACTTTGTTCTTCCAGGATTTGATTAAAAAGCGGTAGAGACGCACAAAAGACTATCTCTAGCGAGTTAGTCTTTTTTGTGCGCAATAACAAGGAATTCTACGTTTTTCGCAGAAACTACACTCCGAGGAGTTGAATTTAGTAAGGAGAAAGGGAGGATGAGTCAAGTGCAACCAGTTATTCTAGATGATTTAGATAAGCAAATTCTAGCGTATTTACAAGAAGATGGTAGAATTACGTTTGTAACGTTGGCATCTCATTTGGGGGTTTCTGAGGGTACGATTAGAAAGCGTATTAAGCGTTTAGAGGACAACGGTGTGATGCAGACCATGGGAGTTACGGATCCTATGAAGATGGGCCTTGATACAGTAGCCTTTATTTGGTTCAAGATTGACCGTAACTACATGGATTCGGTGATGCAACAATTACGTGCTTTAACAGCAGTACGATATCTAGTGGTTACAACTGGTGGTCATGATTTGGTGGCCATGGTTGCCTTACCAAGTCGCGCCAAATTAGTCGCTTTACTGAATGACAAACTGGCCCGTATCGAAGGGATTATTGGTACAGAAACTTCCGTTGTTCTCCAGATTCATAAACAGATCCACGAATGGGCTCCGTTTAATCAATATAAAGAGATGGGGGCTCTAAAGAAT
The DNA here is from genome assembly GCA_002396805.1 of Firmicutes bacterium UBA4996. Lineage (GTDB taxonomy): Bacteria > Bacillota > Limnochordia > Darwinibacteriales > Darwinibacteriaceae > UBA4996. The sequence goes on along the minus strand of DGYW01000065.1, from coordinate 73,207 downwards.
GAGTAATTTTGTGTTAGACGATTTTGATCGAGAAATAATTCGCTTATTGCAAAAGGATGGTCGGATGCCATTTCTCACCATTGCCAATGAGTTAGGCTTGGCAGAAGGGACTGTTCGTCGCCGAGTCGCTAAGCTATTGGATGAAGGTTTAGTACAGATTGTGGGAATTGCGGATCCCTTCAAAGTCGGCTTAAGTACGGTTGCAGTTGTAGGCCTCAAAGTAGAACGGGGAAAGATCGAGACTATCGCCAGCGAACTCAGTGCCTTATCTGAGGTACGCTACGTGGCCCTGTGCACGGGGAACTACGATTTGGTAATCGAGGTGGTCGTTTCGAGTAATGATGAACTATTAACCTTTTTAGTAGACACCCTAAGTGCTATTAAGGGCATTAGTAATACCGGAACATCCATTGTCTTAAAGGTGGCCAAGCAAGATTTGGCTTGGGATATCCAAAGCTAATGGAGCAGGTCTTTTTGATTTTCTAATCTATAGTGGAGGGCTTCGGCTATTTGTGTTTTCGTAACGGTGCTAACGCCGTCCAGCATGGCAATGGTCTGGGCCACCTTTAGGGTACTCTCGAACCCCCTAACAGAAAGGGCCAGAGTCCGCTGGGCCTGAAGTAAAAACTCCTTAGCATCGACGCTGATTGCAATTTCTTGCCAACTTGATGCAGGTTCCCCTTTACCCTTGGTTATTGGCCAAGGGTTTGCTTTTTTTTCGAGCTCAAGTTCGGAGAGTGGACTGAGGTAACAAAAGAGATCAAAACGATCAATCAGAGGTCCCCTAAGTTTGCGTCGATAACGGTTTAGATCCCTTGTACTACAGCTACAGAGGCGTACACTGCTCCCATAGTAGCCGCACGGGCAAGGATTTGCGGTAGCAATCAGCCAAAAATCAGCAGGATAGGTCAAGATATGATCCACCCGGGAGATTTGAACCTCCCTTTGGTCTAGAGGTTCCCGGAGCCCTTGTAGGGCTCCCTGATTAAACTCAGGAAATTCATCAAGAAGTAGGATGCCTAAATGGGCTAGGGTTATTTCCCCAGGTCGTCCGTTGCGCCCTCCTATTAGACTTGCTTGAGACACACTGTGGTGCGGTGTTCTGAGGGGACGGGTCCTGATGGGTCCCGAGCAGTCCTGTAGGAGTCCCGCGGCTTCGTAAATTTGGGTCACTGTAATGGTCTCTTCTTGGGAAAGGGGTGGCAAAAGTTCTAAAGCGCGCTTGGCCAGAAGGGTTTTTCCGACGCCAGGAGGACCTAATAACATGATGTGATGTTTGCCCAGAGCCGCTATCTCTAGAGCCCGCTTGGCCTGTTCTTGTCCCTTAATGGCAATCATCTGTTCTGGGACAGGGGCCTGTGTAGGAAGTGGAGGAGACTGGGCAGGCAAGAGTTGCTCACCTCTGAGATGATTGACTAGTTCTCTAAGGCTCGGTGCTAAGAGGGTAGCCCCATCTTGAACCAAGGCTATCTCGGCCCAATTGGCTCGGGGTAATACTAGTCCTAGTTTTTCATCCTGAGCGAGTTGCGCCAAGCTGAGGACACCGTTGATCCGCTTTATTTTACCACTTAAAGACAGCTCTCCTACAAAAATTGCGTCCTTAAGCAAATTTGGGTCGATCAATCCTTGATGACCAAGAATACCCAGAGCGATGGGCAGATCAAATAGTGCTCCGTCCTTCCGGTAATGGGCAGGTGCTAAGTTGACAATAACTTTCTGAGCGGGAAATTTATAGCCAGAATTGCGCAAGGCGGATCGGACACGCTCACGACTTTCCCGAACGGTAGCACTTGGTAAACCCACAATTTCGAAACCGGGAAGTCCTGGACGCACATCCACTTCTACATCAATTAGGAAACCCTCAATACCTGCTACGACCCCACTATGCACTGTAATCATTAAAAACCTCCTTGACTTAAATATCAGAATATTGATATATTTGTCATGAGTAGAAAAAGTCCTGCCGAACATAGAACTCATCTTTCCTCGGAATGCTACTAAAGATGAAGCACAATGAGGGGGTAATCTGTTGCAGTTTGAAGTGGGCACTACTAGGATATTTCCCTGTCCTACCTGTAAGGTGGACACACCACACACAGTGAAGGCTCGGAAAGGAGAGATGTATGGTATCATTTGCACTAATTGCTTAGGTGGTGCGGTCGTTAGCGATTTGGATCTACGGATTTATCAAATTAAGTGGGAAGAAGAGTTACAAGCAATCTTGGATAGCCTGATTGAGCATCCGTTTGGAGAGGAAGATTAGTTTGGGAGGGGTAGTATGAAATGGAGTTCACGACAATACTTAATAGCCTTTAACATGGTTCCTGGAATTGGCGGGCGCCGGTTACAAGCGCTCCAGAAGTACTTTGGTTCCTTGGAACAAGCTTGGTCCGCGACCGAAGGGGAACTTTTGGCCGTTGGCGGTATCGGGCCAAAGACTGTTAAAATGTTTCTAGGCACTCGGCCAACTATCTGCCCTTGGCAGGAAGAGAACTGGGCCCGCTTGCGAGACGCCCAAATTGTAACAATTGAAGATGAGGGGTATCCTGATCACCTCAGGCGCTTGCAGGTCCCGCCGCCAGTATTATATGTGCGAGGTAGTCTCCCTACTGAACCTGGGGTAGCGGTGGTCGGCACGAGGAGACCATCTAGATTTGGAATTGCCCAGGCTAGGGAGTTTACACGCCATCTGGCCTTGCAAGGAGAAGTGGTGGTAAGCGGACTAGCTCGCGGTATTGATTACTTCGCCCACGAAACCACTCTGCAGTCAGGGGGCAAGACGGTGGCCGTTTTGGGATCGAATCTTGCCAATTTATATCCTGGAGAGCACCGTGGTCTGGTGGAACGCATCGTAGAAACTGGTGCAGTTGTCAGTGAGTTTTCTAGTCGTTGCTCTACTGTACCAGGCAACTTTCCTAGGAGGAACAGAATTATTGCGGGACTTTCCAAAGGGGTCCTTGTAGTTCAAGCAGGGGCAAAATCAGGAGCCTTAGGGACCTCTGATTGGGCTTTGGAGTTAGGATTAGATGTCTGGGCAATTCCAGGTGAAATCAGTGATCCCTTACGGGTGGGGACTAACAATTTAATCAAACAAGGTGCACATCTAGTTACTAGTCCCGAGGATCTTGGTTTGGATATGATTCCTGGAGACGAATCACGCTCTACCGTATCTCAGCTATACAAAGAAGGACTTCACGTCAATGAGATCGCCATAGCCTTGGAACGTCCAGTAGCGGAGGTAATGGCGGAGATCTCTCTCTTGCAGATAGAGGGGATCAAGGATCGCCCATGACCACATCGGCAGGGCATTGCTTGCATAATAATGCCAGAACTACTATAATAATGGTGATTCCGCAACGGAAATGGGAGATTTAGTTGAGTACAAATAAACTACGACAACTTGCTTTGGCCATAAAAATGTTGACCCAAAGGGATAACCTAAACGAAGCACTAATGGACTTAGGTCTTTCTCCCCAAGAGTTGAAAGATTTGTTAGAGGTAGTTCTTGAACAGGGGGAAGTCCACGAGTTGATCATCTATGAGCCTAAATCTACAGTGAGTGGACGGATTTTTAGTCCCTGGGAGCGATTGGTTTTGTCCATTGAAGCCCAACGTTTCTTGTTATCTGCTCTCCATACAAAGGTTATTACTCCTTCCGAACTCGAGCAGACTTTAGCCCTCCTTGTTTCCCAGACACATGGCTTTGCTGGGGTCGAAGAGGTGTGTAGCGTGTTGGAGGATGTTATCCAGGATCAGCTACGCATGGCTGTTTTAACAAGTTCGGATTTGGAACACTTTCATTGACTTTTCTAATATGCACGGAGGTGCCTGATTGGCTACTTTAATCATTGTTGAATCCCCTGCTAAGGCTAAGACGATTAAGGGTTTTTTAGGTAAAAACTATGATGTCAAAGCGTCTTTAGGACATGTACGGGATTTACCACGCAGTAAGTTTGGGGTAGATGTGGACAATAATTTTGAGCCCCAATATATCACGATTCGGGGAAAAGGGCCTGTTCTAAAGGAGTTACGGGATGCGGCCAAAAAGTCCGATCGTATACTTTTGGCAACTGACCCGGATCGTGAAGGGGAGGCCATTGCTTGGCACTTGGCCCACGCCCTCAATATTGATGAAGAGAATTGTCGGATCGATTTTCGCGAAATTACAAAAGACGCAGTACGAAATTCTATTAAAGAGCCCCGTTCTATCGCTCAACCCTTAGTAGATGCTCAACAAGCTCGTCGCGTTTTGGATCGAGTGGTAGGTTATGAATTATCCCCACTATTATGGGCGAAAGTCAAACCAGGCTTGAGTGCAGGTCGGGTTCAGTCAGTGGCGGTTAAGTTAATAGTTGATCGGGAGCGAGAAATTGAGGCATTTGTGGAGGAGGAGTATTGGAGCGCCACTGCCCTTTTGCAAACGGATCAAGAAGAACAATTCGAGGCTCAGTTACACCATAAGAATGGCAAAAAGCTAGAACTACCAAACGAAGACGCGGCCAAACAGGTTCAGTCTGATGTACAAGGGAGACTCTGGCGAGTTGCGGATGTACAGAAGCGTGAACGCCGCCGTAATCCGGCGCCCCCGTTTACAACGAGTACCTTGCAACAAGAAGCTGCCCGAAAATTGAATTTTCCGGCTCGAAAGACCATGCGCTTGGCCCAACAGCTTTACGAGGGTCTACCTCTGGGTAAAGCTGGTACTTTGGGTCTAATTACTTATATGCGCACAGATGCTACTCGGGTTTCTAAGGAAGCCATTACAGAAGCCCGGGGTTTCATTAAAGAGTCGTACGGTGCCGCCTACGTACCGGCGAAGGCACGGCAGTATGCATCCAAAAAAGGTGCTCAAGAGGCCCATGAAGCAATTAGGCCTACTTCTGCTTTACGTCGACCTGATGATATGAAACAGTATTTATCAAGGGATCAGTTCCGGTTGTATAAACTGATTTGGGATCGTTTTGTGGCAAGTCAGATGAGTTCTGCCGTTTTTGATGCTATGCGAGTGGATTTGGCCGTAGAGGAATACACTTTCAGGGCCACCGGTTCCCAGTTGAAGTTCGCCGGTTTCCTGAAACTTTACCAAGAAGGTAGCGACGCTAATAGTACTAAACGCGAATCGGAGGATCGTCTCCTTCCAGCCTTGGAAGTGGACGAAGAGGTTCAATTGCTAGATTTGAATCTCCAACAACATTTCACTCAACCACCAGCGCGATTTACCGAGGCGATGCTCGTTAAGACTCTTGAGGAAGAAGGAATTGGTCGACCGAGTACTTATGCACCCATTATTGAGACTATTACTGCCCGCGGTTATGTCTATAGCGAAGAAAAGCGGTTCCGCCCCACCGAGCTTGGGATCATTGTTGTTGATCTACTTCAGGAAAACTTCGAGCAACTGCTAGATGTTGGCTTCACCGCCAGCATGGAGGCTCAACTGGATCAGATCGAAGAAGGCGATCTGATCTGGCAAGAAGTAATTAGGAAATTCTACGGTCCCTTTTCAGAAGACCTCAAGCGTGCCCACGAAGAGTTAGAAAAAATCGAAGTCAAAGATGAAGTAAGTGATGTCATATGCGAAAAATGTGGGCGGAACATGGTATATAAAATGGGCCGTTTTGGCAAGTTTTTAGCTTGTCCTGGTTATCCTGAATGTAAAAATACCAAACCGATCTTGAATGAAATTGGGGTGGAGTGTGCTATTTGCAAGCGCGAGGGCCGTCCAACTGGACAGATTGTAGGACGAAGGTCACGTCAAGGTAGATATTTTTATGGATGTAGCAATTATCCCGATTGTACTTATACTTCTTGGCAACGGCCTGTCGCGGAGTTGTGTCCTTATTGCAAAGAGCATTTGGCTATTCGTAAGGAAGGTAGTGACCCTGTCTGTGTCAATAAGGAATGTCCTGGAGGTGAAGACTAGTGACCAGCATTTCTGTAATTGGAGCGGGGTTGGCCGGTAGTGAAGCAGCTTGGCAAATTGCCCAACGTGGGGTCAAGGTCAAGTTATATGAAATGAGACCTGAGCTTGGCACGCCTGCACACGAAACAGGCGATTTTGCTGAACTAGTCTGCTCTAATTCTCTAGGTTCGCGCCTAGAGAGTACCGCTGGGGGTCTTTTGAAGAAAGAATTAGCAGTATTAGGTTCTCTACTTATGGAGGTAGCCGAACAGACCAGTGTCCCAGCTGGTGGGGCCTTGGCAGTGGATCGGCGCCTCTTTGCTCAAATGGTAACAAGATGTCTGTATGAGCATCCTCTAATTGAGATAGTGCGCGAAGAATGCAGGGAATTGCCGGAAGGTATAGTGGTAATCGCTACCGGACCCCTTTCGAGTCCGGCCATGACGGGGATTTTACAGGAGTTGACGGCGAGCGATAATCTTTACTTTTATGACGCGGCGGCCCCGATCGTTACAGGAGAGAGTATAGATTATGAGCAAGGATTTTGGGCCGCCCGTTATGGGCGAGGCACAGCCGATTACTTCAATTGTCCCCTCACTAAAGAAGAGTATCAGGGGTTTTGGCAAGCACTAGTCACGGCAGAGCAAGCACCTTTGCATAGTAGTGAATTAACTGATGATGCCCTAGCGGTTTTTGAAGGTTGTTTACCCTTGGAAGTTATGGCCAAAAGAGGGGAGGATGCCTTACGCTATGGGCCTTTCCGTCCTGTGGGGCTTGTGGACAAGGACGGGCGTCGTCCCTATGCCGTGTTGCAATTAAGAAAGGAGAACACCGAAGCCACCCTGTTTAACTTGGTGGGCTGTCAGACTCGCCTCAAGTGGGGAGAGCAAAAACGTGTTTTCCAGCTAATTCCTGCCCTGCGCAATTGCGAATTTGTCCGCTACGGAGTAATGCATCGCAACACTTTCATCAACTCGCCGCAGGTCTTAAATTCTAGCTTCCAATTTCGGGAGTATCCTAGACTCTTTTTAGCGGGTCAAATCACAGGGGTAGAAGGTTATGTGGAAAGCACAGCTTCGGGGTTATTAGCGGGACTTAATGCGGTGCGGGTTTTACAAGGACAGCAGCCGTTAGTCTTGCCACAAGAGACAATTTTAGGCAGTCTCGCTCAGTATATTTCATCTGCTGATCCTGGATTTTTTCAACCTATGAATGCCAATTTCGGCATCCTGCCCCCTCTAGATCCGCCTGTTCGCGGCAAGCAAGAACGCAAACTAGCTTACACCCAGAGATCAACTGTGGCCTTAGAAGACTATTGGGCCGCCCTGTAAGGAGGAATTCACATGGAGGAGTTGGTACGTTATCTTAGCTACTTAAAGGCTCAGCGTAATTTAGCTATGGCCACCATCGCTTCCTATGAGAATGACTTGCGTCATTTTTTGGATTTCGCCTGGGAACAAATGGATCTTCTGGGCAAAACCCCATGTTTAGACGAGATTGATAAATATCTAGTCCGGGACTATCTAGCCTTTTTGACCAGAGAAGGTTTCGCTAGATCAACATTAGCTCGCAAACTAGCTAGTATTCGGGGGTTTAGCCAATTCTTGTATCGCAATGATCTTATTGGACAGGATTTCGCCATGAGTCTGCAAACACCTAAGCAAGCCAAGTCGATTCCTGAAATCCTAACCATGGATGAAATCCATAGTTTTTTTTCGCACAGTATTCCAGGACAGTCTCCAGCCCTCCAGGCACGAAACAGAGCCATTTTCGAAGTGCTTTATGGTGCGGGTATTCGCCTAAGTGAGTTAGTTGGTTTAACCGTACAGGATTTAGATATGGCCAATGGTTATATGCGGGTCTTAGGAAAGGGTAGTAAAGAGCGAATTGTGCCCTTAGGGGAGTATGCTCTAGAGAGCGTACAGGAGTATTACCAGCATTATCGACCCCAGCTTGTGCAGGAGGATGAATCTGCTCTCTTTGTTAATTCTAGAGGTAAACGTCTTTCTCCCAGGGGTGTACAGTATATCTTGGATCAGTATACCTTGCAGTTGCAGATTCATAAGAATATTTCACCCCATACTTTTCGACACACCTTCGCCACCCATTTGCTGGATCATGGCGCGGATTTGCGATCGATTCAGGAGCTCTTGGGGCATTCAAGTTTATCTACAACGCAGATTTATACGAAGGTCAGTACGAGTCATCTAAAGTCAGTTTATAATCGGGCCCATCCGAGGGCGTAAAAAGGAGAATAAGCCATGGACATTCGTGCTACAACCATTATTGCGGTGCGCAAAGATGGGCAAGTGGCATTGGCCGGTGATGGTCAAGTTACCTTAGGGGAGAAGACTGTGATCAAACATGGCGCCAAAAAGGTGCGAACTCTCTCTAATGGACAGATTCTAGCTGGCTTTGCGGGGTCCGCTGCAGATGCCATTACTCTTTTCGAGAAATTCGAGAAGAAATTAAAGGATCATTCCAATCAGTTAGTGCGAGCCGCGGTGGAACTAGGTCAGGAGTGGAGAACAGATCGCCATTTGCGTAGACTTGAAGCTCTTTTATTAGTAGCGGACCGGGAGACTACCTTGGTTATCTCTGGTTCCGGAGACATCATCGAGCCCGACGAAGGGGTCTTAGCCATCGGTTCTGGAGGCTCTTACGCAATGGCTGCGGGTCTAGCCCTGTTGGAGCACTCACAGCTCAGCGCCAGAGATATCGCTTTAGAGGCTTTACGCATTACTGCAGATATTTGTGTTTTCACCAACAACCGCATTTCTATAGTGGAACTGAAAGAAGATTAGTAAGGGGGCTAAATTGTGGAACTAACACCACCGGAAATCGTCTCCGAATTGGATCGTTATATCGTAGGTCAAGATGAGGCCAAACGGGCGGTGGCTATTGCTTTACGTAATCGGTATCGTAGACGACAGCTACCACAAGAATTGCGAGAAGAAATTCTTCCTAAGAACATCTTGATGATTGGTCCCACTGGTGTGGGAAAAACAGAAATCGCCAGGCGTTTAGCACGTCTAGCCAATGCTCCCTTTGCCAAGGTAGAAGCAACTAAATTCACTGAGGTAGGATATGTGGGCCGAGATGTGGATTCCATCATCCGTGAGTTGGTGGATGTGGCTTTACGCATGGTTAAAGCCGAAAAGATGGAAGAAGTTGAGCAACGTGCTCAAGTGCAAGTGGAAAACCGCTTAGTAGAATTATTGGACCCAAGCCCTGTGCAGAGTACTAGCATGAATCCTCTGGAGCTTTTTTGGGGATTAGCCCACAACCCCTCTACACAACAGCAAAAAACGAAAGAGTCGCCGGTTGATCCTGACCTAGAGGATAGGCGTAAGCAAACTAGAGATTTGCTTCGTCTAGGAGAATTGGAAGACGAGATAGTTGAAGTGGAAATGGAAAAACCCCACTCTAATTTATGGGATATGATGCCTGGGATGGGCTTTGATGATGTGGGAGCCAATCTCAAGGAAATGTTAGGTGACCTTTTACCCAAGAAGACCCAAAAACGTAGAGTTACCGTGCGGGACGCTAGGGGCATTTTGCTTCAGGAAGAGGCCACCAAATTGCTGGATATGGACGCTATTATGGCCGAGACAGTCCGTCTGGTGGAGGAGTCGGGTATCGTGTTTATTGATGAGATCGACAAGATCGCTGGTCGTGATCATAGTGGGCCAGACATATCTCGTGAAGGGGTGCAACGGGATATCTTGCCCATCATTGAAGGATCAACAGTGCTCACTAAGGCGGGGCCGGTGCGAACCGATTATATTCTCTTTATTGCAGCTGGGGCCTTTCATGTATCGAAACCGGCTGATCTAATCCCAGAGTTGCAGGGGCGTTTTCCTATTCGAGTTAATCTAGAGAGCTTAAGCGCTGAAGACTTTGCTCGCATCTTAACAGAGCCAAAGAGCTCGCTAACTAAGCAATACGCCGCCTTGTTGAAGACCGAGGGTGTAGAACTGGATTTTACAGAGGAAGGAGTCCTAGCGATTGCCAAGATTGCTGAGCAAGTAAACAGGACTACGGAGAACATTGGAGCCCGAAGGCTACACACAATCTTGGAACGTTTACTTGAAGATGTGAGTTATGAGGGTGTAGCCTTATCTTCTAGAGTTGTGATTGATGCACCTTATGTCCATAAGAAACTGGCTCAGATCTCACAAGATCAAGATCTCTCACGTTATATCCTATAATTCGAGTTTTTTCGATATGGCGGGTTTACGAAGAGGAATTGGGATATATATCAAGAATATAGTATGAGGCTGGGGGAGGGGTCTTTGTTACCTCTCCCTTCTTTTAGTTGTGAATATGGTCGAAGAAGGACTTTGGGGGTTTTTGGCGAAAATTAGTATATTCTGAAGGTAAGATTTGGATTGGAGGAGGTGTGGTGATGTTTAAAACGGTTAACAAGCTGGGGACGGGTTTGGATCGGGCGTCTTTACGTCAAACCATACTCAGTAATAATTTGGCTAATGTTAATACACCGGGCTTTAAACGTTCCGATGTCCAATCTCTTGATGTTTTTCCCAGACAACTTCAGAGGGCTAGTGTCGCTGGGTTGACGCGGACTAATGCGCGGCATATGCCTGGCAGAGCTGTGGAAAATTCACCGTTTTCTGTGGTAGAAGATCGCAGTACCACGATGCGCAACGACGGTAACAATGTAGATCCGGATCGTGAAAGGGTATTATTGCTAGAAAATCAGCTCTATTACGAGTCTCTAATTGATGCTGTGAGCCGAAAACTGGGCCAAATCAGATCCGTGATTGGAGAAGGGAGAAGGTAGGTTATGAGTGTCTTCAAAATCTTACATATTGCTGCTTCGGGTTTAACCGCGGAGCGCCTGAGGCAGGACACTATTGCCAATAATATTGCTAACGCTGAAACAACCCGTTCCAGCGATGGGGGACCGTATCGTAGGCAAGTCCCTGTATTCGCTCCCATCTTAGACCAGAGTATGCACGGTGCCAGGAGTCCTTTGCAACGCGGTTCACAAGGTCAAGGCGTGCAAGTAGTTGGGGTGATCAGTGATCCTTCACCACCCCGCATGGTATATGATCCCCAACACCCAGATGCAGATGCAGATGGTTACGTGGCCAAGCCCAATGTTCATGTTGTGAAAGAAATGGTTGATTTAATTACGGCCACCCGGGCGTACGAGGCTAATATCGCTGCGGTCAACTCCGCTAAGTCCATGGCGCAAAGGGCTTTGGAAATTGGTCGTTAGATAAGACAAGCTAGAGAGGAGCAGTAAATTGAAGGTTCAATTCAACTCTTTGCCGACAAGTTTGCCTTCTAGACGGCTGGGACAATCTGTTCAGCCCGAACAAAATTTCCAAAGCTATTTAAAGGATGCATTGCAAGAAGTAAACACACTGCAGCAAGAGAGCGATATAGCTTTTGAGCGTCTGATTACGGGAGATATTGAATTTCACGATGCCATGATCATCGCCGAAAAAGCTAATCTGGCCTTACAGCTAACCATGGCCATTAGAACAAAGCTCTTAGAATCGTATCAGGAAATAATGCGGATGCAAGTTTAGCTAGGTGGGTGAAACAGTGAATAGTATTCTGGAGTCAATTAAGGGGACCTGGGGGAGATTGTCGCGCCCGATGCAAATAGGGGTGGGCATATTTGTCCTGGGTGTTTTTATGTCATTGGTTCTTTTGGCTATGTTTTCTCGAACTGATTATCAAGTTCTTTTTTCGGGACTAGGTCCAGAAGACGCTGGCGCAGTAGTAAGCGCTCTGCAGGAACGGGGCACCCCCTATCGCCTGGCTGAGAACGGTTCTGCCATCTTAGTTCCCCACGATCAAGTCTTTGAAACGCGAATTGCTCTGGCTACTGCAGGTATGCCCACAGGGGGAGTAGTGGGCTTTGAAATTTTTAACACCACTCGCTTAGGAGAGACTGAAGCGGACCGTCAACTTCGTTTTCAATGGGCTTTACAAGGCGAGTTAACCCGTACTATTAGGCAAATCAATGAAATTGCCGATGCTCGCATTCATATTGTTTTACCGAAACGTTCTTTGTTCATCCAAGAAAGCCAAGCTGCGACCGCTTCTGTCTTATTGCAGCTCAAACCTGGAGCACAGCTAACTAAGGGCCAGGTTAGGGCTATAGCTAATCTGGTTTCAACCAGCGTAGAAGGTCTATCGCCAGAAAATGTGACCATTGTTGATACTAGGGGGACCGTGTTAAACTCACCTAGCTTCGCAGAATTTGGCAGTCAGAATGTGGCGGATCGTTTTGAGATGCAGTGGTTGTATGAGCAACAACTGGAAACCAGCATTGTGGCCATGTTAGAACGTATCTATGGTTTTGGGAATGTGGTGGCCAGAGTCAACGCCAACCTAGACTTTGCTCAGTTGGAAGAGTATAGCGAGGTGTTTACCCCTATTAATCGGGGAGAAGGGTTAGTACGTAGCACCCAAAGTTATGAAGAAACTTATCGTGGTACATCAACTGACGCCGGTGGCGTGCCAGGTGTTGATGCCAACGTTCCTGGTTATGTGTTTGGAGACCAAGGGACAGGTACTACAGAATGGCAACGGTCTGAAGGTACGACCAATTATGAGCTGAATCGTACCGAAACCCGCTTATTGAGCTTACCCGGACAAGTGACCAATCTCAGTGTCTCCGTGTGGATCAATGGCGACCTTACTACAGCCCAATTGGATGCAGTAGAGGAATCTGTAGGGCGGGCAACTGGTTTAAAATTAGAACGGGGCGATAGTATTTATGTGGCTAGCGTTCCCTTTGAGACCAGTCCTTTCTTAACTGAAACCTTCATACCTGATGCTGCTGTAGGGGTTCCGCTTTATTGGGTTTTGGCTCTAGCGATTCTCTTGCTTGTCTTATTGTTCGTCTTTATCGTCTTAAGAAGGCGGTCCACTCAGCAAGAAGAGATACCCTTGGCAGCAGGTCTCGATATCCTTGTGGGTGATGAGGATGAGCTACCTACGAGAGAACTCACTCCAGAAGAAATGGAGCTTGCGGGCATTCGCAAGAACATTCAGAAGTTGGCTAAAGAGAAACCTGAAGAATTGGCACTATTAATGAAAACCTGGTTGGCAGATGAGTAGGGGGAGTGTAGATGAGATCCCAGAAAATGAGTGGAAAACAAAAAGCCGCCATTTTATTAGTGAGTTTGGGTCCCGAGCTTTCTGCCCAAGTGTTTAAACATCTTAGGGAAGAAGAGATAGAGGACCTCACTTTAGAGATTGCCGGTTTGCGTAAGATTCAACCGGATGTAAGGGACAGTGTCCTGGAAGAATTTCATGATTTGCTTATGGCCCGAGAATATTTGGAACATGGTGGTATTGACTACGCTCGAGAACTGTTAGAAAAGGCCTTAGGTCCTAGTAAGGCAGAGGACATCATAAATCGTTTAACAGCCTCTTTGCAAGTGCGCCCCTTCGATTTTGCTCGTAAGACAGATCCTGGTCAATTATTGAATTTTATCCAAAACGAGCATCCCCAAACCATCGCCTTAATTCTTGCCTACCTCCATCCGGAGCAGGCCGGCTTGATTTTGTCATCATTAGCCCCAGAATTACAGGTGGATGTGGCCAAGCGTTTGGCGAAGTTAGATCGTACCACACCTGAGGTATTATATGAGATTGAAAGCACCTTGGAGAAGCGACTTTCCGCCTTTGCAGTGGATGACTATACCTCTGCAGGTGGCATTGATGCGGCCGTAGATATTTTGAACATGGTTGATCGGACTACTGAAAAAACCATTATCGACTCTCTAGAAGAAGAGGAACCAGAATTAGCCGAAGAGATTCGCAAGCGAATGTTTGTCTTCGAGGATATCATTACCCTCGATGATCGTTCCATCCAAAAGGTGCTACGTGAAGTTGATTCTAAGGATTTAGCCATGGCTTTGAAAACCGCAAGCGAAGAAGTTGCTTCTAGAATTTACAAGAACATGTCTAAGCGGGCGTCTGAGATGCTGAAAGAGGATATGGATTATATGGGACCGGTTCGTTTGCGAGATATTGAAGAGACTCAGCAGAAGATCGTGGCTGTCATCCGTCGCCTAGAAGACACGGGCGAAATAGTCATTGCCCGGGGAGGGGAGGATGAGGTGATTGTCTAGAATTATTAAGGCCGCCGACCTTAAGGTCTTGATACCTAATGAATCCCAAACGGTGATCCCCGCTCCTTCTCAAAGCGACGATCGCCCTGCAAGCACAGGAGGCACTGTTTTGGATAGTGCCAATCTTATTGAGGATGCAAGACGTAAGGCAGATGAGCTTGTGACTCAGGCGCAATCCCAGGCAGAGAGCCTTTTAGCCCAGGCCGAAGAAGATGTGGAGATGTTTCGTCTCCAGGCTAAAGAGGCTGGTTTCGAAGCAGGTTATCAAGAGGGCCTGGCTGCAGGGCGGGAAGAGGCCCTGCGACAAGCAGCGGATTTGGTTACCCTTTTAGAAGATACCGTCGAAGAAGCGGCCCAAGTTCGGGCCAGCTCGCTTCAGGCACTAGAGGATGACTTTTTAAAGTTTAGCCTGCTTCTTGCCGATAAAATAGTGAAGAAGAATGTTTCTAATGACATCTCTTGGCTTACTCCCATCATTAGTGATTCGTTGCATGCGTTAGGACAAGTGCAGGAGATTGTGATAAGGCTAAACCCAGTGGATTATGCCTTAATCAAAGAGGAAGAAGAGAGTCTGCGCCTAAAAGTCCGGGCTAAGCTGCAATTCGAGAGTGACACTTCCATTAATCAAGGGGGCTGCCTAATCGAATCGGAAAACGGGTTAATCGACGCTCGCCTAGAAGAGCGCTTAGGAAAAATTGCCAGACATCTAATGGAAGTGCTTTATGATGAAAACTATTAGTGACTTATCTCCACGGGTTAAACACTATGCCAATTATCTGAGGGATTTTGATGACACGATCCATAGTGGTCGGGTGGTACAGATTGTTGGACTAACCATTGAATCTGTGGGCCCAATTACCAACATTGGCGACCTCTGCCTGATCAAACCACGGAGTGGTCCTGCCGTTCCTGCGGAAGTAGTAGGGTTTAGGGATCAACGAGTACTCTTAATGCCCCTTGCTGAGTTAACCGGGGTAGGACCCGGCAGTCTGGTTACTGCCACTGGTTCTCCACTGATTATTCCCGTTGGACCGCGACTTTTGGGGCGAGTCCTAAATGGTCTAGGGCAACCCATGGATGATAAAGGAATAATTCACGCTACCAAACACCAGTCGATCCTTGGGCGTGTGCCCACACCTCTAGAGAGGCAGCGCATTAAGGATCCCTTATCGGTAGGAGTACGGGCCATTGATGGACTCCTTTCGTGTGGTAAGGGTCAACGGATTGGGGTTTTTGCTGGTAGTGGTGTAGGTAAGAGCACCCTTTTAGGAATGATGGCTAGAAATACCGAAGCCGACGTGAATGTAATTGCCTTAATTGGCGAACGTGGTCGTGAGGTACGGGAATTCTTGGAAAGGGATCTTGGTCCCGAAGGACTAGAACGCTCTGTGGTGGTGGTTGCCACTTCAGATCAGCCCGCTCTTGTGAGAATCAAAGGAGCAATGGTGGCAACAACCATTGCCGAATTCTTCCGAGATCAAGGTTTAGATGTCCTCTTTGTGATGGACTCCGTAACAAGGTTAGCCATGGCCCAACGAGAAGTTGGACTAGCCATTGGTGAACCACCGGCCACTCGTGGTTACACCCCATCGGTGTTTGCCTTGTTACCTCGCCTTCTAGAGCGAACTGGACCAGGCAAGGTAGGCACTATTACTGGCTTTTATACCGTTTTGGTGGAAGGTGATGACATGAATGAACCCATCACAGACACCGTGCGGGGAATTCTAGATGGACACATTGTGCTAGATCGTGGCCTGGCGGAGAAAAACCACTACCCAGCCATTGATGTCTTAGCCAGTGTTAGTAGGCTGATGGTGGAGATCACCGCCGAGGAACACAGAACCTTAGCTGGGGAGTTACGGGCGGCCTTAGCGACTTATCGAGACGCCGAAGATCTAATCAACATTGGGGCTTATGCTTCGGGCTCGAATCCACAAATTGATAGGGCCATTAGCCTGTATCCAAAGATCACCAAGTTCCTACAACAAGGGGTTAATGAAACCTCGAGCTGGACAGAGACTGTTCGCCACCTAGAACAAATCTTAGGCACTGAAAGCTAGGAGAGAGTTCCATGTCAGCTTTTAAGTTTCGTTTGGAAAAAGTGCTTCATGTATATGAAATTTTGGAAGAACAGGCTAAACAGGAATGGGCCATTCAGGAGCGCTTAGCCCATGAAGAAAGAGTAAAGCTGGAAGTCTTAGAAATAAAGAAAGAAGAAGTAAGGACGTTCGGTTACGAACAGGTAGATCTTGGCTTACGTCAGGCAATGTATAGCTATTTAGCCGTCTTAGACCAAAGAATCTCTAAACAGACTGTGGTGATTCAAGAGCAAGAAGCATTGGCTCATAAAGCTAAAGAAGCATGGCTAAAAGCTCGACAAGAAGCCCAGAAGGTCTCCACCTTACGGGATAATAAATATGAAGAGTTCGTCAAGGAAGAGCTCAGAAAAGAGCAGAAACTTCTGGATGATATGCGATCACATCTTCGAGATTAGGGAGGAACAGTCGTGGGCAGATGGGTTTTGGTGACCATGCTCTTAATTTTGTCGATTCTTGTGGCTTTTGGAATTTTTGTGGCTACAGGAGTAATTGATGGACCCGCACTTTTTTGGCAGGTGGGCCTGAAAATTGCTTGGTTGCAACCTCATCTAGAGACTTATTCCCATGGGTTGGACGGGGAAGCCTGGATCGCAGCTCAAGAGGAAGAGTTACAATCATACTCTACCGAACTTCAGCAAAGAGAGGCTGAACTAGAGAAAAGAGCTCAGCAGTTAGAACAAAAGTCCCAGGAGCTAGATAAACGGGAAAGCGAATTCCAGAAGCAACTGGCTGTTTTAGAGGGAGAACGGGCTCAACGCCATAATGTTCAAAAACTAGCGGAGATCTATACTGAGATGACCCCTGACGAAAGTGCACGTATCCTAGAAAAACTCGATCAACCCTTGATCTTAGAAATTTTGTTGTTCATGGATATGCATGATGTAGCGAATATCCTCACAAAGTTGCCCACTAATCTGGCGGTAGCCTTGAGCAAAGAATTAGGGCAGGCCAGCAAATAGATGGAATACATGGTGAAAGGAGGTGAAGCGATGATCCCATTTGTGATCCCGAAGGCATCTACCGAGAGTCTGGAATTAGACTTGGCCTCAGCTCAGCGAGGTAAAGTAGAGGGCAAACAGGCGGTGTTCAACTCCATCTTGGCAGCCTATCTTGGTGAACTAGCGGGAGAAGTTGACCCCCACTTCGGGCTCGAAGAAGCTAGTAAATTAGCAGTGGAAAAAGACAAGCTCAAAGGAAATAATGTCTCAATTGAGCAACTTCCTGTTGCCTTGCTGAATATGAGGTTATCAGTACAGGTAGAGGTGATTGGCGAACAGGAGACAGAAACAGCCATAGCAATCTCGCAAGTGACCCAGGAGCAGCTCTGGATACCTGAGGCGGAAGCAGTTCCGGAAATGGAGATTCCTGATTCTGACCATTTCAGAGT
>DGYW01000065.1:20909-55447 GCA_002396805.1 Firmicutes bacterium UBA4996 | reverse complement strand
GCTGTGCCACTTATGGCATCAAAACCAGAAGAGGTACCACTGACTCTAGACACACAACTAGAAATTCCCCAGCGGTCTGTGGTGGAGTCCGTGTCCCTAACCCGATCTCAACCTCAACAACTATTAGCAGAAGGGTTTGAAGTAGTATCTGGACAGGACGTGATAACGGTCTCCGAGCAATTTCCCACGGTATTGAGGACAGTTGCTAGGCAGTTTCGGGGTGAAGATGCTCAGACTCTGCCAAAGGAGTCAGAGAGTGAACTAGTCGTGGTACCAAAAGAGGCCCTTACTGCAGAACTTGAGCTGGCGAAATTAGTCAGCGCAGAAAAGGTTCAAACAGAGACACCTACTGCACCTACAGCTCATGAACCTCATGATGTGCAAGAACCTAGGGTTCAAGACTTTCCTGCTAGTCGGTACGAGCAACCGGTTTTGACCACGGCGAGTTTTGAAGAAGAATCATCAAATACCGTTCAAACTAACGAAGTCACCGGGGATTTAGTGACTGACAACGTTCTAGAGGCGAACCATTCAGAAGTAAGTGAAGTTTTTGGGCAAAAGGAGAAGCCAAGGAGACAAGAAGACGTCTTGGGCGATAGGGCTTTGCACGCGGGAGACATTCTAGCAAGACCAGTACAAGCCGAATTTTCTGACACTGTTGCTGATCTTCCCAGTAAGCCGACTTTGGATCTTCAGGCTCGGGAACCGGTTCTTCCCAAACTGACAGAACACATTAAGACCTTGGTACACGAAGAACGGACCGAGGTGCGTATTCAACTTAAACCGGAGCATCTTGGTGAATTGAAAATCAAGTTATCCCTTGAACGGGGTATCATGATGGCAGAGTTCGTGGTGGAAAATGAAGCGGTTCGAGAAGTGATTGCTAGCCAACTGCCACAGCTCCACACTGCCTTGCAAGAACAGGGTGCCAATGTGGCTGAGATGATGGTCAATGTAGGTTTTGGGCAAGGGAAGCGGGATGATGAGACACCAACTCGACACAGACAAGCCAGTCTGCCTAATCGTGGACAATTCCAAACCGGGGCCGTGTCACAAAACAAATCCTCGTATCTGAGTAGAAGCCCTTGGAATCAAGTGGATTTAAAGGCCTAAGGAGGTGAAGAAGATGTATGTGAATCATGTAGGAACAGTTGAGCAATATCGCAAAGAGCGGATGGAAGGAAACCAGAGAGACCCTAGTGCCCTAGGCAAGGATCAATTTCTCCAATTGCTCATCACTCAACTGCGGCACCAAGACCCGATTAATCCCGTAGAAGATAAGGAGTTCATTGCCCAGTTAGCTCAATTTAGTAGTCTGGAGCAAATGCAAAACCTTAATACTAATTTGAGTGACATGATGTTTGCTCAACAAAAGCTTACAGCGCTGGGCCAAGCCACCCAGATGATTGGGAAAGAAGTGGAACTATTGACCAAGGAAGGCGAGAGTCTGTTTGGCAAAGTGTCCGGTGTGCAATTCAGGGATGGTTGGCCATCAATTATTGTGGATGGTAAGCTGTACGATTTTGGCGAAGTTGTAACCATTAAGGAGGGATAGTCCGTGAGCCAAGATTTTAAAGTGCCAAGAGGATTACCTATCCAACCTATTCAACCACAGCGGCAGCCGGGTACAGGCCGTGTTAGGGGACAAGATGGTTCCTTTGCTAAAATACTTGATGATAAACTTCAGCAAAGTAGTGTGAAATTTTCTGCCCACGCCACCAAAAGGTTAGAAGCTCGCAACATCACCTTGAGTGCTCAACAGTTGACCACTTTGGAAGATGCGGTGGAAAAAGCCAGAGCTAAGGGCGGTAGAGAAACCCTGATTTTGCTGGACAATGTTGCCTTGGTGGTCAGTGTGGCTAATCGCACTGTAATCACGGCCATGGACGGGGATAACCTCAAAGATAACGTCTTTACACAGATTGACAGTGCTGTAATTACTTGATAATAGGGCTGGACCTTTAGGGAAGCCCTCCACCCACTGAACGAATGATGTGGGTTTATAAAGGAGGAATGTGAACATGATGCGTTCAATGTTTGCCGGTGTCTCGGGATTAAAAGCTCACCAAACCCGTATGGACATCATCGGCAACAATATTGCAAATGTCAACTCCGCGGGCTATAAGTCTTCGCGGGCAACGTTTCAAGATATGCTTAGTCAAACAATAAGGGCTGCAACTGCCCCAACCTCTGCTAGAGGAGGAACCAATCCTCAGCAAGTGGGTCTAGGTGTGTCCTTAGGTTCCATTGATGTTAAACACACCCAAGGTAATACACAATCAACAGGGTACCTTACCGACTTAGCCATTGAAGGCGATGGCTTTTTTGTGCTGGGTGAAGGACAAAACCGTGTGTACACTAGAGCAGGGATGTTTGGTCTCGACAACGGTACGGAAGGAAACTTAGTATCTCTAGTGAATGGACAAAGAGTATTAGGTTACAAAGCGGATTTAGATGGTAAAATTGATCTCAATGCTCCATTAGAAGCGCTTTATATCTCCGCTTCTGACACCATTAGTCCCCGGGCTACTAGCCAAGTGGTTTTCGCTGGTAATTTGGACAACCGTTATAGCACTGGTTATGAAGTAGACCGTATGGTTCAAGTCTTTGATTCTCGGGGGCGTGAACAAACACTCCTCGTTAATTTCGAAAAGCTTGATGGGAATGCCTGGGAATGGGATGCGAGTTGGCTTTTGGTTAGTGACGCAGTTTCAACCCATAATTCGCCTCTCGCCAACAACGAAACGTATAAGGTCATTGGCAACGATCTAGTTTTGGTTGCTGATGATCCTGCCAAAAACAAGGTTGTGGCCACTAGTACTGATAAGAGAGTTTGGGATGTGGAGTATCATAACCCCGATGACCCTGCCAACCCTATTATTCGAAAGTTTGAGTTCGAAACCGCTCTAAAGGATGGGGCAGAGGTGAAGACCTCTGCAAGTGAAGGTTGGCTGTTTCTAACAAGTGAGTTTTCTTTGACCGAGGACAACCCTTGGATCGACGGAAATATCATAGCTGCAAATGATAGGAGAATCGACTTTAATGACGATGGAAGCTATAGTGGAGTACCGAAAAATGTGGTTAATTTAGACCCTATTTTCGCTGATCAACTGGAGATTGTCCTCGACTTCTCTGATTTCACTCAGTACGCTGACACCTTTACTGGTAAGTTCATGCACCAAAATGGTTATACCAATGGGGCCTTAGAGAGCTATGCTATTGACCAAAATGGTACCATTGTGGGGAGTTTCTCTAATGGACTGACTAGAGCTCTGGGACAAGTTGCCTTGGCTAGGTTTGCTAACCCAGCTGGTTTACAGCGTGCTGGTTCCACCATGTTTGTAGATACTCCCAACTCGGGGACCGCGCAAATTGGTGCTGGTGGCCAACCAGGCTATGGTACCATTGCACCAAGCTCCCTAGAGATGTCTAATGTGGATCTCAGTGAAGAGTTCACAGATATGATCGTTACCCAAAGGGGTTTCCAGGCTAATTCTCGAATCATTACCTCATCTGATGAGATGTTACAAGAATTGGTCAATTTGAAACGATAGTATGGGTTGAGTTTGGAGGGGTCGTGTAGGCGACCCCCCCATAACCCATAACGGAAACGGAGTGCAAGAATATGGATCTGGCAACACTACTGGGAATAATCATCGGAACCGTATTGCTAGTGGTTTCAATCATCATCGAAGGGGATATCGCTCTCTTTTGGAGTCTTTCTAGCGTCTTGATTGTATTCGGCGGTACCTTTGCGGCGATCATGATCAATTTTTCCATGAGCCAAGTTTTAAGTGTCTTTCCCTTGCTCAAGGTGGCTTTTTCCCAGAAGAACACTGATAGTGTCGGGGTTATCGATACTCTAGTGGACTTCGCGGAAACATCCAGGCGCGAAGGACTGTTAGCCCTGGAAGAAAAGGCTGCTACTCTCAATGAACCTTTCTTAGAAAAGGGAATTCAGTTGGTTGTAGACGGTACTGACGCAGAACTGGTCCGTAGCATCCTAGAGATTGAGTTAGCCTTTCTAGAGGAACGGCATCGACTCGGGCAAAGAATATTCGAGCAGATGGGGGCCCTTTCTCCTGCTTTCGGAATGATTGGAACCTTAATTGGCTTAATAGCCATGCTAGGCGACTTAGATGATCCGGATCAAATCGGAATGGGGATGGCAGTAGCTCTTATCACAACCTTGTACGGTGCAGTCGCTTCCAATCTCATCTTTTTACCAGTCGCTGGGAAGTTACGCTTAAAGAGCGATGAGGAAATCTTGATCAAACAAGTAATGATCGAAGGTATTCTCTCGATTCAAGCCGGCGAAAACCCCCGCATTGTAGAAGAAAAACTCAAGTCATTCTTGTCACCTGTGGAAAGAAAAGCGTCCGACGATGCTAAGGCCAGTCGTGGGGTTGGAGGGGTGACGACAGATGCGTAGAAAACCTCGGGAAGAGTCGTCTAACGCCGGCTCGTGGTTGACTACCTATTCGGACATGGTCACCCTTCTATTGGCTTTCTTTGTATTACTTTTTGCTTTCTCTAATGTGGATGAAGCAAGATTTAGTGCGATTATCTCCGCTTTTCAGGGGTATTTTGGAGTATTGGATGGTAGTCTTGTTGTCCGAGAACAACCCGTATCTTTACCCTTCGACTCTTCAGAGTTGGCTCAAAAACAGTTAAATCAACTCTTTGATGAACTAACGGAGTTCATAGAGCAAGAAAACTTAGCCGGAGTACGTTTGGAGATGGAAGAGCGGGGCTTGATTGTTCGCTTTGCAGAGCAAGTGTTTTTTGATCTTGGTGAGGCTACATTAAAACCCGAGGCCCAACGGATTTTGGGCAACATTTCTGGCATGTTGCGTGATTTACCAAACCCCTTACGGGTGGAAGGGCATACCGACAATTGGCCTATTCAAACCAGCAGATTTCCCTCTAACTGGGAGTTAAGTGTACATAGGGCCACTAACGTGGTGCGCCATCTGATTGAGGAAGAAAATTTTGACCCTAAAAAGCTCTCCGCCGCGGGTTATTCTGAATATCGTCCGGTAAAACCTAATGATACAGCCCAAAACCGTGCTCTAAATCGTCGGGTAGATATTGTGATTTTAAATATTGACTTATGGGGCTCTGAACCAAATTGAGGGGAGGTAATGACTTATGTCCAGAAAGATTGAAGTAGATTTTAAGTTGTTAGTTGTGGCTATCGCCTTCGTGATAATAGCCACAGTGGGGAGTGCCTTTGCAACTTATTTGATTTTCCGAAGTAACAGTGGTCCCGAGGCTAGTAGTGCCCAAGCAAGCACTAAGATAGAAGAGATGGGTCCCACTTTCCCGGTTGGTGAATTTATTCTTAATCTTAGCTCCAGCGGTAGTCACGCCCGCTTTATTCGCACTGAAGTCATTTTGGAGGCTAGTGACAAAAAGGTTGTAGCAGAGCTGGAAAAGAGAAAACCTCAAATCCGAGACCAATTCATTAGTCTAATTCGTGCCCGCACCGCAGAACAACTCAGTAACGAGGCTGGGATGGAGTTGTTGCGGTTTGAAATGATGAAAGAAGCGAACAAACTAGTGAACAAAGGAGAAGTCACCAACATTTATTTTGTAGATCTAATTATTCAATAGCCGGCCTAGAAAGGGGTTCTTATGGGGAGTTCAATCTTATCGAAAGCGGAAATTGAGGCCCTGTTACATGCAGGTAGTTCCCAACCTGTCCACCAGGATCTTGTGGACGTTTTGACGCTTACTACTCAGCACATGACTGCCCGGCTTCGACAATCCACAGGAAAAACGGTGGAAATCGATGGTCCGTATGTGGAGCGTGTAACCCAAGGTCTAGAGCAGGTCATTTCAGATGAGGCTTTTGTCATGGCCGCGGATGTTGGCGCTAATGAGTTACTGATGCTGCTGTCTATTTCCGATGCCAATGCCCTAGGTCATGATGTGGGAGAGTCTCCTAGTAATGCTACCCAACTTCTGGGATTTATGTGGATGGAGCAATTAGGTGAAGCTCTTGGAGTGGAGTCTAATGTCTACCAAGTGCAGAGTGCCAATGCTAGTTTCTTAGGAAAGTTGCCCCTCGATGACAATTCCGTGTTAATAAGGCACTTAATTCGCCTTGGTGATCGGGGTTTGGAGTTCTGTCTGTTGATTCAAGGAAGTCAGATTCAGGGGCTAGTTCCACGTTCTCAATCAGAGGTAGCTCTCTCGCTACCGTTAGACACACAAAAAATTATTGCCCAAGGTCGTCTCTTAAAAGGAGCAAAGTCTCCTGTTAGCCAGGCTAGGTTTTCTCCTCTAGACCTGCCGGAGCAATCACCTAACGATCATGCCATAAGTTTAGTAGAAGATATTGATCTCCTTGTCACAGTGGAGCTGGGCCAAGTTGCCTTGACTTTGAATGAAGTGTTGGAACTAAAACCGCAAAATGTGATTACCCTAGAGCGCCATGCAGGTGAACCTGTAGATGTTTATATTAATAATAAGCAAGTGGCTAAGGGTGAAGTAGTTGTCTTAGACGAACATTTTGGCGTGAGGCTATTAGAGATCATTCCTAAATCCGAACGGTTACGCGAAGAGTGAGGGTGAAATCGTGGATACGACAATGATCTGGAGTTTGGTCCGTCTTGGCTTGGTGCTGTTAGTGGTGATTCCTGGGGCAATATATGCAACCCGGTGGTATGCTAGCCGTCAAACACCTGGAAAAGATCTGCGGATCAAGGAGGCTCTCTCCTTGGGTCCCAACAAGGCGGTATATGTCGTAGAGTGGCGGGAACGCACTTTGCTGTTAGGAGTAACTAATCAATCCATCACGGTGTTGGATCACCAAGCGTCAGTTTCGGAAGTTGAGGACAAGGAGGTGATAGAGTAATGGGTTTTTTGCAAACTAGTCTACCCTTTCCCAGTATCGAACTGGGTTTAGGAATCGCGGAGAGTCCCGGTGATGTGGCCGTGACTCTGCAAATTTTGTTACTCTTAACCATCCTGAGTCTAGCACCTGCTATTCTTATTCTCATGACTTCCTTTACCAGAACCGTAATTGTCCTTTCTTTTATTCGTAACGCCTTAGGAACCAATCAAGTTCCCCCCAACCAAGTCCTAATTGGACTGGCTTTATTTTTAACCTTCTTTATTATGGCACCTTCCTTTGGTATCGTGTATTCAGATGCAGTTTTACCCTATTTGGAGGGTGAGCTCACCTTGGAAGAGATGTGGGAAGTTGGCATTGAACCCATTCGAGGCTTTATGCTTCAACACACCAGGGAGAAAGATCTAGAAATGTTTATAGCCATGCGGGGGGATGATAGACCTCAGAGCCCCCAGGATGTGTCTACCTTAACCTTGATTCCGGCCTTTGTGGTTTCTGAACTAAAAACCGCCTTTCAGCTGGGTTTTGTAATCTTCATTCCCTTTTTGGTCATTGACATGGTGGTGGCCAGTACACTTATGGGAATGGGTATGATGATGCTCCCTCCGGTGATGATTTCTTTGCCTTTTAAGATTCTTTTGTTTGTTTTAGTAGATGGGTGGCATCTAGTGGTGCGCTCCTTATTAATTAGCTTTTCCTAAGGATGTGAGCAAATGACGGATCAGGTAGTTGTGAGTTTGGCCAGAGAAGCGGTCTTGACTGTTCTTTTAGTGGCTGGACCAGCCTTGGGAATTGGTATGCTCGTGGGTCTAATTGTGAGCATCTTTCAAGCAACCACCCAGATTCAAGAACAGACTCTAACATTTGTGCCTAAAATTGTTGCTGTCTTGGTGTCCATTGTTATTTTTGGACCTTGGATGCTCCGCATCTTGGTGGACTTCGCTCAGCGTTTGCTCAGTAATTTGCCAGAGTATGTAATGTAGAAGGGGAGGGGATCAATGGGAATCACTGTAGTTGATTTTGTCCGCTTCTCACTAGCATTTGTTCGCCTAGCTACCTTCTTCGCCGTTGTTCCCTTGCTGAATATGCGCAATATCCCCATTTTGATTAAATTAGGTTTGGGGGCTCTGTGTTCATTGGCAATCATGCCACCACTTGATCCTAGGTGGAATATTGAATCCCTTGGAGTGATAGCGCTTTTGGCTTTACAAGAAGTAGCTCTGGGATTTTTATTAGCGTTTTTGGTAATCTTAGTTTTCGGGATTGTGACCTTTGCAGGCCATTTTATTGATACGCCTCTGGGTTTTGGAATGGCTTCTGTGTTTGATCCGGCCCTCGGTGGACAAGTTCCCGTCTTTTCACAGTTTTATCATGTACTTGCGGCCTTGCTTTTCTTTGGTCTTGATGCCCATCTATGGCTAATCCAAGCAATGCAACACTCCTTTCAGGTGATCCCCTTTGGGGGTATTCTTCACTTCGAGCCAACCTTTAGGTTAGTTATGGACTTGGTGCAGCAAATGTTCATTATTGGTATACAAATAGCCCTGCCGGTTGTTGCCACTATTTTGCTTACAGACATCGGTCTGGGGATCATCATTAGGGCAGTTCCCCAGATTAATGTGTTTGTTTTAGGTTTTCCCGTTAAGATTGCCGTGGGTTTAGTAGTAGTAGTGTTTGCCCTACCTGCCTATGTGTATATAACCGGTCAGCTCTTTGCTGTTGATGGTTTACTCTTTCGTTATTTCCAAAACTTGTTGGCTTTAGGGGGCAGTTAAATGGCCCAATATCCCATGAATTTACAACTATTTGCTGGTGAAAAGACTGAGCCAGCCACTCCCCGGCGAAGGGAAGAGGCAAGAAAGAAGGGACAGGTGGCCAAGAGTGCCGAAGTAGGCACAGCAGTTATGATCTTAGCAGCCTTTTTACTCCTTCACATTCTGGGTCCTTATGTAGTTGGACACATGAGGGATACGGTACAGTACTTTCTGCAGAATATGGCTAGCTGGGAAGGGGATAGTGCAGGTTTGCAGGCGCTCTTTTTGGTTGCCTTGGTGCAAGTGGCCTGGATAGTGGTTCCTATCTTGCTAAGCTTGTTAGTGATAGGGGTCCTCAGCCAAGTAATTCAAGTGGGTTTAATGACCTCGACAGAAGCATTGCAACCAAAGTTCTCTAGGATTAATCCCATCGAGGGCTTTAAGCGTATCTTCTCTAAGAGGGCTATCGCAGAATTCTTAAAATCTATAATCAAGGTAGCTCTAGTAGGATACTTAGTCTATGGACAAGTGCGAAAAAACCTGGACTGGCTACCACAGCTCAGTCTCTGGGAACTTAAACAAAGCATTTCCGTGATGGAATACAGCATCTACAACTTAGGAGTTCAGGTAGGTTTATTCTTGTTAGTGATTGCAGCCGCTGATTATTGGTACCAGCGCCGAGAATTTGAAGATAGTATCAAGATGTCTAAAGAAGAAATCAAAGAAGAGTATAAACAAATGGAAGGGGATCCCTTGATTCGATCCCAGATTCGCCAGAGGCAACGACAAATGGCATCACAACGTATGATGCAGGCGATTCCTACTGCAGATGTTATTGTTACTAACCCAACCCACTATGCTATTGCCATCAAGTACACCCCAGGAGAGATGGGAGCACCTAAGGTAATTGCTAAGGGTATGGGGCTTGTCGCTCAACGGATCAAAGAAGAGGGAAAAAAGCACCGCATCGCAGCGGTGGAGAACCCAGAGTTGGCCAGGGCTTTGTTCAAAACGACAGAGATTGGACAAGAAATTCCGGCAGAATTATATCCAGCTGTGGCCGAAGTGTTAGCTTTTGTGTATAGCTTACGTAGGAAAATTGTTTAGATGTGCTGAAAGGATGGTGGGTTAATGGCTAGGTCGATCTCAACTATGCAAAATCTTGCTCGTTTTAGTGACCTGTATGTGGTTTTAGCTGTGGTTTTAATCATTGTCATGATGGTTTTACCATTGCCCACATTCTTGTTAGACGTTCTTTTAGCCACCAATATTAGCTTGTCTTTGCTTATTCTCCTAATTACCATGAATATCCATGAACCCTTGGAAATTTCGGTTTTCCCTTCTTTACTGTTAATTACAACGTTGTTTCGTTTGTCTTTGAACGTCTCTTCTACAAGGTTGATTTTGCTTACTGGGGATCCAGGAAAAATTATTAAGGCCTTTGGTAACTTTGTGGTAGGCGGAAACTATGTGGTGGGTCTTGTGATCTTCCTTATTCTCGTTGTGGTTCAGTTCATGGTCATTACTAAAGGAGCAGAACGCGTTGCGGAAGTAGCAGCCCGCTTTACGCTAGATGCTCTACCAGGAAAACAAATGAGTATTGATGCGGATCTGAATTCAGGCTTAATTTCAGAAGCCGAGGCCAGGCAACGGCGGGTGCAAATTGCCAGGGAAGCTGATTTTTACGGGGCTATGGATGGTGCATCTAAGTTCGTCAAAGGCGATGCTATTGCTGGTATTATTATCACCATTATTAATCTACTTGGTGGCTTTGCCATTGGTATGGGACAAAAGGGTCTGTCTTTTGGCGACGCTCTGAATCGTTACACCCTTTTGAGTGTTGGTGACGGTTTAGTCTCCCAAATTCCGGCCTTATTGATCTCCACTGCTACCGGAATTATTATTACTAGGGCAGCGTCAGAAAATAATCTCGGCACCGATTTGACACGTCAGCTCTTTGCCCATTATCGGGTGCTTCTGACCGCTTCCGTTGTTATTGGCGTTTTTGGTCTAATTCCGGGTCTGCCTACTATTCCTTTCTTGGTTTTAGCTATTTTCACTGGGTCCTTAGGTTATGGGCTCATGAAAGTCGAGAAAGATGCGGAGGTGGATCAAGACGATGTACTTGAACAGCAACAGATCGAAGAAGCTCGCAGACCTGAAAGTCTGATTTCTTTGTTGCAGGTGGATCAAATTGAACTTGAGATAGGCTACACCCTGATACCTTTAGTGGATGAGAGCCAGGGAGGAGACATGCTTGATCGGATCAGTATGATTAGGCGGCAATGTGCCCTA
The DNA here is from genome assembly GCA_002396805.1 of Firmicutes bacterium UBA4996. GTDB lineage: Bacteria > Bacillota > Limnochordia > Darwinibacteriales > Darwinibacteriaceae > UBA4996. The sequence continues at coordinate 44,539 of DGYW01000065.1, read as the reverse complement.
GAACTTGGTCTCTTAGTCCCTGTAATCAGGATCAGGGATAACCTGCAGCTAAAGCCAGATGAGTATGTGTTGAAGATAAAAGGGATCCCAGTAGGTCGTGGAGAACTGATGATTAATCATTATTTAGCTATGGATGCAGGTGGGGTCAGTGAAACGGTCCCGGGTATTCCCACTATTGAACCAGCGTTTGGTCTTAATGCTCTCTGGGTTGATGCTAGCACGAGGGAGCGGGCTGAGTATGCTGGCTACACAGTGGTAGATCCCCCGGCCATTTTGGCAACTCACCTCACGGAGATCATCAGGGAGCATTCCCATGAATTGCTTGGTCGCCAAGAGGTTCAGACCCTTCTGGATGGAGCTCGGGAAGACTATTCTGCCGTGGTCGACGAATTGGTTCCGGATCTGCTTACAGTTGGTGAGGTCCAAAAGGTGCTTCAAAGTCTTTTGCGTGAAGGGGTACCGATTCGTAACATGGTGACAATTTTAGAGACACTCGCGGATATGGCACCCTTGACTCGTGATCCTGATTACTTAACGGAGTATGTGCGAGAGGCACTAAGTCGACAGATCTCCCAGATGTATTTGGAAAACGATGAGCTTACCGTCCTTACACTGAACCCACAATGGGAGGAGCAAATTCAGGCGGGGATTGAACATACGGATCGGGGCTTGGCCGTGGCTATGGATCCACGGATCTTACAAGAGCTTTATCAGGAACTAAGTCTGGCTTTAGAGCAAAATCTAATGCCCTATCCCATTATTTTGGTCTCCCCACAAATCAGGATGGCTTTGAAAAGATTGACTGAGCGGGCTGTACCTCGTCTTATTGTCTTGTCTTACAACGAGATTAGCCCCGATGTGCAGGTTAAGGCTGTTGGGACGGTGAGATGGAAACATGCGGGTTAAGAAGTTTACCGGAAAAACCATGCAGGAAGCAGTTGATAGCTTAAAGCGTGACTTTGGCAAGGATGCGGTGATCTTGCATACTGCTCAAAAGAGACGCTGGCTTTTTGGTCGGCTAGGACCCAAACGTTATGAGGTAACGGGGGCTATTGATCCCAACTTTGAGAGTTCACGAGCTAGCTCGCAACAGATAGCGCGAGCACCACAACCAGGTCAACTTCGTACGGCAGGAACTAATACAACACAATCCCCAGGTACAGATCCCCGGTGGTCAGACTCCATTCAAGAGTTGTACGGCAAACTGATGCGCTGTGACATTCCTAAGGATGTGGCTCAGAATTTGCTAAAGGATGCCCTTGCTCAGTTGCCCAAGGAGCAGTGGAGTGATCTAGATAAAGTCTGGAACTCTCTGTATACCACCATTGCTCAGCGAATTACTACCGTTGATCCGTGGGAATTTGACGGCGAACAAAGGGTTGTAGTACTGATTGGCCCAACCGGTGTAGGAAAAACTACTACCATTGCGAAATTAGCAGCAAATTTCGCTTTAGTCGGAGGACGTAAAGTTGGGGTAGTAACCATGGACACTTACCGAATCGCCGCGGTTGAACAGCTTAAGACTTATGCAGATATTATTGGGCTACCTGTGCAAGTGGCCTATTCACCACGGGAACTAAAAGAATCCATCGCTCGCATGCACGATCGGGAGTTGATTTTAATAGATACAGCAGGAAGGAGCCAAAACAACCACCTGCAGATTGCGGAACTTAAAAATTATCTAGAGGGACTTTCGGCAGAAATTCATTTGGTGATTAGCGCCACTACTAAAATGAGGGACATTGATGAGATCATCCGGGTTTTTGGTCAATTACCTATCGATCGAGTAATAGTCACCAAACTCGATGAAACGATGGCCCATGGCGTTATTTTGCATACTTGTGAGCGGGCTAAGGCACCTCTCGCGTTTGTCACAACTGGACAGGGGGTCCCAGAAGACATAGAGGTCGCGAGCGGTGAGAAGATTGCCCAACTTATTTTGGGGGACTAGTGGGGGAAGGTTATGAGGGATCAAGCTGAAGGTTTAAGGAAACTTGTTAGACAACAAGAAGTCTCATCAAGAATAATTGCAGTAACTAGCGGAAAAGGTGGCGTCGGCAAGACAAATATTGCCGTTAACCTGGCACTAGCTTTGCGCCAACTCAATTATCGTGTGGCCTTAATCGACGTTGACTTAGGCCTGGCTAATGTAGATATCATTTTGGGTGTTAATCCCACTTACACCCTGGGACATGTTTTTCGTGGGGAGAAAACTCTAAACGAAGTAGTTGTAGAAGGGCCTTTGGGTCTTAAGTTGCTAGCAGGGGGATCGGGGGTAGCAGATTTAGCGAACCTGAATGGCTGGCGTTTGGAGGTTTTTATTAAATCTTTAGAACAACTCAATCAGGAGTTCGATTTTATTATCCTAGATACAGGTGCAGGAATTCATCGTAATGTACTTAGCTTTGTGTTGGCTACCACTGAAGTGCTTGTTGTTACAACTCCAGAACCTACCGCAATAACCGACGCCTATGGTTTGATTAAGGTGATTCGCCAAAGAAACCCGCAGACTCAGGTCCGTTTGGTGGTGAATATGGCTCGTAGTCCCAATGAAGCGGAGACGGTTGCAGAAAAATTGAACTCTGTGTTACGTGAATATGTACAGTGGGAAGTAGAATACTTAGGTTATGTTCTATATGAGGCCCAGGTTAATAAAGCTGTTTCTGAACAATCTCCAGTACTGCTCGCCTATCCCTCGTCTATGACTAGTCGTTCGATTAAGCGAATCGCTAGTGTTGTAGCGGGCGAAAATCCCCCTGTTTCCGGTTTAGGGATTAAGGGTTTTTTCTCCAGAGTGCATGAGTTTTTACGCATTTAGAAAGGGAGAGGGATTATGCAAGTTACTCCAAACCAGTTGGTCGAGCTACATCTAGAGGGTGCGAGCGGGTTGCAGGTGTATCGGACGCGTGTAGAAGACGTTTTTGATGATGCTTTAGTGGTCGGTGCTCCTCTTCAAAAGGGTGTCTTAGTTCCGATTCGTGTCGGGACCCGTTTGCACGTTGAGTTTAAGATCTCCACTACAGTCCTAGAGGGACGCTTTAGGAGCGAAGCTCTAGTTGAAAAACGTTTCAGTCCTAATAATGTCCCATTATTGCAGCTTCGCCTCTTAGAGGAATGGTCTAAAACCCAGGAGCGTGCGTTTGTGCGGGTCCCTGTCTTTCTGGATGCGGTTTTTGTGCCCATTCCTGAACAAGCAGATGGATCGAACCAAGATTCTCCGGCCCATACAGGAGTTATTCTCAACCTTAGTGGTGGTGGATTTTTGCTCCGCACCTCTTACCCGTTTAACCTTGATGACCAGGTAAAAGTCTCTTTTAATATTGGGTCCCAGCAAATTGTAACAGAGGTCGAGCTGGCGCGCTTGGTTCCCACAGAAGAGGGTTACGACTATGGCTTTCGCTTCATAGACATATCGGAACAACTTAGAACAATCATCATTAGGTTTGTTTATAGGCGGCAGATTGAATTGGCGGAGATGACCCGAGGTGAGCGGGCTTAATAAGAAATGCGACCCCGTGGAGTGGATAATGTGAGTTTACATAAAGATCAGGAGCGTGTGGCTCAACTATGGCAAGATTATAAAAACACAAAAGATGTTCAGGCAAGAGATGAACTTATTCATGAGTATATTCCCCTTGTGAAATATGTTGCGGGGCGGTTGGCTATTAACCTGCCCAATAGTGTTGAGCTGGACGATTTGGAGAGCTTGGGTTTTTTCGGTTTGCTAGATGCTATCGAAAAGTTTGATGAAACTCGGAACATCAAGTTTGAAACTTATGCCTCCACTAGAGTACGGGGGGCTATTCTAGATGGGCTCCGGGCCATGGATTGGGTGCCAAGGAGTACTCGTTCTAAGGCTAGAGTCCTAGAAAACCAAATTTATCAGCTCATTAATGAACTGGGACGCAATCCAAGTGATGAAGAAGTGGCCGCCGCGTTAGAGCTTACCCCTGAACGTTATTACGACATGCTAGATGAGGTACGGGGTACTGCATTGTTTTCCTTGGATGAAGCCATCGTAACGGAAAAGGCAGGGCAAAGCCTGAAAATGTCCGATTTGGTGGTTGACCATGCACAACCAACCCCAGATCAGAATTTGTTACAAGGGGAGACCTTGGAAGAATTGGCCACTGCCATCTCGGAATTAAGTGAGCGCGAACAATTAGTCTTGTCCTTATATTACCATGAAGAACTCACTCTCAAGGAAATTGGGCATATTCTGGAAGTGTCAGAATCTAGGATATCGCAGATTCATACTAAGGCTATTCTAACTTTACAAGGCAAGCTCAAGTAAACTAAAAGAACGGAGGGATTGGCGTGTCAATTAAGTTTCCCGATTTTCAAGTTCTTGTCTCCCGTTCTGATCAGGTGCCCCGCGTGAATCGTGAAGGGGATCAGACGGGTGCGGCTGGCAAGATGGCTCCCCAAATCACACAGGAATTTGCCGAAAGACAGCAACGTGTAGAGCACGGCAAGCCTCAGGATCGGGTTAGGGAGCGTAAAGAACAAGAAGGACGTGGCCGTGGTCGAGACCAGGCACAGGATGAACAGCAGGGACAGAAACGACAAGGCGGTCGACGTCGTATCGATCTCCGCGCCTAGGAGGTTAAACCATGGAGTTTTTCCTAGTGTTTATGCTGGGAATGGCCTTGGCCGTTGTGATTTTGTTTGTGGCCCGGCCTAATCTTTTTACCCGTACCAATCAAGATTTTGCCTTTTTCGAGGTGATGCTAGAGGAGGCCATTGTTGAGCTAGAAGAGAAACAGCAAGAATTTTTGGAGGAAATAGAACAGCAGCGAGCTGCTCTTTTAGAGTTACATGGCCAACTCCGGGAGGCCTATGCGCCAAAAGAAGCCCAATCCCCAAAAGTTTTAGCTGTTTTGGAATTGGCTAGAGAAGGGCAGGACGCGGCAGTGATAGCCAAGAGACTAGGGCTGGGTACTGGCGAGGTTCAGCTGATCATGGAACTAGAAAAAGATTGGAAACCCCTTGCTCAAAGTGAGTAAATATGCTATATTAGCAAGTGGTGTAATACACACGGTTCTTGATGGGAGATAAGGGTGCCACTTCGGTCTTATCCCCAGATGAGAGAAACGGAGGACAAAAACAAAGAAAGGAGGTGGGCGACATGGCCGTAATTTCTATGAAACAGTTATTAGAGGCCGGCGTTCACTTCGGGCATCAGACCCGCCGATGGAATCCGAAAATGGCAGAGTACATTTTCACCGAAAGAAATGGTATCTACATCATTGATCTTCAAAAAACAGTGAGAAAAGTGGAAGAAGCTTATGCTTTTGTCCGTGACATTGTTGCTGAAGGCGAGACTATTCTCTTTGTAGGTACTAAGAAGCAAGCACAAGAGACTATTCAAGAAGAAGCGGAACGTTGTGGAATGTTCTACGTAAACCAAAGATGGTTGGGTGGTACATTGACCAACTTCAAGACTATTACTTCTCGTTTAGCGCGTCTCGACGAAATCGAGAAGATGGAAGAAGATGGGCTTTTTGAGGTGCTACCAAAGAAAGAAGTTATGGAGCTTCGTAAAGAACAGGAGCGACTAACTCGTTTCTTAGGCGGTATTAGGGGTATGGATACCTTACCTGGCGCATTATTTGTGGTGGATCCTAGAAAAGAACGGATTGCCGTAGCAGAAGCTAGAAAATTGGGTATTCCCATTGTGGCCGTAGTTGACACTAACTGCGATCCTGATGAAATTGATTACGTAATCCCCGGTAATGATGACGCTATTCGTGCTGTCAAATTGCTCACTGGCACCATGGCTAATGCTGTAGTCGAAGCCAAAGAGGGTGTTAGCTACGACACCGATGAGAATGAAAATCGGGGTGGAGATACAGAGTCTTTTGACAAAGAATAATTAGTACGAGAAGGGAGTGGGAGGAAGGCTCTCACCCCTTTTTTGAACATAATTTTGAGGAGGGGTTTTATGGCAGAGATTACTGCAGCTTTGGTAAAAGAATTGCGGGAAAAAACAGGCGCGGGCATGATGGATTGTAAGAAAGCCCTCATTGAGAAAAACGGTGATTTAGACGCCGCAGTAGACTATCTACGGGAAAAAGGCTTAGCCGCCGCTGCCAAAAAGGCTGGGCGCATCGCGGCAGAAGGCGTTGTAGAGTCCTATATTCACATGGGTGGAAGAATTGGTGTGTTAGTTGAAGTGAACTGTGAGACTGACTTTGTTGCTAAGACTGAAGAGTTTCATGAATTAGCTCGAGACATCGCCATGCATATCGCCGCTTCTAGGCCAGAGTACGTTTCTAGAGAAGAAATTCCCGAATCTGTTTTGGAGCATGAGCGCCAAATTTACCGTAACATTGCGGAAAACGAAGGCAAGCCAGCCAAGATCATTGAGAAAATCGTGGAAGGTCGGATCGAGCGCTATGTTAAAGAAACCTGTTTGCTTGATCAACCTTTTGTCAAAGACCCCGATATGACTGTAGCAGAGTTGCTTAATGCCAAGGTAGCCAAAATTGGGGAGAAAATTTCGGTCAGACGCTTTGTCCGTTACGAGCGTGGAGAAGGTCTCGAAAAACGTGAAGAAGATTTCGCCGCAGAGGTTATGGCTCAGATGGGACAGTAAGAGACGAGAGGACACCCCTTGGTGTTCTCTTTTTTTAAGTGGAGGGATCTTTGGCCCTAAGCAGAATAATTAAGGAGAGATGTTCATGACAGTGGCGAAATATCAGCGGGTTCTATTGAAACTAAGTGGCGAAGCTTTAGGGGGAGATCACTACGGTATCAACCCTGAGGTGGTAGGCGTAATTGCAGACGAGATTACCACAGTGATGGAGCTAGGAGTTCAGGTGGCCGTGGTAGTTGGGGGAGGAAACATCTGGCGCGGTGCTACTGGCAGTGCTAAGGGAATGGATCGTACCACAGCCGATTATATGGGAATGTTGGCCACAGTGATCAACGCCTTGGCCCTACAAGATGCCTTAGAGGAGCGAGGTGTGCCAACCAGGGTGCAGACGGCCATAGAGATGCGGCAAATTGCAGAGCCGTATATTCGGCGGCGAGCTGTTCGCCATCTCGAAAAGGGGCGCATTGTAATCTTTGCCTCAGGCACTGGAAACCCTTACTTTTCTACTGATACTACCGCAGCTTTGCGGGCTCTAGAAATCGAAGCAGAAGTAATTCTCATGGCCAAACGTGGTGTTGATGGCGTTTATGATTCTGATCCGAGAAGTAATCCCAATGCAACCCGCTACGAGACCATTAGTTACTTAGATGTCTTGAGTCAAAACCTTGGTGTTATGGATTCTACCGCAACCTCACTGTGCATGGACAACAATATTCCCATAATTGTCTTTAACTTCGATGAACCAGGAAGCATCGGAAAGGCAATTTGTGGGACCAAAATAGGTACCTTCGTAGGAGGCGAAAAACGTGATTGATCAGATTATGCAAGATGGAAAGACTAGAATGGAAGACGTAATTGCAGCCACAAAAAAGGCTTTCTCAGGCATTAGAACTGGTAGGGCCAACCCGGGCCTTTTAGATCGCATTGTGGTTTCCTATTACGGAACACCTACTCCTTTAAATCAAATGGCCAGTGTAAGTGTTCCTGAACCGAGACTTTTGGTGATTACTCCTTGGGATAAGAGCTCCATTAAGGATATAGAAAAAGCTATTTTGATTTCGGATCTGGGTTTGGTGCCCACTAATGATGGTAGTGTGATTCGACTTTCTATTCCTACTCTTACAGAAGAGCGCCGCAAAGATCTGGTCCGGTTGGTGCGTCAGGACGCTGAAGACCATCGGGTTTCGGTGCGAAACATTCGTCGCGAGTTGAATGATGCCGTGAAGAAACTTGAGAAAAGTGGGGACGTTTCTGAAGATGAGTCCCATCGTGTTCAAGAAAAGATTCAAAAGCAGACGGACCGCTTCATTAGTGAGATTGATGAGTTATTGGAAGCCAAGGAAAAGGAGATTATGGAAGTTTGAACCACGAACTGAGAAACGAAGGAAGCTTTGATTTTCTTATTGGTTATCCTTGGGAAGAGGCGGAAGAGATTCTAAACGAGGAGGCAGTAGACTTCGTTGTGAAGTATACTGCCCCTCCTGGTAAGTCTTGTGATCAAGAGGAAGCCCTAGTTATTACGGTGCGAGCTGGGGATCCACTGGAGATTATCTGCGCTAGCCCAGATTGGACTGTGAATTAGGAGGCATGTTTGTGAGTAAAGCGGAACTGACTAATTTACCTGCCCACGTGGCTATTATCATGGATGGCAATGGTCGCTGGGCTAGGCGCAGGGCTATGCCTCGTTTTATGGGGCACCGCCAAGGTGTCGCAGCCTTGAAAAAAGCCGTTCGTTATGCATCAAACCAGGGTATTGGTACCTTGACGGTATATGCTTTCAGTACGGAAAACTGGCAGAGACCTCAGGAGGAAGTGGTTTTTCTCTTGGATTTAATGCATAAAACCTTTGTACAAGAGATTGAAGAGCTTGAGCGCGAAGGAGTGCGGATTATCCTCATTGGTGATCGGACAAGTCTTTCAGAGGAAATTTTGCAGGTTTGGACTCAGGCCGAAGAGCGTACCGCCTACAATCAGGGACTTACTCTGAATGTGGCATTCAACTATGGGGCTCGGCAAGAGTTGGTGGCGGTCACCCGTAATTTAGCAAAGCAGGTTTTAGAAGGAGCTCTGGCCTTGGAGGATATTTCTGAAGAGAATATCCAGAACGCCTTATACACTTGGCGAAGTCCAGATCCTGATTTAATTATCAGGACAGGTGGGGAGTTACGCCTCAGTAATTTCTTGCTCTGGCAGGCTGCTTATAGCGAAATCTATGTTACTGACGTCTTATGGCCGGACTTTAAGGAGCGAGATTTTGCCCAAGCCCTTGAGGCGTATGCCAAACGCGAGCGTCGCTTCGGGCAAGTACCCATGAAGGAGCAGAAAAAATAGATGGCACAAAGAATAATGACAGCAATCATTGGGATCCCCATCTTTCTTGCAGGGGTTTATTTTGGGGGGACATTTTGGAAGATAACGGTATTTTTCCTGATTCTAGTTGGTCTTCTAGAATTTGCTCGCATGGCTGGTCCCGGCATCTACCTCGACTATCTTTTGGTCTCGGGACTATCTTTTTTGTTGATCACATATAGTGGAATAACAGGCTCCAAGCTACTTATTTGGTTGGCGAGCCAAACCATCTATTATGTAGTGCGCGCCTCCTTTGGGGGAATGCATAATTTTTCGAACGCCTTCAATCTTCTTGGCGTTCTGTATGTGGCCGTTCCCTTGAGTTTTCTGTGGATAGTACGGAGTCAGTTTGGCTTGGTCTGGACTATTTTTGGTGTAGGGGTCACTTGGCTCACAGATAGTGGGGCCTATTTTGGCGGTTCTCGCTATGGTAAACGGAAATTAGTACCAAATATTAGCCCCAATAAGACAGTAGAGGGGTCACTTTGGGGGATTGCTTCGGCGCTGGTGGGGGCAGTGGTTTTTGCCGTGAGTACTCAAAAACCCCTCGGCCTGGTATGCTTGTTGGCCCTCATCCTTTCTAGTGTGGCACAACTAGGAGATTTGGCCGAATCTTCATTCAAACGAGAACGGGCTGTGAAGGATAGTGGTTCTCTATTGCCTGGTCACGGAGGTATTTTGGATCGTTTTGATTCCTTGTCTTTTGTCTTTCCGATGCTCTTCATCTTCTTAACTTTACTCTTTTAACCCTTCGCTGACCCCTAAGGGGTGACGTGGTGTGTGGCAATCAATCGTCTTAGCGGTACTGGGGTTTTGGGGACTTTTGCTAGCACTTAAACTGAGTTTTCCGTATTTGGCACCTTTTTTTCTCGGATTGCTGTTAGCTGTGCTGCTTGATGGCCCCGTTAGCTATCTGGAGAATTTAGGCTGGTCACGTTCTCTAACATCTTTTGTTCTGGCTTTGGTTACCTTCCTAGGTCTGCCGGTTGTACTACTCTTCTTTTTATTTCAGTTGTGGCAAGAAGCCAAGGGTTTGGTAAGATTTTTCCCTTGGTTATCTGATCAGGTTGTTCAGCTTTTAGAGGACTTGCCTTGGTATGCCACCCAACTAACGCCTGCCAATTTGGCCGGTTTGGTCGAATCCCTATGGAGATGGGCCTATGCCATCCCAGACTTGTTCTTGATCTGGATCTTGGCTACTTTTAGCGCCTATTTTTTTTGCAGGGACAAAAGAATTTTTACATCTCTAATTGCTAAGCAGTTGTCAGGTCAGTGGAGGCGAGGCTTTTTTCAACTGTACAGAGATACGTCCAAAGCTCTCTGGCACCTGCTCAGGGTACAGTTAATCCTCATGGTAGTTTCTGCCATCTTAAGTATGGTCTTTTTTTGTTTATTACAACTACCCTATGCAGTGCTCTTAGGATTTGTGGTTGGCTTTGTTGATTTAGTACCGATTGTGGGACCAGGGTTAATTTATTTGGCTTTGGCAGTAATCCAAATTTATTTAGGAAACCCTTCTGTGGCACTAGCCCTAGGGGTGGCTTATCTGATATTATTACTAATAAGGCAGTTTGGTGAACCCCATTTGGTCAGTGAGCGCCTTGGACTACATCCTTTGGTTGCTGTAATAAGTTTGTATGTGGGATTTCGGTTTTGGGGCTTATTCGGTGCTATGATGGGTCCGATCTTAATGGTTTTTTTGAAGGCCTTTATTAGGACTTATGCAGCTTTCTAAATTAGACTCGAAGAAAGGATATCTACTATGCCTAATGTTGTAATCCTTGGTTCTACGGGTTCCATCGGTACCCAGACCTTGGATGTAATCCGCCATTTACCTGGTTACACAGTCCTTGGACTGTCAGCTGGTTCAAATAAGGAACTATTACGTAAGCAGATTGCCGAATTCAAGCCGCAATATGCTTGCATTAACTGTCCGGAGAGTGCCAAAGCACTTAGTGAAGAGTTTTCGATCCCCGTGTACAGCGATCTGGTGAGCCTAGAAGCCATGGTTAGCGATCCCCGTTGTGATGTTGCTGTGGTTGCGGTTGTGGGGGCGGTAGGTCTAAAACCCACCCTCGCCGCTTTAGAGGCAGGAAAGCGAGTAGCCTTGGCCAATAAGGAAACATTAGTCGCCGGTGGACATCTGATGATGAAGTACCAGTCACAAATCGTGCCCATTGATTCTGAGCACAGTGCTCTGTGGCATTGTTTTTATGGCCGAGATCGCAAGCATATCTCCAAAATTATTCTAACAGCCTCTGGTGGCCCCTTTAGGACTTACCAAGGCTCCCTGGCAGATGTTACCATTGAACAAGCGTTGGCCCATCCCAATTGGGACATGGGGGGGAAGATTAGCATTGATTCCGCCACATTGATGAATAAGGGCTTAGAGGTAATCGAGGCCCATTGGTTATTTAACTTTCCCTATACCCATATTGAGGTGGTCGTTCATCCAGAGAGTATCGTCCATTCTATGATTCAGCTTAACGATGGCTCTCTGATCGCCCATCTTGGGGTGGCGGACATGCGGTTGCCTATCCAATATGCCTTAACCTATCCAGAGGTTGTTTCCTCTCCTGTGGAGAGGCTGGATTTGGCTAAGGTAGGAACTCTCTCCTTTGAAGAAGTTGACGTTGAGCGTTTTCCCGCTTTAAAATTGGCTTATCGGGCTGGTCAAGCAGGCGGGGATCAACCTGTGGCCCTCAATGCGGCCAATGAAGAAGCTGTGTCGGCATTTTTAGCAGGCAAGTTAAGATTCACCGATATTCCCAAGCTAGTAGAAGAGGTCATGGAGACGTTTCATGGTAAATCATTTCCAACTCTAGAGCAAATACTAGCCATAGACTCCGAAGCTCGAATTAGGGCAAAAGAGTGGATTGGTTAGAGAGGATGTTGCGTAATGCTAACATTAGTTGCATTTGTAGTGGTTTTCGGTACAATCGTACTTTTTCACGAATTAGGACACTTTGCCGTAGCCAAACTGGCAGGAATTCAGGTTTATGAGTTTGCTATTGGTTTTGGTCCCGCCTTAGGCAGTTTTACGAAAGGTGAGACCAAGTACTCCTTGCGGGCTTTTCCCCTTGGTGGCTTTGTGCGTATGGCTGGCATGGACGAGGGGACCGATGCAGTTAATGACGTAGAGGAGGAGAATCCCCGTAGTTTTCAAAACAAGGGCTTGGGCTGGCGCTTGAGTACAATCGCAGCTGGTCCCTTAATGAATTTTGTTTTGGCTATTGTCCTGTTTGTGATTTACTTTATGCTGATTGCGGTTCCGCCGACTATTACCTTAGTTGAACTGCAATCACCTGGTCAGGCTGGGGGTCTGTTGCCCGGTGACCGTTTCGTCTCCATCAATGGAGAAGAGGTCGCCACTACGGAACAGATTATTGAAAAAATCAAAGCGTCTCCTAATCAAGAAATGACGGTCGTTGTGAGACGAGAACGTCAATTGGTTACTATTGAGGTAGTGCCTGAAGAACGAGATGGTGTAGGTGTAATTGGCGTCGCGATTGATTCAAAACCACAGTATCCATTCTTGGTGAGTTTACGTGCCGGTATAACACAAACCTGGAATATTACAAGTCAATTGGTGGGGGATCTTGCGCGAATGATCACTGGCAAACAGAAAGCGGAGATTTCTGGGCCCATCGGAATTGTACAAATCGTGGGCCAAACTGCACGTCAGGGTTTACCACAGCTGTTGATCTTGGCCATTATTCTGAATATCAACTTGGGTCTACTCAACCTTCTACCAGTTCCGGTCTTAGATGGAGGTTGGCTAGTAATCCTGCTTGTTGAGGCAGTTCGGGGCAAACCCTTAGCACCTGAAGCTAGAGGCATCGCCCAATTCATTGGCCTAGCCCTCTTAGTACTTTTAATGATTTTTGCCACATTCAAAGATCTATCGAACCTTAATCTCTTTTCCTAGAAAGGTGAAAGTAGTGCGCAAGAACACTCGCCAAGTGCAAGTAGGTAATCTGAAAATCGGGGGAGACGCACCCATCACGGTGCAATCCATGACGAATACTGATACGAAGGATGTTCAGTCAACCTTAGCTCAAATTGAGGCCTTAAGCGTGGCAGGCTGTGAGATCATTCGCTTAGCGGTAGTAGATCAAGAGGCTGCCAACGCATTGTCTTCCATAGTTAAACATTCTCCCATCCCTGTGGTGGCCGATATCCATTTCGATTATCGTTTAGCTTTGACTGCTCTAGAAGCAGGGGTCCATAAACTACGGTTGAATCCAGGTAATATTGGTTCTGAGAACAGGGTACAGGCAGTGGTGCACGCAGCGCAAGAGCGTCGGGTGCCTATTCGTATTGGAGTTAACTCAGGGTCTATTTCCGCTCATTTACTGGAAAAGCACGGTCGAACCGCCACCGCCATGGTAGAAAGTGCCTTGGAACACATCGGGATTTTCGAGAGACTCAATTTTCATGACATTGTGGTATCTCTAAAATCTACCGATATTCAGATGACGGTTGAAGCTTATGAAGAATTAAGTGCACGGGTTTCTTATCCACTTCACTTAGGGATTACGGAGGCTGGAACCAAGTGGTTTGGGACTGTTAAGTCTGCTGCAGGTCTAGGAGCTCTTTTATCACGAGGCTTGGGTGACACCTTACGGGTATCTTTAACCGCGGATCCCGTAGAAGAAGTGAAGGTTGCCTGGGCTATTTTATCTGCGCTGGGCTTAAGACAGCGTGGTCCCTTGTTTATTTCTTGCCCAACTTGTGGAAGAACAGAAATTGACTTGGAAGGGATCGCTGAAGAGGTGGAGAATCGTTTAGGAGACTTCCCCCTCCCAATTACAATTGCTGTCATGGGTTGTATAGTGAATGGACCGGGGGAAGCGAGCCATGCCGATTTAGGTATTACGGGAGGAAATGGCGTGGGAATGATCTTCCGTCATGGTAAGATTCTACGGAAAGTTGCAGAAGAGGATTTAGTGGATGCTTTAGTGGCTGAAGCTAATAAATTGCTTGAAGAAAGATAGGGGATAAGATCATGTTAATGTCGCAATTGTACTCACCAACACTAAGGGAGACTCCTGCGGAGGCGGAAATTCAAAGTCACAAGCTTATGTTGAGAGCTGGCCTACTTCGTCGTTCGGCCACTGGAATTTATACATACCTCCCCTTGGGTCTTCGAGTAATTCGTAAGGTGGAAGCCATTATTAGAGAGGAAATGGATGGCATTGGTGGACAAGAGGTGTTACTGCCTATTGTACAACCGGCTGAATTATGGCATGAAACTGGGCGCTGGGACGATTATGGTGCCGAAATGTTCCGGTTACAAGATCGCCAGGGACGCCAATTTTGCCTTGGACCGACTCACGAAGAAATTGTCACCGCATTAGTTCGCTCGGAGGTTCGATCCTATAGACAGCTACCGCTGCGTCTGTATCAGATTCAAAATAAGTATCGCGATGAAATCCGTCCTCGCTTTGGTCTCATGCGCGGTCGAGAGTTTATTATGAAGGATATGTATTCCTTCGATCGGGATGAAGAGGGGTTAGATAAAAGTTACTGGGATGCTTACCATGCTTACCAGAGAATTTTTGCTCGTTGTGGGCTAGAAGCTCGGCCTGTAGAGGCAGATTCTGGTGCCATTGGCGGCGATGTGACTCACGAATTTATGGTTTTAGCCGACGCAGGCGAAGATCTAGTGTTGTATTGTCCAGCCTGTTCGTATGCGGCCAACTCAGAGCGAGCCGAAGGTGTTGCCATTGAGCCAGATACCTCGCTAGCCCAAGAGCTAGAGACACTTACGGAGGTGGCTACACCCAATGCCAGCACTATTGAGCAAATTAGTGCCTTTTTACAAGTGCAACCAAAGGATTGTATCAAGACACTGATTTATCTAGCGGATGGTCGGCCCGTAGCTGCTTTGATTCGTGGCGATCACGGATTGAACGAAATTAAGTTTCAAAAGCACCTCGGTTGCTCCAGCTTGGAACTTGCAGATGAATTAACAATTTCTGAAACGACTGGTGCCCCAGTTGGCTTTGCCGGTCCTGTGGGTCTTAAGATCCCCCTTTATGCAGATTACGCCGTAGTGAACATGTATAATGCTGTGGTAGGAGCAAATAAAGAAGACCACCATTTGATTAACGCTAATCTTAATCGTGACTTCCAAGTTAAAGATTTTGCCGATTTACGCGAGACCATGCCTGGTGATCCTTGCCCTCGCTGCGCAGCTACCTTAGAAGGGGCCAGAGGAATTGAGGTGGGGCAAGTCTTTAAGTTGGGCACTAAGTATTCTAGTGCCTTAGGGGCTACTTTTCTCCAGGAAAATGGGACTGAAACGCCATTGATTATGGGCTGCTATGGAATCGGCGTGGGTCGTACAGTAGCGGCTGTTATTGAGAAGAACTACGATGAAGACGGTATTATCTGGCCCATGAGTATTGCCCCCTATCAAGTGATTGTGGTACCAGTAAGCATGAAAGACCAGGCTCAAGCAGAGGCAGCCACAAAACTCTACCAGGACCTTCAAAAAATTGGTATTGAGGTTGTCCTCGATGATCGTGATGAGCGCCCAGGTGTGAAATTTAAGGATGCGGACCTGATTGGATTTCCAATTCGAGTCACTATAGGCTCCAGATCACTGGAACAGGGCCAGATGGAAATTGTCCTTCGTCGTACTAAAGATAAACTCAGTGTGCCAATTGCTGAGGTGGTACCAACTATTCAAGCACTGATAAAGGATGGCGAGTAATTGTGAGAGTTGCGGCTATTGTCCCAGCATACAATGAAGAAAAGACCATAGGCGATGTTCTTGAAGTCTTACTTCAGTGTTCTACACTTAGCGAAATTCACGTTGTTAGCGATGGCTCGCAGGATAACACTGCCACAGTAGCTCGCAACTATCCCGTACAAGTACTTGAACTCAAAGAGAACGTTGGTAAAGGTGGGGCCATGAAGGCCGGAGCAAAGCAAACGGAGTGTGACGTGTTATTATTTATTGATGCCGATTTAGTAGGCTTGCACTGTCAACACATTGAAGCAATTTTGCAGCCCGTGCTGTCTGGGGTTACTGCCATGAGTATTGGGGTGTTCTCAGAAGGACGCTTGTCCACGGACTTGGCTCAGAAAATCGCCCCAGCTCTCTCCGGTCAAAGAGCTGTAAAAAAGGATCTTTTTGATAGTGTACCTAAACTGGAGCATAGTCGTTATGGTGTTGAGGTGGCTCTAACACGCTATGCAGAACACCAGGGTATCGAGATTGTGGCGGTGCCCTTGCCGGCACTGTCACAAGTCATGAAGGAAGAAAAGCAAGGTTTAGCAAAAGGTTTGTGGGCTCGCCTCAAAATGTATTGGGATATAGTAAGGTCAATTAGATTGTAACTCCCGGTCCCGACCAGGAGTTCTTTTTACGGGGGTGGTTGTGTGCCTTCCATTTATCTTCAACCAGAAAACAAATATTTTCTCAGCTCTCTGCACCCTAGTCCACTTTTGGAGACGGTGGAAATCATTGAAATTGGGATTGATCCTGACTTACGTGTATGGACGTTTCACCTAAGTGGTGCAGCGAGGGGTGATAAGCAACTTTGGGAGGAACTAGCAAACCGGATTCAAGATGCGGTTCCAGAAGTGTCCAAGGTGTTGTTTCGCTGGGAAGAAGAATCGGACGAAAACTATTTGGAGAATGCGATCAAACAAGTAAATATAATACCAGTTGGCTATGGGACTCCCACTAACGGAAATAGTAGTGGTAACGGCAATGGTAACGGAGAAGGTCGCCGGGGTGGTCGAGGTTCTCGCCGTTTGGTTCAAGATTCTATTCGGGGTGAAGCGACTCCTATTGTGAATTTGCAAGAAGAAGAACGTAATGTGGTAGTGTGTGGTGAGGTTGTTTCGTTTGACTCTCGCCTAACGAGGACCGGGAAGACTCTAGTGATGTTCGATTTATACGACGGAACAGATACTCTAGGTTGCAAGGTCTTTTTGGATGAGCCTCAGGAACTCCCCATTAAGAAGGGGAAGTGGCTCAAAGTTAGAGGTAATCTACAGTTTCAGTCTTTTGACAATCAGTTATCTTTGATGGTGCAGGGATTAACGCCAGTAGATGAACCACCGCGGTTAGCGGATCAGGCTCCTAAGAAACGGGTGGAATTGCATCTGCACACCAAGATGAGTGGCTTAGATGGTACCATTGATGTGGAGCATGTAATTCAATTGGCCTCATCTTTAGGTCATGAAGCAGTCGCCATTACTGATCACGGTGTTATTCAGGCTTTCCCCGATGCCCATCGTGCAGGTAAAAAGCATGGAGTAAAAATCCTCTATGGTGTGGAAGGTTATTTAATTGAGCATCCCGATTCTAAGGAACGCTCTTTTCACATCATTATTTTGGCCAAGAATCAAGTTGGGCTCAAAAATCTGTATCGCCTGATTTCCTTGTCTCACCTCGATCACTTTTATCGAAGGCCTAGAATTCCCCGGACCCTATTGGAGGAATATCGAGAAGGCTTGATTTTAGGATCCGCCTGTGAAGCAGGAGAAGTCTATCAAGCCATCTTACATCATGATCCTAGGGCAGTTGAGATCGCTGCCTTTTACGATTATCTAGAAATTCAGCCCTTAGAGAATAATGAGTTTTTAATCGGTACGACTGAAGTTCGTAGCAAGGATGACTTAGTTCGGATCAATCAGCAAATCGTCAAAATTGGGGAAAGTCTCAAACTGCCGGTGGTAGCGACAGGAGATGTACATTTCTTGCGCCCGGAAGACACATTCATCCGCACCATCTTATTGGCTGGGCAAGGTTTCGAAGATGCGGAGCGACAGGCGCCCCTTTACTATCGAACTACTGAAGAAATGTTAGCGGAGTTTCCCTATTTAACTCCTGAAAAGGCCTACGAGGTGGTAGTGGACAACCCCCGGGCCATTGCCGCGGAGATTGAAGAACTAATCCCCGTGCCTGAGGGCTTGCATCCTCCTCACCTCCCAAATGCAGAGGATGAGTTGGAGGAAATGACCTATTTGGCTGCTCATAAGCTTTACGGGGATCCGTTACCTGATTTAGTAGCCGCTCGTTTAGAACGTGAACTAAAGGCCATCATTGGTCATGGTTATGCTTCTTTGTACTTGATTGCCCATAAGCTAGTAAAAAAATCCCTAGATGACGGGTATTTAGTGGGCTCCCGTGGGTCAGTAGGCTCATCTTTGGTAGCTACTATGTGTGAAATTACTGAAGTAAACCCATTGCCGCCGCATTACGTTTGTGGAGACTGTTTTTGGCATGAGTTTTTTATGGAAGGGGAAGTTGGCTCAGGCGTTGATTTACCTAATAAGGATTGTCCAAAATGTGGTCAGCCTTTACAGAAACTCGGTTTTGAGATTCCCTTTGAAGTATTCATGGGCTTTCATGGTGATAAGGTTCCAGACATTGACTTAAACTTTAGCGGCGACTACCAGGCCCAGATTCACAGTTACACAGAAGAGCTGTTTGGTTCTGAACAAGTTTATCGTGCAGGAACAATTGGCACCTTGGCTGAAAAGACAGCTTATGGCTTTATTATGAAATACCTGGAACAAGTGAACGAGACCAGGCGCAATGCTGAAGTCAACCGCTTAGTCACTAAATTATCTGGTGTAAGGCGCACTACTGGTCAGCACCCTGGTGGTATGGTTGTGGTTCCACCTGATAAAGAGATTTTTGATTTTACTCCCATTCAGTATCCAGCCAACGATCCCAGTAGTGGAACCATCACCACTCATTTTGAGTATCACGCCTTGGATGATAGTCTGGTTAAGCTCGATATTTTAGGTCACGATGATCCTACTATGCTTCGCTTTCTGGAGGATCTAACAGGGGTTCCGGTGCTAGAAATTGCCCTAGATGATGAAAAAACCATGTCCATCTTTTCTTCCCTTAAGCACTTAGGTGTGCAAGAAGAAGAGATTGGGACACCAGTTGGCACCCTGGGGATCCCCGAGTTTGGTACCCGTTTTGTGCGTCAAATGTTAATTGATACAAAGCCCCAGACTTTCAGCGATTTAGTGAGAATTAGTGGCCTTTCCCACGGAACCAACGTGTGGACTAATAATGCCCAAGATCTGATTAGGCAAGGGGTTACCGATCTGAGTAATGTGATTGCCACCAGAGATGATATCATGTCCTATCTCATGCTACGCGGACTTGAGTCCGGTGACGCTTTTCGGATAATGGAGCAGGTACGCCGTGGTAGGGGTTTAAGCGAGGAGGATGAGGCTTTGCTTCGCAAGTTTGAGATCCCCGAGTGGTACATTGACTCCTGCAAGAAGATCAGCTACATGTTTCCTAAGGCCCACGCGGTGGCCTATGTAATGATGGCGTTTCGGATTGCCTACTTTAAGGTGCATTACCCAGCACCTTTTTACGCAGCTTTGTTTTCGTTAAGGGCGGGAGATTTCGACGCACAATTAGTAGCCCAAGGTGAACAGGCGGTTCGAAGCGAAGTTGCCTTAATTGAGTCTAAAGGGTATGATGCCACCCCCAAAGAACGATCTACCGTGACCCAACTGGAAATCGTCTTGGAGGCAATGGCTAGAGGTGTACGCTTCTTGCCTGTGGACTTGTACAAGTCATCGGATCAACGCTTTGAAATAGAGGATGGGGCCTTAAGGCCACCCTTTGCCTCTTTACAGGGTGTTGGAGTGAACGCAGCGGCAGGTATTGTTCAAGCCAGATCAGGAGGAGAATTCATCTCTATTGAGGATTTACGTCTGAGATCTGGAGTGACCAAGGCCGTGATTGAAGCCTTGCGTTTACATGGTTGTCTCCAAGGCTTACCGGAGACGAACCAATTGACACTTTTTTAGATTCTGTGGTATAATAAAGGTAAGTTTAACTGATGATGGCGCGGGAGAGTGGGATCTGACCCACTCTTTTGACGTATGAGGTGAAAAAACGGGCATAATTTGGGTGAGAAGGAGGCTATAACTGACCCATGAGTAGGGTGAATATCGTACAATTGGTGGAAGGCTGGGTCGAGGAAATTATTAGCGATAGCGAGCTAGAATTAGTTGAAGTCGAGTATGTGAAGGAAGCTTCTGGGTGGGTTCTACGGGTTTTCTTGGATAAACCTGCCGGAGTTGATTTGGAAGATTGTCGTGGTGTGAGCGAAATCCTCGACAAGAAGCTAGATGAAGAAGACCCAATTCCTGGTGCTTATTCACTAGAAGTATCTTCTCCAGGTATAGAACGTCCCTTGAAAAAATTGCAGGACTACGAGCGTTTTGCGGGCCGGGCCGCTTCAATTCGTACCTATAGTGGTTTGCATGGTCGCAAACGTTTCACCGGCATTTTGAGAGGTTTGCGCGAAGAAAATGTCTTATTAGATTGGGAAGGGGAAATTATTGAGATTCCCCTAGAACTAATAGCCAAAGCCAATTTGGCTATGGAGCTCTAAAACGGGAGGCCATTGGAAATGAATTTGGAATTAATTGGTGCGTTAACGGAATTAGAAAGAGAACGGGGCATCTCCAAAGAGATACTCTTGGAGGCTATTGACACTGCCATAGTTTCTGCTTACAAGAAAAACTACGGAGCCAGTTCATCTTCTAGCGTCCGTGTAGAACTCAACCAAAATACTGGAGAAATTCATGTCTACTCCCGCCGTGTCGTAGTGCCTGAAGTGCAAGACGAAACCGTGGAAGTCTCTTTAGAGGATGCCTTGGAAATAGATGCTAACTATGAGATTGGTGATATTGTAGAGCATGAGGTTACCCCAGCTGATTTTGGGCGCATTGCTGCCCAAACGGCCAAGCAGGTGGTGATTCAGAAGATCCGTGAAGCAGAGCGCTCCATTGTCTACCATGTCTACTCTGGTCGAGAAGGCGATGTAGTGATGGGGACTGTGCAGCGGGCAGATCATCGGCAGGTTCTGGTTGAGCTGAGTGACGTTGAGGCAGTCTTACCACTAAGTGAGCAGATCCCTGGTGAAGCGTATCCACATCATGAGAAAATGCGCTTTTATATTAACGAAGTAAGGCAGAGTAGTAAGGGGCCACAGGTCTTTTTGTCCCGAACTCATCCTGGATTGCTTAAGGCTCTCTTTGAGTTTGAGGTGCCTGAAATTCAAAGTGGCGAAGTGGAGATTAAATCAGTAGCCCGAGAAGCAGGGAATCGTTCCAAGATCGCGGTTTATAGTCGGGATCCGAACATTGATCCTGTAGGGGCTTGTGTAGGTGCTCGCGGTTCGCGTGTTCAGGCTGTGGTGGCACAACTTGGCAACGAGAGAATCGATGTAGTGCAGTGGGAGAGCGATCTAGAAGAATTCATTAAAAACGCTCTTAGCCCTGCCAAAGTACTTTATGTCCGCATTGATGAGGCTGGTAAAGTGGCTTATACGGTTGTACCTAACGATCAGCTGTCTTTAGCTATCGGTAAGGAAGGGCAGAACGCCCGCTTGGCAGCGCGACTCACCGGATGGCGCATTGATATTAAGAGCGAAGAGCAAGCAGAAGAGTTTTTCAAGGAAATGGACTGGCTAGAAACTGAAGAGCAAGGTGAGGAGCCAATTGAAGAGCCAGTTAAAGAAGTAGTGGAGGAAGTAGTTCCAATTGACGAACCGGAGCAGGCACCGGACAAGGTTGCTGCTGAGTCTATTGAACCGGTTGTGGTTCCTGAAATCAGTGAAGAGGATCTGGCTGGACTCACTAATGTTACTAAACGCAAGAGTTGGCAAGAACGTTTTGGTGTCGTTGAGGTAGAACAATCTGACAGCTCAGATGGGAGCCACAAAGAAAAGCAGGAAACCGAGAAGACCAAGAAGAAGAAGGAAAAGGTTATCACTGATTTATCCCAATTGGATTCTATAGACTTTAAATTTGATGGTGAGAAATAGGTGGTGTGAAATGCGACAAAAGCACGTCCCTATGCGCACTTGTGTGGGTTGCCGGACCAGCCATCCCAAAAGGGATTTAATCCGGGTGGTGCGGGACCCTGAGGGTAAGGTGCATTTAGATTTAACTGGTAAGCGTTCAGGTCGCGGAGCCTATTTATGCCCCAATGAGCAATGCTTAGAGCGTGCTGTCAAGGGGCGCCAGTTAGATCGAGCTTTAGAACTCACTATTGGCAGTGAGGTCCTAGATGATCTGAAGAGGGTCTTACATGAACAAGATGTATAGTTACTTGGGTTTAGCCCAACGCGCCGGTCAAGTGGTTTCTGGAGAACAGGCTGTGCTGGGAGGGGTAATGCGTGGTAAGGTTGTCTTAGTTATTATCGCCACAGATGCCTCTGCCAACACTCACAGCAAGTTTAGGTCACTGGCTCAAAATCACAATGTTAAGTACTACGTATATGGTAAAAAAGATGTATTAGGTCATGCGATCGGTAAATCACCAAGGGCGGTCCTGGGTGTGACAGACAGCAATTTTGCCAACGTGATTCAGACCCAAATTAGGGAGTCAGTGCAGGAGAAAAATTAGGAGTGATGCTGATGAAGAAAATAAGAATCTACGAGTTGGCGAAAGAACTAGACTTGGAGAGTAAGGTTCTTGTAGAGTTTTTGAATGATTTAGGGGCCGATGTTGCCAGTCATATGAGCACTATTGAAGACGATATCGCGGAAATGCTGCGCGATCACTTTGCACCAGAAGAGGTGTCGGTTCCTGGTTTCATACCGTTAGAGGAAGAAGATACTCCTAAGGTCAAAAAGGCGAAGAAACGGAGTCTTGAGGAGCGGGATGACGAACCTGTGACCGCTAAAGGTCGCGGGAAAAAGAAGAACCGTAATACCCACGCACCTCAGGTTGTCAAGGCTGGTGCTCCCCAAAAACAAAAGAGCATCGTTTTGCCGGAGAGCGTTTCTGTGAATGATTTAGCTCAAAAGCTAGGTGTGGCTGGAACAGAAGTGATCAAACAGTTGATGAAGATTGGGATTATGGCATCTCTTAGTCAAACTGTCGATTATGACATTGCAGCCATTGTAGCCGCAGAATTCGGTGTAGAAGCACAACCTGAGCAGGATCTGGCCGAGGCCGTTTTTGCTGAGGTGTGCGAAGAACCAAAATATCAAATGGCTAGACCCCCAGTAGTGACCATCATGGGTCACGTAGACCATGGGAAAACTACGTTACTAGATTCGATTCGTAAGACTCGAGTGACCGCCACTGAAGCTGGTGGAATCACTCAGCATATCGGAGCCTATCAGATCGTTTATAAAGACAAACCTATCACTTTCCTTGACACCCCTGGCCATGAAGCATTCACAGCCATGCGATCTCGGGGTGCTAAGGTCACTGACGTAGCAGTTTTGGTCGTAGCTGCCAATGACGGTGTAATGCCCCAAACTGTAGAAGCGATTAACCATGCAAAAGCAGCTGGTGTGCCCATTATTGTGGCTATCAACAAAACCGATCTTCAGGCCGCCAACCCTGATCGTGTCAAGCAAGAGCTTACTGAACACGAATTGGTTGTGGAAGAGTGGGGTGGCGATACTATAGCAGTCAACGTTTCCGCCTTACACGGGGAAGGTATTGGTGATCTTTTAGAAATGATTTTGTTAGTCGCTGAGGTAGAAGACCTTAAGGCTAACCCAGATTGCCCAGCCCGAGGTACCGTCATTGACGCCCAACTAGATCGCGGAAGGGGTCCAGTTGCCACTGTACTGATTTCGTCAGGTACACTGCGTGTTGGCGACCCCTTTGCGGTAGGTAATGTCTGCGGTAGGGTACGGGCGTTGATCAATG
>DGYW01000065.1:0-20736 GCA_002396805.1 Firmicutes bacterium UBA4996 | reverse complement strand
CGGGCGTTGATCAATGATCGAGGAGAAAACATCAAAGAGGCGGGTCCATCCACTCCCGTTGAGGTCCTGGGGATTTCGGATGTGCCTGCAGCAGGTGATCCTTTTGTGGTTGTGAAAGATGAGCAAACTGCGCGTCAAGTGGCCTCCATCCAACAGGAAAAACAGCGCGATCGGGATCTCAGCCGGTTTAGCCGAGTTACATTGGATGATCTGTTCCAAAGGATTCAGGAAGGTGAAGTAAAAGAACTGAACCTGGTGATTAAGGCAGATGTGCAAGGGTCCGCGGAAGCTGTGCGGGCTTCCTTGGAAAAACTGTCTACTGACGAAGTACGGGTTAAGGTGATTCACCAAGCGGTGGGAGCAGTCTCCGAATCCGACGTTTTGCTAGCAACTGCTTCTAATGCCATTATCATCGGTTTTAATGTCCGACCAGAACCTAACGCCCGTAAAGCTGCGGAGCGAGATGGGGTAGATATTCGGGTTTATCGGATCATCTACAACCTTCTTGATGACATGAAGGCGGCCATGGCTGGGTTGTTGGATCCAGAATTCAAAGAAGAAGTCATCGGTCGTGCCGAAGTGCGCCAGACTTTTAAGGTTCCTGGCAGTGTTGTGGCTGGTTGCTTAGTGGTAGACGGGAAGATCACCCGGGCAGCGGAGGTACGAGTGCTGAGGGATAACGTCATCGTACATGAGGGCAAAATTTCGTCCTTGAAGCGATTTAAAGATGATGTTCGGGAAGTCACCCATGGATACGAATGTGGTATTGGTGTGGAGCGTTTTAACGATATTAAAGATGGAGACGTTATCGAAGCCTTCCTTATGGTTAAGGTGGAACGTACTCTGTAGAGGGTGAGAGTAATGACTAGTAGACACGTAAGAGTAGGCGAAGAGATTAAACGAGAGGTTAGTTCAATTATCGCCACTGAAGTGAAGGACCCACGCTTGGGAATGCTCAGCATTACAGATGTGGATGTTTCTCGAGATTTATCCTTCGCTAAGGTCTACTTTAGCATGTTGGGTACTGAAGAAGAAAGGGAGAAAACCTTAGAAGGTCTTAATCGTGCCAAGGGTTTTATTCGTTCCGAATTGGCTAAACGTTTGAGGCTCAGGCACACGCCAGAAGTGACTTTTCATTTCGATCCTTCTCTGGAACAAGGGGCAAAAATGGATGCGTTGTTGAAAACGCTCCAGATTAACCCTAGTGAAAGTGATGGTGAATAAATGAATAGCCTTCAAGAAATTGTGCAGTTCTTTCGAGAACAAGATAATTTCATTTTTGTGGGTCATGAAAATCCTGACCCTGATAGCCTAGGTTCTATGCTCGGTCTGTATTTTGGATTGAGCAAAATGGGCAAGCAATGTCGGGTCGTGAGTGGGGACCCTGTCCCTACCGACTTGAGCTGGCCTGGCCTATCGAAAATTGAGTATATTCCAGAAGGTTTTGAGGCTGGAGAGAGCTGTGTGGTGGTGCTAGACTGTGAGCCCCATCGCACAGGTCCGATTGCTCCAGGAGTGCAGGCGGCAAAGTGTTTAGTAAATATTGATCATCATCAACGGGGCCGAGGCGAAGGGGATTTAGTCTATGTAGAACCGAGAGAAGCAGCTACAAGCGTGATTGTTTATCGGATCCTCCAAGAACTGGGTGTTTCTTTTGATCTGGAAATAGCCACCGTTTTGTATGGAGGCATTCTGGGAGATACAGGCGGTTTCCGTCATGCTAATACTAATAGTGAAGTGCTTGCTATCGCGGCTGAATTGCTTAAATTTGGGGTCGAACCGGCGCCGATGGCAAGGGAGATTTTTTCTTCTCAGCCCTATGGTTTTTTGAAGCTCTTAGGCTACGCCTTGAGCAATTTGCATGCTGCACAAGAAGGCAAATTGGTCTGGATGTCCATTAGTTTTGAAGAATTTGAGCAATTCGATGTTCCTCCAGAGAACACGGATCACCTCGTTAGCTTTGCCCGCATGCTGGATACAGCCGAAGTTGCCATGGTCTTTCGAGAAGTAAAACCTGGAGAAATCCGCTTAGGGCTCCGGGCTAATCAGGTTGATGTGGGTGCACTAGCCCGCCACTTAGGTGGTGGTGGCCATAAGCTGGCTTCTGGAGCCACCTTGGTCGGAGATCTAGCTCAAGTTACCCGCGAAGTGGTGCAGTTAACCGAGGATTACTTGCGCACAGGTGAACTCCATGAACGGCATAGTTAATATTCTAAAACCACCTGGAATGAGTTCTCACCAAGTGGTAGGCTTTTTACGTCGAGCACTTCAAACCAAGAAAATTGGACATACTGGCACCCTGGACCCTGGGGCTAGTGGTGTACTACCCCTTGTGGTTGGTAATGCCACTAAGCTGTCGGGGTATCTTACTGAGTTCGAAAAAACCTATGTCGCAGAATTGACTTTTGGCATCTCTACTACTAGTCAAGATGCCAGTGGAGATACGGTAGAGCTCAAGACTGGGTTTTCCATCTCTCCCCAGGAGTTCGCTGAGGCCCTCGCTTCTTTTCAGGGTACTATTTGGCAAGTTCCGCCAATGGCCTCCGCAATTCGCGTAGGTGGTCAGCGCCTCTATGAGCTAGATAGACGAGGCGTTTCTATTCCCAGGGAACCTCGGGAAGTGCAAATCTATTCTATCAGTATTGAGCGGATTTGGAGTGAGGGAGAGAGTCTTGGTTTCGGAACGAGGGTCTTGTTGCGTATTGTCTGTTCGAAGGGTACCTATATACGCACCCTTTGTCATGACTTAGGTGAAAAGCTAGGAGTTGGGGGCCATATGTCCGCTCTTGTGCGCACAGCTAGTGGACCTTTTACCACTCGCGACGCTTACACCTTAGAAGAGATCAGTACCTTGGCAGGGGCCGGGGATTATAGCTTCTTATTGCCCATGGAAGAGGGCTTACCAGGTTGGGTGCGCGTGAAAGTGCATCCCTTGGTGGAAGAGCGTATAGGGCATGGTAACTTCATTCTACCTGAACACTTTATGGATGTTCCCTCTACCCTAACTGTAGGTGAAGAGGTGGTGCTCATGAGTATTGATGGGGAGGTCTTGGCCTTAGCCGAAATAAAAATAACAGATCAACTGATTTGTCAACCTTTTAGGGTGTTTGCGAGGGGATAATTGTTGCGAAAGAGGATACCAAAACTTAACTGGATTAACAGAAAAAGCAGTGTAGGTCGTAGTGTGGCACTAGGCACCTTTGATGGAGTTCACCTAGGGCATCAAAAGCTCATCCACGAGGCTGTGCATCGTCGGCCACAGGCCGGGAGTAGTTGTGTGTTTACTTTCGACGTGCCTCCAGAACAATATTTCAAGGGTAACCTGGCATTACTAACTTCCTTTGATCAAAAAGTTCAGCGTATTCAGGGCTTTGGAATTGATGAAGTAGCGTGGCTACCCTTTAGCGAAGAAATTTCTTCGTTGGAAGCAGAGCAATTTGTGGAGAGCTTGCTAGTAGAGCAACTCCAGGTTCGTGAAGTGGTCTGTGGCTTTGATTATCGTTTCGGAAAACAACGTCGCGGGGATGTAGAGTTTTTACGCCAGTGCGGTAGGGAGTTTGGCTTTGGAGTCACGGTGGTCGAAGCTGTAGAAGCCGTCTCTGGTGAGGTGATCAGTAGTACTAAAATTCGGGGACTATTGGCCCAAGGGGAACTAGAGAAGGCCGTTTCGTTCTTAGGAGCTTATCCTAGCTATGTAGGACAAGTTGTGCGTGGGGCTGGTCGAGGACGTCTTTTGGGCTTTCCTACTGCTAATTTACAGATAGACCCTAGTTTGGTCTTGCCCGGAGAAGGGGTGTATCTAACATGGTCGGTCCTAGGGTCCGATCTAGGGGTACCTTCTGTAACGTCGATCGGCAAAAACCCTACCTTTGCAGGTGAAGTGCAAACCATGGAAGCTTTCATCTTGGATTTTAGTGGCGATCTCTATGGCCAGGAACTAGAAATTCAGTTCTTAGCTCGGCTGAGAGACATCGAGCGCTATGAGTCTATTCAACAATTAAGGGCCCAGATTGAGGCAGACGTGGAGCAGGCGCGACAAATGTTGGCCGGATTTCATTTACAAGACCAGCGAATTGTGCTAGAATAGCACATGGAAACCCTTTGCTAGGAAAGACGTACTCCGGCGTTTTTCTTGGGAAGTGGTGTTTACCTAATTTTGGAGGTGACTTTTTTGATTTCACAAGAATCAAAAGCACAAATTATTGGACAATTTAGTCGGCATGAGAATGATACTGGTTCCCCAGAAGTTCAAGTGGCAATTCTGACTAAAAGAATTGAAGAACTTACTGAGCATCTTAAGGTACACAAGAATGATCATCATTCAAGAAGAGGTCTTTACAAGATGATCGGGCAAAGACGTGGTCTTTTGAACTACTTAATGAAAAAAGACATTGAACGTTACCGCAGTTTGATTGAGGAACTAGGTTTGCGCCGATAATATGCCGAGCGGGTAACACCCGCTCTTTTTTGAATTAGCTGTTATGGATGACAAAAAGGGCTATACTAAACTAAAAGCCTAGAACACTAAATGGAGGTTAAAATATGTTAACCAAGTTTCGCTTCGAGCTGGGGGGTAGACCCTTGGTTCTCGAATTTGGAGGCTTAGCTAAGCAGGCCAACGGATCGGTCTTAGTCCGTTATGGCGATACTGTTGTCTTGGCGACCGCTACCATGAGCAAAGAGCCTAGAACAGGGATTGACTTTTTCCCATTATTGGTAGACTACGAAGAGCGCATGTATTCTGTGGGTAAGATTCCCGGCGGTTGGGGAAGAAGAGAAGGACGTCCTAGTGAAGAGGCAATCCTGTCTGGTCGGATGATCGACCGACCCTTGCGTCCGTTATTCCCCGAGGGTTTCCGCAATGATGTGCAAATTGTGACCACTGTTCTGTCAGTGGACAAAAATAATTCTCCTACTATTGCTGCTCTTATTGGGGCTAGTGCAGCTTTGCATGTTTCTAACATTCCCTTTTCGGGACCAGTTGCCGGTGTTAAAGTGGGGTTGGTGGACGGGGAGTTTATCATCAATCCCAATTTAGAGCAACAATCTCGCTCAGATTTAGACCTGACCGTAGCCGGCACTAAGGATGCAGTCATGATGGTGGAGGCAGCGGCCAATGAAGTTCCTGAACAGGTAGCTTTAGATGCAATTGCCTTCGGTCACAAAGTGATTCAAGAGATTTGCGTGTTGCAAGAAGAGATTAGAGGCGAGATTGGCCACGAAAAGGTAGAAGTGCAGATTTTCGAGCCCGATACTACTGTTGATCGCTGGGTGCGGGAATATGCCACTAGCAACATTGCCTCGGCACTTCTCACAGAGGAAAAGTTAGAAAGAGAACGTCTCGTTAATCAGGTGCAAACTGATATTCATGAGGCCTATTTAGAAACTTACGGTGAGGATAGCTACGAGGAGAATAGCAAGAGTATAGATGTGGTTTTCGACAACGTCCTCAAAGAAGAAGTGCGACGTTCTATTACTAAGGACAAAGTGCGTCCTGACGGACGTAAACCAGAGGAAATTCGTCCCATTAGCTGTGGGGTGGGTGTGTTGCCCCGTGTCCATGGTACAGGATTATTTACCAGAGGTCAGACCCAGGTCATGACTGCCCTCACTCTGGGCTTGAAGTCGGATGAACAAATGCTTGACAATCTCACCGATGAGGACAGCAAGCGTTATATCCATCATTACAATTTCCCATCCTATAGCGTTGGTGAGGTTCGTCCCATGCGTGGCCCAGGTCGTCGTGAAATTGGGCATGGTGCTTTAGCTGAGCGGGCTCTGTTGCCGGTTATCCCCGGTGAGGAAGAGTTCCCGTATACCTTGCGGTTAGTGTCGGAAGTCTTAGAGTCAAACGGCTCTTCATCCATGGCAAGCATATGCGGTAGCACTTTGGCTCTCATGGATGCCGGAGTACCGATTAAGCGTCCTGTAGCAGGGATTGCCATGGGCTTGATGATGTTAGGCGAAGATTTCACTATTCTTACCGATATTCAAGGCCTAGAGGACGCCTTAGGAGATATGGACTTCAAGGTGGCTGGAACCACAGAAGGCATTACTGCCCTGCAGATGGATATTAAAATCGGTGGAGTTACTTCTGAAATTATGGCTCAGGCTTTAGAACAGGCTCGTCAAGGTCGTTTCTTCATTCTCAATAAAATGCAAGAAGCTATTACCCAACCTCGGAGCGAGCTATCTCCCTATGCTCCAAGAATTATCACAATGGAAATTCCTGTGGATAAGATCCGCGACGTGATTGGACCTGGTGGAAAAATCATTCGTAGTATCATTGACCAGACAGGAGTTGCCATCGACATCGAAGATGATGGCAGAGTGTATATTGCATCCACAGATGGTGATGGTGGCGAGCGAGCACAAAAGCTTATTGAGCGCTATGTGAAGGATGTTGAAGTAGGCCAAACTTACCTTGGTACTGTCAAACGGATTATGAATTTCGGTGCCTTTGTGGAAGTTTTACCTGGCAAGGAAGGTCTAGTGCACATTTCCCAATTGGCGCGACAAAGGGTCAACAAGGTAGAAGATGTTGTTAACATCGGAGATGAGGTCTTGGTCAAGGTTGTGGAGATTGACCGCCAGGGACGCATTAATCTTTCCCGCAAAGAAGCGTTGCCACCTGAGGAGGAATCTGAAGCCTAACCTCGAAATAGCTTAATATTAAGGTAATGAAGCAGGTATATATTAAATACCTGCTTTTTCATTTTTTTACATATGAAAGGAGTATGTCCATGGCTGTCCTTGCAATCTACCCTCATGCCTCCACCTTGCATGTTCAAGTCAGTGCCCACCAGCTATCTGAAACCACGACTTTTCCACTTCGCTTAAGTGACCAAGACCTAGTGGACCTAATTCAAAACTGGTTAGGGCATATGAAAATTGCCACCTCCAGCCTAAAATTTGCTGTCACTAATGGGCACTTGCCCCCAGGTTGTCCCAGTGGCTTATACGCCCTTTCTAGAGGCTTCTTACAGCCTCATCTAAACAATCGAGGTCCCAGGATCGGTCAATTAGTTAAAGAGATGTGGAAAACGCCAGTCTATATTATTGATCCCTCTAGTCTCCTAGAATGTGATCCTCTGGCTCGAGTCACAGGAACACCCGAGATTAATCGAGGCTGCCGCTGTGACAGTTTTATTTTTAAGCACCTAGTTCGTCTGGAGGAGGAAGACCGCGGTATCCCTAGAGCAAGTGGCAATTTTATTGTAGCCCACTTAGATGAGGAAATTCACATTGGAGTAATCTCACAAGATCAGATGATTGACGGAGGTATAAGTGTTGAAGAAGGCCCTTTTGCGTGGCAGCAGGCGGGGGCACTACCCTTTGATGGACTTTTGGATCTATGTTTAGAGGCGCAGGACCGGAAGGCAACTTTGCGTAGAGTCGGCGAAGAAAGTGGTTTACAAGGATACTTAGGTCTAAAACAGTTTCAAGATCTCTATACAGTAAGTGGAGAACACGCTACCCTAGTTTTCCAAGCACTCATTCACCAAGTAAGCAAAGAGATCGGTGCTTATGCCACCGTACTGAAGGGGCAAGCACAGGGGATTTTATTGGCCGGTGAATTAGTCAAGCATGAGTCTTTTGTGTCTGATTTAATTGCCAATATCAAGTTTTTGGGGACTGTTTCTCTTTATCCTGGTAATCAAGGTTTGTCAGCCCTAAAACAGGGAATCCAGAGAGTTCTAAGCAATGAGCCGATCATAGACTTAAAACTAGAGGAGAGTGACGCGTATGGGGTTTGCTAAGCTGAGGCAAGAGTTGAAAAGAGGTACTGGCCAGAGTATGGCTGTGGCTTGGGGTGTAGATGGAGGGGTACTGCAAGCTTGCCATGACGCTCTTAGTCAAGGATTTTTGCAAGAAGTGGTGGTCACTGGTCCAACTGAGCAGATCCAAGCTATCGCTCAAGAAACTGGGCTCCCTTTGACAGGGTTCACCCTGTTAGAAGCTTCAACTCCCGCAGAAGGAGCAGCCTTAGCCGTCCGTCAGATTAGAGAAGGGCGCTGTACGCTCTTGATGAAGGGTCACTTGAATACCAGCGTGATCTTACGGGCCGTTTTGCACAAAGAACAGGGAATTAGGGCCCAAGCTTTACTTAGTCACATTGCCATTGTGGAACTTCCAGGGCCCCGCTTGGCCTTATTGACTGATGCGGGCATGAATATTAAGCCTGATCTCACTCAAAAATCTCAGATTTTAGACAATGCCATCCAGTTTGCGTGGTCCATTGGCTTAACTAATCCTAAAGTAGCGGCTTTAGCTTCGATAGAGACAGTCAACCCGCAAATGACAGATACAGTTGAGGCGGCCGCCCTCTGTCTCATGGCTAAGCGGGGACAGTTTAGCAAACCTGCTGTCGTTGACGGACCTTTAGCTTTTGATAACGCCTATTCTAAGGAAGCTGCTGCTCAAAAGGGGATTGATAGTCCTGTGGCCGGGCAAGCAGACATCTTCTTCGTACCAGAAATAACGACGGGCAATGTATTATACAAAGCTTTTAGTTATGTGGGTAACCTATCGACCGCTGGGCTGATCTTTGGAGCCTCCTGCCCCATAGTGCTCACCTCGCGGGCAGATAGTGCCGAGAGCAAACTTAATGCCATTGCCGTAGCTTGCCAAGCCTTAAGCGGAAGCTAAGAGGGAGGAACCAGATGGAGAATCTTATTCTTGTTATCAACCCCGGTTCTACGAGTACAAAGTTGGCGGTTTACAAAGACAACAGGCCCCTTCATACTACTAGCCTTCATCACACCAATGACGAATTAGGCCAGTTTGGAGAAGTTGTGGACCAGAGGGTCTTTCGAGAAAAACTGATCGTAGCTTGGCTCAAGGATCAAGGGGTTGAGCTCAACTCATTAACAGCCATTGTGGCTAGAGGTGGACTCTTGGCCCCTATGGTGGGAGGCACCTATTATGTTAATGAGCTGATGGTTGCCCAACTGGAGCAGGGCGTATATGGCAAACATGCTGCAAACCTGGCTGGCTTAATCGCCTTTGATTTAAGCAAAGCCCTGGGAATCCCCGCTTTCATTGTAGATCCGGTCGTTGTGGATGAATTAATTCCTGTTGCTCGTTTTAGCGGTTGCCCTGCTGTAGAGAGGCGGAGCGTTTTTCATGCCTTGAATCACAAGGCTGGTGCTCAAAAGGCTGCAAAACTACTTGAGCGTCCCTACAACGAACTGAATTTGATCGTAGCCCATCTGGGGGGCGGAATTTCAGTTGGGGCCCACCGCCGAGGTCAGGTCATTGATGTCAATAACGCACTAACAGGGGAGGGACCGTTTTCTCCAGAAAGAACAGGGTCTGTGCCTACGGTGGGGCTAATCAACTTCTTTTTTGATCACGGATATAGTAAAGCAGACCTAATCCGCAAATATGTTGGAAAATCCGGATTAGTCTCCCATCTAGGGACTAATGATCTGCGTTTAATTGTGCAAAGAATGAAAGCAGGAGACGAGCAAGCTCACTTTTACTTTATGGCCATGGCCTATCAAATTTCTAAAGAAATCGGCAGGATTAGTGCGGTTTTGAGAGGTATTGTTGATGCGATTGTGTTAACTGGTGGATTAGCTTATTCTGGTGAATTAGTTCATGAGATTAAGCAATATGTAGAGTTTATTGCTCCTCTTATTGTCTTACCAGGAGAAAATGAATTAGAAGCTCTAGCACTTGGAGCATTAAGGGTTTTAACTGGGCAAGAAGTGGCCCGCGAATATGTGGGGGAGGGGAGGTGAACCGATGAAAGGTCAAGTTATTATCGATCAGGAGCGCTGCAAAGAATGCAGTCTCTGCCTTACTGCTTGCCGCTTTGGCGTGCTTAGAATCTCTAAGAATATTAACTCGAAGGGCTATCATCCGGTGGAAGCATATGCGCCAGAAAATTGCACCGGTTGCACGCTATGTGCTGTGATTTGTCCCGATTTAGTGTTTACTATAAAACGACTGAGTCCCGAAGGGAAGTGATCAAATGGCAAAGACATTGATGAAGGGGAATGAGGCCCTCGCGGAAGCGGCAATCCGGGCAGGGTGTAAGGCTTTCTTTGGCTATCCCATCACCCCGCAAAATGAGATTCCCGCTTATATGTCCTATCATCTACCTCTGCGTGGTGGCGTATATTTGCAGGCCGAGAGTGAGGTTTCAGCCATCAATATGGTTTATGGAGCTGCTGGAACTGGAACAAGGGTAATGACTTCATCCTCCAGTCCAGGAATTAGCCTAAAACAGGAAGGAATTTCTTATATCGCTGCAGGCGAATTACCTTGTGTAATTGTAAACGTAGTACGCTGCGGACCAGGCTTAGGTGGAATTCATCCTGGTCAAGGTGATTATTTTCAAGCAGTGAAAGGTGGAGGACATGGGGACTATCGTCTCATTGTTCTAGCCCCAGGCAGTGTGCAAGAAATGGCCGATTTAACCACCTTAGCCTTCGATTTAGCCGATAAATGGCGCAATCCGGTGATGATTCTCAGTGATGGTATTTTGGGGCAGATGATGGAGCCAGTGGAGTTTGCTAGTAATCAGGACATCTCCGAAGTAGAAAAGCCTTGGGCCACAACTGGGGCCGTTGGTCGGAAGCCTAATGTAATTAATACTCTGGATATTATCCCTGAGTCCTTAGAGAAACGAAATTATGAGCTAATAGCGAAATATGAGGAGATAAAGGGGGAGGAAATTCGCTGGCAAGAAGTGGGCACTGAAGATGCCGAACTAATTCTCGTCGCCTATGGAACTTCAGCGCGAGTTGCCCGCTCAGCCATGGAATTGGCTCGTAAGGAAGGACTAAAGGTGGGTATCTTTAGGCCAATTTCTCTCTTCCCTTTCCCTGAAACTCAATTGGGAGCTTTGGCTAGTCCCGAACGTCAGTTTTTGGTGGTGGAGATGAGTGCTGGTCAAATGCTCGAAGATGTTCGCCTAGCAGTGGAAGGCCGGTGCCCGATTCATTTCACCAATCGTCTAGGTGGTATGGTTCCGACCCCAGAGGAAGTGTTGGTGAAAATCAAAGGCATTTTGGAAGGGAGGGGCAACTAGTGAAGACGGTGTTTCAAAAACCCGAAGCATTAACTGATGTAACGATGCATTATTGCCCTGGGTGCACCCATGGTGTAATTCACCGCTTGGTGGCAGAAGCCATTGATAGCCTAGGAATTCGCGAGCAAACCATTGGAGTGGCTAGTGTCGGCTGTTCTGTGTTTGCCTACGATTACTTTAATTGTGATATGCAACAAGCTGCCCACGGTCGTGCTCCCGCGGTGGCTACGGGCATCAAGCGTGTATTACCTGATAAGATGGTCTTTACTTACCAAGGTGATGGAGA
This sequence comes from Firmicutes bacterium UBA4996, assembly GCA_002396805.1. Taxonomy (GTDB): domain Bacteria; phylum Bacillota; class Limnochordia; order Darwinibacteriales; family Darwinibacteriaceae; genus UBA4996. The sequence goes on along the minus strand of DGYW01000065.1, from coordinate 9,409 downwards.
TTTGGCCTCCATTGGCATGGCAGAGATTGTGCATGCCGCAGCCAGGGGTGAAAACATTTCGGTAATTTTTGTAAATAACGCCATTTACGGCATGACAAGCGGACAGATGGCACCGACAACTCTAATTGGGCAGAAAACTGCGACTTCTCCACGGGGGCGTTCTGTGAGCGAGACTGGTTACCCCATCAAGATGTGTGAGTTACTGGCTACTCTTGAGGGTCCCTCCTATTTAGCTAGAGTGTCCAGCCATGATCCTAGGCACATTAACCAGGCTGGGCGGGCTATTAAAAAGGCCTTTGAAATGCAACAACAAGGGAAGGGCTTTGCAATGGTAGAGGTTCTTTCGACTTGCTCGGTTAACTGGGGTATGACTCCAGTGGATAGTATGACTTGGCTAGCCGAAAACATGATTCCCTATTACCCCCTTGGAGTTTATAAGGATATTACTGCAGAGGAGGGCAAATAGTGGCTGATATTATTATTGCTGGCTTTGGAGGTCAAGGTGTTTTAGTATTAGGTCAGCTCATTACCTACGCGGGAATGATTGAGGATAAGGCAGTTTCGTGGTTCCCTTCGTACGGTCCCGAGCAGAGGGGAGGCACCTGCAATTGTTCTGTTGTGATTAGCGATGAAGAAATTGGCTCTCCCATTGTGAGCAAACCTACAGTAGCTATTGTGATGAATGCTCCTTCCCTAGATCGTTTTGAGCCAACTGTAGCACCTGAGGGACTAATTGTCTACAACTCTACCTTGATTCAGCAAAAACCCAAACGGGACGATGTGAAGGTTGTGGCGGTGCCTGCCAATGAGATTGCCGATGAACTAGGCAATGCCAGAGTGGCTAACATGGTTCTTTTGGGCGCCTTCATTGAGGCTACCGGGTTGATTGACATTGCTAGTGTTCAGGAGTCTCTAAAACAGGTATTATCAGAGCGGCATCATCATCTGATCCCCTTAAACATGCAAGCTTTAGAACGAGGTCGGGCATACCAATAGTAGATCCTAAACGAGGAGGCTACTATTGTGGAATGTTCAACCCAAGAGGGAATTGTCGTTAGAGTGCTCAATTTTAACGGCAGGCAAGAATTAGAGGTGCTGGTTGGTTCGGAGTGGGCTAAAGCCATTAATTACCCTGAACTGACCGGCCCTTGTCAACTTTTTGATCGTGTTTTGCTTAACACTACGGCCCAACAATTAAAACTTGGTACAGGTGGTTCGCACTACGTAATCGCCGTTTGGGGGCGAGAGCGTAGTCTTTCTAAAAGGGGACACATTATGAAACTACGCTACACTCCCTCACAAGGCCGGGTGTTGAGTGTGGAAGAGGAGGCAAGCCCCTACCACGCTACCATGGTCAAGGCCCGTGACTTGGGTGGACTAATAGTTGCGGTAGGTAGTTTACATAGCATGTTAGCCCCTTTAGCCTGGACTCTCTATGACAAGCTAGGTCCTGTGCGGTTAGTCTACTTAATGAGTGATGGAGCAGCGTTGCCCATTGCTATTAGCCAGGTGGTCGCCATCTTAAAACAACGCAAACTGTTGACGAAGACCATTACCTTCGGGCATGCCTTTGGAGGCGATTTTGAGGCTGTTAACATTTACAGTGCACTCCTGGCAGCCAAGCACGTAGTCCGGGCTGACTTAGCAGTCGTGTTAATGGGACCAGGTGTGGTTGGCACCAACACAACTTGGGGAACTACCGCCTTGGAGCAGGGCATGTTCCTCAACGCAGTGCTCCAGCTCGGGGGTGTTCCTGTAGCCATTCCCCGTCTGAGTGAGGCGGATTCACGGGAGAGACATTACGGATTAAGTCACCATACAAGAACCGTTTTAACCACCTTAGTCTCGACGCCCATTTTGGTGCCACTGCCAAATTATCTGAAGCGGTTTTCCCAGGCGATGGAGGAGGTGGGTCACCTACAACATGAGATCAAATGGGAAGATACAGATGCAAGTTTTGCTACTTTGGATCAATCTAGGTTGCCCCTCAAGACTATGGGACGAGGGCCTACAGAAGATCCTTTGTTTTTTCATGGTGTTGTGGCCGCGGCCTTAAGCATGGTGGCCCTTTTGTAAGGAGGAATAGCTGTGGCTGTGGTCTATGGCGATTTGCATATTCATCTAGGGAGGACTTCTGGGAGAAAACCCGTGAAGATTACCGCTTCACCCAAACTAACCTTAGCAAACATTCAGGTGGTGGCTAAATTTCAAAAGGGACTAGACCTAATTGGTCTAGTTGATGCTGCTTGCAGTGGTGTTATGGCTGATTTAAAAGAACTTATCGCCAAGGGGGAATTAGTCTTATTGTCGGGTGGTGGATACGTTTGGCAAGGACTCACGGTGTTTCTTGGCAGTGAAGTGGAACTTGCCCAGAGTGAAACAGGGCGCGAAGCCCATTTTTTAGCGTTTTTCCCTAGTATGGACGCACTAGAAAGCTACGCCCAGCAACTCAGGTTATGGGTCACTAATCCTTCTCTATCTACCCAAAGGCTACGGCTTACACCGGATGCATGGCTAGAGTTAGTGGTGGCAAACTCGGGTGTTGCTTTGGCGGCCCATGCTTTCACTCCTCATAAGGGGGTTTATGGCAACTGTGTGCGTAAATTGGGGGAAATGTTTACAAAACCGCAAGCAATTTTGGGTTTGGAGTTAGGGCTCAGTGCCAACACTGAACTAGCTTTCAGTATTAAGGATACCCACGTCTACTCCTATATAGCTAATTCCGACGCCCACTCCCTGCAAACGATTGGTCGAGAATTTACCGTTTATGATTTGCCCCGATTGGACTTTACAGAGTGGAGTAAGGCTATGCAACTAAAGGCCGATGGAATTGTGGCCACACATGGTTTAGAACCGCTCTTGGGTAAGTACTATCGCAGTTTTTGTCCGAATTGCAATTGGCTAGCAAAGGATGAACAGGCCATCTTTATTTGCCCTCACTGTGCAGAACCCATGATTTACGGCGTGTGGGATCGGATCAGAGCAATCGCGGATTGGTCTGGTCTAGTCAATCATCGGCCACCCTACCGGGCCCATGTACCTTTACCTATGTTGCCAGGTATTGGACCTAAAACTTATGTGCAGATGATCCACGGACTAGGAACGGAAATCGATATTTTGTATAATGTATCTTTAGAGTCGATTGGAAGATTGGTAGGACCCTCAATAGCCAAGTATGTGGCAGCGGTTCGAGACGGAACTCTACTGATCGAGCCAGGCGGAGGAGGAAAATATGGTCGAGTAGCGAAAAACTTGGAGAGGTGAAAGGATGACTCGATTAATCTTAGTACGTCATGGAGAGACAGTATGGAACCAAGAACGACGCTATCAGGGCCAAAAAGATAGTCCCTTATCCGCACGAGGCATTCTCCAGGCTCAAGAAACAGGAAAGTTCTTAGCTAGGGAGAACGTCTCCGCCATTTACAGTAGTGATTTAAAGAGGGCTTGGTTTACGGCCCAAAGTATTGCCAAGTATCATGGACTCACGCCACAAGCTGATCTCCGATTACGGGAAATGTCCTTTGGGGTCTGGGAGGGAATGACCAGAGATGAGATTATGGTGAAGTATCCAGATTTGTTCTATGCGCGTTACCAAGATAGCATGACCACTAGGATTCCCGAAGGAGAATTACCTCCTGAAGTGGTAGAGCGTTTTCAAGAGTTTTTAGACGAGTGTTTACCTAAACACGAGAATGAAACCATTGTAATCGTGTCCCATGGTGGTTGTTTACGCCTAATCATAGCGAGACTCTTGCATATTCCCCTAGAAAAATCGTATTGTATCCACTTAAATAACGCGGGTATTTCGGAACTTCTATATACGCGTAAGGGCCTGCAATGCACCTGGGAAGCCTTAACTATCAATTCCCGTGGTCACCTTTCCTAACATATTCGGCTTTTGAGAGGCATAATGTTAGATAATGCTTTTTCAAAGAGGTGACACTTATGTTCATGGCCGGTGCCTTAGGTGAATTAATATGGAGGTACTTTCAGCGACATTTACCCCTTTATTTGGCCCTGATCTTATTATTTGCAACTGGTCTGGGTTTTGGTGCTGTGGCTACACAGAAGCTTTCCCCAGTCCAACGGGCCGATCTGGCGAACTACTTAACGGATGTATATGCTTCTATTACCCAAAATAAGGGGGTGCACTCCCCAAAGGGGGAGGTTTTTTACCAAAGTCTGGTGGACAATGTGGTGAAAACGACAGGCCTACTCTTTGTGCTAGGGTTAACGGTAATCGGAGCCCCACTGATCCTCGGAGTAGTGTTTGTGCGGGGCTTTGTTCTGGGTTTTACAGTAGGCTTTTTAGTACAAGAGACTATGGTCAGGGGGTTAGTTCTTTCCACAACTTCCATCCTACCCCATAACCTTTTGGTTGTACCGGCGATTTTGGTAAGTGCTGCGGCCGCTCTGTCTTTTTCCACCACTGCTTTTAAGACTCTGCTCGGCCTTTCGAAAGAAGGTGTTTACGCTCAATTTGCCAGTACCGCTTTTTTGTCTTTCTGTAGTTGCATTTTGCTAATCCTTGGCGCCTTAGTGGAGACTTACTTAACGCCAATTTTTATTCAACTTACTAGTGGTTTTTTGATCTGAAGGGAGGGAGCCAATGGCAGCTTCCCAAATGTTAGAAGAATACCTTGCCTATCTACAAGTGGAGAAGGGATTAGCGAGTAATAGTGTACAGGCATATGCCAGTGATTTGCGCCAATTTCGCACCTTTTTAAAGAACCAAGGATTAGAGTGGATCGACGTTGAGACCCAACACGTTATTCTTTACGTGGAGACTTTGGAACAACATGACTTAGCGCCGCGAACTAGGGCACGTAAACTAGCTGCCTTGAGGAGTTTTTATGATTACTTAGTTGATGAACAGCAGTTAGAGCAGAATCCTTGCGCCTACTTGCCTTCACCGAAGCTTCCCCAGAATCTTCCGCAGATTCTTACTGAGCAAGAGGTGTTGGCTCTTTTGGAAGCACCAACACTGGACAAACCCACAGGATATCGCGATCGGGCCATGTTGGAGGTTTTGTATGGTTCAGGCTTGCGTGTTTCTGAGTTGATGGGCTTGAACGTGGGGGATATCGATCAATTAGGCTTCGTACGTTGCCTCGGAAAAGGTAACAAGGAAAGAATAATTCCCCTGGGCCAACATGCCATAAAAGCCACTACCCAATATCTGGAATATGCTAGACCCCGCCTGCAACGGAACATCAGGGAGCGGGCTTTATTTCTCAATATCAGGGGAAATCGTTTAACTAGACAGGGGTTTTGGAAGATAATTAAGGCTTGGGCCCATCAGGCGGGGATCGATAAGGAGATTTCACCGCACATGCTGAGACACTCCTTTGCCACCCACTTGTTAAGACATGGTGCCGATTTACGTTCAGTCCAAGAGATGCTGGGTCATGCAGATTTGGCAACTACTCAGATTTACACCCATTTAGACAGGGGGCAGTTACGGGATGTGTACCAGAAAAGCCATCCTCGAGCCCAGAAGGAGGATCATGAATGAAACGCATTGCGATTATTGTTTTAGATAGTGTTGGAGTAGGAGAACTACCAGATGCCCATCATTATGGAGATGAGGGGAGTAACACTCTCGGTAATACTGCCAAAGCCGTAGGAGGCTTAAAGATGCCTTATGCCCAAGCTTTAGGATTGGGAAATATCATTCCCATTGAAGGAGTGCCAGCAACTTCGGTGCCCCAGGCAGCCTGGGGGAAAATGGCTGAATTGTCTGTGGGGAAGGATACTACCACAGGACACTGGGAGCTGTCTGGGTTAACACTTGATACGCCTTTTCCCACTTATCCTAACGGTTTTCCAGTAGAGGTTATAGACGAATTTGAGCGCCGTATTGGGCGTAAGAGCATAGCCAATTATCCCGCATCGGGTACGAAGATTATTGAAGATCACGGTGCAGAACACCTCACGACTGGTTTTCCGATAGTTTACACCTCTGCCGATAGTGTTTTTCAGATTGCCGCCCATGAGGAGATCGTGCCTCTAGAGACCCTCTATGAGTGGTGTGCTATTGCCAGAGACATCCTCCAAGGGGAACATGCAGTAGGTAGAGTGATTGCTAGACCCTTCGTTGGTGAAGTGGGCGCTTTTAAGCGGACTGCAAATCGTCGCGACTATAGCCTCGCTCCATTCAAACCTACGGTTTTGGATGCTTTGGTAGCCGCCGACATTCCTGTTTATGGGGTAGGTAAGATCAATGATATTTTTGCCGGCCAAGGTATTTCCGCGTCGCAGCACACCAAAAACAACATGGAGGGTGTTGATGGGGTGCTTCGGCTGTTACATGAAAAACAAGAAGACTGTCTGATCTTTGCCAATCTCGTAGATTTCGATATGCTCTGGGGACACCGCAATGATCCTGTAAATTACGCCAAAGGACTAGAGGAATTTGACACTCGTCTGCCTGAACTCTTAGGTGCCTTACAACAGGAGGACTTGTTAATTATCACCGCCGATCATGGTTGCGATCCCACCACATCAAGTACAGATCATTCGAGAGAATACGTGCCCTTACTGGTAACCGGTACTCCGGTGAAACCTAGAGATCTAGGTGTTCGCAAATCGTTCGCCGATGTGGCCAAGACTGTGGCTGAATATTTTGAGTTAGACTACACGACAGTTGGCACAAGCTTTTTAGGAGAAATTCTTTGCGAGGAGGATGGTCAAAAGTGATGCATGCGGTGGAAATCATTCGGAAAAAGCGAGATGGAGAACGCTTGAGTAGGGCAGAGTTGGAGTTCTTGATCCACGGATATGTGGCTGGAGACATTCCTGATTATCAAATGGCTGCCTGGAATATGGCAGTATATTTTCAAGGAATGGAGCCAGAGGAAATCACTGACCTAACCTTGATCATGGCCAACTCCGGAGACACTTTGGATTTGAGTAAAATTCTTGGTATAAAAGTAGATAAGCACTCTACAGGTGGCGTGGGAGATACCACTACCCTTATCGTAGCACCATTAGTAGCGAGCTGCGGTGTTCCGGTTGCCAAGATGTCCGGCCGTGGTTTAGGTCATACCGGTGGCACAGTGGACAAACTAGAAAGCATTCCCGGTTATCGGGTAGAGCTTAGCCCAGATGAATTTGTGGAGCAAGTGAATCGGATCGGTGTAAGTGTTGTGGGACAGACAGGAGAGCTAGCTCCTGCTGACAAGCTGCTATACGCTTTGCGTGATGTGACCTCAACTGTTGAGTCTATTCCCTTGATCGCCTCCTCGATTATGAGTAAAAAAATAGCCGCCGGTGCCGATGGATTTGTGTTGGATGTGAAGTCTGGTAGTGGTGCATTTATGAAATCGGAGGAGGAAGCCATCAAGTTGGCTCAGACTATGGTGCAGATCGGTACCCTAGCGGAACGTTCCACCGTGGCCTTAGTCACCGATATGAATCAACCCTTAGGACGGGGAATCGGTAATGCCTTAGAAGTTAAGGAGGCTATCTTAACTCTGCAGGGTCAAGGTCCCGAACGCTTGACCGAACTGTGTTTAGAACTTTCTATTGAAATGCTGCTCTTGGCAGGCCCCATGACTGACCGGGCACAAGCCCGAAAGTTGCTAGAAACTAACCTCCATAGTGGACTCGCCCTCAAAAAGTTTGCTGAACTAATTGCCGCTCAAGGGGGAGACCCACGGGTGATCGAGGATTTGAGCTTGCTACCTCAAGCACGTTTCCAAGAGGATTTCTTGGCACCGCAAGCGGGCTATGTCCAGAAGTTGGATCCCTTAATAATTGGTGGGATTGCTATGGAATTGGGTGCCGGTCGTGAGACAAAAGACACCGTTATTGACCTGGCTGTTGGTCTCGAGCTAAAGTGCCAAGTAGGAGACTATGTTGAAAAAGGTGCAGTCTTGGCTAGGATTTATGGAAACCAAGCTCAGCACATGTCGCCAGCGATCTCCAGCTGCACTAGAGCGTTCACTCTTGGTGATACTAAACCGCCTGCCCTTCCCTTGGTTTACAGAAAAATCACTGCAAAAGACGTATAATGGGGCCTCTGGCCCCATATTTATTGTAGTGTGGAAGGGGGAGAGAACTTGCGGTTGTTGACCTTGATCACCGTTGTTGCGGTCTGCATCGCTGGGCTGAGCGCTCCTGTGTACAGTTTGGAATTGATTGGTAGAGCAAGCCTTTTAATGGATCCATCTAGTGGTCGCGTCCTTCTCGAGCACAATAGCAGAGAGCAGCTTCCCGTAGCTAGTGTTTCCAAGTTGATGACATTGGTCCTAGTTTTAGAAGCCCTAGAGAGGGGAGAGGCGGCCCTGGATGATGTTGTAACAGCTAGTCCTTTCGCGGCTAGCAAACGGGGAACTCGCATCTGGTTAGAAGCGGGCGAACAATTGACTTTGGAGGAGCTGCTGTACGCCATTGCTGTTGGTTCCGCGAACGATGCTGCAGTTGCTGTCGCAGAATACTTGGCTGGAAGCGAAACGAATTTTGTGGAGCTCATGAATGAGCGGGCTAGCCAGTTAAGCTTGAATGAGACTATTTTCGTTAATTGTACCGGTCTACCCGAAGGGGATAGTCATAATCTAATGAGTGCTAAAGATGTGGCCGTATTGGCGAGACACGCTATTGGAGTGCCTGCTCTTATGGATTATGTGTCTACCTACGAATACACCATGCGGCCCACAACAACCAAGATTCCGGTGTTGTGGAATGCGAATAAACTACTTCGGCGTTATTACGGAGTAGACGGATTGAAAACAGGCTTTACTACCGAAGCAGGTTATTGTTTGGCTGTCACCGCACAACGGGATCATCTCCGTTTACTAGCGGTTTCTTTAGGTCACAAAACGGAGGCCGAACGGGAAAGCGAAGCTCGATCCCTTTTAGATTATGGCTTTCGCAAATACCATAGTCTCCAGCTTTATTCCAAAGATGCTGTGGTTAGCACAGTTGATTGTCCTAACGGCGAGCCACGCGTTGTGGACGTTGTCTTGCCGGAAGATTTTTATATTACTGTGGAACGGGGGAAAGAGCTAGACTTGACTACTGTTATCAGCCTAGATCAAGAGCTCAACGCTCCCCTCGCACAAGGCACTGCGGTAGGTACAATCACAGTGTTGTATGAAGACCAAGTGGTAGGGGTGAATACCCTAGCAATCAATCAAGAAGTGCAGAAGGCCAAACTTGTTGACTTGATGTTCCGTCTCAGTAGGGCGTTAGCTCAAGGGCTGTATTGAGTGTAAAGTGTAATTTTTGTAACTTTTTCGTCATTTTCGGCAGGTAAATGGCTCTCGCCCTCGAAAGTTTTCTTTAAATTGGAAACGGGAGGGAGAACTGTGCACTATAGCCTGGAAATAGAGGGACAAGCACTACTGGCAACCCTCGAAGGGGAACTAGACCTTCATACATCGCCAGAATTCAAAGAAGAAATCAC